>JAPKCS010000005.1 GCA_028822845.1 Candidatus Poseidoniaceae archaeon | reverse complement strand
GCCTCGGATGCTTCGCCTTCTGTTGTTCCGCCTTCTGTTGTTCCGCCTTCTGTTGCAATGGTGTTCTCATCAGAACGGGGTTCAGTTGGCTCGTTGGTAGCGAGATAGGCTGCGAGCGAGCCGACAATGAAAATCGTGCAGAGGAGGATGGCGACGCCTTTCTTCATGCCCCACGCCACCCAGCATCGATTTATGAAAATAACTCATAACGGTCCTGAAAACTTCCACATCGGCGAGTTTAAACACCCTCCCAAGATGGGTAAAATATGTCAATCATAACAGCATACAACGAAGCTTGGGACAACGGAGACGTCGACGCACTTGCGGAACTCATTCACGATGATTGTGTCTTCAATCCTCACGTCGGTGGCATCACCATGAGCAAGTCCGATATTATCGGCTTCGCTGGTGGCGGCAACGCCCCTCAATCTGAACACAACAGGATCCTCTTCGAAAACGACGACGTTGGTGTCGCTCATTCCATCGTTCACTTTGCCAACGATTCAGACTCTGAAGCCGTGATGTCCTTCATGCGATTCAAAGACGGTAAAATCATCTCCATGGAAACCGGCGCAACACCAATATCCGACGATTACAAACTCGTTGGTACTGAGTGAACACCGATGCAAGAGCGCTCATGCGCCCAGCCCGAATCATCCTTGAGGTGGAGGGCTCGAAACCTGATGCGCTACGGCCACGAGGTGCCTCATGACGAAGGCATCAAATTTCAGTGATGTCGTTGCGCTCAGTGGAGATGCCAAACGCCGTCTCGGCTTCTGCATAGACTGCGCCGTCGATGGTGCCTGCTCGAACCAGTGAAGAAAGGGCTGCAAGCGCAATCGCCTTGCCGTCAATTTCGAAGAATCGTCGCAGGGCCTCTCGGGTGTCCGAGCGGCCAAAGCCATCGGTACCGAGCACGGTGTAATGGCCACCGACCCACTGTCGGATCATGTCAGGCACAGCCGCCATGTTGTCAGAAACAGCGATCACAGGCACGTTGCCCTTACCGAGCACTTGCTCGACCCAAGGCTGCTTAGCATCCTCGGTTGGGTGAAGTCTGTTGTATCGGTCGCAGGCCAATCCTTCTCGGCGCAATTCCCCGTAGGAGGTTGCAGAGTAGATTTCAGAGCGGACGCCCAAGGCTTGGAGTTTCTCAACGGCATCCAAAAGCTGGACCATGATTGGCCCTGAGCCGAGCAATCGAACAATTGGTCCCTTGCCCTTTGGTGCACCTCGAAGCAGGTAGAGGCCTCGAATGATGCCTTCGTCGACGCCTTCTGGCTTCGGAGGCATTGGATAATTCTCGTTGTAGACGGCGATGTAGTGGATGACGTCCTTGTCTTGACCGTACATCTCATCGATGCCGTGGCGAATAATAGTGGCCAGTTCGTAAGCGAACGCAGGATCCCATGCTCGCACAGCAGGGTTGGTGTGGGCCATCAACAGGGAGTGGCCGTCTTGGTGTTGGAGACCTTCTCCATTGAGGGTGGTGCGTCCAGAGGTTGCACCCATCAGGAATCCACGGGCGCGCTGATCTGCTGCCGACCAGATGAGGTCAGCCACGCGCTGGAATCCGAACATCGAATAGAAGGTGTAGAACGGAACGGTTGGGTAGTGGTGGGTGGCAAATGAGGTTGCAGAAGCGATGAACGTCGAGGTTGCCCCTGCTTCATTGATGCCTTCTTCCAAGAGTTGGCCTTTGGCTGATTCCTTGTACTTCATCAGCACCTTGTGGTCGACCGGTTTGTACAACTGGCCTTCAGGGTGGTAAATGCCGAATTCCGCAAACAAGGGATCCATACCGAAGGTGCGGGCCTCATCGGGAATGATTGGAACGATGCGCTCACCGAATTCTTTGTCCTTCATCAAGGCGCGTAAAATACGCACGAAAGCCATGGTGGTCGAGATTTGCATTTTTCCTTTGGTGCCTTCATCGAACTCGCCGTAGGTGGCTTCACCTGGCAGGCTAAGATCGAACTTTGGCACGGAGCGGCTTGGCATGAAGCCGTCCATAGCACCTCGGCGTTGCTTAGCGTAAGCCACCAGTTCAGGAACATCTTCAGGCATGACGTAAGGATAATTCTCAAGGTCTTCATCTGAAAACGACAAGCCAATATCGTCGCGCATGTACTGAATGCTTTCCATTCCTGCTTTCTTCTTTTGATGGGTGGTGTTTCGACCTGCAAAGGCTGGACCGAGTCCGTATCCTTTGATCGTGCGCATCAGCACAACGGTTGGTTCGCCCTTGTGGGCGGTTGCTTGGGCGTAGGCTGCGTGGAGTTTGATGAAGTCGTGACCGCCAACATCAGCGCACAAGTCGACAAGGTCTTCATCGCTCAGGTGAGCGACCAAGGCTGCAAGTCCTTCTGAGTTGAACAAGTCCTTGCGGATGATGTCGCCGTCTGCAGTCATGATGCGTTGCTCGTCACCGTCGACGAGTGAATCGAGGCGTGCTGCGATCAGTCCAGTGGTGTCACGAGCAAACAATGGATCCCAACTGCTGCCCCAGAGCACCTTGATGACGTTCCAGCCAGCTCCACGGAAGCGGCCTTCGAGTTCTTGGACGATCTTGGAGTTGCCCCGGACCGGTCCGTCGAGTCGCTGCAGGTTGCAATTCATCGTCATCACGATGTTGTCGAGGCCTTCTCGGCCTGCCAGTGAAAGTTGGGACAACGATTCAGGCTCATCGGATTCTCCATCACCCATCGTGTACCAGACGCGTGAGTTGATGGTTGAAACCAAGCCACGGTCTTCGAGGTAGCGGTTGAATCGAGCCTGATGAATCGCAGTCATGGCACCAAGGCCCATGCTGACGGTTGGGAACTCCCAGAATTCAGGCATTAACCGTGGATGCGGGTAGGAAGACAGCCCTTTGCCACCGGTTTCTTGTCGGAACGCCTCCATTTGTTCATGGGTCAAGCGACCTTCAAGCCAAGCTCGGGCATAGATACCGGGTGAAGCATGGCCTTGCCAATACAGGTGATCGCCTTGGCCTGCGCCATCTTTTCCGCGGAAGAAGTGGTTAAACCCGATTTCCCAAGCGTGGGAGACGGAAGCATAGGTCGAGATGTGGCCGCCAATGCCTTCGAAGTATTTGTTCCCGCGAGTCACCATCATCATTGCGTTCCAGCGAATGACACCATGGAGCCGCTTTTCCAAATCCAAATCGCCAGGATAGGTTCCTTGTTGATCTGGGTGAAGGGTGTTCATGTAAGGGGTGTTGACGACATCGATTTCGACGCCAGCATCTCGAGCTGCATCAACTGTGGAGAGCAATAAACGACGAGCTTCTTCTTCGCCGATTTGGTCGCGAACGGCCAAAATTGAGTCGATCCATTCCTGTGTCGCCACAGGGTCTGGGTCAGGCAGCGTACCTCGAACACCAAAACGCATCTCATGCTCCTCCTTGCCACCCCCTCCAACCCCGGGGTTTTCAACCCCTCGCCCCGGAGAAGACACAAAATTTGACCCGAACCCGGTTTTTGAGGCCAAAAAACAGCCTCCGGCTCTCTATACATCGTTTCTGACATGTCGTTTTCAAGAAATACCTGCATAAGAGATAAAGACCGAAACGAAAGGGCGGGAGATATGTCCGTTCAGGCTATGGTACAAACGATGATTGATGATTTGACTGCTGCTCTTGCTGATGCTGTAAAGCACGACAAGGGTAACGCCGCTGCTGGCACCCGTGTCCGCAAGGCTATGCAAACTGCAAAGTCCGCTGCACAAGACGTGCGCGCACAAGTCCAAGCTGACAAGAACGAGTGAGGTTAGGGGCGCATTAAAACGCGCCACTCGCCCCCACCGTTGAGAAGATCTGCTTCTCCGCTTGATTCAACAACCCATCCAGTGGGAACGTTGTCAACATCCGGCGAAAGTACGATCACGTTCACTTGAGAAAGGTTCTGCTCCAAGTCGTCAACCCAGTTGACGTCCATCGACCGCCAATGACCCGTTATGTTGTTGGCTTCAGCATCAAGCGGTTCGTAGAAGGTGTAGAACCAATGCATTCCAAGCGTCGCTTCTGAAACAAAGAGGAAGTGATCGCCCTGCTCGAGAGGCATTGCTTCAGCAGCATCATCGGTCCATGTTGTTTGACCGTGGATGCTCGCCAGCAAGGTCACTGGAAGAAGCACCAGAAGGGTGACAGCGATTGCTTTTGCCAGACCTTGTGGTGCGTCAAGGGAAGGGGCGTTTGCTTCGATCTTCAACTGCTTCAGCAGCATCACACAAGGAATGAACAACAGCGTCACATATCGGCCGTTGTTCCCCATCGTCCAGATCACACCTGGCCATGAGGAGCCCCAAAGCACCGATTCAAAGGTCCAAAGTGCTGCAATGTAGAACACCAAAGCGACCATGGCGGCAGAAATCATGGCGGCCATCGTGGCCATCTTTGGATCGTTTACCTCTTTGAGAGCGTGAAGCGCTGGGCGAACCAGAGGCCACAGCACCATACCGAACAGCATGAAGACAACAATGCCATCGAACACGGCAAAACCCACAGCTGAAGCATACCTCAACGGGTAGTCTGCCATGATGCCAAGGGTTGGCGAGGCTTCGAAGCCACCAACCAAAAGCATGAACAACGCTGTAACACTCAATGCCACACCAGCAGACGTCAACGGTTTTCTGGTCCATGCTAGGCGAGGATCATTGTGATTTTGTGCTGAATACCATGCTGCAGCAATGGCACCCAAAAGGCACCCGATGAGGCCAACGGTTGACGGGTCTGCCATGCCTTTGGCATAGGGGATGCACATCAGCATCCATCCACCAATCAGCCCCTGGAGCACACGCATTCGCTGAGACCAGAGGCCACAGAACAGACCGAAGGCAAGAGCGAACAGCAAAGCAAAGTACACTTCTTCATAGCCCCGTCCGACTGAAAAGATGAGGGCGGGGGAAAGCGACAGCACTGCAGCGGACCGAACACCAATCGTGCGGTGAACATAGCCGATCAGTCCGAAAAAGACAACGAGGGCCGTGGCTTTGATCGAGGCTTCAGAACCCGAATACACGGGCAGGACAAACCGCTCACCAGCATCGGTTGGATCGCTGAAACCTGCCACTTCAGGTCGCACATCGCCCCATGGAAGACCGCCTGATTCATCAACGGCCATTTTCACATGGGTGTCGTACCCCAGGTCGCTTGTGAAGCAAACGAGCAGGTTCAGAACAAGCCCGAGGATGAGCAACCGTTTCCAGGTGCGGTCGTCATCGAAATCAAACAGCACCATGGGGCGTGGTTATGGGGGTGAGGTTCAACCCTTTCGGACACTTGGCCCCAACATGAGCGGAATATTGCAGGGTGTCAAAGTCGTCGACGTCTCGAGGATCTTAGCCGGACCATACGCCACGCAAATGCTGGCAGACCTTGGTGCTGAAGTGATCAAAATCGAGGCTCCGTGGGGCGATGACACGCGCCGATGGGGACCGCCTTTTACCAAGGGATTCGATGGAAAAGAAATCGCTGCGTACTTCTTGTCATGCAACCGCAACAAGACAATTGTCAACTTCGACCTCAAACAGGATGCTGCCTCGGTGCGAGCGATGATTGAAACCGCTGATGTGGTGGTTGAAAATTTCAAGCCCGGTACGCTTGAACGGTTGCTTGGACCAATGCCTGCCCACGTCATCGTGTGCTCGATTTCCGCCTACGGTGCCACTGGGCCCCGCCGAGATGAACCCGGCTACGATGTGGCTTTGCAAGCCCGTTCAGGCATCATGAGCATCACTGGAGAGGCGCAAGGCGCACCGGTGAAGGTTGGCGTCGCTTGGATTGACGTGATCACTGGACTCAACGCTAGCAACGCTATCCTCGCTGCGCTGTTCAAGAAAGAACGAACCGGTGAAGTGATGCGAATTGATCTTTCACTGTGGGATTGTGCCATTGCTGCGCTTGTCAATCAAGCCCACAACGCCATGGCGAGTGGAACCAATCCCGTCGCCATGGGTTCAGCACATCCAAACCTCGTACCGTACCGTGCGTTTGAAGCACAAGATGGCTGGTTTGTGCTCGGTGTTGGTTCGGATCCACAATGGGCCACTGTGGTGGAGCGACTTGAGCTCAATGAAGCGGCAACTCACCCCGAGTGGGCCACCAACAAGGGACGCGTGCTTGACCGGAATGGCGTTGAATCCTGTGTGGCAAAAGCAATCCAGCAGCACCCCCGCGAAGCATTAGAGCGCATGCTCGATGGTGTGCCATGCGCTCCTGTGAACACCGTATTGGAAGCCTTAGCCGATCCTCAAAGCGTGGCTCGTGGAGCCATCACACAACACATGGGTGTTGATGTCCTGGCAAGCCCGTTGCGGTTTATGACCACTCAGAACGAAAACAACGATGTCTGACCGCCTTCTCGAATAAGGCCAACTTCCCTTAATTTGTCAAAGGCATTGTCCATTCGGCGTTGGCTGAATTGACGTTCGACTTGTAAAAATTGTATCAGTCCTTTGGTGTCGACTGTGCCAGGTTCCAGATCGGCATCGGCAACCTCGTGGGCTGGGTGGTCGTGGAAAATCGAACGGATTTCATCAAGGCGCTCGGGCACTTCCTTTTCCTTGGCTTCGCAAATAGCCTCGATGGTGCCGTGGGTTTTGATCAACTTCATGCCGGTTTTAGGACCAATGCCTTTGATGCCCGGATGAAAATCTGTGCCGATCATGATGGCCAAATCGATCAGTTGTTCTCGGCTCAATTCGTTCTCAACAAGCACTTCCTCCAACAGGATCTTCTGGGCTTGAACAACGCGACCGTGTTGTTTTGATCCATGGGTCATCAAGTTGCGAACCAAGAACGGCGTGCCGTACAGCAGAGCGTCCCAGTCTTGGGTTGCCACCACATCGAGTTGACCTTTTGCTGCCATCACAGCAGCTTGGCCTTCGCCTTCTGCCTTGGCCTCAACCCAAGGTACGCCAAGCAAATCAAGCAGTTGTTTGGTTTCAGCAACCATCTCTGGAGAATAGTGCATGATGCGTTGAGCCATCTTTTGTGCGAGCGGGAAATCTCCCACAGCAAGTGCTTCTTTGTGGATGCGTTCGGCTTCGACGCGTCGTGCACGGCGTTGAGCGAGTTCGTCTGCTTTCAGTTCTGGAGCGGTTCCGTCAAACACGTAAACTGGTTTGATACCAGCGGCAAGAAGGGTTGTGGTTCGGTTGAGGAAGCCCATGAGATGGGACACAACTTTGCCGTTTTCTGCCCGCAATGGCCCACCGTCACCTTGTGGTGATCGGTCGCGCATCGTGGTGAGGAATTGGAAGGCGGTCAAGAAGGCGTCAACGCCGACGCGCTTTCCAGCAAGACTGTTCAGATCGATGGTCTCTGGTGCTGTGATGTCTCGAAGGTTGCAGCCCATGAATTTCACATTGGGTACGGGTATGTTGTTGTTCGCATGCGAACCCGTCAAGAAGTCGGGGCGCAAGCGCCAGTCATGGCGAGGCATGTGGCGTGTTTGCGGGGATGGCACCCTGCGCTTGCTCGTGCTGAACTTGCTTCATTGCTGCCCGATCTTGAAACCGAGCGACTCGAAGGGCGGCGCCTGATGTGCCTCGATGGCGATGTTACCGAAGGCGTCCTTAGCCAAGCAGTGGCTGTTTCAAGTGGGTGCCAAGCCATTCTCTGCAACGCTCTTGTATGGGCGCATCA
The DNA here is from genome assembly GCA_028822845.1 of Candidatus Poseidoniaceae archaeon. Lineage (GTDB taxonomy): Archaea > Thermoplasmatota > Poseidoniia > Poseidoniales > Poseidoniaceae > MGIIa-L1. Next base: position 71,010 of record JAPKCS010000005.1, on the reverse strand, counting down.
AGGTCCAGAATCGATGGATGCGTTCATCGCAGCGGTCATTGAACATGTTCAGGCCCATCCGCAAAACGGCACCGTTGCTGTACGCGCTTGGCGTCATGAAGGGCGAATCGAGGGTGTCGGTCCAAGTCAATTGGCGCAACGCATCGGCGGGCGCTTGAGCGATGCTGGCTATGCCATCGATCTCGATGCCCCTGACCATCGCTTTGGCGTTGTCATCGACGCCAGTTCGAACACCATCGCGTGTGGTTGGATGGTTGGGTTCGGTGATGAATCCGACGGAATTGCAACTCGGAGGGCTGCTGAACGCCCGTTCTTCAAACCCGTCAGCCTCGATCCACGTCTTGCTCGTTTGGCGGTCAACATCGCCTCGGGCCCGGTTCACACCGGAACCACACTTGACATGATGACGGGCACTGGTGGTTTTCTGATTGAAGCGGCGCTGTCTGGACGCACGGTCGTGGGTCTTGATCTGGATGAGGTGATGGTTCAGGGCACGCAAGAAAACTTGGCTTGGGCCCTCAAAGGGCATTCTGACCACATGGCCACGGTGTGCCAGGGTGATTCGACGAACTTGAGCACCGCCTTACCACAAGGATGTGGCCCGGTTTCAGGGTTCGTTCTCGACCCGCCTTATGGACGGAATTCACAGGGTTCTTTGGCGCCGATGAAGCTGTTGGAAAGCGTGCTTATCAGCGCTCAGGAAGTCGCCCACAGCAACGCCGGGCTGGTCTTGATCCTCCCGATTCACCCCATGGGAGAACATCCCGATGCACCGCTTCACGATGAGGAAGTGGTCGACCTCTTGCACGGTGAATGGTCAGAGGTTGAACAAGCGCTCAGCCTTTCGGGCTGGAGCATTCAAGGCCGATGGATTGAGCACGTGCACGCCAGTTTAGGGCGACTCATACTTCACGCAACAGTTGTTCCTCAAGATTGAGCAACGTGATCGCATCTTCTTCTGTTGGTTCAGGAAATTGGGAACGATGAGGGCAGCCCTCATCCAAAATGGCTTCGTCCTTATCGTTGAGCACGTTCGGATAGGTTCTGCAACCCCGAGGGCGTACTTCGTAAACAGAGCACATACCTTCTGCATTGACATCCGAAGAGGAGGTCAGAAGAAACACACATGCACGCGTGGTTTCATCGTTCAACAAAGTAAGCACACCGTTGTTTTTCCATGTGAAGGTGTCGACCTCCATGCCAGTCCGCCTCGAAAGAAGGGCTCCTTCTGCCTTCGTAAGGGGCATCGTGGTCTCCCTGCAACACGCAGAACAGCCCGTTGGTATGCACGGAAGGGAGCGCGCCATGTCCGTTGTAAACGACCCGCCTTATTCAAGAAGGATGGCCAACTCGGGTGGATTGCGGGCGATTAGGGTAGCCTGGATATCCTGTCGGGCTTCGAACCCGACGACGCGGGTTCGAATCCTGCATCGCCCACCAGCACCCACAGTGTGTTCGCAACGCACCGTGTAATCAGCGCGACCAATGTTGGACGATTTCATCGCCCCATTGCTCGTCGTCAAACCGTTGCAATCCCGCTGCTGTAAGCAGGGCATCGTCGATGTTCGCACTCACGGGTTGAACATGTTCAACCTCGCTTTGAACCAAGAAAAACTCGTCGACAAGACCGTCTTCAAGGAAGGCATGAATCGTTGCCGGGCCGCCTTCGACAAGCACGCGTTGTATGTCCCGGTCGCCCAGTTGATTGAGCAAGGGCCCAAGCCCTCTGAAGGTCGAGGTGATGTGGAGGGTTTCCTCCCCGTCGTTAAGCAAGGTTGACTCGCTTGGGATTCGGTCGTTCGGGTCGAGGATGATTCGCAACGGTTGGCGCTCGACGTCAATCCGTCGAACCGTGAGAGAGGGGTTGTCTCGTACAACGGTTTCAGCGCCAACCAAAACCGCGTCGCATTCCATGCGAAGTTGGTGGACCTCGTCGAGGCATGCTTCTGAAGTGAAGCGTTGTGAAGTTCCAGAGCGATCGTCAACCGAGCCGTTTCGATCGACTGCAAGTTTCACCGTGATCATTGGACGGCGGTTGGCACACCAGTGCATGAACGCCCGCATCTGCGCTCCAGCCTCAGCTTCAAGCAGGCCTTGGCGGACCTTGATGCCAGCTCGCTCAAGCACCTGTATCCCCGAACCACGTACGGTTGGGTTTGGATCGAGGTGAGCAACGATCACTTCTTTGATCCCGGCCCACATCAGTGCCTCAGTGCATGGTGGGGTTCGTCCAAAGTGATTGCAAGGCTCGAGCGTGACGTAAGCGGTTGCGCCGTTGGATGAGAAACCGTTCTTTTCCGCATCGTGAATGGCCATCTGTTCGGCATGCAAACCGCCGAGGTGGTCATGCCAACCCTCTGCGATGACGTTTCTGTCTTTGACCAGAACACAACCAACAAGCGGGTTCGGGCTCACTCGGCCCCTGCCCCGTTCAGCAACGTCCAGGGCTCGTTGCATGAACCCCTGTTCCTCGTCGCTCCACACTGTGGCCATGCTCTGTCCACACGGCTGGGGTTCAAGACATCTTGCATACTTCCGATGACCCTTTGTGGTTGAACAGGCTACTGCGCCGTTGTGATGATTTAAGAATTCTATTTATGCATTATGAATCAAATCCCACCCACTTTAAATTTAGCAGTATGTGGTGTTCATCGGAGAAGGTTTCAAACGCTTGTTCGTTCTGTACAATACATGTCCTCCGATGAGAACGCTGAGCGCCCCACGCCTCTCGACTTCCAGCCAGATCAATCGACAAAGATGAAGAAAGGGGCGCATAAGCCTCTTTACGCACCAGTTTTCACTCAAAAATCCAAAAAAGGAAAAGCGACGAAGCGTGTTCACATGCTGGTAAATCCTTATTCTGGAAAGAAAAAGGGACGCAAAACTGGAGAGGTAGCCAAATCCCTGTTTGAAGCCCAAGGGGTCGAAGTGAACATTCACTTTTCTGAATACAGCGGCCACCTGATTAAAATCGCATCCGAAATTAAAGCCAAGGCCAGTGATGTTTTTGCTGTTGTTGGTGGCGATGGGAGTCTATCTGAAGTGATCACGGGGCGCATGCAAGCAACCTCGGAAAAAGATGAATTGTTTGGATTGATCCCCGCCGGCACTGGAAATTCCATGGCCGCCGACTTAGCAATTGGTACAACCGAAGAGGCCGTCAATCACATTTTGCAAGGACGTCATCAAGCGCTCGATTTGGCGAAGGTCGAGATGGGCAACGGCTTGCCAGGGGCTGTTGAAGGCACCACAACCCGTTACAGCCACAATCTTGTCACGTGGGGCCTCGGTGTCGACTCAACCATCAAAGCAGAAAAAATGCGCTGGATGGGCCCGATTCGATACGATGTTGGCATTCTGATGGCCATCATGGCCAACAACCGACGGCAAGCCACCTTGTGCGTTGATGGTGTGAAAATGCAAGATAATTACACACTCTTTTTGATTCAGAACAGCCAAACTGGGGGGTCCATGCTGCCCCTAGCCCCTGGAGCTTCCCTCGATGATGGCATCATGGACATTGGCATTCTCAAGAAGATGACCCGTCGAGATGTACTCAAGGCGTTTAGCATGCTAAAAGCAGAAGGGCGCCACGTGTTCCATCCGCAAGTGGATTATCATCGCTTTACCACACTGTCGATTGAAACGCCTGAGCCAACTGCGATCAACATCGACGGAGAGAACATTGGATCAACACCCCTCTCGATGAAGGTCCTCCCGGGAGCAATCCGAGTGTGTGTGCCTGGCTCAGAATGAGAAGTCTGAGAAATCTTCCTCTTCTTCGAAGGTCGCCTTCTTTGATGGCGTTGGTGCTGGTTCTTCGTGAGCCACTGGCTCTTCCGCTGCAGGTTCTGCAACGGCTGCTTTGCGCTTTCGAACAGCTTTCTTCTTGGTTGCCGGCTTAGGCTCCGGTGCTGAGGTCCTCGAAGGGGCAACGCTGGTGAAGTGACCGCGGGGTTCGGGATCAGGTTGTGTTGAGACGACGCTGGTTGGAGCGCTGCTGGAACGTGCTGGTGCAACGAACACATTGCTTGCTGTGGTCGGTGCGTTCACTGATGGAACCGAAGAGGATTGGTGGCTGACGATGTCCACCATCTCCTTTGCAGCCGCCGTTACGACAACTGATGACCCGCCGCTGGAGGACGCCACTGGAGATGAGTCGGAATCATCGTTTGACAAAATACTGTCCAAATCAAATCCTGCAAGGCCGCTCTCCTTTGACTTTTTCTCGACTTTAGGCAGCTCTTTACGAGCTTGTGAGCGTTGTTCTGCCTGACGCTCTTTGGGCGAAACCATGCCTGTGGCTCTGGCTTTCTTGACGTCTTGCTTGACTTTCTTGACCTGGGCCACTCCTGCTTTACCGAGAAGGATCTGCATGGTGTTTTGAGCCCCTTTCATGACGAACATCTTCGACAGGATAAATGCGCCAACTGCGCCACCAAGACCGACAACGAAGAACATCATCACAAAGCCGGTACGGCCGAGGATTGGCACATCACCGTGCACCCATTCATCGTCCGCTTCTCCGTTTGAAGTGACGCTTGCTCCGTCAAGTTTGATACCGGTGACCATGACAAACAATTGCTCACGGTTTTGGTTTCCAACATCAAGTGTGCAGTCATCGCTGACTGTTTGAATGGAGTGATAGCCGTAGGCGTTGCTTGCGTTGCTTGAAACCAAGTAGCCTTGAATGGTCACAGGTTGATGCCATTCACCGAGCGAAAGCATGCCGTCTTGGATGTGTTCGGTGGTTGGGATCAAGGCAAGGATGTACCAGCGGGTGTCTTCATCGACATCGATTTCGTCCAAATCAACAGAACCTGCACCCGTTTGTGGGTTGAGTGGGTCGTTCCAATCCTTGAGGTCGACGCGAGCGCCTTCGCCTTCGATGGTCTCGGCTGCTTGACTGAAGGACATGGAATGGATTGCGACGCCCGTGGTCACACTGAGGCCGATGCCCTTGACTTGGTCGGTGTGAGAGGCGTACATTTGGCTTGCAGCGAGGAACCCGGTGAATTTGACAGGCATCGTCTTGTTGGTTCCAAGGTCTTCTTCACCCGGTGAGCACCCAACTGCTTGGAGATCGTCCATGCTGGATGACTCTGGACCAAGGGTGCTGGTAAAACTCGTTGAAGCGCGATCAAAATCGACTTCGACAGCACCGTCACCAGTGCCCCACGAGGCAGTTGAGGGGCCAAAGCAACCCGCAAGCAGCATGAGACCCAAGAGGGAGACGGCGAAAGCACCTCGGCGCATATTTGCCCAAGGGGTGCTTTAGTTTGAGAACTCTTCCCTCATTTTAGGCGAAACGAATCCACCGCACGGGTGGAAAAAAAGCGCAGAGAGAGGGATTCGAACCCCCGTGTCTAGAAGACAGTGGATTTCAAGTCCACCGCAATACCGGGCTATGCGATCTCTGCAACAAACCAAGCCGTGCATCACTCCATCATACCGTTTTCGGCTGAGGAGGCTTGTGAAAATCACTCGTCGTGTTCACGGCGAGGTGTGACGGCCACGGCTGCAAGGCCAAGGGCGGACATAGCGATACCGAAGGTGAGGCCAGGCACGCTGTCTGTTCCTTCAGGTCCAGGTTCGCCACCAAGCGCTGTTTCAACATCGAGGAGGAAATCCTCAGCTCGCCACGAATCGCCAGTCCAAGCCACGGTGGGGCTCATGCCAACGAGGATGTAGGTGATCGTGGAATGGCCAACGGCGTAATCGATCAACGTACCATCGCTTGGGGTGCAGGTCAAGCGGTCTTCACCTGACCATTCGTAGCCGTCATCGCACATGCAATGCTTTGAATCGCCAGAGCCCATTTCGAAGCCGTATCCACCACAGACGCCGACTGCAACTTCTTCGCGCAAGGTTGCGCTTGGAGGAGGAATCTCAGAAAGATTGGTCGAATTTGGAGCCCATGCGATGTAGGTCGGATCAAGCAAACTGTCCATTCCGACGGAAGAAGATTCCCAAGATGCGTTCGTTTCGTTCCAGTTGGAGAGGCTCCACCACCACGAATAATCAGATGGTCCAGAGATGTTGTCGATGGACTCCATGTAGTGGCCGTATTGGCTGGAGGGCATCGAGGTGTTGAGACCTGCACCAGCAAAGGCCCCAGCCGAAAGGTGCCATCCATTCATGGCTTCGAGGCTGTGGTTGGCAGTGGTGTTGTCGGGGAAGAGGATCTGCATGCTCGGAGCTTCTGGGTGAGGTGCAGCGAGGTGCGAAAGGTTAGCGTTCGATGCGGCCCAAACCAGTTGGTCATTGTCAAGCGCATCGATTGAGTCGATGCCAACATCGGATGCTTCCCATGCCATCGAAGATTCATTGTGGACCAGAAGGCTCCACCACCACGAAGAATCAGAAGGTGCTTCGACGCCCTCGATGGAAGTGATGTAGTGGCCATAGGCGCTTTGTGAAGCGTTGATGGTCCAGTTTGCATCATAGGTTATCGCTTCGTGCAATCCCCACCCTGTTGGCTTGAACATGAGTTCAGTTGCGTTTCCTGACGGGTCGACGTAGGTGACGGTTGGGTCATCATTTGCTTCTGAGTGAGCTTCGATGACCTGTTGGTCGACCAAAATCCCGAAGTTCCCATACACATCAGCAAGCACATCCATGTCGCCGGTGAGATGTGGCCATGAAGCACCATGCAGTTCCACGTATTCTGACAGAACTTCTGGAGTGTCCCGTTCGGGATCAACGGAGATTGAGACGAAACCGACTCGGTCTGCATCTTCATCCGACAGGCCCTCCTGTACGAGGCGAAGGGATTGGGTGATCACTGGGCATACGTCAGCACATGCGGTGAACATGAAGGAGACAACAGTGACTTCCTTATCGAGGGTTGAGAATGTGAAGTTTTCACTGTTCTGATCGGTGAGGGTGAAATCAAGCACGTCGTTTCGAGAGAGTTGGAAGCCTTTGTACGCAGAAGCGGTCGGGGTTGCGGCTACAAGCAAAGCCAAACAAATGGCCAGTGTCAATGTACGACGGAGCATCATGGTTCTATCCCCTCGGGCGAGGGGTTTGAATGTTATCCTACTCGGTTCAACGTTCGGTGGCGTAAGTCCAATCTGGTGTGCACCAGCTTGGAAGTCCTGAAACACCTTCAGGGTTTGATAGCCCAATGCCCCAAATCATCAATGCTACGAAGATCCAAGGGAACATGAACGTGATGTTGAACCACTTGTGTTCATCGCGCAAGTGCATAAAGAAGGCTGCGATACCGAAGCCTTTGATGAGACCGACAACGATGAGAATGCCCCATACTGCGTTCTTTGGGATCTGCTCGAAGAAAACAGCACCCACTTCAAACAGCGTGAAAAACATCAAAACGATGAAGTTCCAAAAGTAGACGTCTTTGCCCATAAATTCTGCATGTTCACTCATCATCTCACCTCAATACAAATAGAACGCTGGGAAAATAACCACCCAAGCAAGGTCAACAAAGTGCCAGTACAGACCAAAGTACTCGATGCCCTGTGCATTCTTCTCATCAAAGCCAATTGTATTGGCCTTGAACACGAGATAGAGCATGATGATCAAGCCAACGAACACGTGAAGACCGTGAGCGCCTGTGGCGATGTAGAAGATGGAACCTTGCACTGTACCGATGGTGAAGCCTTCTGCAACCAGGTGGCTCCATTCAACAAGCTTGAGGATGATGAACAGGGAACCAAGAAGCAATGTTGCGATGAGGTAGTTCCGAATCGCTACTTTCTTTGATGGCATCAATTTGCCCATGATGCCGTTCGATGGTTCCCAATGCGTGTTCTTCGCCGTCTTGAGCGCCAAGACGATGGTGTAAGAGGAAATGATCAGGGCAAAGGTGTTGATTCCACCAGGTAAAAGCGTCCAGAAGTCACCAACGGATTCTCCAAGGCCATCGAGTTTAGCACCGCCTGGTCGAAGGTAATCCGATGCTGTGAGGACCCAATCGTCTTGGGAAGCACAGCCTTCAAAGCCGCCATCGCTGCTTTCGAAAGCCCACTTTGTGCACCATTCAGTGCGCATTCTCAGGTAGGAAGAAAAGAAGGTTGCGAACACCATGATTTCAGACATGATGAACACCCAGAGACCCACCTTACGGATGTGGTCACCTTCGAACGGATACGAGGTCGCAATTTGTTCACCGTGGCCAATAAACGGCAGGTCTTCGAACCACCAGTTGGACACTGCGACAACGATGATCAGCAATCCTGAGACGCTGACGCCAAGCATGCCCAATTCTGCTGCGACGGTTTCATCGAGCAAGGCCTTGCAAGCGATGATGAAATCGGGTAAACCGGTCAAGAACACCATGATACCAAACGCGAAGATGATCGGGGAGGCTGAGCCGTGGTGATCGTCGCCATAGCCATCACCGTGATCGTCACCGTGATCGCCTGCCTTTGGTTTGCTTGCGTTCAAGAACCCACCTAGACCGATGAAGGACGTGTAAGCGATGGTGAGGAACAGCATGGTCATGCCCGCAACACGGTAGGTCAGGTAGGAAAGGTGAGCTGCAACTTCGGTGTTGTGCGCCTCTTCCTTTGCGATGTAGAGTTCTGCAGAGTGATCGTCGCCAGAGATATCTGTGTTTGCGACTGCAGTCTGCCATTCTTCTTTGGCATCTTCGTAGTGATGGTGTTCTTCTTCCCATGTGTGATGCTTTTGGCCTGCAATTGCAACACCAAGCACAGCAAATCCAATCACACCAACGGTGAGGATTATTCCAGCCATCATGACTGCACGCAGCCAGATACTGTTCGCAACGTCATTTCCATGTCCGCTCATTCTTCGACCCCCTTTGCAAGTGGTGTTGCCAACTTCTTCAGCGGGCTTTCCTTCTTTTGGCCTGTGCCGTGGTGGCCATAGAGTTCGTTCATGTCTCCCTGTGTTGGGATGTCATGGAAGGAAGGTGTTGGAGGTGGCGATGTGGTCATCCATTCAAGGGACCAGCCGCCCCATGGATCGTTTCCTGCAGGTTCTCCGTGGCGGTTGGAACGGATGATGTTCCAAACCAACAGGAGTTGGCTTAATCCAAAGATGAAGGAGAATGTGCTGATGGCCATGTTGTACTCGGCAAATCCGCTTTCAGTCGTGTAACTGTGGGTTCGGCGAGGCATACCCATGATCCCAAGAGCGTGCATGGGCCAGAAGGTTGCGTTGTAGGAAGCAAAGCCAATCAAGAAGTGCCAGAGTCCAAGCGTTTCGTTGAGCTTTCGACCTGTTGCCTTGGGGTACCAGTAGTAGACACCGGAGAACAATGCGAAGACAGTACCGCCGATGAACACATAGTGGAAGTGAGCGACAACGAAGTATGAATCGTGGAAGTGGACGTCGAGACCTGCCACTGGGAAGAACATACCAGAGATGCCACCAAGGGTGAAGGTGACAAGGAACCCAAGCGACCACAGGGTGTGGGTTCGCATGACGAGGCTACCGCCCCAGATGGTTGCCAACCAGTTGAACACCTTTGCTCCTGTCGGAATCGCAACAGCCATCGTGGTGATCATGAACGCTGCTCGCCAGAATGGATCCATTCCAGAAGTCAGCATGTGGTGGCCCCAAACGATGAAGCCAACAACACCGATTCCAGCCATTGCGAAGACCATTGACTTGTAACCAAAGATCGATCTTCGGGCGCTGGTTGCAAGCACTTCTGAAACGATACCGAACGCTGGCACAACGACGACGTAGACTTCAGGATGGCCGAAGAACCAGAACAGGTGTTGGAACAGTAAACTGTCCCCACCTGCGGTGAAGAACACGGTTCCAAGCGTGTGGTCGAAGAGCAAGAAAGCAACACCGATGATGAAGGCAGGCAGCGACATGTAGAGCATGAAGACGCTGACGAAGACAGACCAAGCGAACAATGGCATCTTCATGAAGCCGACACCTGGGGCGCGCATTGTGAACACGGTGGTGATGAAGTTGACACCACCAAGCGTCGAGGAGGCGCCGAGCATCAGGATTCCAGAGATGAACGCTGTTGTACCGATGTTTGAACCGTATTGAGCCAGTTCAGCACCGAGGTTTGATTCGGTCAGTGAGGAGTAAGGAGGGTACATCACCCATGTGATGTCAGCACCCTCACCAGACCAGATTCCAGCGTAGATCAGAGGGCTCGAGAAGACAAGAAGCCACAGACCCATTGCGTTGATGCGGGGGAATGCCAGATCCTTCGCACCGATTTGGAGCGGAAGAACATAGTTCATGAAACCAGCAATCATTGGCATGGCTGCCAAGAAAATCATGGTTGTGCCGTGCAGGGTGAAGAAGGAGTTGTATTCTGTTTCGGTGAGGAAGGTGTTCTCAGGCAGCGCCAGCTGGATACGGAACAGCAAGGCAAGCACGCCACCAACCAAGAAGAAGGTGAATCCATACAAGAAGTAGAGAATACCAACTTGCTTGTGATCGGTGGTGGTGAGCCATGGCTTGAGGTACGACCAGAAATGCTCGATGGTGAACGTGGACGGGGAGCGTGCGTAAAACACATACAAAACGCCGAGCAAAACAAGGCCCAGAGCAAGGCCAATTGCGGTAATCAGCACAACAAGAGCACGAGCGCTTGGTGCAATATCACCAGCGTTGGCACCGGGAATGAAAAAGTCTGCTTGGTTCCAGTAATCGCCACCAGGTCCAGCGCCGCCGTTGACTGCGTTGCCGTACACGGTGATTTCGACGACCTTGCCGTCATCGCCTGGAGCGACCCATTCAAAGTCCCAGGTGCGAACACCGTTGGCATCAGCCGTATGGGTAAGTCCGCCGTCCATGTCATGGCTTAACGATTCATTGACCGTTGAGACCATGCCTGAGGTTGTGAGGATTCGGAATCCGCCTGCGTGACCGTTCCACGGATCTGCTCCTTCGGTGCTGCCACCATTGTGAAGTTCCATGACGTCATTGACGACGGTCACGGTGAACGGGTAGGTCTCGCTGGCGTTGAAACTGTCAGGGAGTCCTTCGACAATGACCGAGGTGTCCGCTGATGCGCCACCGTGGCATGTACATCCGTTGTCACCTGCTGAGCCAATACCTGTGGGCATTGCCTCAAATTGAGGTGCGGCTGCAAGCATGAGGAGCATGAGGGCGACGAGTGTGAGTGCACGTGTTCGCATCAATACCCACCTCCGTTTGCTGCTTCTCCGTCTTGGGAGGATTGCTTCTTGACCCCGGTGTCTTTTTCACATGTCTCGCCTTCAGTTGCGACGATGTCGACGTTCCCTTGCATCTTGGAGTGATCCATGCCACAGTATTCGGCACATCGGATTGGGAAGGTGCCCAAGTCATCAGGTTGAGCGTACATCACTGTACCAGCTTCAAGTCCAGGGACCAAGTCTTCTTTGACGCCCCATTCAGGGAGCCAGAAGGAGTGCTGGACACCGACGTAGTTCGGGTTCGAAGCATCGGATGGGCGGGAGTGAAGGGAAAGGATGCTGATCTTGTCACAGGGCAAAATCAGGTGTTGACCGCCGGCGCTTGAGAGGATTGTTCCAACTGGCAGGTGTTCCCATGTGTGGAGCAGGTTTTCATCAGCATCAACGACGGTGACCTTCGAATGAAGTTCCACGTCAAACATGACGCCTGAAAGGGCAAACATGCCCGTTGAAGCGTTGAGTTGGTAATCGGTTTCCACGCCGTCAATCGCCACCGTGACATTGACCCCAGTGGTGTTTTGCGCATGGACCATGAGCATGTTGCCTTGCCAGTCAACGTCGATGCCCGTTCCCGGATCTTCCCACGTCAAGGCTTCTGTGTAATGGAATTCCCAGAACCACTGCTTGCCTACGATGTCGATGTTGTAGGTTGGTTCATTTTCATCGACGCTCCAGACCGCTGTGTTTGAAGCAAGGGCCATCATGGTCAACCAAACGACAATGACGGTTGGAAGCACGTAAAACAAAACTTCGAGTTTTGTGTTGTGAGAGTCGACAGGAAACGACCCCACCTCGATGTGGTACTTGTCCATGTTCTCCACGGGCTCGACACCGTCGCGGTAGCGCAGCATAGCGATGAACATCCAGCCGAAGGTGAAAATCCCCACGACGATACTCCAAAACATGAACTTGTCATACAAGACGTTGAAAACAGTGTCTTCAGCAGGCATAGTATATCCTCAAACTCATGGCCGATGGGACCGGACTTAAACCCTTGTCGAGCCCACCTTCGTCATCATTGTCTTTCACCGCTTGAGTCGCGCGTTTCAGCCACCCCGTTTTAGGGCCTTTTTGTGGCTTTTTAGGTTCCTTTTATGATGCCAACTTCATCGTGTCAGGTTGATAAACGGCGGGCCGGATGGAACGCCATGGCAACGCATTCCTGCCTCCAAGCAACGCTTGACGGAGCGGTCTTGTTGTCGGTTGAAGTTCAGCCTGGAGCCCACACTGAGCGATTGCTCGAAGTCAACCCTTGGCGGTCTCGCCTCGGCATAGCGGTGGTTGAACCTGCTCAAAAAAGTCAGGCAAACCAAGCGGTTTTGGCCTTTCTAAGTCGGACCTTGAAGGTGCCAAAGGCGTCGCTCAGCATCACGAATGGACTTACATCGAGGAAGAAAACCGTGCGAATTGAGGCCAGCGAATGCGCCACCATACTCACTGCCCTTGAGCACGCCATGGAGGATCGATGACCCGAGATTCGAAGCATCGCTCACCGCTTGGTTCGGGCGATGCAGCTCTGCGGTTTCGCCTCGCTGGTGAAGCGTTGGCCAATGCACGCATGTTGAATCGAACGCTTGATTGGCCAATCCTTGTCGAAGGGAAACGAGACAAAATGGCACTCACAGCGCTTGGTTTTTCAGGGCCGATTGAAATGCTGAATCGCGGCTGGCCAATCGAGCGGCTCGTCGCCTATTTGTACGAAACTTACGGCGTTCGCCGCACCGCTGACAACGGCCCGTCCCTGTGCATATTGATGGATTGGGACCGCACGGGTGGACGCCTTCAGTCTGAACTCCGCAGACGCTTAGAAAGCATGGATGTCAAGATCTCCGAAGAGGCTCGTACGGTGCTGATGAAGTCGCTTAAACCGGAAACAAGGGTGGTTGAATCGCTCAAAAGCATGGCCTATGAATTGCTACCATTCATCGATGAATACGATGATCACAACTCGAAGTAGAACTTCTGCTTCATTCCGACACAGGGCGAGGCAGTCCGTCTTCTTTCACCGTGTTCAAAACGACGTGGGTGTAGGAACGAGTGACGCCGTCAAGGGTGAACACCGTCTTGGTCAAGTCATCCAAATCAGCGCGGTCCTTAACGCGCGCCAGCACCATCGAATCCCAATCGCCAGTGACATCGTAAACGGCAAAGACGCGCGGGTCGGCAGCGATTTGAGTCTGGACATCGATCATCTGACCCTTCATGATTCGTAAACCAGCCATGATGGTCATCGACCATCCTACTGCACCGGGGTCCAGCATCACGCTGTACCCTTTGATGACACCCATTTCTTCGAGGCGTCGAAGACGGTTGAGAACGGTGCCTTGTGCGATGCCAACTTTTCGTGCGAGCGCACGTTGGCTGGTGCGTGCGTCCTCAAGCAACACTTCGAGGATGGCTCGGTCGGTCTCATCGAGGTTCATACTTCATCACCGACTGTTGCTTCATGCCCATCGTCTTCAACGCTTCGGACTCCATCGCGGGATGATGGAAGGCGAAGGTACTGCGTCCATGACCCCAACTCATCCACTTCCACATTCAATGAAAGATGGCAATCTTGAGGTTCGACCCGTTTGAAACGAATGGTGAACTCGTGATGGTGCTCGGCTGAAATCTTGACCCGTTTGAAGCCGCCTCGAATCGCCCATGGCTCGATGCATGCGCACCCATTGAGCGTCACTTGTTGGCTACCAGCGAGGATCCTAAATTGCAGCAATGGAGGGTCAGAAGATGTCCACTGTGCATCGATTTTCGGCATGCCTTTTTCCCGCTTGAATGAACCCATGACGGCCCCTGAAGCAATGACCACACAAAGCAGCAAAAGAAAGCCCGGAAGGAAGAAATCACCAGCAGAAACGCCATCCCACGAGGTTGGCATCGAGGTGTGATGGAGGCTGATCAAGCGCTCTTCCTCTTCGCCTTCAACCCCTCCGAAGAACGCGAGGGTGATGTGCCACCCGTGGGGTTGTTCATCGAAATCAATGCCTGCCGCAAGCAGATGCGTGGAAGGAACGGTCCACGTTGTTTCAGTGGTGTTGTTTGCTTGGATTGAAAACCCAACTTGAGGCATCATGTCTCGAACAAGGTGGTGGGCTACACGACCGTGCTGATCCACAGCCCGGTCTTCACTGATGAAAATGGATAACACCGTTGAGTCGCTTAAGTTGACATTGGGTGTGAATGCAACGGGCAGCGAAATGCCGATGCCTCCTGATTCGTCGCGCACCAATTCAATCTGGCCTTGAAGGTCGAGCAAGGGTTGTTCGAGTTGAAGACTGCGTGCCGTGGACGCCTCTGGCTGCCCATTGTACACCGTTTTTGGTTCTCCGACCAACCCGAGTTGGCCGTAGCGAGCTTTGGCATCATCGTCTGGCCAATCCGATCCGGTTTCATCGCTCCATGACCACCACGACAAGCGAATACCTTCGCCTTCATCAGCGCCAATTGGGGCGTCGCCGTTGTCCTGCAAAAACGATTCAATGAGCATCTGGCTTTGAGCCTCAGGCGCAGGAATCGACTTGGAAACGGTGCTTAGTGAATCTTCTGCTGCCAGCGCCAGAGGTGCTGCACATGAGGTGAGAAGCGCAACAAATGTGATCAAAAACAAGACGCCACGCATAGCAAAACCTCATTCTTCCTCGTCAGCTTCTGTCGGCATACCGAGTTTCATTCGTAAGACATCTCGTCCGACTCGGTCGATCATCAGCGTGAGACGGGCTCCAACCCATCCTGAGACCAGTGCTTCACCGCATGGTAAAGCGCACGACAGCAGAACTGGCCCTTCTTCCTCAATCGATCCAAAGGCTTCTGCGTAATCTTCCATGAGCGGTGCCCAGCCGCGAAGCATTCGTTCGAGTGTTTCTGGAGAAATGGCGGGTGTTGAGGCGGTGATAAGGTGACGCAACGCTGGAACCGACTCTTGGCGTGAACGCCAGATCTTTCGCTTCTGAGTGAATGCTGGCAGACCGACGTGGATGAGTTTCAGCGGATGGAAGGTGCCTCCTGGCCACAAGTTTCCTTTTTTGTTCGGGCACTGGCGGCTGAAAATTCGCTCTTCGACTAATTTCGGTGCGATGTTCAAACGTTTTCCACGGTGCCACCATGACCAATCGCTGTCGTTGAGCCCGTAGCGTTCCTGAACCTCTTCGACGATCGGCTGCGGAGCGGGGTAGATCGAATGGCGGTTGGGGCGTGGTTGATCGAGCACCATTGGCACCCAGCCAGATTCAGGATTTTGATAGCGCTTTGGAACAAAGGTTCGAGCGACGTTCCCGGGGGTTGATTCGGGTTTATGCCTCAACTGGGCTACGAAAAATCCACCCGTGTCATTGTCGTGATGGTACAGGCGTAGGCAGTGGGGCAACGTCGCTTCGATGGTGGTTTCTAAGGCTTCATCGACTTCGATACCGAGGGCCTCGGCCATTGAACAGCGTTGCTTTGGAGCAAAATGAGAGGCGTGGATTGAAGGGACTTCAAGGGCTTTGAGACCGACGCAAGGTCGGCCTTCTTCGTCAAGGATATCCCATTGACTCAATCCATTGTGAAGCACCAAACCCTCGAGGTTGGCCCGGTCGATTGGCACAAGTTCGAGCCATGGAGCTCGCCTTAGAAGTTCAGCGACAACAGCTTCGTTTTCACACGGGTCCATGCTGCATGTCGAATAGACAAGGTTGTGGTCCGGGCGCAACAATGTCGCACCTCGGAAGGCAATCTCCACTTGGAGGTTGAACAGGCTTCGTCCATTTTTTGGCGACCATTTCCACCACACGTTGCGGTTCTTCCGGGTTGTTGCCGAACCTGTGCACGGGACATCTGCAACAATTCCATCATAGCCAGGCGGGGGGATTCGCCCCAAATGGCGACCGTCTTGTTGGTTGATGAGCATGTTTGAAATGGCCAAACGACCGCGGTTGGACACAAGCATGTTGACCCGTCCCGAGACTGGTTCATTGGCGACAACAACGCCTTCCGGGTGAATTGCTTCTGCAATTTGAGTCGCTTTGGAACCGGGCGCTGCGCACATATCGAGCACCAACTCTCCTGAAGAAGGATTGAGAACGAGGACAGGAAGCATGCTCGCTGCTTCTTGCCGCGTGATGCGGCCAGATTCATGCATGAGCGCCAGGATGTGTTTTGCTCGCGCATCTGGCGCTTGGCCTCGAGCAAAGGGCATCTGCCATGCAAAGTCGTCTTCCGCCCAAGGGAGCGGAGCGCCGCCGATTGATCGCAGGGTTGCTTCCGTCCATGAGCGATCATAACGATTTGGAGTGATGCGGAGGGTTTCAGGAAGACTTTCTGTCGCTGAAGCCAACCAAGCATCGAGGTCCAATCCAAGGTTCAATGCGAGGTTTGCCAGAGGCGTATCTCGTGCCACAGCGAGCAGGTCTTGGTCTTGCCATTCACCCCGCGACATGCAACGGGGTTCGGCCGCCTCACTATCTTGCTTCCGCCATGCTCAAGGAGTGAACCCCTGTGGTCGAAATCATGTTGGGAGACACCATGCCGTGGTTTTTCCCCGTACTCGCCCTCCTGCTCACTCTTTGGATTGTCATCGCCTCCATCGAAAAGAAGGCTTCCGAAGTTCAAAGCAGTTCAGGCGACCTCCCCTCACTTCTGCTTCGATGGTCGCCCCCCTTCATGCTCGCTTGGCTGTTTCTCCACCGAGCATTGGCGGTTCTGTTGGCTGATTCCACTCACATGGAAGTGATTCAATCGTTACCAGAAAGCGCATCGTTGTTTGAGCGCATCACCCTCCTGCTCGGCGGCCAAGGTGGCATCGAAATTGCTGCCTTTGCCGCAGCTACATTTGCAGTCTGTTCCCACCGTCTTCCGGCTGTGAAGGCGCTGGGAGAAGATGCTTCAATCGCTGTTCGTCAACGCATGATGATGTACTGTGCCCTGTGCTTGCTTCTTGCTGCACGTGTCTTGTTTCCCGATCAGGCCTACACTGCTTCGAGCCCTTTGCCCGAACAAAGCATCGCTGGATTGCCATCGCTCTCCAACGCAATGCTGCCAATGCTCTTCGCCCTCATGGTGATGTTTGGTGGCGAATTATTCGCTGCATCAAGCGTGTATTCCATCGATGTAGATCTTGCGAACCTAGCACAAAAAGCCTCGATCAAATGCGTTGTTCTGATCGTGGTTTGCCTGGCGTGGATTGCGAGCGGTCCAGAGGCATGGCAGGCTTGGATTGATGATCCAACTTCACCAACGCACATCGTGGTGTTGCTGATGGTGCTGCACGCAACGGTCCTGCTCTCGCTTGTTTTACAACCCTCACGAAAAATCGAGAGTCGCCTCTTGCACGGGGAGCAGCGGAGTTTTGCCCTCTTGGCTACGTTCGCATGCGTCACTGTCCTCATGGTGGTGAGCGTGTGCACATTGCTCCAAACGACACCTGTCTTCAGCAAATCGGCAGGGGCCAATCTGTATGGCTTCTGGTTGAGCACAGCCGTCGTTGGGTCGATGCTTCTTGTTCAGTTGATGCCGACGCTTGGGTTCGATGCTGCACCACGCCCGGAAACATGGTGGCTTCGAGCCATGGGCGTGTTCACTCCCATGATTGTGATGGCCATGACGCCGCTTGGCGTGTATCTTCTTCCAGGCGTTTGGCTAGGACTGGCTTGGACCATGGTTGTGCCCTGGATGATTGAATCTGACGTCAGGTCACCATCTCGAGGGTTCATCATCGCTCCAATGACTGTGACAACGCTTGCCGCTCTGATGCTGCCTTTGCTTTCCAGCAATGCTCTTTTGGCGGCGATTTGTTTCGCATTCCCTCCTTTGTGCATCGCTACAATTGGGCTCTTGATGCACAAACCAATAGCAAATGACGCGACCTCTTGAAAACGGGTTCTTGGGCCTGTTCGCCG
This sequence comes from Candidatus Poseidoniaceae archaeon, assembly GCA_028822845.1. Taxonomy (GTDB): domain Archaea; phylum Thermoplasmatota; class Poseidoniia; order Poseidoniales; family Poseidoniaceae; genus MGIIa-L1. The sequence continues at coordinate 52,994 of JAPKCS010000005.1, read as the reverse complement.
TCGCGCTTCTTATTAGCAATTGAGGAAGCCTTCCGACTGGAATCTCAGGATTTCACGGGATGGGACCCATAATGGCACGAGCATTTAGAGAAGGCGTTGAGCAGAAAAAACGAGTCAAAACGAACGTACGACGACGCAGTTGGAGTCCACTGCGGGATCTGCGCGGCCTGAAGACACGGACTGAACGAATCGGTGAGGCCATGGGCCCATTGGTCGAAATTCCAGCCATGGTTCGAATCGAAAACGAACACTGGGTTTTTGAACGAATCGAAGAAGGTACACTTCACAATCTTACACACAAACTCATTCTTCACGAAGAGGATGGTCAGAAAGTCATTGGAGCAACAACCGATATGGAAACTGCAATGAAAGTTGCCAAGTGCATGGCAATAAAAGAACACCGAATCGTTATGATTCAACCGCTCTGAAGCGGTTTTGGGGCTCAGAAGAGGCCCATGATGGCGCCGACGACGCCTTGGTTAACGAGGTAAAAGAAGAGTGCAAGTCCAATGCAGGCAAAGTAAACCTGTCCTGGTGTAATCTTCCAAGCATCTTCAGATTCCTCATCGAAGTATCGAATAAGACCTGCAGCCTGTTGAATTCCACTGCCGTCGGATTTCTTCTTGGAAGCCATGTGAATCAATCTCTGCGAGACGGCTCCCCTTTATCAACGCAACGCGGCGACTAAATCCGCTGTAAAATCACTCTTCTTCCTCACCCGGGCTGGTGAGGTCGACGATTTCCAAGTCAGAAAAAGAAGGTGCATGTGCTTCATTGGCTTTGGTTCTCAGCCGCAGTTCTTCTGGGGCTGAAGCGTCAAAGTCTGAGGACAGAAGTCCCGTGCCCGGATCTGCTTCAATGAGAGCGGCCTCGACGCGAGCAAGCGCTCGTTCCAATCCCGGAGCGTTCTCATCCGCCAGAGCGTTGCGGGCGATGTCCAGATCACATTGGGCAGAGGTAAAGGCGACCTGCGCTTTTTCCAACACCCACTCTTGGCTGTTTTTCTCAGCATTCATTCGCTTCTCAACAATTTTGGAACGTTGTTCGATCACTTCGATCGAAGCTTCAAACTCCCGTTGCGCAGCCGACAAGCTTTCTCGCCAATGTGCTTCATTGGTCTCAACGGTTGAAGTTGGGTGGTTCTTAGCAAGCCATTTCAGAGCAGCATTGCGGTGTTGAAACTCCCAAGGATTCCGCCCTATCGAGGCTTTTAAGTCAAACATTAATCGCATTCGTTGGCTGTATGGTCCAGTCAGTTCGATGACGTTCAGATAACCAGAATTGAATAAACCGAAGCCCCAGTAGGCGTGAGATTCTACCCGAAGGCCGAGCGGGCCGCTTTGAGTTGTCAAGGTCCACCGTTGCTCGTTAAACCCAGGTGGTTGAGGGAAATGAGGGGTGTCGGGTTGGGACAGGTTTGCCAGAAGCGCAGTCATCACATCGCCAAGGTAAACTGCATTGCTTGGCAGTGTGTATCCCTTTGGCCGCAGAAGTTGACTTTCCTGTTCCACTTTATGACTCGCACTTGCGCGCAGGACTTGGGCGAAAATTCGGGTCGTCATGTTGGCTGAACCCCCCTCTGTCATGGTGGTCGGTTGGTCGACCGACCCATCAATGCGACCCCTTTGTCGAGTGGGAGTGGGAGAAGAATTGAAGTGGGTCGCCTCCTATGGTCGGGTAAGTGAGACAATGGCTGCGAAGAAGGGTTCCTCTAAGATTGAAACATTGACTGCATTGCCCGGTGTTGGTGCAGCAACAGCAAAGAAACTCATTGCTGCTAAATTGGACAGCGTGAGTAAGATCGCTGGTGCCGGCGCAAAGAAGCTTCAAGACGCTGGTTTGAGCGCTGCCATCGCTACCAAGGTCAGCTCGGCTGCAAAGGCAGCACAAAAGGCCACAACGGCCACCAAATCAACCGCTAAGAAAGCGGCCTCAGCAACCAAGAAGACCGCTGCAAAGGCAAAGACGGTCGCTGTAAAATCAACTTCCAAAGCAAAAACTGTCGCCACATCCACCGCCAAGAAAGCGGCCTCAGCAACCAAAAAGACCGCTGCAAAAGCAAAGTCTGCTGCAAAAGCAACTGCTGCAAAGGCGACGAGCGCTGGCAGCAAAACCGTTCCAAGCAAAAAGAGCAGCGACCGAAAAGGATCGACGCTCAAGGTTCCACGAAGCGTTCGTGACATGCCTTGGTTCAAGCCGAAGAAGTGATGTTCGGTCCCTTTGATGTGCTTTAACGCACATCAAAGCGAATGTGATTCTTCAACACCGTAAGCACTTGTGGAAGGTGTGACCTCTTCGACAGCGTGCACATTCTCACTGGCTTCGGCTGCAGCTTCGAGTGTTTCCCTGGTGGCTTGAGCTCGGTGGTAGACTTCCCGGAGTGTTTGATCCGAAATTTCGAGGTAGACGCGAGTGGTGGCTATGCTGGAGTGGCCCAACAACCGCTGGATGGTCACAAGATCCGCCCCCCGCTCCAAGAGGCCTGTCGCAAAGTTGTGGCGAAGAACGTGAGGTGTGAGTTTTCCTTTAGGGAGCGCTGCATCAACGGCGAGGTCATCCATAAGACGTTGAACACCGCGAGGTTGAAGACGACGGCCTGCTGAATTAAGCAAGAAAGCGTAGTCGTCGCCTTTGCGGCGAGCTTCCCGAACTGGGATCCACGCATGGATTCGTTCAAGCGTTCGGCGGGTGAACAAAACCAGTCGGTCTTTGTCGCCCTTGCCCCCAAACACCCTTGCTGAACCATCTTCAAGATCGATGTCGTTGATGTCGAGGTTGCACACTTCACTGACACGAAGGCCCGTATCGAGCATCATTGTGACGACGATCGAAGCAACCGGGTTTTCACTGATAGCAGAGGCTTCGAGGACCATCGACATCTCTCGGCGAGTGAGCGTTCGAGGAAGACGGCGACCCGTTCGAGCTCGAACGAGATGATCTGGCCAGCGATGGCCAAGCCATTTGAGCAGGTGCCTTGCTGCTGCGAGGCGAGCATTGTAGGTCGTCGGTCTGAGTTCGGAAAGGGAGAAGGTCCAACGGTCAAGGCGCCCATTCAGCGGTTCCATGCGGTCAGCCAATTCTGTAACGCTCATGGTGTCGTAAGCCGTTTGATCGAGGACCTGCTCACCAGGGAGCGTGGTTTCAACCAGAGCACGCAAACCACTTGCGTAGGACTTCTGAGTGTTTTTGGATTTATTTTCAGCACGCAGGGCTTGACGGTAACATGTCACCCATGGAAGATCAGCGAGATGAACCAAACGAGGAGGGAGATCAACGCTGGACGCGTCAAGCCTGGATTGGCTTGGTCTCAGTGCCTTGCGTTGCCGCAGTTCTGTTCTCCGCTTTTCCATTGGCGTTCACCGCCTCTCGCCGAAGCGAGCGTGCATCCCGTGCTCCGAAGAGCGATTTCAGTAACGTATGGTCCCATATCAAACCACCGCGCGATGTTGCGGTTGCCAAAAGCGCCTTGATAGTGATTCAATTTCGCCGAGTCAAGCGTTGGTCTCTTCGCGCCCGTCAATGCTGAGTGCATCGGATGAAACATCGAGGATCGCTTGACGAAGCGATGCTCTCAGTTTTGTGAGTTCACCATAGCAAACCAGTATGTCATCCCAGCGCAACTGTATTTCATTCGGAGGGTTCCAAATCAAGCTGTTATCTCTTGACAGGGCAAAGACGGGTATTTCGGCTTCTGAGTTGAACAAACTTGCAAGCGGTTTCCCGACCACGTTTGGATGGTTTCGAATTTGAAGTGAGAGAACGCCTGCACCGGGAACGGTTCGTAATAATTGGTCGAGGTCCACTTCTGAAAATTCAGTTTCGCTCATCACATAATCGATGATTGCGCCGGCGACGTTGACGCCACTGGCTTTCTCAATGCCCTCGAGACCTGGGGAGGAATTGACCTCAAGCACCAGCGGTCCATCCTCTGATTCAAGCAGATCGACACCAGCAATATGGAGGCCGAGAACACGGGCTGCTCGGCACGCTGCTTCGACAAAATCGGGAGCTAAATCCACCTTCTCGACCGTCCCATTCAAGTGATAATTCGAACGGAATTCCCGGCCACGTGCTTTGCGGCGCATGCTTGCAACAACGCGATCACCGACAACCAAGGCTCGCACATCTTTGCCATGGGATTCTGCAATGTACTCTTGGACAAGCACAGAACGCCCGGTAAGCAGCAGCCCTTGCACGAGGTTGATCGCCTCTCGTAGTGTATGGCGCAAGAACACGCCTTGCCCCTGTGTGCCTTGTGTGACCTTGATGACAACGGGAAGCCCACCAACGAAATCAACAGCTGTTTCAACATCGATGATGTCCCGAATATAGGTTGTTCTTGGGACAGGGAGTCGGTTCCGTGCTAGAATTTGTGATGCGTGCAATTTATCGCGGCTCTGTAGAATACCGCCACCGCTGTTCGCCGTCCAAATGCCCAACTGCTCAAGGTGGCGCAAAACAGCAACACCGTGTTTGGTGATCGAGTGGCCAATGCGGGGAATGACGGCGTCGAAATTGAACGGTTCACCGTTGTGCAACACATCAATTCGACCATCGGCTACAAACAACGAGAACTTCATCGGGTCCGCAACATAGGGGTCCAGTCCACGCTTTCGAGCTTCCTCAACCAAGCGCCGGGTGCTGTACAATCGCGGCCCTCGGGAAAGTATCGCCAGCCTGAGTCCGGAATCTGACGCTTCGTTGGCGTCATGACCTCCGTCACCCATGCTCATATCCGGCCGACGAAGGAACGCGCCTTTCAAGTGCTCGCCCGGAACAGGGCGATTCATGTCAGAAGAACAGGTCGAGGTCCCTGCGGCCGAGCCCGCTGTTGACGTAGACCAAGATGTGCAAGCGGAAGCGATGACCCTTGAACAGCGCCAAGAGGCTTTGAAACAGTCACGTTGGAATGTTTTTTTATGGCTGGGCATCGCTGTTTTGATGTTTGGCTTTGCTTTATTCCCAATGTCATTTGATGAGAACTATGATGGATTTACAAACTCGGCTGAGAAAGACATCGGCCTTGTCTGGGGGCCTTCCTTGCCAGGTGAAGACTTCATGGATGTCCCATTGACGGTCGACGCAAAGGTGCAAAATCCACCGGCGGCGCTCGATGTTCATCTTGCAGCCTATGCCTTAGAAGAGAAAGACTGCGCACAGAACTTGGGCACCCAGACTGAACTTGCCCGAGGTGGAGCAGACCACAGTTACCAATACGAATTGCATGAAGAAACACCTGTGGCGGGTGGAGAATACACGTTTGATTTCAAACTGGATCCTGGCCACTATTGCGTCATCGTTCAATTCGTCGATAGCAATGGTGCTAACATTGGAGACAGCCGCACGAGCATGGCCATCGAAGGCGCCGTCTATCCAAACCAAGTCATTGCCGGAGTCCTTGGCCTCATTTGCCTAGGCCTCTCTGCTTTTGCCTTCATTGGAGCGCAAAGGCACGGTGGATCCGTCAAGGAACTTCTTGAAGGCGATCTTGAAACCACTGAAACCAAGGTGCTTGCATCGATTTCAAACGAGCGAATTACCGCTGGCCCAGCAGGACCTCCAGGTGCTTCTGGCCCCTCTGGCCCACCAGGGGCATCAGGCCCAAGTGGCCCCCCTGAAGCAGCAACGCCGTCCTCACCACCAGAAGAACACAAGGTGGAAGAAACAGCCGTGGAGGAAACAGCCGTGGAGCAACCAGTGTCTGTTGACCCGGTTGGTGAAACTGGCGTGACCTATGAGCCGACTGAGAATGGTTTCTTCTTTGCTAAATTAGCAGATGGATCGTATGAACAGACCGTCTATGTTCAAAATGAAGATGGAAGTTACGCCCCGCATGAAGAATGAACGCCCCATGTTCGCGGTACAGAAACCGTACTTTGAGGATGCTCATCGAGCGCCACCCTTGAAAGGGATAGGCGTCACGCTATGGCTGGGGTTCAAGCATGAGCGATGATGTCACATCGACCTTGACGGTTGCGAAACTGAAGGCCCTGTGCATCATTAACGATTTGTCAGCCTCTGGAAAAAAGAGTCTATTGGTCGATCGGTTGCTGGAATCTGGCTTGTCCCGTGGCGAAGTCGGCCTCAAAGAAATCAAAACTGTGGCACCTGCCAAAAAAGCGGAGAAAGAAGTTGTTCTCTCAATGGAAGATGAGGACACCCTCACGCCCGAAGTTGAACCGGTAGAAGAGCTCGAGGAAGCCCCAACACCTGAAGAAGAGGATGATGGCGTTCTTGAGGCAGAAATCCTCGATGCAGATTTGGTTCCCGACGTGGTCAAGACAAAGGTTGTGTCAACGCCCAAGGCTTCGGCCAAAAATGCGAAACCAGCAACCTTGGTTGAAATCGTCAAACGCCCACAGGTCGCTGCCGCACTGATGGCCATCATCATCTTGGGTGCTGGTGGATATTACTTCATCAACAACCAACTTGACCCATTCACTGCCGACCAATTGCGCTACGGTGACGACATGCGCTACACGGTCAAAGATGGAACTTTCTTGGCGACCGAGGGGTTTGTTGAATTAGCACTCGAACAACTCGATACCGACGATGAAATTTGTAAAATTTCGTTGTTGTTTGAGGGCGATGGAGCCCTTTCAATCACCGAAGGCGGCAGCAGTCAGCTGTTTGCAGAAGGTTCGTTGGACCGTTTAGGTGCCGTGAACGCCAAGGGCGGCATGGGCGGTCAATGGTTGGCTGTGGAAAGCGTCAACAGCAATACCCTCGACAGTTTCACCGTTCAACGCCATTTAACAAACGCCTTCAATGGATGTTCTTCGACCTTCATTCGCGCTGACGGCAGTGCGTCTATTGTCACGAAGCAATACACCGAATTAAGGGAACAAGCCTCACTTTCAACCCATGCAGATTGGGAAGTGGATTTGCCTGAACCAATTGGACAATACCGGGGCACGACGGTGAGTTACGGCGTTGGTGGCCTGCTCGGTGGATTGGAATCACTCGCACCGGGTTTTGCCATGATGTTGCAACCGATCGAAGTTGAAGATTTACTCGGCAACAGCATGATTGAGGCCGGAGCAACTGGGAGCGGCAATGGATGGGAATGGCGCGTCATTGGCATCGATGAATTTTCCAACACCCCCGCGTGGAAAGTTGTCGCAACCCATCAAGACATCCGAACTTACTGCCTCGGCTCTGCAACCATGGAACTCTGGATCGAGGAAGGCAACCCCTGGGCTGCAAAACAAAAGGTCGATGTGGTCATCTCAAGTTCACAATCAAATCAACAAGATTGCTCAGCAACCTCGCAAATTCTCAATGATTTGGTCCTTCCTGAAGGGGAACTCGAACTGCATCATGTCTTCGAAAGAACCTCCATCACTCGGGGACAAAAGCAGTTGGACCTCGGCCGTTCCTACACTTCGAGGCCTCAGGCCAATCAACTGCAAATCGATGATTCCGAACTTGTCGCATGGGGTTCAAATGACCTTCACATGCCAGATGGAAGTGAGATGCGAACCCACACCTTCGAACAAGCAATCCAGTGCTTTGATCATTTCCAGGGAGCGGCAAGTGGCGCTGCGAACGCCCTTGATGACAATGGATACATTTGGCGAGCCACGACCAAAAACCCCGAACAAGGGAGCCAATGGAACATGTCCTGGGTCGCCCCTGATGAAAGCGCTGGATGGGTCAAGTTCAACCTCACTGGAACACCGAGTGAAAGCACATGTGAGTTCACAGAAAAGGGCGTCTTTGATGACAGCGTTGCTTTCAACAGAGAAGCAATCCCTGAAACAATGAATATTTCTAGCATGGAACAACGCCTTGCCAATGATGTTCTGTTCGACCAACTAAGTGGCGATGGTCTCTTCTTTACTGCAAACGGAGCCTACCAAAATGACGTCCAAGTTGGTTACTTGGTAGTTGTACCAGGTGGTGACATCAATTCGATCTTGAGCAACCTTGCCAGCGATGCTGACGGAGCTGTTTCAATCGACATGTCACGAACATGGGATGGAAACGATGGCTGGAGCAACCAGCTGAACTTAATCACAGATGCACATGAAGGCCGGCTGCTTGGATGGAGTCTTATCCAATCCCCTCAGTGAAGTTCAACCCCAGCGGTCTTGATTGTAATCCGGCGCTGGGGGCGCTCCTGCATTTGACAAATCAGGTGCAGATGGTACGTTTGCATATTGGGGGGGACTGTAGGCTGTTGGCTGGGATGAGAAGGCGCTCTTTTTGGGTTGCTTCGGTCCGGAGTTACGCGTTCCTATGAACGCTAGCAATGCTATGACAAAAACCACGCCTGAAAACACTAACAGCGTATTGGAAGTGAGCGTTGAAATCAAATCGCTCACCTCTGTGGCGTTGGATTGATCTTCCTCAATCACCGGAGGCTCCACTGGTGGTGGAGGGTTCCAAACGAGGTATGTGATGGACCACCTGACGCTGATTTGTCCACGCTCATCGATGAGTGTGGCGGTGATGAACTCTGGACCAACCGTGCCGTTGGTGTCGCAGAGGTATCGTCCAAACTCCGAAGCCGGGAACGTACAGTCAAAGGCTTGTTCTTCGAAGGTGAGCCCTGTCCCAATCAACGTGTTGTTCCTGTACCACTGAATGGTCGGATCGATCCTATCGAGGCTTTGATTATCAAGGGAAATCGAAAGCGAGAGTTGGAGGGTGTCGTTGGTAGCGTTCAATGTAAGGCTTCTAAATTGAGGTGAAGCCGAAATGTAAGCGGAGCGGTCGATGTCTTCGTCAATCTGGTTATCGCAGTCGTCATCTATGCCGTTCCAGCGTTCTGTTGCGCTCGGTGAAATCAGGCTGTTGTTGTCGTCGCAGTCGTTGAACCAGCGGTAACTGTCGCCGTCGCGGTCGAGGTCAGGGTACAATGGATCTGTGTTGGTTGCGAGCAGTTCGATTCCGTCAAGTAAGCCGTCACCGTCGGTGTCTGGATCAAACGGATCGGTGCCGTGTGTCAGGTATTCTTCCATATCCAACAGCCCGTCAAAATCCGAGTCTGTATCGAGGAAGTCTTCATCGATTTCTCCGTTGCAGTTGTTGTCCAAGCCATCCAATGTTTCATCGATGCCGGGGTTGATCGAAGCGTTGGTATCGTCGCAGTCTTCGAACCAATAATACCCGTCCATGTCCGAATCGTTGTCTTTGACAAGTGGGTCAGTCGTGTAAATTACCACTTCTGCACCGTCTTCAAGACCGTCGCCATCGGTGTCACTGTTTTGCCAATCCGTGCCATAGCCATGGTACTCTTCAAAATCATACAGGCCATCTGAATCGGCATCTGTGAGGTTGAAACCTTCGTCCCAAGAGCCGTTACAGTCGTCATCGATGCCATTCAACACCTCGAGAGCATTCGGATAGACATCTGGGTTTGAATCGTTGCAATCTTGGAACCAATAGAACCCATCGGAGTCGCCGTCAGCGTCGAAAACAAGCGGGTTCGTGCCATAGATGTACACTTCATCGCCATCAGAAAGAAGGTCGTCGTCCGTGTCGTTGTCAAGGGGGTCTGTCCCGTTCACGAGCACTTCTGTGCCGTCGTCAAGACCGTCCATATCGGTGTCTTCCGAGAGGGGGTCTGTCCCATACACGAGCACCTCAAGGCCGTCGTTCAGTTCATCATCGTCCGTGTCAATGTCGTAGGGGTCGGTGCCGTAGACATCTGTTTCATTGGCGTCGCTGAGGTTGTCGCCGTCTGAATCGAGGTTCAATTGTGTCCCGTGGAGAATCAGTTCCCATTCTTCGAGGATCCCCGTGTCGCCATAGCCTTGATCTTCAACCGATAAGGTCCACACGCCTCGGCTGTCTTCGCCCCAGTGTTGAACGGAGCCAAAGCGCCAATTGTTGTAGTCGCTGTTTTCGTCATCGTGTCTTTCAGAAAGAATGCTTTGGTGACCCGATGGGCTTGTCAGCGTGAGCGCCAGATCACCACGGAATGAATGCGGGATGTCGACGATGACATCCAGGTTTTCGATTTGAATCGCTTCTGTCACTGTTGTGTTGACCTCGATGTACCCCTCGTCCCGGTCAGGAATATCGAGATCGGTCTGAATGGTCCCCGAAGAAAGTGATATTTCTTCATCGGCGGTTTCCCAATTGACCGCCGCTGCGACCGCTGCTCCAGCGTCAATCACGCCGTAGCCGTACTTGTGGCTCACGAGGTGGCCTGCTCCATTGGTGGCCCAGGAAGTGTCAGTTGGATCGTTTTGTTTGGAAGTTTCGACCAGAATGTGTTGGACATCTCGCCATGTGAGGTTCGCATTTGCTTCGAGCATCAAGGCGATGATGCCTGATACGAGCGGTGTTGCAGAGGAGGTGCCGCCAAATGTGCTGGTGTAGTCGGTGCTGCTGTAACCGCCTGATCCTTCGATGTCAGTGGTGGTGATGCTCTCCCCGTCGCCGTTTGAGGGCGATGCGACAAGCACATTTGCGCCCGGTTCAGCGTAGTATGATTGCTGGCCCTTGTGATCCACAGCGGTAACTGCAATGGTGTACCGCAAGTTCGCATAGCCGTCCTTATTCGAATTGTCATCGTCGTCAAGTCCGTTTCCTGCTGCCCATGTAATGATGTTACCCAGACCATTTCTCCCTTGAAGCGCGCCTGCTTCAAGAGCTGCAAGCATCAACGGACCAGGCCCCTCAAGAGTCATTCCATTATCACTGGGGCCCCACGAATTCGAATAAATATCAATGTCTTGTTGCTCATGGCCCAAGGTATTGCCCTCACGGACGTCTGTGGTGCTGCATGAGATGAGTTGGAGCCCGACAAGGGTTGCTTCTGGTGCAGCGCCGGTTACACCAACGCCATTGTTGCCAGTTGCGGCGGCTACGCCGCCAGCAGCGGTGCCGTGAGCGTTGCCCGAAGTGGGCGTGGGATCATCGTCGTCGTTGCAAAAATCATAATCGAGGCTGGAATCATAATCTGTGAAGATATCTGGATGGTTCCAGTCGAGTCCGTCGTCAACAATGCCTATGACAACCCCTGCGCCCTTGTAGCTGTTCCATGCGCCTGTGATGTTGACATCTTCGCCGCTGATGCCACCGGTTTGACCGGTGTTGACAAGATGCCATTGTTCGTCGAATTTGGGATCGTTCGGGGTCCATCTTGGCTCCATTGACCGTTCTACAAGAGGGTAAGCCGCTTCGATGACCCCTGATGTCTGCCATTCATGGAGTGTTTCAAATGCTTCACTGGGCATCAAATCCACAATGCGAGCGCCGTCAAGGTGTTCGGCCGGTTGGCCAATCGCTTGATTGGAAAAGACGACCCACTTCTCAACTGTGGCCATATCGTCATCATCGTACTGTCCGAGGTCACTGTGGAAGGCAATTGAAGCGCGAATGGTGGCTGAATAGCCATCGATGATTGGATGATGCTCTGATGACGAGAGGGGGGCTCCTTGCTCAACGGATTCGAGTGGTGTTGCCAGAGCGGTTCCAATCATGGGCATCAGCATGGAGCAAAGCAACATGAGGCACATCCCTTTGACACGCATTGATTTCTGCTCCGCCCGTACCGTCATAATGCTACCCCTGCCTCGTTCGCTGCCGATAGAGAATCATGCCGTCTCCTCGGATTGCGTCAACCTCTGTGCCAATGCAGCAAGAGATTCGTTTGTTGTTTGTAGGGATCGGATGTATCGCGGGATGGTGTGCTTTGAATGTTCTAAATCATCCAATGTTCCGACCCACTCAAGGGCATATGTCGGTTTGGCCAACACGGCGTCTGAAGTGGAATGGACGGTCCATACGGAACACCCGTCCCCATCCTCGGAGGCGGTTTGCAGACAGAACATCTGAGGGAGAGATGAAGATGCACATCGAAGGTCACAGCGGTTTGTGTATTCGACAATGCAATCGTTGGTAACGAAAGCAGCACCCATCGATTGAAGCGCCTCGATTGAAGGAGGGTCTTCGGCACCGCGCTGAAACCAGACCAGAGGGAAGTGTTGATGATCGAGCCGCATGATCAAGTCGCGGACCACAGCTCTTGCCCGTTCAGGGGCCAAAAAGAGCACAACGATTTCGGGGACCAGCCCTTCGTCGAGGGAAGGGCGGATTGGGAAACCTGCCACCGTCGCGCCGGCATCGTTTGGATGGATCGGGCTGCAAGCCCAACCGCGCTGCGACACTTCCTTGACGGCTTGATGTGCAGGGCGCTCTTGATTCAACCCTGCCCCAAAAATATGGATGGAAGTGCTGGCGACCACACGTTCTTGCAGTTGCAAAGGAGCAAGTGATGAATTCCCTCCTGCGTCCATAGACCCTTCCTTCCCTTTTGGCTTATCAAAACTTGTACTGCTTCGGAAACTGATTTTATCTCCAGCACTTGGTTTCAAGTCGATGAACCCCTACGGCCGTCCATGGCAGATGCACGGCGACCTCCACACGACCGTGGCCACCTCCTGTGGTCTGCTGAAGACGGCCCCACGCGAATGCTTCAAGCGAGTTTCGACCGGTGGGTCGGTGCTGTGCTTGCTGACGACGGTATCGATATGCCGTTCATGGGCGGAAACGACGCCGTGGAAGCAACGATTGTTGCTCGCGCTGATGGCATCGTTGTTGGAACCGCTGCCATCGATCACATGTTGCAAATTTGGGCGCCTTCTCTGAAAATCTCCTGGCAGGCCAGCGATGGAAAGAAGGTTGTAAAAGACGATGAAATCGCATCGCTTTCTGGTGATCGCGACACATTGTTGGCAATGGAACGGAGCATCCTCAACGTTCTTGGTCAACTCTCCGGCATTGCCACAGAAGCAAAGCGCTGGTCGGCCATCGCTCCTGGTCAAATTGCATGCACTCGCAAAACCATCTGGGGTTTGATGGATAAATGGGCAGTGCACCTTGGCGGTGGTTTAACCCACCGTTTGCAAAAAAACGACGCACTGATGATCAAAGAAAACGACCTTGCTTCAATGCTCCAAGACATCGATGGGCATTCAAACCGAATCGCTCAATTTTTACAAGAAGTTGATGTTTCAACCTCCGGAGCGTTCCTCGAAATCGAAGTTAGAGAGAACAAGGAAGCGGTCATTGCGGCTGCTGTGTGGGCTCAACGACGCGAAGAGGGCGTCAAGAAACTCGTTGTGATGCTCGATAATTTTGGACCTGAGCGTTGCCAGGAAGTTGCAGCGGAACTCACCGAAATGGGACTGCGCGAACATGTCGTGCTGGAAGCGAGTGGTGGCATCGAATTCGAACATCTCGAACTCTGGCATGAATGCGGTTTGGATGTGTTGTCAACCAGTGCCATCAACAGAGGCGTCCCTCCACTGGATGTTTCGATGTTGATCACCAGCGCTTAATCGGGGTGCTTCAATGGATGAAATTGCTGCAGACCCGAGCCACCCGCGGTACCAGTCGCTCTTGCTCCGGCATCGGTTGGAAGAAGCTGAAAAAAAGGGGATGCTCGCTGGAAGTGCGATGATCGCCCACGGTCGCGGTGAAGCATACGATTACCTGCTTGGCGAACAAACGATTCCAAGTGCTTTGCATGCGACAAAGGAAGCACTCACAGCCCTAAAAGGGGCATCTCATCCCGTGTTGAGCCTGAATGGAAACGTGGTTGCTCTGGCTGGAAAGGAAATGCTTCAACTCGCTGCAGTGCTGGAATGCCCAGTTGAAATCAATATTTTCTACCGTACCCCCGAACGGATGGAGGCCTTATTGAGCCACCTCGAAGCCATCAGATCATCAGAGGGCATCGATGTCAAAATCCTCGGAGCCAAACCAAACGCCAAAATCCCTGGTTTGGAAGGGCCGCGCGCAAACTGCACCAAAGAAGGAATCCTCGACTCGGATGTCATCATGGTTCCTTTGGAAGACGGCGATCGATGCGAAGCCTTGGTGTCGATGGGAAAGACCGTGATTGTCATCGACCTCAATCCTCTTTCACGTTCAGCAAAAATGGGCAACATCACCATCGTGGATGAACTGACCAGAGTGGTCACGAACATGTTGGAACTTCTTTCACAACCCACTCATGACAATGGTGGACTGGCCTATGATAATGAAGCGGTTTTAACCGACGCATTGCGCCATATATCGACTAAATTTGGCACACCTGAGGTTTGAAACAAAGCCCTGTTGGCCGATGTGTCGGTTCTGAAATCAGAATTCTTCACTGAGTTTGGCGACCAAACGAGAAGAGATGCTTTGGCCAACTGCGGAACACGAAGCATCGCCACCAAGATCGTAGGTGAGGCCTTTGCCTTCACGAAGATGGTCGCCAACGCTTTCATCGATTAGGCGGCCGATTTGAATGAGTTCGTCCTCACCATTTCTGCGACCCAACCAATCCATCATCAGCTGGATGGAGTTGATCGTTGCAATCGGGTTGACCTTGTTCATGCCAGCGTACTTTGGAGCAGATCCGTGGACGGGTTCGAAGAAAGCGTGGTGATCGCCAATGTTTCCTGAAGCGGCCATACCCATTCCTCCCTGCAGAACAGCGCCCAAATCGGTTGCGATGTCGCCGAACATGTTCGAAGTAACGACGACGTCGTAGGATTCTGGTGAGCGGGTGAGCCACTGCATGAAAGCGTCGATGTAGCCGTAATCCTTCTCGGTTCCTGGGTACTGGTCGGCGACCTTATCGAAGGTTCGGCGGAACAGTTGACAGCCGCGAGTGACATTGGATTTGTCGATGCATGAAACGCGCTTCACACCATCAACTGGTGCACCGTTTCGTGTCTCTGCGATTTCAAAGCCCATTCGAATCAAGCGTTCACTGCCGTGTTCTGAAATCGGACGGGGGTCGTAAGCAACTTCGCCCTTCAATCCTGGGAATTCCATGGATGGAGGTTCGTAAGGTTCTCGCCCTTGGGCGCGATCTGCACTGCGTCGTAGCAAGGAATGGTACAGACCTTCTGTGTTTTCTCGGAGCACCGTCATGTCGACCATGCCCGGTTCCCAAATCTGAGTGAAGCGGCCGTGCACCTTGTGCGGGACACCTTCGTAGAGTTTGATTGGGCGGAGGTTGGCATAGAGATCTAAGCCGCTTCGCATTCCAAGAATCACCGATCCGCCGGCGAGGTCGCCGTTGGGCAAAAGAGCCCCGGGGTAACCAATTGCGCCGAGGTAAATCGCATCGGCTTCATCGCGGCAGAATTCAAAGGAGCCTTCGGCCCATTCTTCACCGGTTTCGAGGTAATGTTGGCCACCGCATTGAATGACGGTTTGTTCAAAACCATGGTTGGTGTTGGCCTCAATGGCGTCGAGAATACGTTGAGCCTCAAGCGCAACTTCGCGACCAGTGCCGTCTCCGGGAAGAACTCCAATCCGATAATTTCCCATGCTTTCCGCCAAGGGCAACCCCTACATGAACGCGACCCCTTCGGATTTATGGCGTCACTTTTAGAGAACAAGGGGCTTGCTTTGCATTTGGCAAAGCACAGAGGTTTGTGTCCAGTGGAAGTTCTTCTTCGAGCAAGCATGAACGCAGTGAACCGGTTGCAGAATGGAAACGATGGTCGGTTGAGTGAGAAAGGCTTCATAGGCTGTCATGGGGGAGAGTAGAGAACATGAGCGACAAGCAAAACGAGGTGTCGGAAGGCCATATTCGTCTGGATTCATTGCCGCTTGAGGTGCAAAAACTTGCAGAGATGATGCAAAGCGTCGACCCAAATTGGAGGCTGGAGTCTTGGCTCGTCGAACAATCCAAAATGGCATTGGACCTTGTTTCCCTCGACCTCGCAAGGGAACGAATGGCTGTGGAACAACGGTTGCACCGCTTGGAAAGCATCGCTCGCAGACTCGAACCAGAAGCGGATGAGGCACTGGATCCATTGCAGCGCAATATTTTCGATTGTTTCAACCTCAACATCGTTGATGGGTTGAAGCGCTTAGGCTCACGCGCTGCCGAACCTATTTCCGAAACCTTACCCCAAAGCCAGATTGATCAATCGATGCATCCTGCAGCGACCTTCCTCGATCTCCTCCCCGACGATGAGGGCGATGACCCATTGCTTGCAGTGGCCTGTCAGATGTTGCTCGTGGTCGTTGAAACGGAAATGGGCAAAGGCGAACCATACGCCACCCTCGATGTGATGTTCAAGGGCATGAAGGAACACGGTGTCTCCACTGAAGAAATCGACGAAGCGATCGACCATCTCCTTACAATCGGGTCATTGCTCGAGATTGATGATGATTGTTTTGTCCCATCAGCTTGAAGTTTTACAGAGGGAATATGTGGGCCCCAAGGGCCCCCGAGCAACAATTGGTTATACCGTGCCAACCTATGTTTCACTATGGGAATCGTACGCTCACTTGTGTTCGGAATGTTAGCATGGATCTTTTTAATGGAATTACGAATGGATCAGGAACTTGCGCTTGGGGGCGCTGTTGCTACAGCATTCTTGATTGAATCCGCTCAACACCGAGCGAGGCAACATCGTTTAATGGATCAAAGTCGAGGGTTAAAGCAACACCTTCAACGATCAACACTGCACATCGACGAATTGCAGTTTCACCTCCAAAAGACAAACCTAGAATTGCATGAAGCGATTGAAGAAATCAACCGGCGCGACGCCGTGGGGAGCCCCGCTGCTCGAGAATTGTTGAATCGCCAGGAAATGGCGATGAAGGCCCAATCGAAAGCCATCGAAGACCGCAGTGACCGCAACGTAGCGTTGCTTGACAGTCTTGAGCGGTTGCTTGTAATGCAATCAGAACAGACCTCTCGGATTCAGCAAACCCTTACTGACGTGGTGCGTAAATTAGCCATGGAGCCCAGGCAGAAATTGATGCTTCAGGACAGTGTCCTCGTTCAAGACGCCCCCGCTTCCAACCTGGCTCAGCAGATGTTGAGCCGGCAAGCAACTGAACAATTCAACGCTGCAGTGCTGACTGATTTGTTTGACTGATTCCGACATATTGACCAATGAAAACAAACTGGAGGCACCATGGCGACAAAGAAGGAAGGCGCTCAACGGCTGATCGACAGCCTTGACTCTGGTGCTCGAATTCAACGTCGGTTATGGATGGCAGGCGTTCAAGCAATCGTTCTTTCAGTTGCTATTGCCTGGTTCACACAATGGCAATTTGGTATAGCTGCGGTGCTAGTGTTTCTCTTATTGATTCAATTTGCCTTTGAACGAATGTCCAACAGCATTCAGGCAAGCCGCCTTGAAGCACTCAAAATACTCGGTTGGTCGGATGATGACCAAACAGACGATGCCCTTCGTCACAAGGCTGAGAAAATTCTTTCGTGATGTGATGAGGAATGCAAACTGACGCTGCCCAATACCTCGAATTCGTCGAATCAGACGAAGTTCGGCAGGGCAACGTGACTCGCCTCATCGTGGTCGTGTTGGCGATGGGGGGGCTTGGGGTCGCAGGAGCACTGTATCTGGGCTTCGACTCACTTCGTGTCAGCGGTGGTTTCCTTGTGCTTTTTTCGGCGGTCATGCTGGTTCGAATGAATCAGAATGCTCGAGCGCTAAGTCGAGAAGAGGCCTTGCTCAGGTTGCTCGAAGTCGATCCTGATCTGTTTGAGACTGCAGACTTTCGTCAGCGGTTAACCCTGGCTGCTGAAACAGGGCGGTTTGATGAAGTTCAAGTCAAGAAAAACACCGGAAGCATCCGTGGTCATGACGAAAAAGGATTCACTGGGGGCGTGGAGGTGAACGCTGATGGTGGCATTGCACCACGTCGAGATGTAAAGGAATCAGAGGGCATCTACGATGGTTTAGAAGGTGAATTGAGCCGATCAGAACACTTGGTCGGTGAAGCAAACGCACAGTATGAAGTGGTCGCAAATGAACGCTGGAAGGCGGCTGAGGAAGCGGATCTGGACCTCATTGAGGCTGGTGTGGAACGTCTTGGAGATTTGGTCCGCACCGATTGGTTGGAAAAAAATGCAAAGGACGGGGCATTGGACGAACTAATGGGACAAGGCCAAAAGGAATGACGCCACCCCACAAATCATGAAGGTCAAAGCGATTTTGCTTGCTGGCGGCCATGGCAGTCACCTCTATCCCTTCACCAAATACACCCAAAAGACGCTCTTGCCGCTCCATGAACGGCCCGTCATCGATTACGCCCTCGGCACCATCCGCCGTGCAGGCATCAAAGACATCACCATCGTTTCAAACCAATTCATCGGTCAAATCACGAAACATGTTGGAGCTGGTTTTCCTGATGAACGAATCCATTATGTTCTCGAAGAAGAACCGACGGGCGTTGCTGACGCACTGAACTTAGCAAGGGTCTACAATGAAGATTGCAGGCTCCTCGTCTACTTTTCAGACAACATCACAACCATGGAACTCGAAGCAGAAGTTGCGCGCTTTTATCAGGCAAAAGAAGCACCTGGGTGTGTGCTCTTGGCTCGTAACGAGAACAACCCCGAGGCGTTTGGCGTCGCCGTCCTCGATGAGAAAGGAAACGTGATCGATGTGGTCGAAAAGCCAGAAAAACCACCTTCAAACCTTGCCATAGGTGGTATTTACCTGTTCGATGAGCATTTCTGGTCCCATGTCGATGCTGGTGTGGCGGCAAAAGGGGAGACGTTCTCTATTTCCGATGTGACAAGCGCCTATGTCCAGAACGGAGCGGCAAGGTTGCTTACGGTCGGTGAGGAAACATGGGTCGATTGCGGCACACCAGATTCGCTCTTGCAAGCATCTGTGATGGCGAAGGAAGGAAAGTTGAATCCACGCCCTTTCAGAACCTAATCACGGCAACTAACAAAGCCAACCAACCCCTCGCTTAACTCGATGAAGGTCGGAATCATTGGAGCCGGGATGGTGGGGGGGGCCATCGAAGAATGCTTTTCCCATGCGCATGAACTGTTTGTTCACGACCCTGCCCGAGGAACTGAATTGAGCGATGTGACCGATCATGTCGACTTCGCCTACATCGCAGTCCCAACGCCACCGCACCCCGAAACCGGTGCATGTGATACCCGAATTGTCGAGGGTGTTTTAGACGCCCTGCCCGAGGGTTTCACCGCAGTGATCAAATCCAGCGTGATACCCGGAACAACAGAAGAATACCATCAGCGCTATCCTCATCTCAAGATTGCTTACGCTCCTGAGTTCCTTGTTGAACGGCAAAGAATGGAAGATTTTGCAAATCAAGATTTACTCGTCTGTGGAACGCATCATGCTGATGTGGCCGAGCGGGTCTTCGAACAACACAGGCAGGCAGGCGTGATTCGCAAAGAAAATTTGTTCCATGTAACGCCGACTCAAGCGGAATTGGTCAAGTACACCAAAAATACATTTTACGCCATGAAGGTTATTTTTGCAAACCAGATGTACGACCTTTGTGAAGCAATGGGCCAAGATTGGTACACCATTCGAGACATGATCACAGCCGAGCAAACTCAGCCAATTGGACCTTCACACCTCGATCCGATCTTTGGACTCAACCGTGGCTTTGGTGGCAAATGTTTGCCAAAGGACACCATGGCCCTGGGAGTTTTGGCAGAAGAACACGGCGTGAAGTACAACCTCCTCGATGCCCTTCAGGCCGATAACGCTGCTCTGAGAGGAATTCTAACTGGAAAGCCGAGTGACGTAGTCACCAACGACGATTGATGAGGGAGTCCATGTCCAAACCAAGCATAGCCGAAGTCTTGCCACGTGGTACACTTCAGCGGTTTGGAATTGCTGGAGGTTTCAACACCTTTCTTTTCTGGGTCATCTGGGAACTCTTACGAATCAGCCCACTTTATGCTGAATCAAACGAAACACTGTTCTGGTCGATTTCGTGGGTTTGCTCAAGTTTTTTCGCTCATTTTGTTCACCGGATTTTTACCTTCGATGGACGGCGAAACATCAAGAAAACAGCCCTTGGTGCCCTTTCGGTCTATGCTGTAGGGATGATGGGGTCAACCTTGACGTTCGATGGGATGCTGGTGTTGCTCGAAGAAGTTCCCATCAGGTTGCTGTTTTTGGCCAACATCGTGATTTGGGGCCTTTTCACATGGGCCAGCATGCGATGGTTTGTCTTTGGATACTCCAAAATTGAAGAAGAGTGATCACACTGCATGGGTTTCCATCAGTGCAAGAGAAACAACTTCCAGCGCTGCTTCATGCGTCGCTTCGAGGTCCAATGGACATGCTGAGCCAGCGTTGACTGCAGCGAGCCAAGTTCGGGCACAAACACACCATGAATCGCCAGGTTTCAGACCGGGAAATCCATTCTGAGGCGCTGGTGTGACCAAATCATTACCTTGGCTGCTTGCAAATTCAAGGAAACCTTCCGTGACCACGCAGCACACCGTATGGCTGCCCCTGTCTTGCTCATCGGTGTTGCATTTACCATCTCGGTACCACCCCGTCATAGGGTCACAAGAGCAGTCGTCAAGAGGTTGGCCGAGCACGTTGAGGCTTGGGTACATGAATCGAGGGTGGACCTTGTTGCTGATGAAGGCTTGTCCGAAGCGTTGATGCAATCGGAAACAAACATGATTGTGGCTCGCGACGGCGTTGGGTTCTAAGGTAAGGTCGCCAACCGAAGGTTCATGCTCCCCGATACAGTTCACAAACTCCCTCGTGAAGAACGCTATGCTTACGCACGCCTTCTTGCGTTTATGGCACGGGTTGATAACGAACTCACCATCGATGAAATGGCAATGTTCGAGCAACGACTCGGTACCGCTCTGCTTTCTCCAAAGCAGCGTGAAATGATTCGAACCGCTTTGAAGACGCCCCCTTCGTTGGAAGAATGCCTCAGTGGCTTGGGGCCTGAAGCTGGCCGATTGGCACTTCGAGATGCTACACTTATGGCCGCAGCAGATGGCACGGTCGATGAAGATGAGCTTGCTGTGTTGGAAACGATTGTCGAACACCTAGGGTTGGCTGAAAACTCAGTTGAGCGCTTGCTTGACTGGACCGTTAAGGGCAACCTATGGATGCAGGAAGGTTTCGACCTGCTCAACACACTCTCGGAGTGAACCAAGGTGTACGTCGACCTCACGGTTGATTTCACGCCCGATGAGGCGCAAGGGTATGCACAAATTATGATCATTGTCGCATCGGCTGACGGTGCCTTGGTCAAAGAAGAACTGGCCATCATTGAAGCGCTCATGGGCCGGTGCATGATGCATCCAGAAATGCGGGTCGATTTGAGAAACATGCTTGAAGATCCTCCAAAGTTGAATTTGGTGATGGAACGACTTTCACCCCTCGTGCTCAAAACTGCCCTCCGCGATGCAATCCTTGTGGCCGCCGTCGATGGCGAATACGATCCGGAGGAGATTAAGATTCTAAAGCAAATCGCGAAATCGGCTGGTGTTAAAAAAGCCGACTTGTCTGCTTTGTTTGAGTGGGTCAAAGCAGGATGGGAATGGCATAAGCAAAGTTTTGGGCACCTCAAATTGGTTTGATTTAACCCGCTAATTTGCTCCTTTTTGGGCCCTTCTTCCAAGGGTCACATTCAAAACAATTGGACCAACCGGCCAAGATGGGTGGGGTTGTGCAAAGCGGAGTAAGTGGCTGGTATGCTCGGTTGGACCGATGCCTTGAAAACCGTCCTGAACAGATTGAAATCTGGCTTCAGGCCTGGGAGCAATCGCTTCGTGTTCACCAACCAATAGCGGCGCTTTTACCCGAAGATTGGCCGACCCTTCCAGCCAATTTGTTGACCGATCCCGGTCATGTTCTCGATCACCTCCTCGCACGTCATGATGCTGAAACTGATGGACGCTCCCCTCGTGGAGCCCATCCTACACCCCCCCGCTTGGCTGATGCAGTCATTGCCTCAGAATTGTTAGAGAGCCTCACCCGCCCTAAAACACCGGTGAAGTCCTCGACCATGCACCTCAGCAACCTTCCCCCTGGCTTCCGTCAGCACATTGAGAAGTTGAACCTCCCTCAACACAGTCAAGAGACTGAGATCGATGATGAAATTGAATTGAAGCGGGTCCAAGAAGGCCGACGCACATTGAGTGGCATTCCATTGCCCATCGCCGATACTTCATGCGGTGGCGGAATCTTCCATGCTCGCCTGATTCGTCGCCATTCCGAACACCATGAAGACAGCACTGAAGAACGCAGAATCAAAGACACACGCTTGTTGCTTACAGCGTTCCAACTTTTGGATGTCGATGAATTGGTGGTTGCTTCGACACGTCGCCGTTTGCTTCTCGAATGCATTCGCTTCGGGTTGGTCAGTCTCAAAACCGACAAACCTGGCTGCCTTCCCCGCAAAGAAGCAGAACGCTTGCTCGAACAAGCCGTGCAAAAAGGTGACACACTCCAAGGTCTGTGGCCTTGGGACGTTGCACCTCAACTTGTCGTCACCAACCCTCCATGGCTCCGGATCAAGGACCGGTTTAGAGGCATGGAAGATGGAAGTAAGCTTCGCCGTGAATTGGGTGAGCATCTGCGCGCCCTCAGCGATGACGGGAAACCTCGCTTCTCGACCATGAGAGGAAACGTGAACCTCTACCGCTTATTCATTGAACGAAGCCTCCAGATTCTCGAAAAGGGCGGTCGACTTCGCTTGATTGCCCCCGATAGCATCCTGCGGGAACAATCCTCTCACCCTCTGCGAACCCTGTTGGTTGAGGAACATGGCTGGTCTGATATTTGGGCCATTGAAGAAGCAAACCACCTCTTCCCCGGAATGACTCAAGGCGTTGCTGTCCTCGGCATCACCGCCAAAGAAGCGGTCGGGCAATTGTTGATGCATGGACCAATCAGTCGCGCAGATTTGCGCCGCGACCAAAATGGACTCTCAAACCGTGTACCTGCGTTCGAAATGACCACTGAACGGTGGGTCGCATGGGCAAAGGATACCTGGGCGATTCCACGCTTGCCGAGGGACCGAGTGGAGCGAAAGCAGACGCTCGCAGTGTTGGATCGCCTTGCGCTTCTCCCACGCCTTGGTGACGAACAGCATGCACTGGCAACCAACGGCCACACCGTTCGTGTTCGTGTTGGCGAAATCGACCAAACCGCACATTCGAAGAGCATTGAAACATGGGTCAAGGGACGAACTTCTCGACCTTTCATCCGTGGTGTTCACTTCTCCGAAGACGCTGACGGGGCCGTGTTTGTCCGGCACCCTGCGTTCCGAACAGATATTCCATCCCGAGCCAATGAGCGGCAACTCGCAATGTGGTGCGGATCTGCTGATCCAAAGTTCGGACCTCGTCTTGCATGCCAAGCAATTGTCAACGCTCACCAAGACCGACGTCTGCGCTGGGCAGTGATCCCTGCTGGTTGCGTCCTCGGAAACAGCGTCAACCACATTGAACTCCACGTTGATATTCAAGAACGCCTTGTCTCGATTCATGGTTCGTTGGAAACCGCCCTCCAATGGATGTGCCGATTATTGAACGATGAAGACCTCGATGAATGGGCTCGTTCGTGGTCTGCTAATAACAACGTCAACAATTACGAATTGGAAATGTTACCCCTTGATTTGGGCAACACAATTCCGGAATTACTGCCCCTCATTCGTTAATCCGTCCCTTTCTGGAGTCTTTTCTCCGGATTTATAAGCGCGTTATACAGAGAACATGAAGAACATGGTTTATCTATGACAAGCCACTGGTGCGACCATCAGGGTTTAACTGAGGTGATATTGTGGGCGTTCATCCAAAAATTGGTATCACCGGCTTGCCGCGCAGCGGTAAATCTGCCGTGATGGAAAAAGTCCTCAAAATGCTTGTCGACGAGCGCGAGCGAGAAATTCGCGTTCGTGGAAGTTTGACCGACGCACCAATCATCGGGGGCATGCAAACCATGCCGATCCTCGAAGGCAGCGAACGTATGGGTTACAAAGTCATCAACATTGTCACCAAGGAAGAAGCCATCATGGCTCACAAAGACATCGATTCACGCCTCCGGGTGCTTGGTTACGGCATTGACACCGAAGCATTGGAGCGCATTGCAATCCCTGCCATCGAGTACGCTCGAGATGAGTGCGAAGTCATCGTGATCGACGAAATTGGAAAGTTTGCTGTCGAAAGTGAACTCTTTGTGAGCGTTGTACGAAGCGCTCTCCAAATTGACAAACCTACCTTGCTCACCCTCCACAAAAAGAGCCGTCACCCGTTGCTGCAAGACATTCGACGGCGTGACGATGGTCGAATCCTCGAAGTGACGCCGGTCAACCGAGCTTTGCTCCCTTACAAGATTCACAAGTTGATGCGAGAAACCTACTGAGGTTTTCATTCAACTCATTCTCAGCAAGCCGCTGGTTTCATCCGTGAACCCTCCGTGCATACATCATGGCTAAACCATCCGATGCTGCAACCAAGCTGTTGTTTGGAACTGGCGTCGGCTTGTTGCTCGTTGCAGGCTTTGGCCTAATGGAGGGGCGTATGACCGTCAATGACCTCAACATCGGTTGGATTTTCGCCTTGCTTGGTTTGATTCTTCTCGGGCTTGCTCAAAGCCTAACGAAGGGGAATGGGCCTCTTTCTGCAGCCTTCCCCGATGAAACACCGAGTGAACTCGCGGTTCGAGTAAAGGATGACATCAACACTTCGATCAAAGATGCGAGCGTTGGTTCTGCCTGGGCTGTGCTTGAAGCAAACATCTTGGAAGACGAATTGTCCGAAGAAGAATGAAACTTGGCCCTCTGATGGTTTCTGTAGTCCACCATAAGCGGTGCCTTCATCTAAGGCGACCACGTGCAACCAATCGGGTCGAAAGCAATGAGTCTAATTCCTGAAGAACTGTATTACACGAAAGAACACGAATGGATGCGAGTCGAAGGCGATGAAATTGTCATCGGAATCACCGACCACGCACAAGATGCACTCACCGATATCGTCTACATCGAACTGCCTGGTGAAGACGAAATCATGGAAGAAATGGACGAATTTGCGATTGTCGAATCTGTCAAATCCGCATCGCCAATTTTCGCTCCACTTGCTGGAAAGATTGTCGCTGTGAACGATGCTTTGGAAGACGCACCTGAATTGATGAACACCGATCCCTACGGCGAAGGCTGGATCATTCGAATGAAATTAGACACGCCAGAAGCGATCACAGGAATGATGAGCGCGGCAGATTACAAGGCTGAAATCGGCGAGTGAACCTCTTGTCCTCTGCCCCGTGGACCATCTATGTTGATGGATCATGCTTAGGCAACCAAAACGTCGATGCCGATACGCCGGCCGCTTGGGCCGTCGTCGTGATCACCGGTGACACTGGACTCGGTCGAGGAACCGGGTCATTGGTCGAAGAGTTCGCTGGCCACGTCATCACTCAAAGCGATCAACCAAACTACATCGGTGCTGAAGTTGGTTCAAACAACACGGCCGAATTAACCGCCATTGGCGAAGCACTTCGATGGCTTCTCACCGAAGGTGGTGGTGATGAAGCAATCATCCGAGCCGATTCTCAATACGCAGGTAACCTTGCCTCAGGAGCATGGAAAGCAAAAGCAAACAGAGCACTGGTCGCCCACGTCCAGGAACTCTGGACCGCTGTGAGTTCCCTTCGTCCGTTGTCTTGGGAGCATGTTCGAGCCCACAGAGGCCATCGCTGGAATGAACGAGCGGACCATTTGGCATTGCGAAAAGCGAACAATGAGAACCCAGCGCCTTTGTCGTTCTGGAAACCTGGCCAGCGTTGATCACTTCGTGAGACGTTCAATCAGCCAAGAGCGGAATTCTGGTTCCATATCACTGCGGCGCAGTGCATGATCGACTTGTGCCTTCAGCCAAGGAAGAGGTTTACCGGAATCATACCATTGGTAACCATCCAATTCAACCCCGTACATGCCACCATTGGCCATCCAATGTTGTTGGAGAGCGATCGATTGTAATTCACCGTGTGTTTCGACATCGTAGAGTTCCAACAAGGCTGATGTGTCTGCAGTGAACACGTATCGACCGCACAACACGAGGTTTGAAGGCGCTTCGCCAACCTTTGGTTTCTCAACGATTTCCATTATTTTTGAGTCTTCAAGGCGGACGACGCCATAGTTGCACACTTCATCAGCCCCGACTGGCAAAAGAGCAGCGCATGGGCGACCATGGTGTTCGAAGGATGCCACCAACGCAGCGCTGGCTTGAGATGGGACAAAGTCTTCCAGTGTGGAATGCGTATCGATCAGTAAATTATCGCCCAATAAAACGAGGAAGGGGCCGTCGATCGCATGGAGCGCGCTTTGAATGGCATTCCCAAGACCAAGCGGATGTTTCTGCACATGGATATGAACTTCAACATCGGCAAAAGGCGCCAGCAAGGTGGAGTCGAGGTCTGGACGTTTGTCGCTTAGCCACGTATGGTCAGCAAGAAGGTTCGAGAGGTCCTTGCGCGGAGATGTGACAATGTGCAAGCGTTGAACGCCTGCTGCCTTTGCTTCCCGTGCGAGGTGAACCAGAGCTGGAACATCAACAAGTGGCAGGGCTTCTTTCGGCACAGAGGCGCTAGTTGGAAGCATTCGAGTGCCTAGACCACCAGCCACCAAGAGTGCGTCTTGAATTGCCGCCATGGCAACACGGTGGATGGCACAGGCTTTCAAGCGTGGCCCTCCCTCGTCAGGTCATGGAGCGAACTCACCCGTGGCGTTGGCTCGCCGCACTTGGTGTGCTCGGCATCGCTCAGGGCTTTGCCGACATTACCCCGCCTGGCCCGTGGGATTCCTCTTCTTTTTCCCGCGGCGTGTTCGGCTTGTGCGGTTTGGTGTGCTTGTACCTCGCCTGGTTCAGGTACACCTTCGACCTCAACGGTGTTGCACCAACGATGGATCGATGGAAGGACCCTCAACAGAGCTGGATCAATGTCGTGTTGTTCGGACTTGCCTGCCTGTTGGCAGTCAAACTCATCACTTGGCTGGAATACGACGCTCATCTTCCTGAACCAACCGGCTTGCTGGTGACCCTGATTGGATGCCTGGTGGTGTTGAACGGCGTCTATGTCGGACTTGTTGTTCAAGGCCCTTTTCGCATTCACGAAGAAGAATAGGTTCAATCTAAGAAACCGAGTTCCTGATCGACTTGTCCGTTTGCAGCAATGTCGCCGTCAAGAATATTTTCCGCTGGTGGCGGACGTTCTGGGAGCTTGGGTTGCTCGCCTTCGCCTTTGAGGAAAGCCTGCCAAGCCTCACATCGTTCAGGTCGACGAACCGCCAAAGGAGCCCAAAGAGATTCAAGGTCGCAACCTTGGCGTATGAAATCGGTTAAGCGTGCTGCAAAATGATCGGGTGCTACCTCTTCCATTCGCATCAATAATTCACGCATTCTGGAACGAACGACTTCGTCGCCGTCAACCCAAAGCATGGGGAGAATTCCACGTTGATCATCTGAGAATTGCTCGAGGTAATCGCGCAGGAAAGGCACGAGGTTTCGACGAACAACAGGCAGTGGATGCTTGGATAATTCCGCCATCGTATCAGCCCACTTTTCAACATCGAGGAACCGCAAATCGCCCACTGTGGAACTCGCTGCAGCAAGAACGCCTTCGTCTTCATCCTTGAGCATGGCATCCAAAAATGGCACTGCATCCCAAGTGAGTCTTCGGAACAAACGGGTGAGAACATCTGCCATACCTCGGCGAATCAAAATCTCGGTTCTGGTGTGAAGGCGTTGGGCAAGAGCAAGCCCGACATCGCGGTCATACTCGATGGCCTTGGCCAGGCAGAGGCACACTCTGGAAGCAACTTCTGCTTCCGGATCAAGGGCGCGACGCATGAGAATTTGATCGATACCAAGCGGTTCGATGAGGTTCGGACGTTGGAGCAGAAGGCGCGTCCACTCCATGAGCAGAAGGCGGCGTTCAAGCGGACCATTCTCCAATCGAGTGAGCAGCCACACTGCGGCTTCAACACCAACATCATGTGCAACAACTCCACCTTGGCGAGGGAGGAATGCATGGGGATTCCATTCCATTTGATGAGGGCCGGTGTCTGGTTGTGTGTGCCAGGTACCGGGGCGCTCAGCGAGGGCGATTGATTCCACCAAGTGGTAGCCTTGGTGAACTGATTGTCCTCTCGGCACTGTCGAAAGACCGTTGACCAGAGCAACAGCGAGCCACCAGCGATCGACGTTGGGTGCTTGCTGATCGAAGGCTTGAGAAAGCCAATCGGTGGCGATGGCGAACAGAAGGCGTTCTGCAACTTGCGGAACGCGCTTTTTCAACCACCGTTCATGGACTTCGTATGGGTCGTCGCTGAGGTTCATCCGGTGAGGGACAATCAAGTCGACGACCGTGTTGAGGTTGCGTTCAAACATGCCTCGGTCGACCTGAAGCAGTCCTGTGGCCTGATCAATCAATGATTGAGGAGACTTGGGTGGGAGAGGTGGGAAGTCGGGATCGGAAATCGGAGGTGCAGGCAATGGCCATGATTGTGTGCCACGCTCAAGCGCTGCAGTCAGCCCTCGGGCAACCGCTTCAAACGTAACTTCAGACAATTTATTGCGTGGTTTACTCATACCCTACCCTCCAGTTTAGAGCGGTGTGCATACTGCTCAAATATCGAGTTCGATGTTCAGGTTCTGAATCAGTTCCTTGTATCGATTTCGGATGGTCACTTCTGTGACACCTGCAACTTCTGCGACTTCTCGTTGAGTGCGGCGCTTGCCACAGAGCACGGAAGCGATGTAGATGATCGAGGCTGCAATTCCTGTTGGTCCACGGCCGCTCGTCAATTCCTTTTCTTGAGCTGCCTTGATCAATTCGTAGGCTTTTGCTTCCACTTCAGCATCCAAGCCTAAGCCTGAACAGAATCGGGAGATGTAGTCTTCAGGCCCTGTTGGCATGATTTTCATCTTGAGTTCTCGGACCATGAAACGGTAGGTACGTCCGATTTCCTTGCGCCCGGTTCTCGAGGCTTGTCCGATTTCATCGAGTGTACGTGGTACACCACATTGGCGGCAAGCTGCGTACAGAGATGCTGCTGCGACACCTTCGATTGAACGACCACGGATCAAACGCTTGTCGACCGCTTTCTTGTAATTCACGGCTGCTGCTTCACGAACAGACTTTGGAAGTTCCAGACGGCTTGCCATTCGATCGAGTTCAGCCAAAGCCATGGCCAAGTTTCGTTCGGTAGCATTGCTGACACGGCTTCGCTTCTGCCATTTCCTCATGCGGTAAAATTGAGATCGGTATCGGGAATTGATGGTCTTTCCAGAGTAGTCCTTGTTCTGCCAGTCGATGTCCGTGGACAATCCTTTGTCGTGGAGCATGACGGTCATTGGAGCACCAGTTCGGGCTCTTTGGTCGCCTTGTTCTGGGGAGAACACACGCCATTCTGCGCCTTGATCGATAACGTTGTCTTCCAGCACCAGGCCGCAGTCTTCACAGACCACTTCACCGCGGGTTTCGTCACGGGTTAAATTACGACTTCCGCAGTCGCCGCACTTCACGATATCTTCTACTTGCTGTTCATCCATCTGTATCCCTCATGCGCCTCCTTGTCGAGCAAAAACTCAACTTGCTAGGAGAACCTTGATATAGTCGCCTTGACTATAGTATTTAAACATTGAGCCAGAACAGACCTCCGTAAAACGGGAGTAAACTGCGGAATCCAGTCATAATCGCGCCACATATACGCGATATGCGTCCCATTCGCCGAACTATCAGGCATGGCAAGCGCCCGAACCGATTATATCCGCTTGGCTTGTGTTTCTAATTGAGGGGGAAAGATGCGAACAAATTGGCCCCCTGAAAAAGTTGCCCTCGGGCCCGGGAAACGGGTTTTATTCCTTACCAAGGACCTCGATTTGATCAGGCGTCAACTCTATGACGGCCTCGATTTGAGAATGGAGGACTTGACCGTTGAGGAATTGTTAGACGATATCAACACCGATGTCATGACGCCCGCTTGGGTTTGTTTCGACCACGACCCGGCTGAGATTGCCAAAAATGCCTATGCAGGACTCATGCACAATGGCCTTCGCGTCTTCAACGAGAACGCTCTCAAAAATGGCAACTTCGAAGTCATTGTATCTGGCCAACGAAAAGGGACTGGTTCCTCTCGGGAAACCGCTGCCCAGTGCGAACGTTGGGCAGGGATCAACATCGTGATTGCAGCGTCTTTTGCCCCAATCCACGAACGCAACAACATCAACCTCGGCCAACTCATGGGCACCCATGCCATGCTCGAGCGTTTGCAAAACGGTGAACACATCGAACTGGAAGCATTCACGTCTCGCTACGATGAAGTCACCCAGATCATCCTCGAGAAGGGTGGTTTGTTTCCCTTTGCAAAGGCGCTCAAGAGCAAGGAGATCGTCCTGCCGCCAATGGACACGCCGCCTCGCCCGATGACCATGGCTGAGAAAATCATCGCCCGGAACCTCGTTGGCCAAGCTGAAGGCCAGTGCGTCAAGCCTGATGACCCAGTCATCGCCCAAGTCCAAGGTGGGTACTCGCATGAGTTCACCACTGCACAGGTTCACACCTTCCTCGGAGAAGAATACGGCGAAGCATACACCTTGCTCAACCCAGCCAAGTTTGCTGTGTTTGAAGACCACTTGCTCTACGCCCACCACAATCCAAAATTCGTACCGTTTATGGACAAGGTTCAGACCTTGCGCGACTTACAAGTGGCCTTCCAGAAGCACACTGGTGTACGAGACTACTCTGCTAAAAATGGTGTTTCACCCGGTATTTGTCACCAAGTGGCCCGTGAAGAATTCATCGAAGTGGGTGATTTCATCCAAGCCACTGATTCGCACACCTGCATGGGTGGGGCTTCCAATGCCCTCACTTGGGGTGTTGGCGCCACTGAGTACGCCAACCTTGTGAGTGCTGGATTCACCTTTGTCAAGGTCCCTGAATCAATTCGGTTTGAACTCGTTGGTCACCTCCGAGATGGCTGCACGGCAAAGGACGTCATCTTGTTTATCTTAGCAGATCACGCTCGAGAGGAATTAACCCTCAACCGAAGCATGGAGTTTGGTGGCTCTGGACTTGCAAGCCTGTCGGTCGACGAGCGAGCCACTCTGTGCAACATGGCCACGGAATGCTCTGGCAGAACTGGTATTTGCGAAGCTGATGATTCGCTGTTCGATTGGATGCTTAAAGCGCAACCTCACCTCGTTCGAGAAGAACAAAAGGCACTCGCTGTCGCACCTGATGAAGGCGCTGAGTACACCGGTGGGGTCCACGTCATCAACCTCGATGAGATCAAACCAATGGTCGCCCACCCAGGCAACCCTGACGAAGGTATTCCAAGCGATCCAACAAATGGAGCGGACATCGCCGATATTGGCCAGGTCGAAATTGACATCGCCTATGGTGGGTCGTGCACTGCTGGAAAAGAAGATGACATTGCCTACTACGCACAAGTCTGTCAAGCTGCGGAAGACGCAGGCTTGGTCGTCAAGGAAGGTGTGGAATTCTTCATTCAATACGGGTCTGGCCCCGTAAAGCAATTGGCCGTCGACAAAGGATGGCACGATTTGTTCGGTCGCGTTGGTGTCAACCTCATCGATCCGGGATGCGGCGCCTGCATTGGTGCGGGCCCTGGCGTCTCCATCACCCCAGAACAAGTCACCGTTTCAGCAATCAACCGAAACTTCCAGGGCCGCTCAGGACCGGGTAAACTGTACCTTGCTAGCCCACTCACTGTGGCTGCTTCTGCGTTCACTGGCGTGATTACCTCGTGGCGCACTGGATTGTTTGCTTGAGCAAACGGGCTTTTGGCGCTGCTCTTACAGACTTGAGCAGCAATCAAGCAACCGTTCGAGTTTTGATTTGACGTATGTCCTCTGGAGTCATAATGCCTGATCCTCTCAAAAGAATGCTTTTGGTGGTGTGATCGACCACGAACCAATACATTGTATCTTCGTTTGGGATGTTGAGGCTGTCCCTGAACGCTTGTTTGTCAAGGTAAACCGTGATGGTGCGTTGACGAACGCCGAAGTCTGAAATTGCTGCCCGCATCAGTCCGTCCAAGCGCATCCTCTGAAGCATTGAGGATTTTTTTATCACGGGCAACTCGATGACCGTGTGGGTGTCGTTCATGTTCATTTTGTCAAGATTTTCCATTGATTCATCGACAAGGTTCTGATGCCAGCGCTGGAAGGCTGCAATCACGATCAGCGGTTGCTCTGAAAAATCATCGGGGATGGCTGTGACCTGTTTGTTCAAATTTTTTCCAGTGATTGTAGGAAAAATTTCTGCCATGATTTCAGCACACCGCCGTTTCTCTTAACCATTTGTCATGCCCTTTCTTTCTCCACGCCTTGGCCAGCTGCTGGACGACCCGTTCGTGTCAGCGGGAACCCTTTGAGAAAGGGGATTGTTCAACCTCAAGCAATCTTAGGGATTAAGTACCGTCGGAGAACCACTGAGAACATCATTGGCCCTTCGTCATCCGGACGAAGGAGGACCGTGGTGGAGGATTGGCCTCATGACTGGAATCGCAGAGAAACTCGCATCGAATCAAAAGCAAGTTGCAATTTCTGAGTTTTTCGAGAAAAACAAGCACTTTCTTGGATTCGACTCCCTTGCCAGATCCCTCATCACCGCAGTGAAAGAAGCCGTCGATAACGCACTGGATGCCTGTGAAGAAGCGCGTATTCTTCCAACGATCAACGTGGCCATCGAAAAAATGGATGTAAAGAAAGACATCGTCAAACTCATCGTCGAAGACAACGGGCCTGGCATTCCTCAGAAGAGCATCGAGAAGGTGTTTGGACAGTTGCTGTTCGGTTCTCGGTTCCACGCCATTCGACAATCGAGAGGGCAGCAGGGGATTGGAATCACCGGGGTCGTCATGTACTGTCAATTAACAACCGGTCGAACAACGCATGTTCGGTCGAAGATTGCAAGTGAGCCAACAGCCGCTGTCGTTGACATTGGCCTCGACACCCGAAAGAACAAGGCTACGAAAGCAAACCAAGGGCGTGAAATGTGGTACAATGCTGACGGTTCCGCTAAAGAGCACGGCACTGAAGTGACGGCTCAGTTGAAGGCGAAGTATCAGAAAGGACGGCAAAGCGTTTGGCAATACCTTCGAATGACAAGCATCGTCAACCCTCACGCCCAGATCACCTTCACCGACCCTGATGGCGAAGTGCATCATTGGCCTCGCGTGACTGAGCGACTGCCAACCAAGGTTGAAGCCATCAAGCCACATCCTCATGGCATTGAATTGGGGCAACTTCAGCGCATGACTTCTGAATCAACAGATTCCCGTTTGACCGTGTTCTTGCGAATGAACTTCTCAGGCGTTTCTGCCAGAGCCAGCAAGGAACTTTGTGTGGCCGCGGACGTTGATGAAAAGACGAAACCGAAATCGATGAACCCCGATCAAATTCGCGCACTCTTGGAAGCGTTCCAAGGAGAACGTTTGGTCAATGGGAAGCCTGTCAAACTGCTTAATCCGCCTACAAATTGCCTTTCTCCCATCGAAGAACTGCTCATCAAAAAGGGATTGTCGAAAACCATTGACTCTCGGTTCATAGCAACGCTGACACGGGCACCAGAAGTGACCCAAGGGAACCCGTACCAAGTTGAAGTTGGCCTCATTTTTGGTGGCAACATGCCTGCTGACAAACCGGTTGAGATTCTACGGTTTGCAAACCGCGTCCCATTGATGTACCAACAAGGCGGCTGCCTGTTGACAAAGGCGATTGAAAGCGTTGATTGGCGACAATATGGCCTCGACCAACCTGGTGCCAAAGGGGTGCCAAAAGGCCCCGCTGCCATCTTGGTTCACCTTGCAAGCACCAACGTTCAATTCACTTCAGAAGCAAAGGAAGCATTGGCTGACAACGCCGAAGTGATCGAAGAAGCCCGCAAAGCAATGCTCGAGATGGGCAGAGGCTTGCGGAAGCACTTGGAAAGGAAGAAAAAGATGGCAAAAACCAAGGAAAAATTCGAACTCATCAACGACATTCTTCCAGCCATCGCTAAGAAATCTGCCGATATTCTTGGAAAGCCGGTTCCAGATTTGTCTGGCTCCATCACCAAAATCATGTCAGCGGTGATTTCTGAAACGGAAACCGTGTGGAATAAGGAAACAAAACAAACCGATGTTGCGATCACCTTGTTCAATTACACCACCCGGGTCAGGGCTTACACCATTCTTGCAACATGGCCCGAAAAGTCTGGAGGCACCATGATCAACAATGACACCGGTGGGCGAAAGGAAGCAACGGGTGTGTGGGCGTGGAAGCTTGAATCATTGCAGCCAGGTGAGAAAACAGTCATCTCTTACAGCCTTAGCAACCTTGAACGAGGCGATTGGACGGAAACTGACATCTTCTTCCGCGGCTCACAAGATGTGATTGGAGCCAGCAAAATGGATGAAAAGTTCCTCGAAGAAATCAGACGCCTCGAACAGGTGCTCACTCACAATTCATCCGAAGATGAGGATGAAGACGAGGATGAAGATGAAGAGGAGTATGAACCAAATGAACCACTTGGCGAACCCGCAGTGGCCCCTCCGAGTGGCCAAACCACCTTGTTTGGAGGTGAGGCTTGATGACGCGCCGTCACACACCTGAAGAGACCAAAGCAGCCATGCACCTGATCGTCGGAGAGATGTACGATCGAATGGTGAAAGGGGAACCACCGACAATGACGCTGCCCGTACGAACCAAAAACAACATCGCATTTGACAAAAAGTTAGGCGTCTACAAATACGGGAAAAAGCAGTCCATCCGAGATGCGACAAGCCTTGGTTCAGCCAAACAGTTGCTAAGAGCGCTCCACGTCGTTGAATTCATCGAGGAAATGCTCGTCGCTGGTAAATCTTCAACCCTGAGAGAAATGTACTACATTTCAGAGGCATGGGGGCTCGGAAAGTTCGGCAGCCAGAATGACTCCAACAACCTTGCAGAAGATTTGGAAATTGTCACAAAGTGCCTGCGTGAGGATTTCAAGTTGCGTCCTGAAGAAGACGGTGCGCGAATGATTGGGAACCTCACCCTACGTGAGCGAAACAGAAGGGGCGAATGGATGCGCATTAACGCCCGCGACGATGTTGGCGATTCCGGCTACGGCGTGCCTTACAACGTTGAAGCAGAGAAGATCGAATTGCTCGAACATGACATTGATTTCATCATGGCCATCGAGACCGGTGGTATGTTCGACCGGTTGATTGAGAATGGGTTCGATGAACAATACCGCTGTGGTTTGCTTCACCTCAAGGGGCAACCTGCTCGATCAACTCGACGGATCATGAAACGCATGAGCGAAGAATGGGACTTACCTGTCGTCGTCTTCCTCGACGGTGATCCGTGGTCGTTCCGTATCTTCGCCTCCATCGCCTATGGTGCCATCAAGACCGCTCACATTTCTGAGTACCTTGCCACACCGAGTGCAACCTATCTTGGCATCACCGCCGACGACATTGTCGCCTACGATCTGCCAAACGATGACCTGTCGAAGAAGGACATTGAGGCACTGAAGGCTGAACTTACAGATCCAAGATTCGCTGACGGTTGGTGGCAAGAACAAATCAACATGATGTTGGAACTTGGAAAGAAGGCTGAACAACAATCATTGGCGAAGTACGGACTTGATTTCGTCACCGAAACATACCTCCCGGAGAAGCTCTCTGAACTCGGTTTGGCTTGAAGCGAGGATTCATTGGGGAAGAGTGGGAGGTGGCTTCATGGTCGCACCCACCCGCAATCCTTGGCCCGTGCGATTGGCCATTGTTGGTGCACTCCTGCTGGTCTTAGCTGCGTTTTTGCTCAACGCCCAAGGAAACACCATCGATGAAGCCTACGACGCTCGGCAAGTTGCCACGCTCGAAGCCACCGGCCAGGGAAGCGAAGTTGCGTTGCTCGAACCTGGGTGCTACTTTGCCATCACTGAACAAGGTGAGAACCACGTCGACCTCAACCTGACCAAAATCGAAGGCTCCGCTCGAGTCGATGCTGCCCTTGAGAACAAGATTTGCAAATCTGATTGGATTCCAATGGCGACCGACAAAACACAATTCCTCATCACGAGTGGTTGGACCGTCACTGAAGAGGGCGAATATGCCCTGGACAGCACCTGCCAAGATGGCCACGATTGTGCCGATGAAACAGTGTACCTCGTCCACACAGATCGTTACCAATACGCTGCCTTTTCAAACCCCGGGCTCTTGCTCGGATTCGCTTCATGCTGCCTTGGTTTGTTCGTTTTACCTTTGGCCGCAGTGGTCTTGGGACTGACTCGAGCAAGCCGCAAGACGACCTCAGTCGTGATGATGAATCCTGACGGCACCATGACCCAAGCCGCGGAAATCACGCCGGAAATGGTGGCCGCCTTCGCTCGCGGAGAAAACCCACTCCAACCGAAAGTCGACGCACCATTTGCCGATGCTGAACTTTCTGAGACAGAAGAGTTCATCGATGGGAAGGAAAGCGTGATGCGTGGAAACCTGTTGACCACAGAACAGGTCTATGCGTTGATGAGAGGCGATGTCGACCAGGCTTCGAAAGTTGTGAGCGATCCTTTTGCAGACAGCCCGACCAAACCTCAAACCGTTGCACCAATCAAAAATCCAAACACCAAAACCATCGCCTCGTGGGATGAAGGTGCGAGCGAATCATCGACCGCACCCGAAACCACAGAACAGCGACCAAAAATCCAATCATTGAAACGCACCGAGTCAAAAGAACAATCCAACAACGATTGGAAGTCATGGGACGAAGTTTGAGGGTGTGCCATGTGGAACAACGTTGCTCGTTGCATTTGTGCCATCATCGCAGTTGTGCTCCTAATCATCGCCTTTGTCGGCTCTGAAGGACTCTCTGATGACAGCGTGGAGAGCGCCATGCTCCCGCCTTGTACCGTTGAACAAGGCATCCCATTGATCCAAGACGATGAGGTCACGTGCTACTGGGGCATGTCCATGGAAATTGTTAACCTCCCATCAGAAGTCGATTTGGCTGATGTTTCAGTTGAGATTACATGGGTGAAGAGTGGTGTATGGATCGGTGTTGCTGAAGCCTCCGAAGCTGCGAAATGCACCGAAAAAGATGGTTATTATGAATGTGAAAAATCGTCCGTCAACCTCATCGCTGGTGGCGAAGGTGCCGATGGACAGTTCACATGGAAAGCAAACAGCGGTGAATACCGGTTTGTCGCTGGTGGCGAAGATGCTCAAACACTCCAACAATTCGATGTTGAATGGACATATGAGGCTTCACTTCCAAAGACAACTGCATGGCCATTGGTGATCGCTGGGGTCCTGTTTGGTCTTGCAGCGGTTCTTGGTTGGCAACGGGTGTTCGATCGCGTTATCGATTTCTTCTGAAGGGCGAACATCTGTTTTCCTTGGCGTCAATGGGGCCGACGCCTTCAAATGGGGGCTTTGTCTAGTTAACCTCAGGTTGAGCAATATGACCGATGTCGACACCGCCCTTACCCTGCTCCAAAACAAGCTCCGGCGGCAGATCCTCGAACGCCTCGTTCGGGAACCTCACTATCCAATGCAATTGGCTGAAATCTTGGGTGTAAGTCAGCAAGCCATTGTCAAGCATCTGAAGGAATTGGAGCGAGGTGAGTTTGTCATGAAGATGAAAGTACCAAGCGAAAAAGGTGGACCGCCCCGAACGATTTACAGCGTTCAGCAGTCCATGTCGCTGCGAATTGATCTGGGTCCAGACTTGTTTCACTGTGAACAGCGAACGCTGCCTGCTGGTGGCCCTATGCGCCTCTCGAACCGTCTTCCACAAGGCGTGGATGCTGTGGTGAACACAATCAGTGGGCGGAAGAAAATATCCGTTGGTGAAGGCATAGCCCACATTCAACAAATTGGTGAGGTGCTCGAAAACCTCGATCGACAACGCGATGCTTTGATTGCCTTGCATCAGCACATCCGAAACAGAGTTTCGGCTGGCGTCGATTCTGATTTTGAAGATTATGAACAACGCAGCATGGTTCACAACCTCATCGAAGCACCACAAACTCGGATTGACTTGGCTGCCTTAAGCCAGGAGTTCCAACTTGGTAAGACGCAAATGTCGACCTTATTGGAAGAAGTCCAGGTGCGACTCGAACGTCAGTTATCTGAACGAGCAGGGCACATCGTTGCGGCACCTACCAACACCAACCTTCGCTACTGGCTTGGTGCCTTTGGCACCAAATCCAGCAAACGCTGATTGGTTCCTTCGCTTCACAGGTTGTCCTTACCGAGAACGGAAATCAAGGATGATTGTTCAGCCAAGCGCCTGTTGACATCATCTCGACGGCCCTTACCAACCAGGTAAACAACGCCAAGGAGGGCGAATGTAAGCACAATCACTGCAAACGGCAAAGCGGTCTTTCCGATCACTTCACCTGCGACGTCCATGAATGGATTTTCGGATTGCAACGAGGTCGAAACAGCTTGCACGTTATCGCGCTCACTGGTTTCAACGATTTCATTGAGTGGATCAACAACGACATAGATGCCGTGGCTTCCTGCACTCACTGGGTAGAGCAGGTACAATTCAATCGACTTCGATTCTTCAGAAGCATCTGGGGCAAGCAAAGCACCAATCACTTGACGCATCACGATGCGGTCTTCGTCACAGCCGTTCTTCTTGATCTCGGCTTCTGTTTCAGCATCCTGTGCATTAGGGTACTCACATAGGATGATTTCAATGTCCGTTGCATGTGTGTTTCCATTGTTCTCAAGGATGACCTTGATTGGAATGGTTTCTCCAACAGCAGCCTGAGTGATCGAGGCCTTGACTTCGGTGATGTCCAAGTTTGGAGCTCGCAAGCGGAGGGTGAGGATGAACTCGTTTGAATCGAGTGAATCGCCATCCCATGCAGGTGAATCGTCATGGTCCCCGCCGTCGTTCATGTTCCCCATCTTGGATACAACCTTGAGGCCGAGGCTTCGAGTGTCGAGTTTCGCCGATGGTGCAATGGTCACAATGGATACCATCTGATGGGTCGTGTATGGAGCCATCTTTGGCATGTAGTAACTGTCGAGGGAGGTGACGTAGATGCACTGGTCGTCAATGGCATCTGCAAACACAACGTCTGGGTTGAGCATGGCATCTTCGTTGCCAGTTTCAGTCGGAACGGATTCGATGATTTGGCACGACTCTTCGGTTGTGAGGTCGGTACCAAGTTGCTTGACCATGCGCCATTCAACGTTCCAGCCGCTCAATGTACCCATGCCTGGGAGTTCGGACCAAATCAGTGCCTCACCATCGCGTTGCGAGGTGTGGTTATCGAGGCGAGCCCAATCAGGGACGTTTCCGTTGTTGGTGATGTTCACTTCAAAGCGAACAATTCGGCCGGGAGCAGAAGTCTTGACTGCGTTATCCACAGTTTCATCCATGGAGATTTTCATGTCGTAGAACTCTTGCACATAGATTGGGATCTCTTGAGTGTAGCGCAGACGGGTCAAACGACCGCTGGCATCCGGATATGCTTCTTCAGAGAAGGTTTGGAAGACCACGGTGTAAATACCGGCTTCAACCTGATCTGGCACGTTGATTTCGATATCAAACAATTGTTCAGTGTCTCGGGACAACTCTGTCAAACTTTCACGAGGGATTTCAATGTCCCAAATGACGTCAACGCCTGCAGGGTCTGTGACTCGAGCAAGGCGGAAATCATAGCGGTCTGGACCGTTTCCGTAGTTGGTAACGGTGGTCGGAATGAACATTTGTTGGCCAGGGTTGACTGCAACAACATCTTGTCCGCCAATGGTCATCATGTCGTCGTCATCGATGTCAGCATCCGCTACAAGAGAGTACACGTGGTTGACGTTGGTTGAGAGGATCTTTGAGGCAGAGATTCTCGGGTAGCCTTCAAGGTACGCCTTCAACACAACAGCAGGTCCAAGACCGGCTGATGCAAGGGTTGGTGCACACACTTCTACACTAACTTCGTAGGTGACGTAATCGTCACCGTTAGGAATGTTCCAGGCCCGTGGTGCGTCCAGTTCGATGTTGTTGCCGCCTGGAGCGTTCGAGAAGTCAATGTTGACAACCCAGTTGTCCTGACGCCATGCATCAAGAGAAATGGTGTCTGGCTTGATATCTGGTGCACCGGGAGTGGTGAACACAAGATTGCCGGAGTCGAAGTTCTTGGTGACATCAATCGGGTAGCTCACACATTCACCTGGGTCAACGTATTCGCTGGTATCGAAAATTTCCATCACAATGTTCCCTGTGGAACGGATGGATACGAAGATACCCAGTTCAAGGACGTCATACGTCCCTTTTTCAATCGACTTGATCGGTTCGCCTTCCGACCAACCTTTGAGGTAAATCACGAACGCACCCGGATCTTCAGATGTCGGGACGAGAACCTCGAGGTTCTTTGTTACCGACTGACCAGGGTCGAGTTCGACGCTGATTGGGAAGTTTACAGCCCAGTTGAATGGGAGCAACCATTCTTGTTGACCTTCAAGGGTGTAAGGGTCCCAGAAGATGAACCGGTCATACACGTTTCCAGTGTTGGTGATGGTGATCGAGAAGATCGCCGTCTGACCTTGCTCAATGTCGGCCATGCTATGCGACGTATCGAGGTTGATACCGTGGACAACGTCCATCAGGGTACGCGTGGTCAAATCAGACTGAATGGCTGGATCTTTGTAAGACTTAGCGGTCACTCGAATGTCTGCGAGTTGGTCGCCATCTGCCTGATAGACAGATGGGGCTCGAACGCGGATGTAGAAGCGGATGTCTTCTCCACCTTCAAGGAAGATTTGCGTATCTGGCATGATTGAGGTGTGGTTGTCAGCGAAGAACAAGGTGGCTGTCCAGTTCTGAGGTACACCGGAGATGTTGAGGCCAAAGGTGTCTGCTACGAGGTCCTTTGGACCAGGCGTGGAGTTGTTCATCGACATGTTGTAGATGGTTTGTTCACCTGGTTCAATCACGTGGTAGAAGGTTTCACCGTCTTGGAATTCAACGTCGACTTGTCCAGTCAAAACGTGAGAGTAACAGATGGTGAACCGGTTGTTGTTCGCTTCTTGGCTGCACTTGTTGGTGTCAGACCAAGCGACGTGTGCACCGCTACCAAGATCGTTGGCGAAAGCGGGTGGCATACCGATGCTCGGTTGACTGCCTGCATTTGGACCAAGTTTGTTGCTCGCCCACGTCGTGATTGCTGCGATTTCCCACGGATCCAAAGCGACTTCGCCCTCCCCGGTCAAATCGGTTGAATTGAGGCGCGTGTAGAGGACTTCTTCACCCGCTGTTGTGTTTCCAGAGTCAACCCATGCGATGTGCACGTTGTTTTGGTCATCAGTGAGGAGGGCTGGGAACACTGAATTCCCGCCATAGGGGGTGTTTCCAGAGATCCCTGAAGGGCCTTCAACTGTGGAGATTGGCGTGTCTTGAATCTTCTTGATGGCGTAGGTGGACAAACCTTCATCTGCACCGTCCCAAACACCTGCACCTTGCAAGCGCAGCTTGGTGTAGTAGACTTCGTAGTTGACTGCCTTTTCGAAACCGTAATCGCGTCCATCCATCCAGGCGATGTGGGTGTTGCCTTGCATGTCAACACCGATTGCAGGGTGGAAGGAGTATGCGTCATCAATGGTGACACGGGTGTCGTTGACCACGACGAGGTGGCCTTCGGAGCCAAGTCCTGTGTCTTCTGAGTAATCGCCTTGGATGACGGAGTGACCAG
This sequence comes from Candidatus Poseidoniaceae archaeon, assembly GCA_028822845.1. GTDB lineage: Archaea > Thermoplasmatota > Poseidoniia > Poseidoniales > Poseidoniaceae > MGIIa-L1. Next base: position 11,547 of record JAPKCS010000005.1, on the reverse strand, counting down.
TGCCTCCAGGAACCCAGGTCGGATCGTTGTTCATCTTGCCGTATGGGTCCAAGACGGACATGTAGATCTCACGTGAGTTGTTGGTTGAGATGTAAACCATCGCTTCGACCAAGAGAGCCATTGCGTTTGCGCCACCGCTTCCGGATGGGAATTCGTAGGCTTGACCGCCAGCATCGGAAGAGCGGAGGGTGTTGCCTGGGCAGTTGCGAGTTTGAGTTGAAACAACGCCGTTCGGGCATTGAGCGAGATCCATGAAGTGAGATTGGATGTTTCCAGCGCCACCGTAGCCTTGCCCGTACAATCCAACAGGGATGACACCGGCAGTGAGGCAGTTGTCGTGTGCTTCTTCGATTGAAGTCAAGTCATCGGCTTGTTGTGATGGGTCGCCGTCTTTTGGTCCTTCATCGGAAACAGGGATGACGATCTTGGTTGCGTTTGGATTCCACTTGTGATCATCTTGAGTTGGAGGATTTCCAGGGACGTAGCCGGAAGCATCCTTCCATGAAAGGCAAGCCCAGTTCGATCCAGGGCCCCAGTCTTCACCGGAGAATCCAGAGTAACTGTTGCCGTTGTAAACGGTTGCAGGGAGGGTGCGTATACCACCAGAGTTGTCACCATCGAATTGTCCAAGAGCTGTGTTTCGAGGACCGGAGTTTTGGTTGTATCCAGCGCAGTTGCCGGAACTTGCAGCGCCTGGGAGGGATGTACCGAGTCCATAGATGGTCTCAAACACGGTCATGTTTGCTGTTTCGAGCATTGGTTTGATGCCTTGGAAGTAACCGCCAGAAGCAAAGTTTCCGCCGTAAACGACCGTGCAGATGTCGGCCCATTCGGAGTACATCGAACCTGAGGTGTCAACGATGAAAGCAAGTTCGACTTTTCCACCGCGAGTGTCGTCCCACGCAATTTGGACGTAGTCGTTTGCATCGACCACAACATCCGGGTGGCCTTTGTGGCCGATGATTGGGGTCAACAGGGTGTCATCAAACAGAGTCACTACAGATCCTGTCGATGCATCGGGTTGGAGCATGGTGTAGTAGATTTGAGGTTGATTGAAGAAACGGGACAATTCGTCATAGGAGTCTTCCCAAACGATGTGGGCGTTGCCTTGACTGTCGAGGTCAATGGCTGGCCAGTCGCGGTTTTGGGAGCGCATGGAGACGACGTGGTCGTCGATGGCACTGATTGAACCGTCGTCGCTTGCAGAGCCATCCATAGGTGTAGCCCATGGATTGAGCACCGTGTAGACAATCTTGTGCTGGCTGGATTTGTCAGTCCATACAACGTGAAGGCGGTCGAGATCGTCGACAACCATGTCTGGATGCCAAATCTTGTGAAGTCCTGGGTTGGTGATTTGGGTTGTGTCAATGAGTGTTTCACCACGGGGTGAAATCATGGAGTAGTACAGGTGGAGGTTGTTTCGAGTCCAGACCACGTGAACGTTTCCTTCGCTGTCAGAAGAAACAGCTGCTTGTTGATCTGCGGCTGTTCCACCATCGACGACCTGGATGGCATCGGTGATGACGACGGTGTTTGCAGTGACGGTGACGGTTGCCATCAACAAGGTTGACAGAACTGACAGCATCATGATTGATACGAGGCTAATTGACTTTATTTTTTGACCCATGTGTACACATCCAGTGGTAAGACCATCTTTTCCTCACTGTTATGGTACTTAACCGCGCCTGCCCCATGTCATTTTCAGACCTGCGGGGCGGTGGTCGCTAAACGGGGTGTTCAAGCCCATTCTGAAGGGTCGAAACCGGAGCCAAATGTCATCTTTTCATCGAATTCGACTTCGTGTTCTGTGGAGGATTCATTCGCCGCGCTCGAGGGTGCACTTTTACTGGAAGTTGCGCCTTTGGCTTTGGCCCAATCATCGACTGGTCCCGGCGTGCCTACGCCTGGGCCGTATGAATATTTGATTTCGTGGATCACACCGAGTTTTGCCAGCCAAAGGCGTCGCAGTGCATGCATGAATTCGTTCTTGGTAAGGCCGTCAAACCAAATTGGTAGGCTCACGTTAAACGCTTGTAACGGCCCGGATTTCTCTTTGCCATCGTGCCCCATGTGTATGCCCCAGTCGACCGCCGACCGGATGAGTTGCAACCTGCCTTCATGGATCCACTCAAGCCACTCTTCACCGTCTTCGACCATGTGTTTGGCCATCTCTTTTTGTTGGCCTTCATCCACCCGCGTCATGCTTGAGATGGCGACGAGGTCGCGTCCCTTTGGCACGACAACTGCGAACATATGGCCTTGGTTTCCCGAGGGGTATTTGATGAGGAAATGAGCTTCAGCGCGAGGGTCTTGTTGCTCTTTGACCGTAAGACGCTCTTGCTTCATCCAAGATTGAATCTGTTGGACAACAGCACTGGGGTTCATGATTAGCGGAGGAAGTTCTCTCGTTTGAACCGCACCCTTTCTCAAAGACTCATTTTGTTCATTTCAGAGTTCAAGGTAGCGAGGGCTCCTCGGATGTTTTGACGTTGAGCGCCCCGAACTGTCAGCCGGGCAATCACCCTTTTCAAATCAGACCAATCGTCCCAGAATTTGGAGACGACGCGCCCGCTTAACCAAAACACTGGAAGCATAGAAATGCCGAGGGCGGTGGTGGCTAGGGCCTGTGAAAAGGCCCCTGTTCCAAAGGCAACGGTCCAATCGAAACCAATGAGATCGTGGAGGGGTTCGGCGTTGTAGCATGCCAGCCACACCGCAAACGCTGACAAAACGGGCCAGAACATAAGCGAACCAAACATGGCAGCAAGGAAGTGATAGGAGGTGCGAGCATCCTGACCTTCATCGGTCGAATCACCAAGCAAGCGTCCCATGATGATTTGACCACCGAGAGCATACAGGCACATCGGTATCATCAGCAAAGAGAATGGGAGTCGAAGCAGGGGGCTGATTGCCTTCAATGGATTGAAGGAACGGATATCGGTCCCGTTGGCATTCAAATCCCTACCATCAAGACCGCGATCACCAAGCAGGGTCGCAGCGGCTTTGGCTGGCGGGAGAACAGGGTGTTCGATCGCTGGAACTTCGGTGTTCATGTACGAAAGGTCGGAAGGCTGCACAGCGTCGCGAAGCGCTCGTGCAGACAGGACTTCTTCGCGCCATGATCTGAGTGGCTGGCCTAGGCGACGGGCTTCAACATGGCCCATCAAATGCAACGCATCGTATTCAGCCCAATCAGCTGTGTTTGGCGTCAATGGGACGAGTTCGAGCCGAAGTTTGTCGCGGAGTGCTGTGACTTTTTCAGCCGGTGGTTCACTCCACTGGCCGCCCTTCACGGCCTCGACCAGTTCATCTGGAATGTCGTCATCAGTCAACTGCAATGGTGCACCATATTCGACCCACTCATCGGTACGGAACAACGCCCGATCACGGAAATGCAAACCGATTGGTATGACCGCTGGAAGCGGCAAACCTTCCGACTTGGCGATGGCTCCCGCAGCGAGAACGGTTCGCATTGGGCCGGTGCGGAAACGGAGCATGGAGGAGTCGCTGTGGCTCGTTCCTTCAGGGAACAACACGCAGCCAAACCCTTGTGAAATACCCGTGGCGAGCATGAGGAGTGAACGGCCGTTGATTTGGGTTGCTTCTTCTTCAGAACATCCACCGCGTAGCAATTCTGCTTTACGAACAACCGGTTGTACAGCCATTCGACGGGTCCACCAACTGAGCAGTGGGCGGGTAACCAAATCATGCCGGGCGCCGAGCACGAAGAAGCGGGAATGGTTCAGAGCGATGGCCAATGGATCTTGCAAACCGTTGGTGTGCCAAGCACAGCACAGGTTCCCTCGGTCGAGTGGGAGTGTGTTGCGCCCAGACACTTCCCTGGTGCGGAATTGTGCGGCTCGCACTCGCCGTGCAATCCACCATGCTGCATGAGTCCAGAAGAAAGAACCGGGTGTTGAACCGTCGTAATTCGGCAGGGGTGTGGACAATAATTTGCTCATTTTCATCTTGGTTGCCGACTTTGACAACACTGTCAGCGCTTCCCCGTGATGGTCGACTGCTCCGTCCTCTGTGCTTTGTGATGGCATCATTTTACGCACCTCTCAGGGTTGTGGCAAGTTGCCCGAGGGCCACATGGTCTGAGTCGCCCCCCATGGGTGGTGCTCGCGGCCACATGGCTTGCAAAGTTTTTCCACCATCAGAATGGATTCTAGGGAGAACATGGACGTGGACATGTGGCACTTCTTGGCCGGCAAGTGGGCCATCATGAACACAAACGGTGAAGTCATCTGTTTGGAAAAGGGCAGAAAGTCGAAGCTGTACGATGGAAACACCCTCGAACAAAGCATCTCGCTCTTCTTTTGTGAGATCAGAAAGATGTTGTTTGCCGGTCCGAGGGACGACCAGCGTATGGCCTGGGGTTCGAGGGAAAATATCCAAGAAAGCATACCACAATTCGCCTTCAGCAACCTTGTGTGAAGGGGTGTCGCCTGCTGCGATTGATTGGAACAATGTCGGCTGGCCCATGGTTGTGCGAGCGCTTGCTCCTTTTCAGTGATGCACCGGCGAACACAGCAATTGTGCTCATTGTGGGGGAAGGACCCAGTTGCCTGTGCTGCCCTTCCGCAAACCAAGGCTGGATGTGCTTCCGGTTTGATCAACCAGTGTGTGGTGCAAGAACGCTTCATCTTGTTCTGGGAAATCGCTGCGGGTGTGCATGCCTCGGCTCTCTTCGCGAGCAAGTGCTGATTGTGCTGCTGCAAGGGCGAGTCGGATGCCTGCTTGCACGCGGCTGATTTCAACGAGGTTGGTGTTGGCAATCAAGGAAGACTGATCGAGGTGAAGGGTTTCTGCCATGATGCTAAGCGCGTCAAGAGATTCGATGCTGCTGGTCAGTGACTGGGCGTTTCGCTTGCCAAGAAGTGCTTCTTTGGCAGCTTCGCGGAGTTTGGTCACGACCGACCCTACTCGAACAACGGTTTCTGCATCCAAGCCGTTCATGGCACTGTAATCTGATTGCGCACGTGCTTCTTCTTCGAGCGATGTTTCTGAGCCGCTATGGCTTCTGTTTTGGACCCATTCGCCAGCGTGTTCTCCTGCGGCACTGCCGCCGCCAAGATCGTCGAGGAGTTGATTTCCTGGCAGAGCCATGGCGCCATGGAAGCCTGAGCAAGATGCATTGCCTGCAGCGTACAAACCGGTGAACCATCGGGACCAAACACCGTTGACAGCGCGACCGTGTTCATCAACAGCGACGCCCCCAATCGAAAGGGTTGGTCGAACTTCGACGCCTATGGTTTGTTTTGACATGTCAATGCCGGTGCGTTGAGCGACCAAGCGGAAGGCGCCAGACCACCATGAGGATGCATCGCCAAGGTGGCGGGCATCCAGAACGGCTTGTGTTGCGCCTTCGACTGCGGCGCAGACAGAGGAGACGCTCCCATCACCAATGTCCAGTTCTGAGCCATTGGCGTCGTGGAGGGTTGCACCAGCGCTCAAGAGACCAGTTGACAACACCATCGAGGTGTCCGTTACTCCAAGAGGTGAATGACTCATAAATTCCATGTTTCGCAACGAGAGTCCTGCCCGAAGGGCAAGGTCCATGCCAAGACCGATGGCACCATGGCTGATGACGCCTTCAAAGCCTTCATCAGCCAAAATAACGGCCTTTGCCTGAATTGAAAGGATCCTTCCGTTGATCATATCGGCGACGGTTAAACCATGCACGGTGTGGTTCGAGTGGATGAGTGAAAGAGGAAGGTGATCTCCGCGGCGAACGACGCCGTGGCGCATGCATTGTTCTTCGAGTGTCTTTTGCATTTCTCGGCCTGTTGCATCGCCTGCGTCTGCAACCCGTGGCTTTCCATGGCCCATGGCTCTGGCAACTTGGGGGAGACCGGTTGGGTCGCGTCGGAAGTTGACACCCCAGCGTTCCATAAGATCGAGTTGGCGAATGGCGTCTGCCGTTCGTTGTGCCACGATGTCTTGATCCGAAAGGAACGCACCGTTCCGGATTGTATCTTCTCTATGACCGCGGTTGTTGGATTCTTGGATTGGTGCTGCGAGGCCGTCTCGACCAGCGTCTGTGACGCTGCCTAGAGCGTTTACTGCGATCATTAACGTTGAGGCCCCTTGCTTGGCAGCAGCTGCAGCCGCACGAAGTGCTGCTGGTCCGTCGCCTACTACTATGATGTCCCATGCTTCCATGAACCCACAACCGGTAACCCTGCCCAAGCATGACTTGTCCATAAGGTGCTCGCTTCGCCGGGTTGCTCAGCAGTTGACGATGAAGGGTCGTTCAGCAATAAAAAAAGGTCACTGGGGAGTGGGCAATGGTTTTGCAACTCATGTTACAACCTTTGGCAAAGGCAACTCACCCTTGCGCCGAGCGATTTCTAAATTCCGGGTACGAACCTTGCTTTGACTGCCTCCACTCCGGCGAACTTCAGTCCGCACGACTTGGGATTCCAGAACAATTCCATCATCGCTCCTGAGGATAACCTGAACATCTGCCGAGCCAGAGAAATGCTTTGGCCAGGCAACGCCAATCCAAAGCACGACGCCTCGTTCAAGGTAACGAGGGATCCAATCCAGAGCATCGTCTTCAGATGGGTGCGAAAGGCTAACTGCTTGACGAGGCGGTGGGCATGGGCTCAATTCAAAGCGGTGGTCTCGTGTTTCTGGCTCACCATTTGGCGTCAGAACCTCGACGCGAACATGGCGCTCTGTGAACGTTTGATTGTTGAGGAGGATGAACAGGTTGCCAGCGCCTCCGTGGCATGTTTCGTCCAATGCCACATCCATTCGCCATTCTGCGCGCAGCAGCGGCGGGGCACCGGAGAGCAAGTCATATTGCAAGCGATCTAAGAGCAAGAAAGCGCCTGGTTGCCATCCCCGGGCGTGAGCGATCAATCGTTGAAGGCTGCGCCAATTGAAGCGGTTGTCATCATTCAACAGCAACGCTGGAACCCGGTCGGCAAGGATGAAGGCCTTGAATTCCTCAATGGCCATGTCGACTCCGATTTCTTCTTCCATGTGAAGGTGAAGAATGTACAGCAAACGTTCGAGGGCTTGCTTGGGAATGTTGCCAGGAATCAAGGCTTTCTTGAATGAACTTCGCCATTCCTCCCACTCGAGGGAGAGGTCGGGATCCAAGTGGGCCTCGAGAAGATCGCCTAACACGCTGCCAAGTTGAGTGGGGTGGTGCGTTGGAGCGTGGAACACAAGTGAAGGGAACGTGTCGCCTTGCTGACGGACGAAATCATAAGAGAACACAGAGTGAAAGGTTTGAGCAATTCCCCCAGTCATCGCTACCAAGAGCGCCAAATTCCAGGCCAGTGAACTCGGCTGAAACACTGAGGCCAAGATCAAAAGTGCGAATGTGACGCCAGACAACACGCTGGCCATGAGGTTGTTTCTTCGCTGATCACGAAGACTTTCGAGGATGCGGTCCATGCCCGGCTGAGCACGCAGAGCATGTTTCTTGCCCGCTTCAACGCCGCCTTGTTCGCGAAGTGATATCCTCGCTTGCATGGCTTGCCAAGCAGCTTCACCAGCAATCACACTCGGTGCAACAGCAACGACAACTGGAATGATGAGGAAAAAGATCCACCCTCCCGTCGATTCCATCAACGAAGGTTCAAGCAAACTGATGAAGGCGAAAAGGGAAAGGAAAAATCCGTTGAGGGAGCGCCAAAGCATGAGCGATGGTTTTCGAGCGAGTTGCCCGACCAGTAAGCGGCGCTTCTCAAGAATAATCCACTGCCGTTTGGTGTGCTCCAAAGGATCTTCAGCGTGTTCAAACCCTTCTCCGTAAGGGTCTGGCAGGGAGAGGATTTTCTCAAATCCTGGGCCTTTTGCGTCGCTGTCAACCATGGCCCTCATGCACGGACGGGCCGTCGTTGAATTTGGCTCTTGCCTTTCAAAAAGAGACTCGAACGCGAGTTTCGATGCTGCTGCGAGAGAGGGGAGCGGACGTGCCAGGATTTGAACCCGGGATCTTCGGCTTAGGAGGCCAACGCATTATCCAGCTATGCTACACGCCCAATCTGTGCGGTTGGCCCTTCAATCAAGATGCTTTCGCATGGGCATGCCTTTCCCCGATTTTTGCCACCTTGAGCAAAAATCGTTCAAGTTCAATGCGTCCCTGAGTCGTCTTGTGCAACGCAACATCGCACTCTGCAAGTTCGACGAGAAGTTCGGTGAGCATGTGTTCTTCGAGTTGCATTCGGCCCGCCGTGAGCAGGCGGTGGAAGTGCACGACAACATCTTCTGGTTCGAGGTTGTTCTCGCCCATCACCAAATCGAGGGCTCCCATGGCGCCTTTGAGCACCCTTGAGTTCTTGGCGCCCTGCTTTTCCCAACGCCAGTCGTGAATGCGGTTGCGCAAGGCTTCTTCAAGCACATGTTGCATCTCCCGAACGGAAGTCGCAGCCATGAGTGATTGGAGGTTTTTCCGATCATCGAGCATGCTTCGATGACCGAGCAATTCAGTGACAAAGATGGCTTTTCGGAGGTTGCCGTCGGCGATGTGGGCGATGTCACCCAAAATACCACGCGTCGTGGTCAACCCTTCCTCGGTGACAAGGGCTGCAAGACGCTTTTCAATGTCGTTGCGTGAAGGTGGCGGGAGGCGAATATGTTGGGTTCGGCTACGAAGGGCTTCGATCACCCTTGATGGGGTGTGCGATGTGAAAATAAAACGGGCGCTGCCGCTTGCGCTTTCCATCATTCTGCGAAGGTAGGACTGGCGGATCGTGCCAAGGTAATCTGCGTCTTCAATGACGATTAAGCGTGATACTGGAGCTCTGCCATTGTTGGTTTCTGGTGTCGACTCTCTTCCCGCCGGCGCTGGGCTTGTGGAAGCTATGCCGGAAAACGAGGCATCGTAGGCGTCCAAACTTGTTCGCCCGGCCAACGTATCGTTGGAGGAAGCACCTTCAGGACGCAAAAACTCTTCGAATTTCGTCATGGCTCCGGACGTCCGGGCCAGATCCCTCGCTTGGAGAACGTGTGTGCGGGCTTGCCACGAAGGTCCCAATACTTGGCGGGCAATGAGGCGCCATGTGGCAGTTTTTCCAACACCTGACGGCCCGGAAAGAAGCAAGTGAGGCGGATTCGCCTGGATTGAAGTCCTTTCAATCGTCGATTTAAGTGCGTCAGGATACAACAGTTCGTCAAAACGAACCGGTGCTTTTGTGACAAGCCAACTCGACATCGAATTCAACTGAGCGTCAGCGGTCTTTCAACCCTGCGTGTGTAGGAGGTTCACTCTGCGACGAGGCGCTTAGTGCCGTTGCGGCGGAGTTTCATGAAGATACGAGATCCACATGCCTTGCAACTGATACCATTGCGTTCGCGGTGGAACGATTCAAGACTGCCACAAACTGCGCATTTGTAATCAACGAGTTCAACCATAGTGTTCTACTCCGAATCCTCCGACCGACCACCCTCTCTTGAACCTGTCCGTCGCGAGAACATCGGGAAACAAGGCGGGTTTCGGAATTCAGCGCTCCGCTTGGGCCATGCCGCCAACAAGGGGCGGGACCATGCGAATCTTCTGAACTGCACTGAAATCCATTGCTGCGACGTCGTCGGCAGCAACCATTGTGTTGTCAACAAACACCCATGCTGCGTTGCTTTCGCTTGCTTTCTGGGCGATTTCTGTTTGGGTCATTTGAACGACGCTGTGGCCGCTGGCGTCAGCGATCTCAACGGAGAACATCTGGTCTGTGCCACCGACAAGGCCTGGCATCAGCTTGAACTCAGTCGCTGCATCGAGCTCCATATGCTCGAGTTCGGCGGCTGAAACTAGGCGATCGTTGACGAACACCCATGTTCCTGGGGACGCAGTCGCTTTGGCGACAATCTCCGGTTTGGTCATTTGTGCGACGGTGTGACCCGAGGCATCTGCAATCTTCACTTCATACAAAATTTCACTCATGTGTAATCTCCTCTGAGAGAAGAAACATTTCACAGTGTATAAAGAATTGAATTTGATTCAAAATCAGACATTTGCCAGCAAGTCGAGGCGCAATGGGGTTGGGGTGATGAAGCGGGCGTGGGTTTCGTTGTCCATGCCACAGTTTCGGACATGGGTGCGGAGCAAGGTCAATGGGGCAGACCGAGGCTGAAGCCCCCGGCGGTATTCGTTGATCACTCCGAGCAATTCTTGGCGTTCATCGCCCGAGAGGCTAGGGCTTATTCGGCCAAGCACACGTTCCATGGCATGAGCGATTGGCCCTGGCTTGGTGAGAACGTTGAGGGACTTTTGGGCGGCCGCCATGTATTCGAACGCCACGTTTTCTGGATGATCGCCGCGGTCAAAGGCCTGAGCAATGAGACGCCCCAAGTTGCGTTTTGCGTTCGGTGAACGGCTGATGAAGAACAATTTGTTGGAGTCGTGGAACTGCGCTATTTTATTTGCAGTCCAACCACCACGGGCCTCTTCGAGCCACAGCGAAAAGAATTCGACTCTAGCTAGGAAATGCTCTGCTTGGAGTGGATCGCTCAGGCTGACTTCTTCGATGACTGGGATGTGAGGGTTTAGCGTCGTGAAAACAAGAGCAAACAAGCCTGTACCGTCATTGCTTGCTTCGATCTGACCCTCTTCGGTGACCTTTATGCGTTCCAAGCCGCAGCTAGCAGAGCCGCTCTTGAACACGAATCCACAAATGCCGGCTTTGGTCAACGCATCGGATTGCAACTCTGCATAGTCGATCATGTCTTGTGAAAGATCAGTGTTGTTGTTTGAGTCAAGAAGATGGATTCGCCCGTCCCTTTTGACAAGGCGGGTGGTTGCACGTGGGGTGGTCATGCCGATCCCAACCTCTGGGCAAACGCCGACCAAGTCCAAGTGGCGGGACCACGATTCGGTGAGGTTCCGGGCCTCTGCATGTTCGCCGTTGTGACGGACCTTTTGGCCGAGTAAGCACGCCGAAACTCCGAGTTTTGGCCTGGTGGGCATGAATCAAAAAAGTCCCCGTCAGTATATGAACAACTGTTTTCTTCGAATTTTTAGGTTCAAAACCAAGGAACCTGGAAGAGAAGTGTGGCGCCCACTCCGGGAATTGAACCCGGGTCGCAGGAATGACAATCCTGCATGATAACCTCTACACCAAGCGGGCTTATGCAATCCCTCCGGTACGGAACGGCTATTTAAGCCGCGCCGTGTGGCCCAAATGGGGAGTTGTCCATGGCAGGAAAAAAAACCTCTGTAGAACAGACACGTGAACAAGAGAAGTTGGCACAAGTTGGCAACATGCTCGATGCTGCATTTGGCGATGTAGGGGGATTGCAAGTTGCCCCTGAAGAGAAAGAAATAGCCCCTGAGCCTGCGGCTGAGCCAGAACCGATCGAAACTCCTGAGGCCGATCCAATTGAGATTCCTGATTCGGAATCTGTTGAAGAAGATGGTCCAGAGGCGGAACCTGCTGAAGAGCCAGAAGTTTCCAAAACACCGCCACCAGGTCCATCGGGCCCTCCAAGTGGCCCGCCCTCCAATCCACCATCGGGCCCTCCAAGCAGCCCTCCAAGTGGCCCACCCTCCAATCCACCATCGGGCCCTCCAAGCAGCCCTCCAAGTGG
>JAPKCS010000022.1 GCA_028822845.1 Candidatus Poseidoniaceae archaeon | reverse complement strand
AATCAGAATGTGAAGCATTCAGCTACTACCTGAACTACGGTGCAACAGTCTTCACCGGCTGCTACAACACCGTGACTCACGCAACTGTTGCAGATCAAACCGAGTGTGGATACACGTTCCACGAGAACTACGGCGTCGACGTCATCAACAGCCTCTACAATTTCGACAACACACCAGTTGAAGGAACCCTGTACGAAGCAACCGTCCGCTCTGCACTCCAGCCTACCTGGACTGCATTGGGAATCGACGCAGCCACAGACATCGCAACCCTCGTCTGAGAATGAACCCTCAAACGACAAGCGATGAGACTTTCCAACGGGATTAGTCCCCCTTACCGGAAACCCCGTCGGCGGTACAGCGTGCAAGTGCCTCACCCAGTAACTGCATGCTGTATCGTCGACACTTTTAGGCGATGAGAGAATGATAAAAGCAAAAGCAACACTCCTTGTGGCCCTGATGCTGTGTTCGTTGATCGTCTCAATGGTGTCCGCTGAAGAACCTGAAACATTTACCCTCACGGGGAGGGTGTACGATGTCAATGGAGAGATCGCAGATTCAACCTCGATCAAGGTCGATTCGCTCACCTCTTCGTGGTCTGATACCAATGGGACTTACGTCTTTGAAGGCATCACACCAGGTGTCCACACGGTTCGAGCCTATTTCATGAACAACGGTCACACTGTTGTGTACCGGACCATGAACTTCCAATCCGATATGCAAATCGATTGGTATGAGGGATTGAATTGGATCACGGCAGAGGTCCATGATTCAGCAGACCAACTGGTCGTCAACGACTCTTCTAACACCACCATCCAGCTGATTCAGAACCAGCAAGTGCTTTCACCAAACAACGGGAACGTCGAGTTCGATTTACAACCCATCGGCTCCTATTACACACTGAAATCATTGAACGATGGTGGCGAGCAGGGATCACAATACATCCACTTCAGAATGCAATCCAACACACCGAATCATTTCGTCTTCCAAGACGGAACAAACAGTGTTTATGGTTTCCTTACCGATGTGGACGGCCAACCCCTGACGGCAACCACGGTGAGCAACGGCGAAACTCAAACCGTGACCAACAATGACGGGTTCTTTTTGTTGCAAAACCTACCAGTGGGTTCAACTCAAAACTTGACCTTCATGAAGAGCGATTACGAAGCAATCCCTGCTTCTTCGCACCTCGTAACCTCTGGAGCGGGGTGGCTCAACCTTTCTTCGGTTGTCACATACGTGTTCCCTGGCGCAGCACAATTTGTAAACTCGGAACAAACCATTCCTCTCCAAACCACACTGATCGAATGGATTGCAGGAAACTCGACACAGTCCTATCACTTGTACTTGGATGACGATTTGCTTTACACTGGAATCAACACCTACTACGAATTCACACCCGAATCGCAAGGAAGTTACGATTTTACCCTGATTTCATTCAATGAAAACGGTTCAACCGAGAGCCCTGACGCACTGCTTCTTATCGTCCTCGGCGATGCGATTAACGACGACCTATGGTCGGTTGGTATGTCGTGGGATTACCACGTAGCCTACACTCCAACGAGTGCGGATGGGATGCATAATGTTTCGATCACAGCTTTAGAAAAAGAAACCTTAGTCGATGCTTTCGGCAAGGAGCAAACCGTTTTCAAAACGAGGCATAAAGACGATATGGAACTCGAAGGAGAAAAATCATACCGATGGTACGACACAACCAATCTCCTCCCAATTCGTACATACTGGCGCGACGCTCCCTTCGAATCTTCCTATTTCATGGAAGGCAGCATGGGTTGGAATTTCTCTGCCCCAAACTCCTCAACTCCGACGTCCCTGTTTTCTGATTTGGAAGAATACGACCTTCATTTCAACCGAACCAATGTCATTGGCGTTCCAGGCCACCCCAATGGGTACGATGACACATTCAATCGAGTCACTCGATCGTATGAAGAGATCACAACACCTGCAGGGACCTTCCAGACCACGCACTATTCGATGGTTGATTTGAACGACGGCATTGTCTCATGGGAACTTTGGTACAATGACACAGTGCGTAATTTTGTCAAGAGAATCGATCGGCTTCCTGGCTCCCACTCCGAAAAAGTCGTCTACGAACTCTCATCCTTCGACGTTCCAACAACACCTCAATTTATCACTGAACCGTCAAATGTTTCAACCACCGATTATTCCCTTGAGTGGGCAGAATACCAAGGTGCTGATTCCTATGTTCTCATGATTGATGATTCGGTCATCTATGAAGGCAACCTAACCACCTTCGAAGTGAAAGATCAACTTGATGGCGTCTACACATACAAGATCCTCGCACACATGGCGAACGGTTTCCAAACCGAGGCCACAGAACTTTCAATCAACGTCTTTGAAATCGTCAACCCTCCTGAAGTCACACTGATGGCTTCGACAATCGTTGAAGGGGATTCGCTTTCAATTACTTGGACCAGCGCTGAAGACATCGCTTGGTATTCTCTTCTGGTTCAAAACGAGCAAGGGACTTCCTACGAGGCTTACAACGGAACTTCTTCTTCGTTCGATATGGTTGATTTGGAACCCGGTATCAATCGAATTCGAGTCAGCACCGGCCTCGAGAATGGGAAAATATCTGACTATTCATCATCCGTTTTCATCACGGTTGATGACGCACCTGAGCCGAAAGATACGCAATTGTTAGAAGTTTCATTCACCATCGGATTGGTTATTCTCTTCGGTTGGATCCTTACTTCAGCGGCTCGAAAAGATTGATTACGAGGTTTTTAGCATGGAGAGAAATCGAAACATTGCCATCTTTCAAGCATCCATGTTTGTCTTATTCTCCCTTGGAATCTGGTATGTTTCCTCACTTGATGCGAATGAAGACCTTTCCGAAAGCGCCATCCAAGTCACGGATTCGAATGGGGTTTTACATTCCTATGATTCTCCTCCTGAGCGGGTTGCAATCACCAACACTTATGCCGCCAGCGTCCTTCGTATGCTGGACGTTAATTTGTCAGTCGTCAGTGGTGTTTCAGGCGATTTTTATGACGAGATGATGTGGCCAGAATTTGTCGACACTCCGATGATTCAACAGTCAGCGCATTCTGAAATTGATTTCGAAGCACTTCTCGATGTGAATCCAGATGTTTACATTGTCTTTGCGACAAACGGAATGGTCGACACAAATGCCATTCGTGAGAAATTAGAGCCCGTTGGTATCGATGTTCTCGCCCTTGATTTTTACAAGTATGATGTTCTACGCGATGAGATCAATGTTCTTGCGACGATGTTCAACAAAGAGGAAGAAGCTCAGAAATTGTTCGATGATTTTGATGCCATTGAATCGGAAGTGCAATTGCGAGTTTCAGGACTCAATGAATCTGCACGGCCGAAAATTGTCATGGAACACCACGCTTCTTTGACCCGTGACCCCGTCGTTCTCACCGGGACCTCACAATGGACCGATCTGATTGAAAAAGCAGGCGGCGTCAATGTGTTTCAAGATTTACCAGGGCACACAACCCACGTCGACATGGAGGCAATACTGGATGTCAACCCCGATGTGCTGATGTTTGATGGAATCACGTTTGAAATCGGATACAACAACTATGATGAGTCGGATAAATGCCAGACTCACATGGATTTCATTGCCGACAGGCCAGGATTTGATACCGTTCAAGCAGTTATGGATGAGCGTCTCCTGATTCTATCTGGTGAATTTGCGGGGCCGATGATGATTTTTGGTCTGCCAACACTTGCCAAATACCTGCATCCAGATTTGTTCAGCGATCTGGACACAGAGGCTTACTTGGTTGATTATTTCCAAAATTATCATGACCAGACAAAGGTCGGTAAATTCACTTGCACCTATGATTCGGAGTGAATATTTTGGACGACCTCTCCCTCCAACATATTCGTAAGTCAAAGCAACATACGTTGTTGATTTTGCTGATCAGTTTGGCAACCTTTCTTTTCGCAATTTATTCGATGGGGACAGGTTCGTCCAGCAACCTTGGCTTCTGGACTACGGTGAAGATTATTCTCGGTTTGGATGAAGGAACAGAACTTCAATCTGCAATTATTTGGAAACTTCGCTTCCCTCGTGTGCTGATGGCCATCGTCGGTGGTGCCGCATTAGCCACGGCAGGAGCGTTGATGCAAGGTGCTCTTGGCAACCCACTCGTCTCGCCCCTGACCATGGGCGTGGCGTCCGGCGCTGCTCTGGGCGCGGCCCTTGCCATCGTCGTGGGTTGGTCGTTTGTCGATAATGACCTCGCCATTGTTCTCAACGCCTTTCTCTTTTCACTGCTTGTGGTCTTCATCATTATCCAACTCGGGAAAATGAGATCGATCTCTGCAGAATCCTACATCTTGGTCGGTATTGCCATCACCTTCATTTCAGGAGCAATCGTTTCAACATTGCAATATTTTGCAACAGATGCTCAGTTATCTGCCCTGGCCCATTGGTCCTTTGGAAGTCTGTCTCGTCCGACGCTCGAGAACGCAGTCTATGTTTCAATGAGTTTAGTGATCTTAATGCCAACCGCTCTAAAATGGTCTTGGGACCTCAATGCCTTGTCGATGGGAGGGGATGAATTTGCAATTTCGACCGGTGTCGATCCGGTCTCCACTCGAAAAAATATTCTTATTCTTTCAGCATTGATGACTTCGATCGTGATTGCATTCACTGGACTGATTGGCTTCGTAGGGCTTGCAGCCCCGCACATGAGTAGATTATTCGTCGGGACTGATTTCCGTAAACTGATTCCATGTTCAGCAGTGCTAGGAAGCATGCTCATGCTTTTTGCAGACACCGTTGGCAGAACCTTGTTCGCTCCAATTGTGATTCCAGTCGGCATCATGTTGTCTGTGATTGGCGGTCCATTTTTCCTTTATCTGTTATTGAAAAAGCAAGGGGCGAAGTTATGACTGAACTCCTTTCTGTTGAAGACCTCAACTTTAGCTGGGGTTCAAACGAAGTGCTGAAGGGCATAAGTTTCAGCATCAAATCCAATGAAGTCGTCGCTATTTTGGGAGTAAACGGGGCTGGAAAGTCAACTTTGATCAAATGCATCAATCGTATTCTGAAGATGAATTCTGGTACTGTGAAAATCCAATCATTGGACCTGACTTCGCTCAATTTAATTGAACTTTCAAAGCGCATGTCGTACGTTCCTCAAACGGTGCGAACAAGTTTTTCAATCGATGTTTTCGACGTCGTTCTTCTTGGAAGACGCCCACACATCAACTGGAGGGTAAGTGCTAACGATCAAAAAATCGTCAGCGAAACACTTCGCTTTTTATCACTCGAGGATTTTGCATTCCGAAGGTTTGACCAATTGTCTGGCGGAGAGCGTCAGCGAGTCATCGTTGCCAAAGCAATAGCACAAGGTGCGAATCTTCTTCTTATGGATGAACCAACAAGTGATTTAGATCTTAAAAATCAAATCAGTACCATGAAGAACATCGTACAACTGATTTCCGAAAGCGATGATAAATCGGCTCTCATAGCCATTCACGATATCAACATCGCAGCTCGGTTTGCTGACCGTATAATTTTGTTACATGATGGCAAGATTGTTTCGGATGGCTTGCCTTCTGAAGTGCTCACCTCGGAAAACATTGGTATGGTTTTCGGCGTGACAAGCCAAATTATTTCTCGAACAGATGAGCAGCCTATGCGAATCGTGGTTGGAGATGAAATAGAAGAAAAATGAGGTGTTACTTTGACAGATATAAAACAGAACTTAGGAATATATTTCGGATCACAAACCGGAAATGCGGAAATGTTAGCTTTGGATGTGAGTGCACTGGCACCAACCTATGGGTTCAAGCCCAGTGTTGCCGGTCTCGACGAAATATCGCTCGAAGACTTTACTGAGAACAAATTCATTATTATTTGCTGCAGCACCTGGGGCGATGGTGAACAACCAGACAACGCTCAAGAGATGTTCGACCTCGTGAATGAGGTCGATGAAAGTACTTTACAGGATGTTCAATTCGCTGTTTTAGGACTTGGCGATACCGCGTTCGATTTGTTCTGCGAATCGGCGAAAGAGTGGGATGTTTTGCTCGAAGAAAAGGGTGGCACACGAAACAACGCTCGCATCGAATGCGATGTGGATTACGAAGATGAAGCTGAAGATTGGATTGTATCCACGCTTGAGTCGATGAAAGAAGTTCTTTGAAGGAGAGAGAAACGATGGGCAAAAATGATGATTCAACAAACAAAGCAGCCGAGAAAATTGCTCGGCGAGAAAGTGACCCGGTCAAAGACGTACAGCAATGGCTGGAAGAGGTTCACTATGGGACCCTTTCCACCATTTCCCAAACAGAGGGTCTTGAAGGGTTTCCAATTGGTTCCATCGTCCCATTTGCCGTCGATCGTGATGGAATGCCCTACATTCTAATCGCAGAAATTGCAGCCCATACAAAAAACCTCCTCGGTACGAACAAAATGAACCTCTTCATTCGCCACCCCGCTCCCGAGGGCGACCCACAAACCAACTGGCGTGCAAGTGTTGCTGGGCACATGAAGCGCATCGTTTCCCCACGGAAATCAGAGAGCTTCTCCGAGGAGCACCTGCAAGATTGCATTCATGTTTCAACAGAGGAAGAACAGATTCTTCTTGCTCGGTACGCTGAACGTGTTCCGAACGCAGAACGCTACCTCAATGTTCACAACTTCTCCTTTTGGAAATTGGACACCATTGCTAAAATCAGATACATCGCAGGTTTCGGCCGAATTTGTTGGATCGAGGGTTCTGAAATGGAAGACACTTCCAATGCTGGTTTCGAAGACATAAAGCAATCCTCAATCGAACACATGAACGAAGACCATGAGGATTCAATGATTACATTGTGCGAAGGAGCTCATTCGTTCAAGCCCGAGAGTGTTGAATTGTTGGATATTGATTCAAGGGGCATTTTAATGCGAACTCAAGGGCCAGAAAAGTTCGTTTACTCGTCTTTTGGAAAAGTCATCGAACCTTCGGACCTCAGGGTCGAAATCGTGCGGCTGATTCAAGAAGCACGCGCTAAAATCCAGTGAGTGGGTTGTCTTTCATCTCCCCGTAAACTCCTGAGACAGAATAATAATACATGGGCTTCGAGTTAAAATTGTCGAAGAGTGTTTTGTGGGGAGTGGGATTTGATGAAACAAACACTCCTCAAATTAAAAGACCTCGATGTTGGTTATTCTGAACCTCTGATCAAGGACATCAATCTCACGGTCCAGAGCGGTGAAGTGATTGCTATAACCGGCCCTTCAGGCATTGGTAAAACCACGTTGCTCCGTACGATCTCCGGTCTTGTCCGTCCTCTAAAAGGAACCGTTGAACTTCAGGTTGAAAAGCGGGGTGGCCTCGGTTATATTCCTCAAAAACTCGGCCTTATTCGGCATGCAAGCGTTGAGCATAACATTGCCCTTGGATCGATTTCTTCTTCCGAGAAGATGCAGATGTTCTCACGAATTCGCAGTGCGGCTGTCCTCGGTTTCATTCTCTCGCTCTTCCTGTCCTTTTTCCAATACCCATTTGGTGGGCCACTGTTCTTCCTTTGTGGCCCAGGGATCCTGATTACATCTGTTCTGTCCCAACGGCTGCTCCATCAACAAAAGCAAACCATTGTTTGGAACGCCATGAAAGCAGTCCGCCTTTCAGACAAACAACATGAGCCAGTTCGCCGGCTCTCAGGTGGCCAACAACGCAGGGTTGCGACCGCTCGTACTCTTGCCCAATCGCCTTCACTCATCGTGGCGGATGAATTCTTGAGCGAACTCGATGACACCAACGTCACGATTGTCATCGAGGCAATGCTGAACATCATCAAATCTGGCAGTTCCCTGATCATGGTGGAGCATAACCTCGCCCGAGCAAAACAACTGGCAAATCGAATCTGGACCGTTGAAAACGGGACCATCACAGAAGAGGTGATTGAAGATGAGTGAGTCCCCAAAACCACTCTCTCCTTTCCACAGCGCTCTGCGTTTCATGAAAAGTTTCCAAGTCTTGGTGATCCTTACTTCGTTGACAGGGCTTGCCTTTTTGGTCATGGACGGCATGATTAATGGTCAATGGGATTTGATGACTTCAGGGTGGAACAATGTCAAGATTTTCCTGTCTGAAACAGGCCCTCCAAACTGGTCTGTGCTTGAAGCAAGGTCGTACCCAACCTGCGAAGAGCGTTACGATGTGTTTTGTTCCATCGCTTACATCGGTATGCTTGAAACGATTAAGATTGCCTTTGTTTCCACTGTTTTCGGGTTCATTGGGGCGATTCTTTTGTCCTCTCTTGCTGCACGAAACTTGTCACCTGTATGGCTTTCAGTATCGATTCGAATCCTCCTTGCAGCAATGCGAAGCCTGCCGAGTTTGCTTTGGGCCATCCTGTTTGTGATCGTGCTCGGTTTAGGTCCACTCCCGGGTATCCTCGCCATGACGTTCTACACCATTGGTTACCTCGGTAAACTGCAATATGAAGCGATTGAAGGTATGGAAAGCGCTCCGCTCGAAGCAAGCCGTGCCACCGGTATGTCACGCCCGGAAGTGTTCACCAATGTCGTCGTTCCAGAGACCAGCAATCATCTGCTGAGTCAGATGATGTTTATGTTTGAGTACAACGTTCGCCACGGGTCAGTGATCGGTATTGTAGGCGCTGGTGGTATTGGTTATTACATCAATAATTACCTTCAATTCCAAATGTATGACAAGGTGTTCTCACTGCTCATTATCATCTTCCTCGTGGTTGTGATCATTGATTTCATCTCGATGGGGGTTCGCTCCTTCGTCAATGAAAAAGGGGACGTGCGCAGGCCATCATGGCTTACAGTGATGTTACCAGGCAAAAAAGCAGCGCAAATCCATCACGGCGTCGATGCTGAAGACGAGGATTGATGTTCATTCTGCAGCGATGTGAAGTGCTCCGTTTTTGTAAAACACTTGTATGCGATCAGGAACCTTGCGAGTGAGCGCTGCGACGGCCTCGTAGATCTCATCTTGCTTGACCTTGAACGAACGTGCAGCCTTTGCGGTTGACCAGTCAACCGTTTCAAAATCAGACTGTCGAATCCACTCAAAGAGCCGAGCTTCCAATTCAGTCAATTCTTCCGCCATGGTTCTCGCATGGGGACTTAGGTGAAAACAACACCGATTGAGAAGCGATGTTGGTCAATGGAGAGCAACCATTCTTCGACAGCACTCTTCGGCCTCGATGTAACCGTCCAAGAGTGTGTTGAGTGCTTTAGTAAATGGAATTTGAATGTCGAGTGCTTCTGCTCGCTCACCAAACATCCGAGCAGCTCGAACGCCTTCAGCAACCATGTGCATCTCTTCAAGCGCTTGATCCAAAGTGAGACCTGTTCCTAATTTCTCACCCATGGAACGGTTTCGACCGTGAGGTGAAGTTGCGGTAACGTACAGGTCACCAAGACCAGCTGGGCCAAACGCGACTTCCGCACGTGCTCCAAGTTGCGGTAAAAGCAAGCATCCTTCTTTGAATCCAGCCATGAAGATTGCAGCTTTGAGGTTGTCTCCACCGAGGGTTCCGACCTGCTTCAAACCGTCAACTAAGCCACAAGCAAGAGCAACGACGTTCTTGAATGCGCCCCAAAGTTCTGCACCAGCAGGATCTGCAGCAGGATGTAGAATGAAGGTTTGCGTCGTCAGTGTTGAAGCCAAATGCTGAGCGACTGAAACATCTTCGCTTGCGACAAGCGCGGTTGTCATCACGCCAGCAGCAGCTTCAGGAGCAATGGTTGGCCCAGTCACAACAGCGAGTGGATTGTTCTTATCCGCAGCTTTCAGTTTTTCATGGATGGCTTGTGAAATGAGTTGGTTGCCGGGCGCGAGTCCCTTTGCCAGGTCCAAAAGCACATGGCCCGGACGTAGGTGAGGTATGATTTGGTCAACAACATCTAAAATCACGGAGGATGGCACAGCGAGAACAACGATTTCTACGCCTTCCAATACTTCTTCGATGTGCATGGTTGCTTCCATGCCCTCAACGGGGTACTCCGGGAGGTATTTTCGATTCACACCGTCCATGGTGATCGACTCATAGACCTCTTGTTCAATCGTCCAACCTTTGACGCTATGACCGTCTGCCAGCCACATACGAGCGATGGCCGTTCCCCAGTTTCCAAGTCCAAGAATTCCAATATGTGCCATGGCGAACAAAGTGAACGCTGTCCACTTCATTTATCTTGATTCCCACGGTTGTCGTTGCCACGACAGGGATTTAACGAGCCAAATCAAGGCTCCGAGGTCCTTCAGAAGAGGTCGTCGTCTTCTTCTTCGAAATCGAAGACGTCGGTGTTCTTTTCTTCTGCCTTTGCTTTGCTTGCCTTCTTCTTTGGCGCTTTCTTTGCAGGCTTTTCTGCTTCAGCATCGGGCTCAGCCACTGGCTCAGCATCGGTTTCAGCAGCCGGTTCGGGGACTGGCTCAGCATCGGCCACTGGCTCAACATCTGTTTCAGCAGGTGCTTGAACATCGTCTGGGAGGAGAGCTGCAAGTTGGGCTTCCTTTGCGGCAAGGACTGCGGGGGTGCTTCCTGTTTGTGCAGAGAGTGCTCGGCGACGGTCTTCTCGTGCCTTCCGCTCGAGTTGACGGTGCTTTGACTTCTCAATGCTCTGGAGCATGTACATTGCATCGTGTTCCAAGAGTGGGGAGTCAGAGATGAGGGTGATGTCCAACCAGCCACCGTCTTCGACGATGAATTCGGCAAGGGGTTCGAAATTCAAATCTGATTTCTTAATTTGAGTGTAATGCATTGCGTTACCAGTGCGGTGTTCAACGCCGGAGAAGTGGCAATAGAATTCCTTGGTACCAATTGTTTCTCGGACTTGGTCGAACAATTCACCATAATCTTCCGAAGTTCGCATTTTTCCATGGCCTCGTGCGTGGATGTGGGCGATGTTCAGCACTGGGATTGTGCCTTCGACGTGATTGACAACTTCGAGAACCTCTTCGAGGCTCCCCCACAGTTCTTGACGGCCTGATGTTTCAATACCGATCTTTGAAGGTGTGCCGTTTTTGATCCAAGGGAACACTGGGAATTCATCTTCATCATCATGCCAGATTTCAGCGACTCTGTCGACAACGCCAGCGAACACATTTGCCACTTGCTCATTTGCTGCCGAGCCGGGGCTCATGCCGCCGTAATGGCCAGCGTGGAGGGTGATGTGGCGAGCATTGATGGTGCGCGCAGCCTGAAGTGTTGATTCGATTTTGGCGAGAGAACGTCCACGCTCAACTCTGTTGCCGAGCAATTCAGAGTAGTATGGGCCGTGGATGTTCATCTCGAACTCGGTCTTGTTTGCCAAGACACCGGCTTGCCAGTACTGTTCGAAGTGATTTGGCGCAACCATGCGCACAGTTTGAACTTCCATGGTTTCAAGTCCAAGGGAGATGATGTCATCCATTCCTTCGACAATTGTTCGTCCTTTACATGACAAAGGAACGCCTGCGGGTCCGAGTTTTACTGGCATAATTTGCTTCCCCGCAGGTCTAGGCCAAGGGACCTCCTATGATAATCCCTTTCCGTTGGCTGTCCGCAAATTCTTGCGGTTTCTGCGCCCATCTGAAGGCTGATGCCATACGACCCTTCATGAACTCCACCCGGTGAGCAACAGGCATGGACGAGCAGGTTCAAGCAGCAGTCAATGCCTTCAAAAACGGACAACCAGTCTGCCTTTTCGACTCTGAAAAGCGCGAAGGCGAAACCGATTTGTTGTTCCCAGGTCAATCTGCAGAGGCCGCAACGATGCGTCAATTACGTCTGGATTGTGGCGGTTTGTTGTTCCTGGCAATCGGTCACGATGTTGGGGAGCGATTTTCGCTTCCGTTTTTACAAGATCTTCACACCCATCCAAGCCTCATGGAAGAGTACGAAGTGCTCACACAATTGGTGACCAATGATCTTCGATATGATTCACGGTCGGCGTTCACCCTTTCGCTGAATCATCGAAAGACCTACACGGGGATCACAGACCATGATCGGGCCCTAACCACACGTCGCTTCGCAGAACTGACGGGAGAACTGGTTGAGGCTGGAATTGAAGGCAAAGCTGCACAAGTTGCGCTTGGTGAAGAATTCCGAACCCCTGGCCACATTCCAGTCTGCCGAGAAACAGAAGGTGGGCTCGCTCGCCGTCAAGGTCACACTGAACTTGCCGTTGGCTTGGCTCGGCTCGCGGGAATGACGCCCGTCGTGATCGGAGCAGAGATGCTTCAACCCGATGGTGACCATGCCCTCTCAGTCGATGATGCACGAACCTGGGCTCAGGAGCGAAACATTCCTTTCCTCGAAGGTGCACAACTTATTGCCGCACTTGAAGTTTGAAAACAGCCGGCAGAACCTTGTGCAGATGCATCTTGACGGGAATTGGTGAGAAGATGAAGCGCGTGATGGCGGTTGGTGTGTTTGACCTCTTGCATGCAGGTCATCTGCATTACATGGAACAGGCCAAAGCTCTTGGCGATCATTTGACCGTCGTAGTGGCGCATGACGATACGGTACGAATGCGAAAGCATGAACCCGTGACTGGCCAAGACCTTCGACTTCGAATGGTTCAAGGTCTGAAACCCGTCGATTCAGCAGTCATTGGTAATTCTCCAGACGTTCCTATTTTTGATATTCTCCCTGTGATCAGTCCAGATATTATTGCGCTTGGTTACGATCAAGAACACGCTGAAGATCGAATCCGTGCCAAACTCATCGAATTGGGGTATGACAACATCGAGGTCACCCGTGTTGAAGGTCTCTCCGAAGATTTAGATGGGACGCGGAAAATTATTGCTCGCATTCTCGAACGCGCCCAATCCAAGAATGGAGATGAGGATTGATGTTCACCGGGATTGTTCAAGGCACGGGTCGGGTCACTTCCCTCATCGAAGGCGATGCCATCCGAACGCTTGTCATCGAACTCCCAAACGTCGAGAACTTAGCCATCGGGGCCAGCGTCGCCATCAATGGCGTTTGCCTGACTGCAACAGGTATGGACGGCAACAACGTTCATTTTGATGTGATTCCAGAAACCCTTCAGCGGACAAACATCGGTGAACTTGAAACCGACCACATGGTCAATGTCGAGCGATCCCTTTCGTTTGGTGATGAAATCGGCGGACACCTCCTCTCTGGCCACATCATGGGAACCGGTTTGATCCAGGCGGCCGAACCCTTGGGAGAAGGCATGGACTTCCAGATTTTAGTGCCTGCAGACCTTCGTAAATACATCCTCGAAAAAGGCTACATCGGCGTTGATGGTATCTCGCTCACAGTTGGAGCGGTTCAGGATGGAGGCTTTGCTCTTCATATCATTCCAGAGACACTTCGACTCACCACGCTTGGCCATCACGGCGTTGGCGATGCGGTGAACTTGGAAATCGATTCAACAACCCAAACCATTGTGGCAACGGTTGAACGGTACCTCTCACAGGAAAAAGGAGCTTGAACACATGACACACTCGATTGCCATAGTCTGTGGTTCATTCCACAAAGATGAGATTGAACGCATGCTAGAATGGGCAAAGGAAGAAGCCATCCTCCATGATTTGGTTGTCGATGAAGTGGTTTGGGTGCCTGGCGCAATGGAAGTTCCACTCGCCATCGACCGTCTGCTTGCTGATGATTCAATTGACGGAGTTGCTTGTTTAGGCATCATTGAACGGGGCCAAACCCAACACGGACTGGCCATGGGTCAAGCGGTCATCAAATCGATCATCGAACTCCAACTTGTTCACGAAAAACCAGTCGGTCTAGGAATCATTGGGCCCGGTGCTGAACCCGAACACATTGAACCACGTCTGGAACCACACGCTCGAGCCGCAGTCGCAGCCGTGGGCGCTATGCTCTGACTGCTCATTGCTTGAATCCAGGGCATTTTTGACGAATTCTTGACCATGGGCACCATCTAGAATTTGATGGAAACAAATGTGAATGTTCAAGTGATGACGGCCACCCATAGAAAATTGCTGGAGACCAACATCATGTCTGAAATACAGAATCTCATCATCATCGGTTCGGGCCCTGCAGGTTACACAGCAGGTCTCTATTCGGCTCGTGCAATGCTTAAACCTCTCATGTTTGCTGGCTATATGTCAGGTGGTCAGTTGATGCTTACCTCGGATGTTGAGAACTACCCGGGCTACCCACAAGGCATCGGCGGTCCAGAGATGATGACCGAACTTCGAGAACAAGCCGAGCGCTTTGGTTTGGAAGTCCGAGATCAAAATGTTGAATCAGTCGACCTTTCCGAACGCCCATACAAAGTGGTTGTCGAAGGTGAAACCTTCCTCACCCACGCCATCATTGTCTGCACGGGAGCAGAATCCATTTGGCTCAATGCTCCTGGTGAAGAGGAACAGAAAGGTCGTGGCATTTCCACCTGCGCTACATGCGATGGGGCTTTCTTCCGGGATGAAGAAGTCATGGTCATCGGCGGTGGCGATTCGGCGTGCGAAGAAGCAACGTTCCTCACAAGATTCGCATCGAAAGTGACCCTTGTGCACCGTCGGGACGTGTTCAAGGCATCAACCATCATGTACGAAAGAGCAGCCAATCATGAAAAAATTGAAATCAAAACATTCAGGCAAGTCCAATCTTGGAATTCTGATGAAAAAGGCCTCACAGGGGCAGTTTTGGTCGATCCACGGGATGGCAGCACAGAGACAATTAATGTGACTGGAGCTTTCATCGCCATCGGTCACAAACCAATCACAGGCTTCCTCGGCGGGCAAGTGGAAATAGATTCTGAAGGCTACATCCTTCACAAAGAGCACACAATGACTTCTGTCGACGGTGTGTTTGCTGCAGGCGATGTTGTTGATACACGCTACAAACAAGCCATCACCGCTGCTGGAATGGGATGCCAAGCAGCAATTGACCTCGAAAAGTGGTTGGAAAGTAACGATCTGTGAAAACGCCGTTCCTTTTATTTCATCGAGCACTGTGCAACATTTATGCAGCCGGCTGAACAACCACCTCAAGGGTTCCAATGGGACCCAAGCACAGGACAAGGCGGTCCAGTGCAAAATCAAATGATTCAAGGTCAAGTTCCAACAACTCCGACCGTTCCAAATTATGCCACACCAATGATGGGTGGCGGTCTTCACGGTCCTCCTCCGTCAACAAACGCCACTGCAGCGCTTGTCATCTCTCTCGTCGGAATCGTCGGTGGATTTATTTTCTGGCTTCCTGCTTTGTTTTCGATTGTATCATTGGTCATGGCGAACAGCGCTCTCAAGATCACCGCACAATATCCAAACCATCCTGACCACGGAACGGCAAAGGCTGCTCAAATTCTTTCATGGATTGTGATTGGAATCCTGATCTTAGGCGTCGTTCTTATTGGACTCTTTGTTCTCTTTTTGTTGACCCTTTGAAGGTGTGACCAATGAATTCAGAGGAGCGTTTCTCACGGCATTTCGTCTTGCCCGGCGTAGGGATTGAAGGGCAACAAAAGTTGTCAAATGCGAACGTTCTCGTTGTTGGCGCGGGTGGCCTTGGTAGTCCTGTGTTGCTGTACCTTGCTGCAGCAGGGGTTGGAAGAATCGGGGTGATTGATGATGATACAGTGGCTCTTTCGAACCTCCAGCGCCAGATTATTCATTCAACCGAGCGAATCGGTCAGAAGAAAGTAACGTCAGCGGGGCAGCGTCTCAATGAACTCAATGATGAGGTTGAAGTCGTTGCTTATGACACCCGGCTCACCCCAGACAACGCCTTGAAGATCATGAGTGAAGGCTGGGATCTTGTTGTTGATGGAACGGACAATATCCCAACCCGATACCTCGTCGACGATGTCTGTTCGTTGCTCAATTTACCTTGGGTATACGGTTCTATATATCGCTTCGAAGGGCAAGTCAGCGTTTTCAATTTCAAAGGAGGACCAACCTATCGCGACTTGTTTACAACTGCGCCACCAGCAGGCGCAGTGCCATCTTGTTCAGAGGGTGGGGTGCTTGGCGTGTTGCCTGGCGTGATTGGCTCCTTGCAAGCCAATGAAGTTCTGAAAATGATCCTCGACCTCGGTGAGGTTCTCAACGGTCGTTTGCTCCTCTATGATGCAGAGCAGATGCAGTTCAACACGCTCACATTTAGCCACGATACCACCCGTGCCCCAGTGACCAACCTCGATGAAGTCACGGCGATGTTTGAATCACCAGAGTGGTGTGCAGTGGCCGACCCTAAGCGTTCAATTCAAGTGGGGGGTGCCTCGGATGATTCAACCATGTTCCAAAGCATTTCCATGGCAGGTTTCATCGCTCGAAGAAATGAAGGATGGTCACCATTCGTTCTCGACGTTCGTTCAGATTTTGAGTACAGGCAAGCCCGAGTCACTTCTTGCGACCATCAAGTCAGCCATGAATCGGTGATTTCAGACCTCCAAGTGTTGCCAAAGGACAGGGACATCCTCATCTACTGCAAAAGCGGTGTGCGTTCTCAGACCGCAGCAAGGCTTCTGATTCAAGCAGGACTCGATGGAACCAAATTGTACAATTTAGAAGGTGGCATCCTTGGTTGGCATGCGGCTTTACCGAATGAAATCGTCAAGTGAATCCCATTTTGGATCACAAACTTCTCTGTTTCAATCACCGCCACACCTTTCCAATGAGGGGTGAGGTTCAAGACTCCACAGCACCCCCTTGGAAAAGAAGGGAGGGAGAGCATGGCCAAGGTAATCGTCGCTGATGAAAACGAAGGTCGCCGAAGTCTTCTCGCAAACACCCTCGAACGTGAAGGGTTCGAAATCACTCGGGCCGGTACACTGCGTCAGGCAGAAGGCACGGCTTTGGCCATCATGCCAGAAGTTGTTTTGATTGACAGTGAATGGAAGAACGGTGATGCTATCGATGCATCGCAACGGCTGATGAGCGATCCCGAATTCGCATTCAAGTGCCGAATTGTGATCCTTTCCCGCCAGACTTCTCAAGAGTATCTAAACAGCGCCGCACAGGCTGGTGTGGCTGAAGTGATGAACAAACCGATTGACATGTCTTCACTGATTGAACAACTTCACCGGCACACTCGCAAGCAATTCGTTGCCCCACCAGCAGAGGTCAACTCCGGGAAAGGAACAGGCGGAAGCTTCGATGTTGCCATGACCATGGGTGACAGCACCTGGGCCCTTCCAATGCTCAAAGGACTTGTTGGACCCGAAAAAATAGACAGCAGTTTCATCGATGAAATCCTGGGTCAAATGGGTGAGGAAGGATTGGAGGTCAACGAAGAACTCGATCCATCTGTGATGGCCTCGATGCTCCGTTTGGCGCTCAACAAACTTGTTGGAGAAGCGGATGGATCACAATTGGGCATGCCTCAGGGTGCAGGGCAGGTTCCTGGGCCGGGAAGCCAAGCACCTTCCTTTCAAGATATCAAACGAGGTGGCTCCTTAGGTGGTGGAAACGGTAACCTTTCGGATATGAACCAGGGGTTCAAGTCCTCGATGGAAGACATTCTCGAGGCTCAGGCCCAAGGGCTTGCCCAGGAAGTCGAAGACGCAATGGATGAGATCCTGAGCGAAACCCCTGACTTTGTAGCGATTCATGACATGGGCACGATGGTTCCAATCGACCCTGAAGTGCTTGAGATGACCCGTCTTACCAACGAATTTGTCGGGGACTTATTGTGGAATCTTGGGCAACCAGGGGCCATTTCAGACATCACCCTCATGACGCAGGTGGAAGACGCTGCGCAGATGCTCAAGGATGTACTCGATTCTTTGCCGGCTGCGGAGGAAGAGGAATGAAACGACTCGGAAGCATTCCAAAACCTGCTGAAATGCAATTGATTGATGGTCGAGTGAACCTTCAACAAATGCGAGAAAATCAACCGCAACTCTACCGGTGGCGTGCTCTTTTTGGAGCAGTGGTGCTGTTTTCATGCGCAGCAGCTGGCTACTTTTTGTTCCGAGATGCCCAAGCCATCATCGCCTGGTTTGATGATGTTGGCCCGAGTGGACCGCTCCTCTATGCACTGGCCGTTGCTCTCGGCATCGTTTTGTTGATTCCTTCACCCTTGCTCAAGGTTGCAGCGGGAGCGATTTTCCCGTTTTGGATCGCCACACTGGTGAATTATGCAGCATCGATGATTGGAGGTCTGGTCGCTTTCCTTTTGGGTCGATGGTTGTTCAGGGACATGATTCAAGCCTCAATTTCAGGCGATGAGAAAATGAAGCGCATTGAAACAGCCCTCGCAGAAGATGCCATGCGAATTTCAATTCTGGTTCGCCTTTCTCCTCTTATTCCAGATGAATGGCTCAACTACATCATGTCTGCAGGACCCGTTTCCCTCCGTGTGTTCGTTTTTTCCAATGCTTCGAGCATCATTTATTCCCTAGCCTATGCATATTACGGCCACGCTCTGGGTAGTTTTGCCCTCAATCGCAACGCTTTGGAGGGCGTTCAAACCTCAACAACTGGCAGCGCAATGCTGCTTTTGGGTATCCTCGCCTCCATCCTCGCCACCGTTTTTGTCACACGCGCTTCAATGCGAGCATTAGGCGGCGCTTTGGACGATTCAAGCGAGTGAAGCATCTCAAATCGCCAATTTAATCGCCCGCTGGTTTTGTATTCGGGTGACGTTTGGCCAAACCATGGGCCAAGGCGACTTACCGGTAATTCACGGTTCAGAATGGAGGGCAAGCGCACCGCTGAACTTCACTCAGCCTCTGCTCGCCGATGCCGCACGTCGGGAAGTTCTCCGCTTCATCGCTCAACGTCACGATGGTCACTTGTTTTTGGCAGCCAATGTATGGGATGTGCTGATCGAAAACGAACCTTCACAGTTTGAAGGCGAAGCGTGGCACACCTTTACACAACGGTTTATCGAAGCAGTCCACCGCGGATTGATGGCTCAAATCAAGGCCAAAATGGACCAAGACGGGTCCGTTGAAGTGATTCCTCGTCGCAACATGAATGAGTTCCTCGACCGACGCAATCAGCACTTCTTGATCGACTTGCGACTCACCTTCCGACGGCTCGCTCATTACATGGCGGTTCGAATCGGGGACCGTTTGGAATGGCAGCGTATGATGAGCCGCACTCGGATGCTCGATGCCCAATTAAAAATAATTCACACCGATGGGATGCTGACCCCAGATGGTTCCAAATTTGGCGGTAAAGGCTTCCGCTCGACTTGGCAAGAAGGTGTTGTTGCCGTGGCTACTGCCCTTCAACGTCAACCCGATGCCCCTCGAGACGCTCGACCTGGCAAAGGCTACGATGGTGATTTAGTCGCCCCAATGATTCGAGATATTGGCCTTGGCCTGGCAATGGGTGATACGCCTCTTGACGTGATGGCAGCGAATTTAGGAAAAGCCGGTTCCAACCAAAACGGGGGCTGGGATCATGCTGGCGGCCGCGACCTTCACGTTGGTGCTTGGCACGTTGGTGTGCTACCCCCAACCGCCCCATTGCCGATTGCCAGCGTCACCATGACGGGGCTTGCGTTCGCAGCTTGGAAGCAAAACATTGACCGTTTCCATGTGGCTTGTATCGGCGAAGGTGCCTCTTCTTCGGGAGAGTTTTGGGAGGCAATGAACCTTGCAGGTGCACGAGGTCTTCCAATTTGCTACATCTTACAAAACAATCAGATCGCTCTTGACACACCTCCAGCAAAGCAATCCGGGGTCGAAGTTTGGGCTGACAAAGCCGTAGCTATGGGTTTCCCTGCATGGACGATTGATGGGTCAGACCCAGCTGCTTGGCACGCCAGCGCTGCAGTGGCGCGTGAATTTGCCATGGAAGGTGGAGGTCCGACCTTGATTCATGTCGAAACCATGCGTGGCTGCGGCCATGCGCATCATCATGATGATCTCTATCTTGGCAACGCATCAGGAACCCCTCCTGGTTATGTTGATCGGGACCTCCTTGCGTACTGGGAAGCAAAAGATCCCTTGCCGACTCATCGCCAACTGCTGTTGGATTTGGGCGTCGATGAACTTGCGCTCACCAACATGGAAGAAGAAGAGCAGGCCCTCGTCGATCAGGCTATGATCGATGTCACTCAGATGGCTTGGCCAGACCCTTCCACGGTCATCAAAGGGGTGACGACGCTCAATGACGCTGAAACACATCAAGACCGATTTGCTCGCCTCCAATCGCCTTCCCAAGGTTCAGATGAACCGTCTCCATTGGCTGTGGGAAAAACAACGCTCGAATATGCCGAGAGCGGTGGTTGGACCTATGCCCGCGCCATCCAACAAGCCATGGCTGATGTCGCCACTCGGCACGGGGATCAGTGCGTTTTCATTGGTGAAGACATGGAAGTTGCAGGTGCTTTTGGGATGAACATGGCGTTGAAGAACGCCGGGCACGCCGACAAACTCGTTGACATGCCGCTTTGTGAAGCGGTGATTGTCCACACTGGAACCGGCGCTGCTCTCTCCGGCATGCGTCCGATGGTCGAAATCCAATTTGGTGGTTTTGCCGCCCTCGCCTACAATGCTCTGATCAACAATGCAGCAATGCTCCGATGGCGTTGGGGCGCTGATTGCCCAATGACGATCCGGGTTCCCCTCGGCGCTAAAACTCGCTCAGGGCCGTTCCATGCCAACATGATTGAATCCTGGTTTGCCAACGACCCTGGTATGATTGTGATCGCTCCAGGTACGCCGCAGGACGCTTACGATCTTTTGATGGAAGGAGCGGAACTCAACGATCCGGTCATCATGCTCGAACACATTGGTCTGTATGGCCTGGGTGGAGGGTTGACCGGTTGGGGCCAAAACATCAACCAAAAGGTTGACACTGCTCCAGTAAAGCAGGCTATTGAAGACAACCAAAGGTACAAATTGGGCAAAGCAGCAGTTATTCGCGGAGGACGTGACATCACCCTCGTAACATGGGGTGCTATGATTCACGTGGCAAAGCAAGCAGCAGATGTGCTTGCAGAGGAAGGTGTCGAGGTTGAGATCATCGATTTGCGTACCTTGCTGCCGTTTGATGCTCAGACATGCATTGATTCTGTGACCCGCACCGGTCGTCTTGTGATCTTGCAAGAAGGTCAATGGTGTGGCGGTTTAGGTCACACGGTCCAAAGTCGAATTTTAGAATCATGCTTCTATACACTCGAGGCTGCACCTGTTGTGATCGGTGCACTCGATACACCGGTTCCGTTCTCTCCTCCGTTGGAAGATTTCACCGTGCCCTCCACTGACCACGTCATCGAAGTTGTCCGGTTTACGGCTCAGTCTTGAGGCTCAGTCGACGCTTGGAGTCGAAGAAATAATTCAGCCGCAACCAGTGCGCCAATGATGGTTGTAACCCAATAGAAAGGCAGACTGGAATAGAGCCCTTGGACCATGTTTGGTCCAAAGGTGCGAGCAGGATTCATCGAGGCTCCCGTCAATGGTCCAAACAAGTAGGCCAACAAAGCAACGGTGCCGCCAACAAAGAAAGCAATGGAAACATGCGTTTCTGATTTCACCACGATCCAATAAATGGAAGCCATGAGTGCGAAGGTGATGAACACCTCAATGACAGCCCCCATTGCATGACTCACATCAGGTGCAAGTTCTGTTGGTCCGATTCCCTTGAGCATCCACGCAGCAGTGAAGGCACCGGCGAGTTGAGCGGCGATGTAAGGCACGAGCGCTTGCTTTTCGAGGTGTCCGCTTCGAGCAAAGGCGATGCTTACAGCTGGATTGATGTGAGCACCGCTGATTGGTTGAAACACTAAGATTGCAAGTGTAACTGCAGCACCAAACGCAGATGAAATCACCCAACCAGGTGCTCCAATGGCGATGCTCCCACAGCCAACGCCAACCATGAACCATGTGCCGATGAACTCGGCGAGGAGTCGGCGCAACATGACCGGGGGGCGATGACCGCAGATTATGGGTCTTTTCAATCGACTGTTTGCACCATCCATCCAACATAATGGTCAAGAAGGAGGTCGCGTACGCAAGCGCATGGAGTCCAGTGAGAAGGTGATGGGGGTTCCACAACTTGTCCACTTCCAGACCGTGGTCACCACAGGGGCGCTCTTTCTCGGACTCATGGCGGTCAAACTGATTTCGACCGAAGCAAGCGCGAACAACCTCGCAGTCATGGGCATCATTGTCGTTCTTGCCCTTTTCCTTCTGATTTTTTCAGCTGACTTCTTTATTGAAGGGGCAAAGGGACTTGCACGCAGGGTAGGTTTGCCCGAGGTGGTCATTGGACTCACGATCGTCTCGATCGGAACTTCGTTACCTGAGATTCTCATTTCTGCCTCTTCTGCCTCGAAGATAGCGGCTGCACCAGCTTATGCTGACACAGCCATCGGGAACATCCTCGGTTCCGTTTTGGTCCAGATTACGCTCATTATGGGTATTGTCGTGGTCCATAAGGGATTGAAAATTAAGGAGTCTTGGTTGAAACGGGACGGACAGATCATGCTCCTTTCCGTTCTGATCCTCAGTCTTTTCCTGATCACAGAAGGGACACTCCAACAATGGGAAGCCGGAATTTTAGTCACCCTGTATGTGATTTACATCACTTGGTTGTTAACCAACCGAAAAGAAATTCAAAAAGAGGAACTGCAAGGTGAGGAACACACTGAAGTTCACGGTACTTCATGGAGCACTGCGGCTTACTTCATCATGGTGGTTGCCGGTCTTACATTTGCAGTCTATGCTGCAGATCAGTTGATTCAAAACGTTGAATCAATCGCAACTGAACTTGAAGTGCCTGATGCCATCATCAGCACAATTTTGCTCGGGATTGGTACTTCATTGCCCGAACTAACCATCGCTCTTATGGCTGCAAAACGAAGCCAGGGTGTCGCCATTGGGACCTTGATTGGTTCAAACATCACCGACCCTCTGCTCTCGATTGGAATCGCAGGATTGATTGCACCGCTTGCAATCACTCCCGCAGGTTACGATTTGATCGTTTACATCATCATACCATTCACCATCATTGGCTGCTTCTCTGCCTTGCTCATGATGCGAACCTCCTATGAGTTCAAGAAATGGGAAGGATGGGTGATGATTGCCATCTATGGTTTGTTCCTCCTCACCCTCGAAGCGCACCGTCGAGCGTTGTTTACCTTTAGTTGAATCAATGAAGACATAAAGGGCGGCCTCCTCCCATTGGTATGGTCAACTTCCAACTTGATGAAATGCAAGAGATGTTGAAAGAACTCGCCCATGAATTCGCCGTTGATGAAATCAGACCCAAAGCAGAACATTGGGATGCAACGTCGACCTATCCCAAGGAAACCATCCTTGCAGCCCACGAAATGGGTCTTTTGAACCTCCACATTCCAGAAACCTACGGAGGGCCTGGTCTTGGCTCGATGGAAGAGGTTCTGGTCAATGAAGAACTGGCTTGGGGCGACCCTGGCTTTGCTACGGCAGCCTATGCCACCGCCCTTGCATGCGCACCAATCATCACCGGAGCGACAGATGAGCAGAAAGAAATCTGGCTTCGAAAGGTCGCTGAAGAAGGAGCTCTCGCTTCGTATGCCGTGACTGAACCGGGTGCTGGTTCTGATGTCGCCGCTTGCAAAACAAGCGCCGTTCGAGACGGTGATGACTACATCATCAACGGTTCGAAAATGTGGATCACGGGAGCAGGACACGCTGACTTTTTCTTTGTCCTTGCCAAAACGGATATGGAGGCAGGTTACCGCGGTATGTCGGGATTCATTGTCGAGAAAGACGCTGTTGGCTTTAGCCTCGGCAAGAAGGAGATCAACATGGGTCAACGATGCTCAGACACCCGTTCCATCACCTTCGATGATGTTCGAGTTCCAGCATCTCATCTGATTGGCGGTTCTGAATCCGGCGGCTGGATGAACGCCATGAAGGCTTTCGACATGTCCCGTCCAAACATTGCAGCGCACGCCACTGGCTTGGCTCGAGCCGCCTATGAGCATGCACTGCGGTACTCAGGCGAACGAATGACGTTTGGAAAGAAATTACATCAACACCAAGCCATTCAATTCATGCTCGCAGATATGAAAACCAAAATCGAAGCATCACGCATGCTCACTTGGAAGTCCGCTTCTGAATCGGATGCTGGCATCCGTAACACCGAATCAGCCGCTCATGCAAAGCGATTTGCAGCAGACACTGCCATGGAAGTTTCAACCGACGCCGTGCAAGTCTATGGCGGCTATGGTTACTCAGAAGAATACCCTGTAGCCCAGTTGATGCGTGCTGCTAAGGTGATGCAAATTTACGAGGGTTCCTCACAAGTTCAACGCATGATCATTGGCCGTGAAATCACCAAGGATCTCTGAGTAAGAAGTGGTCTTTAGGGCGCTCTGTTGTCCCATTCGTCTTGACGTGCAAGGTCTTCCATCTGTTGTTCGTAGACATCCCATAACCGCTGTTCTTCAATCTCCTCCTCAGTCAGGAAAGGTGGATTGTGTTCGGGAGGGTTTTCTTCAATCACCATCGGTGGCTCCTGCTCCAACGGTTCATCAGGACCCTCTTCGCTCTGTTCAGTACCCCGAATTGAATCGTCCCAGTTGAATTGTTCGTCTTCGATATCAAACATGGTTGCTGGGTTGAGATCTTCATCGTCTCTTCCTGCGAACATGCTGTGCAGCACCACCATTTCATCTTGAAAAATCATCACCTTCGCCAAATCATTACGCGGGCAAACGAGGAATTGTGCCAACAGATGAATGTTCATTGCAGTGGTTACATCGTTGTGCAATGAGAGGCACAGTGCCGCGATTTTATCCCCCACTGGCAGGTCTGCTGACTGACGGAGATTGAGGCATAAATTAGCACAATACTGATTGCGATGTAGAATGTCCCTTTTGCGGGCACCACCTTGTACTTCGAGGCTCCACGCGTTGTGCACGATGTTGTGGTTGAGAAAATGTTGGGCCATTGCCCGTTTTGCTTCAATCGAATACCAACGACGCGATTGCCCTCGAACATGAATCTCTATTCGTTCTTCAGTCTGCTCAACAAATTCGAGCCATGGATTTGCCTCAGCAATGCTCTGTAGCAATTCGAGCGATCGTTGTTCAGGTTTTGTGAATGGGTTTCCGCTCGCCATCATGGGCATCAATCTTGTTCAGTGTATATCAATAAAAAGGAAAAGGCAATCAAACATCTGACCAAGGCCCAACCATGGTCCGAGGATGCCCCGCTCTTGTCCTTGCTGCAGGTGCAAGTGAACGCTTGGGTCAGCCCAAGGCGTTGGTCGAGGTCGGTTCGACCACTCTCGTAGGGCTTGCTGTACGGCGTTTACTCGACGCAGGGTGTGCTCCAGTGGTTGTTGTGACCCGGCAGTCGTTGCACTTTGACGTGATGAAGGAAGCATTGAATGCAACGGTGGTTGTCAACAAAGAACCAGAAAATGGCCGCACTGGAACAGTGCAATGCGGTTTGCTTTCCTTGATGGGTGACAAAGGGCGAACCCCTCGTCGCGTTCTGATTGCACCAGTCGACCGTCCAGGCTGGACCACAGAGCACGCCCGTTCCTTGATTCAACAGAACACGACCTCGACTTTAGCCTTCCAAGGCCGCGCAGGTCACCCTCTTCTCCTTCATGCCCCCGACATCGAGGCAGTCCTTTCAGCACCTCCGGAAACACCACTTCGGAACCTTTTCAAGCCAGAATTGATCGAGGCAACAGCTCCCCACATTGGCCTCAACATCGACACTCCAGTCGATCTTGTTCTCCTCAAGGAGCTTGAATCTGCTCTGCTTTCTTGAGCACCATGGTTTGGGGCAAAGGGTATGTGGGAGCGCTTCAAGCGGCAGATATGACTGTGGCTGTGCTCGCTTGGGTTTTGACCCAGCTTGAGCAAGGTCACCGGGTTGTCTTAGCAAGCGTCGTTCAGACATCAGGCAGTGTTCCTGGAAAAGTTGGAGCCCGCCTAGCAATGCGTTCGAACGACCGTGAATGGACGGGGACCGTCGGTGGAGCAGGCCTCGAGATGATGGTTTTGAAGCGAAGCAACACGCTGTTGGATGAACATTATCGCCCATCTGGTGAAGTGGTGAGGTTTGGTTTGAATAAAGGGGCGAAGGGCTATGAAGTAACAGCGCTGGATTCACTTTGTGGGGGTCGAGTTACCCTCAGTTTGGAGGTCCTTGTTCCGATGCCACATGTTTTGTTGATTGGCGGTGGTCATTGTGCTCAAGCAATCGCTCCTGCCTTGGATGCGGTCGGCTGGGATCATTCAGTTCACGACACACGCGCTGAATTTTGTGATGTCACCCTCTTTTCGAACGCCAAAACCCATCTTCACATGGATGCACCGACCTTTGTCAAACATCATGATGCTGTCACTCTAAACCGCTACTCAGATGTGCTCTTGCTCGGCCATGATTGGTCTGAAGATCAGGAACGCCTCTTGGGTATTTTGGCAACATTGCAACATGATGAGGCCACCCTCGATGGTCAAAATGGTCCGAGGATCGGTGTGATTGGAAGCAGGTCGAAATGGCAGGCATTTGAAAAAGCGGCGCTTGAACATGGAATCCAACAAAGCATGCTCAATCAGGTGATTTGCCCAATTGGCGTTCACATTGGGGCTGAATCACCAGAGGAAATAGCGGTGGCAGTGGTCGCTCAAATCATGTCGTTGCACAAAGGCGTTGATCCCTCCGAGCCAACGTGGCGTCAATGATGCCTTCATTGTTTGAACACACGTGTTCGGAAGTAGCGCAGTTCTTCGATTGATTCGAGGATGTCATCAAGAGCGAGGTGCGCCCCTTTCTTCTCATAGCGACCGATTCCAGGGTACCACCTGCGCGCTAATTCTTTGACCGTTGAAACATCAATCATTCGGTAATGGAGGTGGGCGACAAGGCTCGGCATTTCCTTTTCCATGAATTTTTTATCATTCCAGACGCTGTTTCCACACAACGGTGCCGTGCCTTCAGGCACCCATTCACATAGGAATTCCAAGGTTTGCCGCTCCGCTTCTTCAAGCGAGACACTTTGATGCTTCACCCGTTCGACCAAACCGCTGGATGTGTGATGAGTGGTGTTCCATTCGTCCATGCCTGCAAGCAATGAATCGGCGACGTTGATTGCCAAGTTTGGCCCTTGAGCCAACACATTGAGTTCTCCATCGGTGATCACTGTTGCAATTTCAATAATGGATTCCTTGGTCACATCCAATCCAGTCATCTCAAGGTCAATCCAGACCAAACGGTCGGCTGCTTCGCTCATGATTTGGCCAGATGCCCGTAGTTCTTCAATAGGGCGCAGGGTTCTTGAGCCATTGCGGTGGAGGTATACACATGGCCGATGCTGATGATGCCTCACTGGTTAAACTCGAGCTGTTGCCAAGCAGCATGACTTCACGTCAATTGCTTGCGCTCTCTCTTTCCACGCTTTTAGTGGTCTCTTTCGTGACCGTCTTAGCGGTTTTAGATGAGGCACCTGAAGCAAATATGGTTCAATCCGTTGCCTCTGAAGATGACGGATGGCGGCCCTTTTCAGTTGTGGCTCCAATCGATACAGGCATCAACGTCTACCACGAT
Organism: Candidatus Poseidoniaceae archaeon; assembly: GCA_028822845.1. Classification (GTDB taxonomy): domain Archaea; phylum Thermoplasmatota; class Poseidoniia; order Poseidoniales; family Poseidoniaceae; genus MGIIa-L1. The sequence goes on along the minus strand of JAPKCS010000022.1, from coordinate 7,125 downwards.
CATTTCCGAACCAATGAAACCTACCCTCAATGGCTGCAAGACGAATTGGGCGTCACCAAGACATGCTCTTTGACCTTTGAAGGCACCTGGCAGGAGCGCTATGATGCTGACAAGGCAACCTGCTGGGACAACCTTACAGCCAGCGACATCGTCTATTTCCCAGGAACCAAAATCATCGGAAGTTCACCCGATGGTGACAGTGACATTCTGATCTTAGATGACCCCTCTGACGGGCATGGCTCAGCGGTCACTGGAGCGGTTCTTGACGCCAACCCAATGGCGGTCATTTTCTTTGTCGAAGGTTTTTCCAGTGAAGCGGTGCAATCAGCCGCTGATCAACCGCTTGTCGATGTGATCACGACCTCGTTTGGTGCGCCAGGTTCAGTTCCAGTCCCGGGCATTGAACGAGCAACAGAATCTGCCGTTGTCGACTATGGTAAAATCCACACAGGTGCCGCAGATAACAGTCCATCTCCAGCCGTTCAAGATGCCACTGCAGGGCCTCCATGGTCGATTGGCATCGCAGGCTATGCAGAAGAAGGCGATGATCAAAAAGAAATCATGTCCGGATCCTATCCTGACATTTCTGCTGATTGGACTCAGGTGCTACCGAACCATGATGACATCGATGGTTACCACGAGACATCAGGGACCTCTTTCGCAACGCCACGAACCGCTGGCATCCTTTCCTTTGTCTTGGAATCCTTGCGTGATGAGTTCGAAGACCCTTCATCAGGAGCATCACCCCAATCCCGCTCCAAACAACTTGTCAATGGCACAGACGCAGAAGGTAACCCCTTCACGGTGTCAAACGCTCAAGTCCGTGAAGCTCTCAACCTCTCTGCGTGGTACCCTGAAATCGACTGGGATCCAACCTCTGGAACCATGCCCATTTCACCTGTTGCTCCGTGCACACAAACGGGTTGGGGTTTGGTCAACTTGTCCAACATCCAGCCGATTATCAAGCACCTCAATGGTACCGAAACACTCCCTGACCGGGCATCGGACGTCGTCATTTGCATGGACATCAATCAACAAGCTCGAGAAGCATACTGGTCTGCCTTTCCTTCTGCCCCATCTGTTCAGCAGGTGACCGGTGCTGAAGGCGCACGAACACGTGACTGATCAAACAGGTACGAAGTTCAGCATGATCTCGCCCTTCGGTCCAAAGGAGACCACAGGTTTGAATCCTTCATGAGGCGTGACATCCATCGAAGTGATGATGTTCTCAAACATTCCATCGGGCAACTCGATCTCAAATCCGTGACGTGTTTGGACACGTTCTTTCACAACAAGTACAGGTGCTGGGATTGGGAGCGGAACGACCAGTTCAGGCAATTCAGCTTCTTCAACTTCAACCGCCACGCGAACCACTTCGACGGCTGGCTCTTTTGGTTGTTGGATTGTTTCAACAGGTTGAACTGCATTCGGGTCAAGAACGTAAAGTTCGTTTGTGTCTCCAAGGCGACTGCTGCTCATGAATATCCAGCCCATGGTGACGATGGCTCCAAGCATGTAGCCAATGTTTTGCATCAAATCATTGTCAAGCGTGGTTGCGGTGACGAAGGTCGTTACAATGGACCCATAGCTCCCAAGCACGCGGCGCCATCTTGCTTCAAATTCAGGGCTGTACCCTTGAATTCCAACGCCGATTAGGACCACGGTTGTCAGTCCAAACGCCAAGGTGTTCCAGTCATCGTTGTTGAGGAGGAAGAAAATACCAGCAATGGTGGTACCCACACCCATGATTCCAAGCCGATCCATGAATTCAAAGAACGTCTCATCGCTTGGCCAATCAAAGATTGGTTGATCATAAATTACATCGTTCTTGATTGAGGCAGTGATAAACGCCAACCCTTCAGCAATCAGAAGCCCTCCAATCAAGGAAAGATTGAGTGCATCGCTCAGCGCATCGGTCTGTATAAGGAAATTATAGAGCGCTAGGCTGTGGACCAGTGGCGATAAAAGAAGCATGCTGAATTGCCCCTCCAAAACCACCTTTCGGGTGAGCATGACTGCGCCAATCATTGTTCCAACGCCCCACAAGATGGTAAAGCTAAACGTCAAACCAATGTAACCTATGATCTGGAACTGCTGATTCAATTGTTCCTTCTGTTCTTCTGTTTCTGGCAGTTTTATATTCGAATAGGCAAAGTCGCCTGCTTTTTGCAAGTTCCGATACAGCACGCCATTTTCATGAAGGCTTGAGTAAAGAAGCGCAGTTGCCCCCGTGATCAACGACGCATAGGAGAACACGTCGTAATCGCTCAAATTCCAAGATCGATTGCCGAGCGCGATGATTAAAGAGACAAATTGTGCTGCCCCGAGGAGCGGTAGGTATTGCACTTGTCCATTCATCCAAGCATTCAACATCAAACCAAGGGTGAAGAGGAGCGGCATCCATTGGAACCAGTCCATTTCAGGGAACATGGCAATTAATCCAATCGCCATCCAAACCCAGGCACCGAGCCAAGGCAATGTTTTCTTGTGCTTGCTGCGGTCTTCTGTGAATTGGGAACACAGGATGTACGTCATCTGAAGGACAATGAGTGCTCCACTCAGCCGTGATAAACCAAACATCCATGAAGTCGTTTCGAGGGAATAGGGGAGCATCTCGACGATTTTCCATCCGATTCCTTGGTAGTCTAACCATTGGTTTTGGGTTATGATCAGGGCCAACGGTGCGAACATCAAAGCCAAGCTATGGCGATAACGTACAGACTGATAGGTGGCGAGCATGAGCATTGGAATCAGCAACAATCCACCTGATGTGTCAAGGCAAGCCAAAGCGATGAGCCCAATCATGGCTGCCAAGTCCGCATTGATTGAAATCCCATCTTTGTCGAGACCACGCCGGCCAATCGCCCAAGCCACAATTAAAGGTGCGGCTACGAGGATGATGTCGAGGAGAATGGCAGCGGGAAGAACGTACATTTCTGCATATTCATCCATGCTTCTCATTTCGTCTCGAATACCATTGATGGTCATCGAAGGGCCCAAACCAATTCCGAAGAGGATCCATACAGCACTTGATCTGGCTTTTGAACTGATGCTTTCCAATTCAAGGATTTCAAAAACCAATCCAGTAATCGGGAAGGCTAAGAGGAGGATACCAATCGGCGTTTTTATGAAATTTCGCATTTCCTCCGTTGCTGCACCGCCCATGGTCATGAAGATACCAGCCGTCATCATGATGAACGGAATCACAAGCGAACTTCGGGCGAGTGGGCTCCATGAATTGGTTCTGATCCATTCGTTGTCGTCGCTCTCTTGTTGAGCGGTTTCGATCCAGGAGTTTGTCCCGGGGTCATACCGCGGGGCGCCGCTGACCTTGCTGCCAACCCAGTTGGTGATCATGCCAAAATCGAATTCTTTCCTTCGACCGGAACGCAATAAAAGATAGGCTATACCTCCCAGGAAAAAGACATGCAGACTGTAGCCACCAACGATGAATTGTTCTGGTACCTTCAATCGGCCTACGGTCACCAATGCAATCATGACACCGTTCGCGATGAAAGCGCTCATTGTTGCCTGCCAACGGGCTTGAAGCGATGCGTTTTCATCGATTGCATCAAATCCTCTTTTCGCGAGGTAAAGCAAATAGATGACAAAGAACCAAGGCATGTACCATTCTTCTGCGAACAGCACTGCGCGGGAAAGTGCAATACAACCAATGACCAACATGTGGACTTGAATATCGATTTTTTCAGCCCGTTGAGCAAGTTCAGATACTGCAATTAAAGCAACGGGGATGAGCAAATGCAAACCAGGCACTCCATAGGTTTCAACCTGTTCAATCTCTTGGAGCCGGGCTATGAGATCAACAACGATGAATGAGCAAGCAGCCATACCCAACGTGGCGTTTGCAACCCAGCGCCGGGTTGCGGTCGAGATAAGCAGCATGTAAGGGAGAATCGCAATGGTGACCAACCAAGGAATGGTGCTTTGGTCGGTAGGGATGATCATGAGAGCGAATGCTAAACCAACGGGGATCCAAGGCAACCGTTGATCGAGCATAGCGGGGAAGTAGAATCCGAGCACGGCTAACCAGAGGGCAACGATGAGCGAAAGATGGGTGCTGAACCCACCCAATGCTTCGGTCGTAAGCGGCCCTAGGATCAGGTTTAGATCATCACTGCGGGCATAGACCATCGCTAGGACAATGACGGCAATCAGCACCAAGGAGGCCCGTTGAATGATGTCCGTTCTCAATTCTTTCTTTGAAGCATAATAGCCTTGGATGGCAATGATATACAGCAGGAGCGATAATGCGCCACCGCTTTGTTGATCGGTGACATCATGCGCAACCTCGAACAGGATTGGGGCTATGCTTGAAGCAATCACAATGACAGTGAGGTTGATCGAGTTGTTTGAACGCAATGCCATCTCCATGGCAGCGATGCTCAACACAATGAGGGAAATTCCGATTTCATAACTGACAACGTCCCCCGACCATTTGAGCCAGATGTTCATTCCAGCACCTAACAACACAATCATTGGGGCATAAGAGGCAACTGCCCAGCCGAAAGTCGTTTGACCTTTGTAGCGTTGCAGCAGTTTGTATTGGCCCATCATGAGCAGAAGGATTGCAGCAGTTTGCACATAAATTCCGTTTCCGTTGGGGTACCATCCATCATCCGCAGTGTTCTGACCAAACCATGCTCCAGATTCAAACAGGCCAATGATGAAGCGAGCGCCCCACACCGTGCCAACCGTAGCAAAGAAGAAACCAATTCCGAGCATGTAATCTTGAACGTCACGAAGTTGGTGGTCGTTGACTCGGCTCTGGGCTTCAATCCAACCAATGGCGAAGCCTGCTGAAAGCATTCCTCCAAAGAAGAGAACTGCGAAATCGGCGTTGGAAGTGCCCTCATCGCTGAAAGCGATGTTGTAGATGCTGAACCAAATTCCAGCGATTGCAATCCCAAGCATGATGATTTGTGAAAACCGCACAAGGGATCGTTCAGCGTCATCGATGTTCACGCCAGGTGCACGAACCCTCATTGGAGGCGTTGATTGATGTGCTTTCGCAAGCAGTGAAGTTCCAAGTGCAGGGGCTGTGCCTTGAATTGGTACTTGGGCGACGGGCGTGTTTCTACGTGGTGCTGCCATACAACTCATATGACCTCATGATTTTCCATAAAAAGATTCACCCGTTCAATTGGCCATTCGACGCCATTTTGATTGCAACCTTCGATTTTCGTCATGAGGAGCGCAGTCATTTCCTCAATGGGTTGAAAAACCCGGGCTCGTTGGTTTATCTGCGAGGCGTCATTATGTCCAAGATTCGAACCACTCTTTCCATGCTCTGTTTGAGCTTACTTCTTTTCCCTGCTTTGGCAATGGCGGTGCCGGTTGTTGCCGCACCATCCAGCGACGATTCTGAAGGCTGGTGGGTCGAAACAACCGTCGATCGAGACGGCAATGGCATCGGCGATATGGTCGAATTTCACAAGGACAATCCAATCTTCCTGAGCGAGGATGGAACACTTCCTCTCATCATCGACTTTGACCATACGCCTGGTGCTGAAGAAATTGCTTTACTCGAACGGGAAGTGAATTATGTCCACCAGTGGACCCTCAGGCACATCGATGCTCTCGCAGGTCGAATCCACGTGGACCAAATCCTCGAAACATCCTCGCTTCCTGGTGTTGTGATGATTGAACTTGATGGAATCCTTTCCATCCAAAACGGCGACGCTGCAGTCCTTCACGGCGTTGATACGGTTTGGGCTGACACCGGTTACGATGGTGCAGGTACGACCGTTGCCATCATCGATACTGGTATCGATGGCGCTCACGCAAGCCTTGATGACCTCGACGATGACAATTCAACAGACGACCCAAAGGTCATTGGATTTTACGACCCAGTCAACAATCCAGGCTTAACCAATGGAACTGAAGTGTTCCCATACGACGACCAAGGCCACGGATCTCACTGCGCTGGAACCACTGCGGGAACCGGTGCTCCAAACTACGAACACATCGGCATGGCTCCACAGGCGAATCTTGTGGGCGTGAAGGTGCTCGATGCAGGTGGTTCAGGATCATTTGCAACCGTCATGGCAGGAATGCAATGGACGGTCGATAACCGATACCAATTCAACATCCGTGCCGCTTCAATGAGTTTGGGTGGCCCAGGGGCGATCGAATGGACTTCATCTGAAGAAGACAGCGTCAACCGCTATGGAAACGAAATGGTTCGTGCAGGTATTGCTTTGTTCATCGCTGCTGGAAACAACGGCGTCTCAGGACAAATCGGCACACCTGGCTCAGCAGAGGACGTCATCACCGTTGGCGCCCTCGACAAGAATTCAGCCATCGCTGTTTACTCCAGTCAAGGCCCAACAGAAGAAAACCGAATCAAGCCCAACATCGCTTATGTTGGTTCGAACGTCATGTCGGTTGCTTTCAACTCCGGCGATCAGTACACCGACATGTCCGGGACTTCGATGGCAACACCCGGTGCGGCTGGCGTGGCAGCATTGATGCTCCAAGCCAACCCAGACCTCAGCCCGTTCGACTTGCGCAACATCATGCAGGAAACGGCAACTTACCGCCGATGTGAATACATGCTTGCCAACGAACCGTGCGCCGAGGATTTAATTCCAAAGAACCGCCAAAACAACGTCTATGGTCACGGTGAAGTGCGTGCTCTGGATGCCGTTATGGAAGCAGCACAACAGGATTACGAATTTGACAACACCATTCAAATCACCATTGAAACCCAAACCGGCATGGACAGCCGAATCCATATGTCTCCTGAAGGTGAAGTCGCCTTCTCAGTCACAGAAGGTATTGAAACAATTCAATGGCGAAGCAACCATCTGCGCGATGATTGGTCAAACGTTCACACCTTTGACTACGGGACAGAAGGTACGCTCACTGCAATCGACATCATCCACCAGTTGGAACACCTTCCGGGTACCACCCTTGAGGGCAACCACACCATTTCTCTTCGTGGCATCAAAGCAAACGACACAGGTGGCCACGCATCAACGCCGCTGGTCACCATCGACATCATGCTAATGGACACCGCCAATGCCTTTGCGGCGACAGGCGAAACCTCGAGTGGACTTTCAACGACCACCTTGGCCGTGGCTTTGCTTGGCTTCGTTGTGGTGT
>JAPKCS010000004.1 GCA_028822845.1 Candidatus Poseidoniaceae archaeon | reverse complement strand
TATTAACAGGGATTGCTATGAGTGGACTATTGAACAAAGCAACAGCAGTAAAAGAGTCAGAAGCCGCAGCTAAAGCAGCACCGAAGGAAGTCACCTTTTCAAAAGCAGCTGGCGAAGTTTCGGCCGAACCTTCCCCCATGCTTCCTCGGATTGGATGGGCCATCATTGTGATTGCCGGAATTCTGTCACTCCAAGGTGGTGCAATCGGTCTGGTGATCGTTTGCTTTGTGGCCCTTGCAGGTGTCGGCGTGTTGGTTCAACACGAACGACAGCAACCAGAACTGAACACTGTGAAGGTCTCCATATCAGTCGTTCTCGCTGTTCTTATCTCCCTCGGGCCTTACGCAGCCCTCGTTTTAATCCCACAAGATTCATCCATGGCGTTAACCCAAATTGAGATGGACCAAGATAGCGACGAATTGACGTTTTATGTCCGTGGTAGTCTCTCTTCCAGCACTGCATCGATTGCATCTGGTGGCGTAGAACTGTGGACCGGAAGCGAGGACTTGAACAATGATTTTGCTAAATACCGTGTTCCCGTAAGTTCCTTCTTCCAAGGCAATGCCCAAGACAACACTGGGGCAACCATCAAATCATACGAAATTTCAATCGAATCCGATGATGGGCAAACAGAAACTCGGGAGATTCCTCCGGCTTTCATGAACCGTGAAGTGCTCGAATCTGGCGCGAAAATCACCATGATCACCAAAACTGAAACATCGAGCTCCAGCACGGACACGGAAGTCGACGGCTTGCTCGTTGAATCGATTGTAGGACTCTTTGGCCCCTCTGAAGAAGCTGAAGATGGTGGAGATCACAGCATGAGCACCGTGAATAATTACCTCCCTGTCTTTTCTGACTACACCATCCAAATCAAGGTCATGAAGGGGAGCAGTCAGAAGTGGCAATCTCCAATAATCACAGTCGACGGCACCGCAGCAACCTGGGTCAGTGCAGTGTCAGGTTCAAAGTCTGGCAGCACAGACCGCTGGATGGGTATTTCAGGCACTGGTTACGATGCTGACACTGGTATGATTGAAATCCTCAAGAAGGAGGATTTCTATGATAATGCGGGATGTTATACATTCCAAGTGATCGTCACCAATGAATACTACACGGGCGATAGCTCGGTGCAATCCAGTTCAAGCGCTTGGGACCTTGATTTCAGCAATGAAGACGGCGAAATGTCGGCCTGCTGATGCAAGCTTCAACCTTGGTGGCTTGGCTAGGAACTTAAATCTCGAGTTCGGTGTAGCCTTTTTGCATCCAATGGTAGCCTTGTATGACCCATCCTAACAGTCGGTCAACATGAGCAGATGTGAGACCAGCGGCCTTGGCTACTTTTTCTAAAACGATTCGCTCTTTGTCATCGATCTCTCGGTCAGCAAGGGTCATTAGGCAAGCATCCCGAAGACCTAGTTTGATTGTTTTTGGTTGCATTTCTGACAATAACTTGTTCAAATCTTGTGGTTCGGACAAGCATTCACGAAGTTGCTGTCGGCGTTCAGGAGAAAGCAGTGATGCACCGAGACGTTGTTCGAAAAACGACAATTCAGCTCGTGTGACTGATGCATCAATTTGTGTCAAACAAGCCAAAAGTTGAGCGTATCGAAACCGCTCTTCGGGAGCAATGTCGTGGAGGATGTCGTGAAGCATGATGCGGCGTTCACAGCAGTGTTCAAGAGCGTTTGGGTCAGTGAAATGTGGGAATCAACAAATACTCGGGGCTTTACCCCAAACTGGCGGGACCATGAGAAATCGAACTGTTTGCTATGCTTTAGTCTGCCTTTTGCTGCTTCCGGCCCTCTCCATGCCAGCGACCGCTGAGGACGATCCTTACCTCGGAGCAATGAACCTCACCGCTACGGTTGATTCAGAAAATGAAACCGTGGCGTTGTCATGGCGGAACATTGACACGGTCAATTACCAGTTACTCGATGCCTTGAAAACAACCAATTACACCGTTCTTCGATCTGATGAGCCAATCACTTCAGCCAGCTATATGTCGGCAGAAACGATTGCAGAACACATTCGGGCATGTTTGGACACCGACCAGGGTGGAGATTGTCGAGCAAAGGCCCATTCCTATGTGTTCACCATCCCACCCGGTACCGATGGGCGGTATTACTACGGAATCATCAGTCTGATGGCCAACGGAACAACAGGAACAAACCTCTCCATTGGTAACGCCACCCTCGCAGAGCCGACCACTGAATACGGTACGCCTACAAGCGCTCCTTATGACTTGCAAGCAACCTACAACGCCAGCACTTCAACCACAGAACTTGAATGGATTGATCTTTCAAGGGTCGATGATTCCTACACCGTGAATCACACCACTTCTGTTTGGAGTCATGCACTGCCGGCTCACCGTGACAACTGGGACAACCTGTCCAAGGTTGCAGTGGGTGAAAACCTCTCATCTGGTCAAGAAACGTTTACCATTCACCATCCAGCAGGAACCGACCAAGACCGATATTACACGGTCCTCCATACTCAAAACAACCAAACCGATGCTCGCTTACTGTCTGGCAACACCCTTACAGAGGCCATTGATGAAGATAACATTGGATCTGTTCTCAACGGCACTCTGGATCTTCAATTCAACGCTTCACTCAACATCACGAGCCTCAATTGGAGCGGGTCTGTTGTTGAAGATGTCAATCACACCCTCCATGTCTGGAGAAGTTCCGTCGCAATCAACAACCTCAGCGGCGAACACGTCGAAATGCTTGCCACACTTCCTGCCTCTGCAACGCACTATAATCACTCGGTCGAAGCAGGCGTTAGCGGCCAATTCTACTATGCAGTGACCCTTAGAGATCACTTGATGAATGATCAAACACAACTTGATGTTGCACCATCCGGCTCGGTCACAGAAACCACTCTTTCCCAAGGGGAGAACATCGTTACAAATTTGCAAGTCGCCTATTCTGATTCAGTGACCATGGTTTCATGGAGTGATCTATCAGAACACTCTGAAGCAAAATATTCTGTGTGGCGCTCTTCGGTTGGACCGATCACCTCTTCCTCCCTCAATGCAGGTGATGCTCTCCTGCTTGGTGTGGTCAACGCTACAATTGAAATGTTTGAACACAGCGTTTCTGATGCAACTTCCGAAGAGGCATGGTACGCAGTAACAGCAAGCGCTTCCTTTGGAACGCCTGGTCTCATCGTCCAACAAACCAACCTCTCAGCAGGACACAATTCGATGGCTGCGCCGGTTCTGGAAGATAATATTGCACCAACCGCTCCAAGCGTTGTCACCGCAATGTACCTCAACAACGGTACGGTTTCCATCACATGGACTGGTACCGCTGACGCCAATCAAACCTTTTGGCACGTGTACCGAACAGGAATTGACGCCACTGAAGATCAAACCGGATGGGTCTTGATGGAGGAGGTTGACAACATGGGGAGCATGGTGCATACCATTCATCTCGAATCAGCTTCAAGCATAGGCGACCGTGTGCACACTGTGTATGCACTCGGCGGCGTCGATGCATCTGGAAATGAGATCACGTTCAGCAATTGGACGCTAAGTTCGTCAGTTGATGAAGATCGAGAAACTCCACGCATGCACCTTCAACTCGTGGACGAAAATGAAAACATTGCCTCCAGCCGTTGGTACACTGGAGGGGAAGTATCGACCTTCTCGCATTTGCAACCTGGCACCTATGCCCTGCATTTGACTTCATCAGAACCACTGGAGTCCCTGGACTACATCAAAAACGGAATTGGAACAAACATGATCATGTCGATGAACCAAGGGCAAGCAAGTTTGACTCTCTCTGAAACCATTGCAAATGTGACGTATGCTTTCACAGCGCTCGACCTCAACGGGAACACGATCACCTTTACCTCACACTTCTGTACGTCCTGCCTCATCGAGAACACTGAACTCGAAGTTGAGGCGCCTGCCGATGAAGCTGACGAGGTTGCCCCAGTGGACACGACCAAAGTTTCTGACTCCACCGAAAGTGGGCAAGACATCAACATGATGTTGGTTGGTCTGTCCTCTCTCTTGGGACTCTTACTCGTTGTGTCCTTCCTTGGACGGAAGAAAAACCATGCTCCAAGCAACCTCTCAGGCCTGCCAACTCAACAGGAAGAGAAGTGGACAGAGCGGTACATCCGTGAAAACTGAACCGGATGTAACGAAGGCCCTTGATGTACCGTTGTATCGGCCCAACTGGACTTCGTTTGACATCAGTTTTCCTTAGGATTTCGAACCAGTGCCATGTGCATGGCGATTCCGACTGGCATCAGCATGACGCCAAAGAACACGGTCGATGCAGCAACCCAACGTGGGCTTTTTTGCTCGAGGCACTTTTTCCACATCCAGTGGGTGACGAAGATGTCGCCTGCAACCATGTGTGCCCAAGCGGCAGATGCGCCAGGTTTCGAACCCATGATCGCTGCTAGGCCGTCAAGAATGCCTGCGGGATTGGCGAAGTCCTTCCCTAGGTCTATCAATCCTTGAGGGGATGCGATGGTCACTGCCCACCAAATCAAGATTGGGCCAAGGAAGAACCATGGGCCCTGCATGACTTTCTTTGTCATTTCGTGATCTGGGAACACCAGCATTGCAAACCAAAAGGGGCCGACCCACATAGTGGATAGGAAAAACGAGTAATCATATGCGTCCATGCCGCTTAATTTGAGGTTTGACTTTTAGTATATCGTTTCGATAACCCCTCGTTTTTGTAGGATTTTTGGCCGCAAATCCTGCCGTGTTCGATGATTTTCCAACGTTTGAAAACAAATTTCACAAACAGATGTTAAAAAGCAGACTCCTCAATTTGAGCCTATGAAGTTCACCTTAAGTGCTGCAACCCTTGTCTTCCTGTTGGTCCTCAGTGCGGCTTCCAGCTCTGTTCTTACTTCGCTAAATTCCTCTAAATCCTCCTCGGGAGATCCGTTTGCCATCGAGGCCTCCACGACATACGGAATTAACGAGTTCACTTTGGTCGAGATTGATGAAGGCGACAACGATGAAGAAGATGTCATCACTGAACGACTCCACGAATTTACCTTCACGGCCTTTTCTGCGGGAGACGTCGTATCATGGGACTTCGGTGACGGAAACGCTGGGACTGGGCTCGAAGTTTCTCATTCATTCGCCCTACCAGGCCACTATACGGTGACCTCCACCTCGACTTCTGTTGATTTGATTCAAGTCGTATCGGTGGATCTTACCGTTGAACGAAAAGCAACGGTCGAATCAGACAACATGGAATGCGTGTGCACCCCTACAGCAAAAGCAACCGTGATCGACCTCATACCATTGGCTGGAACTGTGTCTTACCAAGGTGTTGTCACAGTTGTTCATGATGGAAGCAGCGAATCATGTTCGCTGCGCAACCCTCTGCAAGAATGCCATGTTCGGGTTTTCCTCGAGCGGACCATCGATGGCTCAGTGGTTGGTCAGGAAGTTCTCTTTGACGGTACCTTTCGGTCAAATGAACTCGAGGTACCTTTCGAGTTCCTCGATGTCGAAGTGGAAGTAGGCGACGGTCTTCAGTTGCGACTTGAGACCGATCAGGTGCGTGACTGGCACAAGCCAAGCACCGAATGGTCAATGACTGCCCCAGTGTGATGGGTTGTCTCAAACGGCCTCTTCGCTTGATGCAGGTTCGACAGCATCATCTTCGAGGTATTCTTTCTCTTCGCTCACTTCTTCGACCTCTGCTGTCTCTTCTCGTCGTTGAGCAGCAATTTTCTTTGATGCTTGGTTCGAAACAACGTATGTTCCAATCAAGATGATGACGACGAGGATGGCGTAAATGGTTAGAGGTTGATCTTCTGGTTCATCTGCTACCTTCCAAGTGATGTCCTGGGACGTAGCACCGTCGATATCCGTCACATCGCCTGTGATTGACTTCAACACATTTGGAACAAGCGCTCGGCATTCTAACGCTTGGGTACCAACACTGTTGGCGTACCATGAGACATAGACGGTTTTGCTTTCGCCAGGCTGGAGTGAGACGGTCATCTGGGTCGTGTCTTGCAACTCATCGCCGACATAACACCAGAAATTAACGCCTGTGACTGCGACTGTACCACTGTTCTCAACGACCACATCGCCGCTTACTTTCGATCCGATTGACCCAGTGTTGGCCTTCAGATCAATGGACTTCACGCTGATGAAGGGGAGGGGGACCTCTGCTGTTGCCGTTGGTGTTCGTGGTGCAACGATGGTGGTGTTGAAATTGCCCCAGTTGGAACTGAGGGTCAGCAGGACCTCTGCACTTTCTTGGTGGTAGTCCCCGTTACCGTCGACCCATTCGACGATTCGGGCGTGGTTACTCAGAGCGAAGTTGACATGGCCATTGCTGTCTGTGAGGTTGTCGACGGTGCTTCCCCAATAGCCAAGTCCAGTGGCATGAACGGTGACGTTGCCAGCATTGGTTTGCAATGAGCGCTGTGAAAGGAGGCGAATCCATGCGTCGGTTTGGCCACCGGTTCCGTTGCTGTTGGTGTAACTGATTTGGGCAGCATCATTGACGATGATGTCCTCATCGGTTCGTGACCCTTGAATGAGTGAAGAATCAACGGTCAATGCGCCACCGTCGAGGACATGAACAGGTGCACTGCCGGTGAGTGTAGCGTTGCTTAAGTCACAGGTGTGTGCGCATGTAATCGCAGCACCCGCAATGATTGCGTTGTTGATTGTAAGGCTGCCTTGGACGTCGAGGGTGAAGGCTGCTGAGTTCCACTTCAAGCTCCCTGCAGTGTGGTTGAGATCTTCTGCATCGACCACGACGGTTCCACCCGAGCCTGAATGGAGGGCTTGAACGCTGGTGATTTGGGTGGCGAAGAAGTAGTAGACATGGAATTCAACCAGCAATGGTGTGCCATCGAGTGGAGCCGGGATGTCAACATGGTCGAAACCAACTGCGTTCTTGGTTTCGTCTCCGATGGTGATGTTGAACATGGCTGTTTCTGGAATGACGTGGTCGAGGTTGATTCTTACCTGGCCAGTTTCAGACAGGTCGCCAAAATCAAGGTGGAGTTCAGTCGCATTGTAGACCAAGAGGCCAGCATCGAGGTTCGAACCCATCAGGTCACCGTTGAGGGTGAGTGAGGCACCGGTGGCCACGGTAATGGTCACGCCTGCGTTCACCGTTGTTGACTCATCAACGAAAAGTGAGGCACCGTCCGTAACCATCAGGTCGAGGTCGATTGGATTTGATGCATTCCAAGTTTCCGTGCCGGTGACGGTGATGGTTGAGCCGTCGTTTGTCACTTCAGCAGATGTGGTCAATGCGCTCATGCTCGAGGCAATCAGCAAGAGGAAGATCAGGGAAACGGCGGTTCGCATGGTCTCATGTAGCGGAAAGGGCGTTATAGACTTCGCTCCGTTAATACGGTACATCCTTCCAACCTATCTTGTAACCAATGAGATTGAAACTGCGGTGAAGAAGCGGAGTGATCACGACCAAACCAATCATCGGAAGCCTCAGTTCTTCAGCAGCAAGCCATGATGACCCGAGCAAGAGTTGTCCAGCCAAGAACACGGAGATTGCGAACGGAAGGGTGTCGAGCAACGGCGCTTTTGATGACACATCACCTTCACGCTTGAGACCACGTCGCCGCTTGAAGAACGAACCCGTGCTGTCGCCAACCAAGCACATGAAGCCAAGGAAGGTTCCAAGAACAAACGCAGCGGTCATGGGTCCGCCGATTGCAAACCAAGCACCAGACGAACCTGCAAGGGGTGAGGCGAACAAGGTGCTGTTGGCACTGATTGCACCAGCGTTTGAGCCATCGGTGGTCACTGCAACCATCAACATGCAGAGGAGACCAGAGGTCAGAGAACCACCGATCAGTCCATTCCATGTTTTGCCATCCCCAAGGACTCTGTTGCCATCTTTGAGGGTTCGACCACCATCGATTGGCCATGGTCCATACCCTGTCTTTGGGAGCCATTTGCCCCACATCATTGCAAAGGTGTTGGCCAGAAATCCTGGCAGATAGAGCCACAAACACATGAGGCACAGCATCAGGAAATTCATTGCGAGGTCTCCCTTGGGCAACAGGTCATGAAGCGGGTGTGCCCACGAGGGCCCTTGAATCCTACCCCGTCCCTTGGTCATGGCATCGTTTGTTTGAGGCCATTCTCACGATGGGATTATGTGATGGCCACGCCCGATATGTACCATGGCGCAACGGACGGTTTTGATTGTTGGCGGCGGCGGGCGAGAACACGCCTTGTGCATGGCCATGTCAAGATCCGAACATGTCGGAGGCGTTCACTGCGCTCCGGGAAATGCTGGCACCTCGGCGATGGCAACAAATCATCCTGTGTCTGCTTCGAATGTGGACGGTTTGGTGGCTTTGGCTCAGACGCTTGCTGTCGATCTGGTTGTGGTCGGGCCTGAAGCGCCCTTGTGCGATGCACTTGCAGATGATCTTCATACCGCAGGAATCCCCTGCTTCGGCCCGGTGAAAGCCTTGGCGGAATTGGAAGGCTCGAAACTTCATGCCAAGGAAGTGATGGGAATTGCAGGCGTACCAACTGCAGATTTCCATGTCCTAGGGCCACATTCTGATCTTGATTCAGCGTTGGATGATTTTTCAGGCCATCCATGGGTTGTCAAAAGAGATGTGCTTGCAGGAGGCAAAGGCGTTGTTGTCACCTCCAATCGGGCAGAGGCAAAAGCATTCATTGAAGCCTCGATCAAGTCCGATGGCAAGGTTCTGCTCGAAGCGTTTCTCGAAGGGGAGGAGGCGAGCATGTTGGTTGTCATGGACGGCTCAGGTTTTGTCTGCCTCCCGCCAAGTCAAGATCACAAGCGGGCCTACGATGGGGATGAGGGCCCAAACACAGGTGGCATGGGCGCTTACTGCCCTGCGCCAGTGGCTACACCAGAGGTTTTGGAGAAGGTCGTACGCGATGTTGTCAAACCCATGCACACCTACCTTTCATCGCAACCCACGCCCTACCGCGGGGTGCTGTACGTCGGGCTTATGATCACGGATGAAGGCAACCCAAGTGTTGTCGAATTTAACGTCCGTTTTGGCGATCCGGAATGTCAAATTACCCTGCCATTAATGGCAACGGATGTGTACGAAGTCCTGCACGCCTCGGCGACCGACAGGCTTGCTGAATTGGACGTAATGTTCCACGATCTGCATGCACTCACAGTGGTTATCGCAGCGGAAGGTTACCCTGCCTCACCGGTCAAAGGCCGTTTGATTTCTGGAGTGCCGGCGCCGACTGGGATGGCGTGGGTCAACCATGCCGGTACGGGCTACGATGAAGGCGGTGCTCTCATCTCAACCGGTGGGCGAGTTCTGACTTGCACCGGTCTTGGTTCATCTTTGGCCGAAGCGGCTGTTCGAGCCTATGCTTTGCTTGAATCGATCGAACTTGAAGGGGCGCACCACAGGACTGACATTGGCCACCGAGCTCTTTGACAGAACGGCTGATATGCGGCTCATTTCATCCGCTTGAAAAAGCACACGAGAACTTCTCGTCGAACGGGGTGCTCCGTTGCCATCGTAAGTCATCCTCACGGGGTTATCATTAAAAGAGGACCCAAAGTGGCGGAAGGTGCTTGACAGCCTTGCTGCTGTCGTGCAAATACCCTGAGGGAACAAAATGGAAACGAAAAACCCCGAACCGCGCCCAGCGCCAGCACCTATGCTTGGTTGGCTTATTGCCCCCCTAGCAGTGCTTCTAGCGCTCGCAGCGACACAGATTGTTGGCTTGTCCTTCGATCTCAACTTTGAAAACCTGACACCAATGCTTGTCGTCCTTGCGGCAGCATCGCTTGGTCTCGCACCTCGCGTGCTTCACGCCAACGGCACCATCACTCTTGCAGCCTCCACCCTCTCTCTCGTTTCACTGGGCGTTGCTATTGTCGGTGCCGAATTGGTCTACATGGCAGAACTCGGAGCGGTCAGCGCTCTGCTGTTCTTCGTGGTCATGTTTGGAATTCACACCCTTCACATGCGCCGTTCGTTCGAATGGGCAAACGTGTTGATTTTTGCTGCCATCGGTGTCCAGCTCGGATTCGTGGCCGCTGAAAATATGGCTGCAAACCTCTCCACCACACTGACCATGTCCACCGGTGTTTCAATCGGCGTCTTGGATGCGTACCGTGGGGCTGTTGGTTACCAATTCTTCAGCTATGCTATGCTCTTCACCATCCTTGGTCTTCTTGGAGCAGTTCTCGCCCGTGGCGTTCTTTCGCCATCCTCTGAGAAAGGCTGGTTCAGCCACATTACCGATGGTAACGGGTCATGGAACCGCTCGACTCTCCCCCTCCAAATTGGACTGGGTGTTTGGGCACTGGCTCACATCGGAAGCTTGTGGCATTTCAATTACCTCATGAACGATGACCAGCTCATGTTCAACGTCTTTGGCCCATTCAGTGGTCAAGCAGTCAGTCAGTATCCTGAACTCGCAGCATACCATGGTTACTTCGGTTTCTGGAGCGCATTCTTCACTGGAATGGTTGCTTTGATCGTTGCCGGCATGGCTTCAGAACGCTGGTACACTCGTTCCATGCTCATCGGTTCAATGTGGGTCCTTTACCTCGTTTCGGCTTGGTATGAGGCTGGCATGATCCAAAACGAAGCCTTTGAAGGCAGTTGGGGCGCACTAATTTGGTTGGCCTTTACCTTCTTCATCTGTGCAATCATTTACGTGATTTCCACAGGTGAGAAATGGGGCGGTTGGTCCAACCGCAGTGAATTCGAGCCATCCGGTGCTCGTCAATTCTGGAACGCACACTGGGCCAGCATCATGATTGGTATGGCCTTCTTCTTTGGTTTCGTTATCCGAAACCTATGGTATGTGCTCCCTTCGATGAACTCCCTCGGAACCAACACCTGGGACATGACCGGTGGTTCTGACCCTTGGTACATGAAGCGAGTTGTCGACTACATTTTGGCGAACAACGCTCACATGATTGTTGACTCCGACCGATTCTACCCAGTTGGTGGCATCAATCCTCGTCCACCATTGTTCACGTGGTCGATCGCTTTGCTTGCTATGATCCTCAAACCATTCGTTGGCGCTGACTCTGCAGTCTGGTGGTCCATCCTCGTGTTGCCTTCTGTCTATGGCGCTTTGACCATCCTACCGGTCGCCGCCATCGCCCGTGAGCATGTCAACGAGAAAGCAGCAGTCGTTGCTGCTTGGCTCCTGGCCTTCATGCCAGCACACGTATCTCACACCACCTTCGCTCTTGCAGATCACGATGCCTTCATCATGCTCTTCTTGACAATGGGCTTCATGTTCTGGCTCAAAGCAGCCAAGTATGCCGGTAGCGACCGTCTTCTCCGCACCACGACTCCCTCGTTGTCGACCTACATGCAATCCTTCTCTGCGGTTGCCAACCAACGCACTGCCGCTCTTTCGTATGCAGTGCTCGCCGGTGTTTCATTCGGTGTGGTTTCCCTTGGCTGGAAAGGGTTCGTCGTTGGGCCATCGATCTTGTTCCTTGCTTATGCATTGCAAGTTGCATTGAACATGTTCCGCCGAAGGGATTCGACAACATTGAGCGTGCTCTTCATCACCATGCTTGCGGTCAATTTCTTGATGGCATTGCCGTTCTACGGGCACCCTCAACTAAACCTCGTGCTTGACGGAACTGGCCTTCAGCCGTTCTTGTTCATCGCCATCTTCACTTTGGCCATTGCCTTTGTCACCATTGGCTTCCGAGACAAACCTTGGTTGCTGGTTCTTGGTGTCCTTGGTGTCGGAAGTGCCGTGTTCTTCTCTTTGCTCTACGCCTTGAAGTTCGCTGACATCTCCAACGCCTGGGACGTCTTGTTCACTGGCGGCGGTTACTTCACCAAGACGAAGATTTTCGGAACGGTTGCCGAAGCAAATGCAAGCGACAGAGGACAACTCTTCGCACAGTTCGGACCAATCACCTTCCTCTTATCGTTGGTTATGGGTCTTCTTTGCCTCATTTCCGGCCTCCGAGAACGCAAGCACACAAACCTCATCTTCGGTGTTTGGATCCTTGTCGCTTCCTACATGGCTTGGACAGCAGCTCGGTTCATGTTCAACGCAACACCTGCCATCGCTATCCTTGGCGCATGGGGCATCGTTTCATTGTGGAAGTGGGGCAATTGGAGCGGAATGGTTCGTACCTGGAAAAAGTTCGGAATCCGATCTCCAGAAGACCGCATTCGCGGCGCTCGCAAAGCATTGTGGCGCACACCTAACTTCTCAGCGATCATTCTTGTGATGATCATGCTCTTTGGACAACAAGCGACCTACGGATTGGATGCAGCAATTCCATCCACGGTGTCAGCAGAAGAAGAACTTGATGAAACAATCTTCAACCTCATCCCTGACGCACTTCGTTTCGAAATTGCTGGATTCTCTTTGCTTGATGACAGCGCCTACGACGGCAACTGGTACCTCGGCTCCATGGGCTCTGGTTTCAACGATAACAGTTGGAACGCCGCTTATTCTTGGCTCGCCGATCAGGACACCGATGAACAATATTCGGAACGTCCTGCGTTTGTATCATGGTGGGACTACGGTTTCCAAGCACTCAGCCAAGGTGAGCATCCATCCGTTTCGGACAACTTCCAATCCGGTATTCCTGCAACTGGGAACATGCTCTTAGCACAATCTCAAGAAGACCTCATCTCCATGTTCATTTGGCAATTAGGTCAAGGCGACATTGCCTACCAAAATGCCAACACAGGTAACTATGAATTCACTGATGGATTCTCGAATATCGCCGATAACCACTTCACACAGGCTCAATTTGATGATTTCGTCACCATTAACACAGACGATGACAAAGAGGATATGAAGACCCTTTTGGTTGAAAGCAGTTTCAAGGTCATCAAGACCAACCGAGACGTCGTCATGGCAGAAGGATACCATCAGGTCGACGGTGCATTTGACAGTTCAACCATGGTTTACAGGATCTACAAGGATTCGGTTCAAATTGAATGCACAGACGTGCTTTCAGTGACTTGCCAAGGCAGCGATTGGACTGAACTTTCAGAAGCAGAGCGCACGTTCACCAACAACATTCGTTCCGCTCAAGACTCATCCGATGAGACAACGCATTACATCATCAACGATTACTGGTACACCGAGGACCTTGTCGAAGAATACGACTCAGTCTCCACCAACATCCACCGGGTGAATGCTCGTTTGGCCTTGACTGTGCAATTCATTGGTAACACACTGGACGACGGACAAATTGTCGACTTCTATGATGAACTGATCAACATGGAAGACTACTATTCCGTACAAGATTACTACGGCGCTCCTGGTGAGATGGTCGAGCGTGATCACGAAATCCGTTACTTTGCTATTGACAGCCGACTCTACCCCAAGGCTGGACGGTACACTGCAGATGCAGGCTACAACCGTGGCCAGCCAATGGGAATCTTCGGAGCTCCTACAATCCTCAGTGGACAAGACATTAGCACATTCATGGATGAAGTCTACGAAACCACCCGTGGCGAATTCCAAGATGAAATGACTCGAGAAGAAGTCGATGCAGCCATCACCGAGGATTTCCTCAATCAGCAAGCTGGTGCAGAAATTGACCCATTGCAAGTTCAAGATGTTCGTGTCGACCATAACCCTGCGTTCTTCAACACCATGCTCGCCAACACCTACGTTGGTTACGGCGCTTCAACGCTCGGTATCGATTCCGGTTCTTCCAATCCCCAACCTGCACAGCACTTTGGCCAACAAGGCAGCCCTGGTAGTGCATTGAGCCAAGCTCTTCCACTTCCTGGCGCCATGTCGAATCACTTTGTAATCAGCAACTGGTACAATGAAGATGCGAACGCTAGTATTGGCCAAACCAACACCTACGTGAAGATCCTCAAGTACTACTCTGGTGCTGAAGTTTCAGGTCAGGTATCCATGAGCGACAACGGACAAGGTTTGTCCGGTGTTCGTCTGCTCATTGAGCGTGACGCCTTCTCTGGTGAAGGTACAGAAGACCTCGACGGAGACACCTATTGGATTCCAATCGGCTTCGTTGATGCTGATGAAGATGGCAAGTGGAGCTTTGATGCTCCTGCAGGCCGAATCCGTGTCTCAGCCTTTGCTGGTGAATACGATCCAACGAACGCTCGCGACAGCGTACGAACAGGTTCCTTTGTGGACGGTCTTGCTGACATCCTCACCGAAACCAACGAAGATCGTTATGTGAACGACATCACAGCTATTCTCGGTGAAGTTGCGAACATGACATGGTTGGGCGAGACCCAACTGAACGTAACTGCTGAACAAGCAGACCGTGCTGACGATGCAGCCGCCACAGAGGCTATGGACATCGCTGTCAAGAGCAGTGGTGTTTCCGGTCTTGTTTCATGGACAGGTGCAGAATCTTTCAACGGTGATCCCCTTGTTGACACCACCTTTGTGCTCCGTAGCATTTGGTCGATGACAGAAAACTACACCCTCACAACAACCAACGGGTCCTTCACTTCTGAAGACAGTCGAATCCTCCAAGGAACCGGTGAAGTAACATTCACCGAAAACGGAACCTTCGAAAGCGAAGGTGTCGCCTTTGCTCAGGACTTCACTGGAACCTTTACTCGTTCAATCGCCGACAAGCGAACCTACACCAGCAATGGTACATGGAACGGTGTTGGTACACTCGAGGCTAGCTGGATTTCAAACGAAAGCATCGTTGATTGTTATGTCGAAAACGACACGACTTCGATGCCGACCAACGAATCCATCTGTGTCAAGGACAGCACTGGCGCACTCACGACTTACCTGCTCGATGGAGAAATCACAGCCAACGGTCGTTTGACGTCTCAAGGCGTTTCGACCCTGGTCACTGAAGTGATCAACGCTACGTTGGAAGCAACTGGTTCCTTTGAAGGAACAGGAACGCTCAACGGCACTGGCTTGTTCATCGGTCAAGGTCACTTTTCGGGATCCATGGTTCAACCCGGTTCCTTCTACCTCACTGGACTTGTCCCGGGCATGTACAACATGATTGCTCAATTGGACAACGGAAAAGAAGTGCTCCTTCCTCGCCCAGTTGATATTGGCATCACTCCAACCTATGATCTGGAAATGTCAATGCCGGGTTCCATCTTCGAAGACACACTGGAAGACTTCTTCAGCATCATCTTTGCAAACGAAACCATTGAATTGGTCGATGAAGGCCTCGGCGAAGAATTCGCAGTTGACATCATCACCGACGAAAACGGTACCTTCTCGTACGGGCCTCTTGCCCCTGGAGACTACTTCTACCGAGTGGACATTGACAACGATGGATGGTATGAAGTCAACGACAGTTTCACCGTTCGTGATGATTCAGAAAACTTCTCGATGTTGATGGCGGTTCCTGAAATGCACGACGTGACCATGCAACTTGTGTCTCCAACCAATCCAGAGACGCAAACTTCGATGATTTCAATCAACGACCGTGTCGTGACCTTCACCAACGATGATTCACTCATGGCTCCAATTACCGCTACCTCTGATGAGAACGGCGTGGTGTACATTGAATTACCAATGGGCGCTTACACGGTTTCTGATGATTTGGATGACAACTATGTCTTGTTCAACTACTTCCTCTTAGAAGAAGAAGACCTGAACATCGATGGAACTTATGCAATCGCTACATGGGTGAATGGGAGCATCCGCACCGTCATCGATGCAAATAATTATGCATTGTGGGTTCAAGGAACTGATGAAAACAAGTTGACTGAAAGCGACGCTGCTTCCGCACTCACCATTGATTTCACATCCGGTGACCTTTCCTTCAGCACGGTGACAGATGCTGACGGCAACTACAGCATGCGCTTGCCAAACGGGCAAGACTTCCACATGACCACCATCAGTATCTTCTCGACCTACACGGGTGGTCAATTGATCACACTTGACGGGCAGAATGAAATGGCCATGGGCATCATGTACCTTGCACCAGCGACCGCAACAAACGGCTTTGTGTTCCTCTATGAAAACACTTCACTCTGGGACAACCTGGTCCCGGGATGGTCTGCACAAACCTTGGTTGCAACCAATGAAGATGGTTTGGAATGGCGAACTGAGATCACCTCCGGTGGCGAGTTCAACTTCTTCCTCCTTGATGGTGAATGGGACTTCAGCGCTATTGACAGCGATTTGAACATCGAACCAGTTGAGAATTTCAACATCGATGGAGAAAGCGGTTCACCGCCCTCTCCGATTGAACTCTTTGCCAACCCAGCCCACCAGAATGTGACGCTCCAGTTCTTCATGGACGCAGGCGCAGATGCCTCGTTCGAGAACGGCACACTTGTCAGCCCTTCATTCTCTGCTGTACCACTCAACAACCACGGCGTGCAAATGAATTACACAGCTGACAACTATACGTCGCCTGGTGTCATCACCATTTCGCTGGAACCTGGTACCTATGCAGTTCAGTTCAACTACACTGAACCAGGTCAAGAGAACGCTAGCGATTTCGCCCTTGGCGGCGTCACGGCTCTTCAACCAATCATTATTGGTTTGGACACCATTGACGAGACCATGGACATGCCATTGCGCAACGAATACCTTGTCACTGGTACCCTCACAAACGCTTCCGGTGATGCCATTGAGAAGCAGTTCCTTCTCTATGAAGCAGAACAGGATTTGTGGTACAACATTGAAAGCGACACAAACGGCTCGTTCCATGGCTACGTTTCTGCTGGTGACTGGGTGAGCATCGTTGCTCCATTCATCGCCAACGAGAACGCCACGGAAGTTCTTCGTGCTCCTCTTACCGTTGGTACAAATTCAACGGTCAGGACCGGATTGACCTACAGCACCATTGAAACGGTCGAAGTGACCTTCCAATTGCAAGAGACAGACAGCAACAACAACATGTCAAATGTGCGTGTTACCGCTGTGAGTCACGATGGCTTTGGCAATGTGACCCTTACCAAGTCAAACGACACCGGTATGGTCACAGAGTCAATGATGCCGGGCACATGGAGCCTTTTCCTCAATGAATCGGCTCCACAACGCCACTGGTCCATGGATACCTCTGATGCCTCCTTCACCACCCTTGACGCTACTGATGGAGCCCTTGACTTGGGCATCGTTACGGCTGATTTGGAAGTGGAGATCGGTGGAAAGATTTACTGGGACTTGAACGAAGATGACACCCCTGGAATGACAGAAGGTGTCGAGGACGTTCTCGTTGTGGTGCTTGGAACCTTAACCGATGTTGACACGAACGTGACCACTGACGCTTCCGGTGTCTGGTCCTTGTTTGTCCCAGTCCACGACAATTACACAGTGTCAGTGGGCAAGGAAGGCTTTGGAAATGAATCATACAACTTGAGCAATTCCAGCGCTTACCCTGTGGAAAACAACCCAGAATCCCACGACCTCGAAGTCCTTGCAGGAAATGTTGCAGTCTCTGGTAACGTGACAGATATCAAAGATGCATCTCGCCTCGTCAACGCTACAATCGTTCTCTACCCGACCCTCGATGGCGTGCGTGACCCAATCAGCATCAACGCAGTGTTCGCAAACGATGTCCTCACATGGAGTTCAGATATCGCTCCAGGTGAATGGATCGTCGTTGTGACGCAAGCCAATCCAGATGAAAACGGCGGCGGTGTCGCTGTTGGTTTGCTCGATGCAACCATCGCTAACGGGGCTGCACTCGATCTCGAAATGAAGCTCGGTGGCTGGGTTGACCTCACCACTGAATGGACTGACTTCGCCTTGGGCTCCCACCACGCAGGTGCTGGCTCAGATGGCGCTGAGAAATTGAACGGCAGCGTTACCATTACCGTTTCAATCGGCGACAGTGCATGGGACATGCCGTTGTCGGAAGAGGGTACACTCAGTATCCTTGTACCAACCGGCGATGTCGACTTTGACTCAACGTTCATGACCATCCAACACGATGACTTGCTTGACATGGAATACATTGCAGGCGGTAAAACATCTGTTGGTGAGGGTCGATCCCCCGTGGACATGATGTTCACACGTACCATCAATTCTGAGAGTACGGTGGTTATGTCTGCTGGAACTGTTACCAACGCAACACTCGTTGAGGGTGATGAAACCAGTTTGATGGCTACACCCGTCGGAGAGGCTTACGAAACCATCGAGTTTGACCTTGATGTTGCTTACGAAGGCACAGAGGTCAACGATGTGTTCACCGTGGAAGGATCAATTGGCGCCGTTCAGGACAGCAACCTATGGTCCGTTGAATTCTTCAATGGTACCGCTTGGGTTGATTCGTATGATTTGGACCTCGGTGTTGGACAAAACGCTAGCGACGACACCGTCGATTCCACTGGAACCATCCGTGTCCGAGTGAATGTTGCAAACCAATCCGAAGCCTACAACTTCGATGAGGCCCACAAGATCAAGGTTCGCATGAGCACCATCACCGGTGCTTCAAGTGAAATCTCAATCGATGTGCAAGTCCCACAGACCTATGGCCTCGAAATCTCTGATGAAGTGACTGAACTCGGCCTCGCCGCTGGCTCATCTCGCCAATTCTCATTCAAGTTGACCAACAATGGAAACGGAGATGACACCTTTAGCATCAGTTTGGCTGATAACATCCCAGAAGGCTGGGAAGTGACACCAATGCAATCCAATGCGGAACTGCATAAGGACGAAGTTCGCCCCCAACTGTTCACCGTCTTTGCACCAAGTGACTGGGATGGTTCAGTCAAGACCGTCAGTGTGACTGTGACGAGCGAAAACGGTGAAGACACCGATACGTTCGATGTGGATTTGAAACCCGCTATGATTTCATTGCGTCAGATTAACGATGGTCTCGTGACCCTTGCAAGCGATCAGACGGCTGACGTCGAATCGACTGAAGTGCGCATTCCAATCGAGAACTTTGGCTACCTTGACGCTGACAGCGTGATTGTTTCCCTCACCAACCAACTGACTGGCGTCTCGTATGGAAGTCAAACAATTTCAGTCGCTGGTCTTTCGACCACCAATGCTGTGTTTGAAGTCGGCGCTATGCCATCAGGATCGCAACGTTTCGAATACCACGTTGAGGTTGCTGGTGAAGACAGCGCTTTCGTTTCCGATAACATCACCGATGGTGACTTCTCAGTGGAGTACTTCATTGAATCCGCAGAAGATTCCGATACATGGTTGACCACAGTGGGCATTATCATTCTGATCATCGTTGTCATCTTTGGCGGCGTTAAGATGAGCCGTGGTGGAAGCAACACCAAGCGGTTCTGATTGAGAACAACACATTATACCGTCCACCCCCTAATTTAGGGTGTACGACGATACATTGAGTGAAAGCTATGGATGAACTCGACTACGTTGAATTTCTACCAGAACCGGATGATCCTCGTATTGTTTCAGCAATTGATCCTGCTGCGGTTGGGTTTCAAAGCGCCTGGCGAGCGGAGGTGACGGGCTGGGCTCCACTGGAAGCTGCTCCGATTCAAGCCAGACGCCAGCGTCAAAGACTGCTGACCAATGGTCTGATTTTTTCCATTCTGGTGGTTGTACTGCTGTCGGTTTGGAACTCGGGTATCCTGTGGATTGAACTCAGCCTACCTGATTCGAAATGGGCCAATGAACAAGCGCAATTGGACGAAGCAGCCGCTCGAGGCTTGACTGGTGAGGGGGTCCGAGTGTGCATGGTGGACACTGGAATTGATCTCACCCACGATGCGCTGTCGTCTGTTGAAGTCACATTCAAAGATATGCGAAAAGGGTCCAGCACTCCAATCGATTATGGATTCATTGCCCATGGTACACTCATGGCAGGCATCCTCGTGGCGCAAGAACATCAAATTGGTGCAGCACCAGGGATCAGCCTTGGCGTTGTTGCTGCTTTAGGAGAGGATGCGAACGGTGAAAACAGCGGCGAAGAATCCGTCGTGGCCGATTCCATTCGTTGGTGTCAGGATACCTTTCAAGCGGATATCATCTCGCTTTCCCTCGGCGGTGAACAGAACCTCGATGCAGAAAGGGAAGGTGCTACTGCATCGGCTACCCGACGTGCCGTTGATGCAGGTATCTTCGTTGTTGCAGCAGCAGGCAATGATGGTGGGCCAGATGACGACGGCTTAGTGTCAGTTCCAGCAAACATTCCACGGGTGATCACTGTTGGTGCTGCCGACTTTGGCACATTGGTTTGGAGGAATTCTTCTTTAGGTTCCCAAGTTCTTGAGGATGGTTCTCAACGACAGAATCCACACCAAAAGCCAGAAGTTGTCGCCCCAGGCGTTGGAATCATTAGCACAGGAAGCGGAAATGAATGGTACTCAAGCAGCGGAACTTCCGATGCCACTGTCTTCGTAACAGCTGCCCTCGCCCTTCTGTTGGAAGCACACCCGGAATACAAACCTCAATCTGGCGGGAACGGTGCGTGCATTGACGCGATTAAGATGGCATTGATGAATTCAGTCACCCCGTTGCATGATGCTGGAATCCATGATAATCGGTCAGGCTATGGTCACCTACAGGCTATGGATTGGATTGATGAAGTTGCTCGAACGGCTCCTGTCTGCTGATCTCATTTGGATGGCGCCAGAGTTCTAAAAAGGGCATTGCAGGGCATTCTATGATCAAAACCAAGTTGCATAAATGATATTTTCATCCTTCGATGATATTTCGAGGGCGAATTGCGTGATACAAATGTGGCTTATTTGATACAATCAAGGTGGCAACAGAGGCGCAGTGTTATATCTCTCTGGAGAATACGGTTAGAACAGTGGTGCCCGTTATGTCTGAACATACCTCCCGAAAAAGTCTGTCGTTAGTCGCGCTTCTCCTGCTCTCGAGTGTTGCAGGTTTGATTTCACTTCCCGCAGCATCCGCTGTCAATGAAACAACCGTTGGAACAGTCACAGGCACTGAAACTTGGACGGGTACAATCAACCTTGCTGGTGACGTCACCGTAGCAGAAGGATCCAAACTCATCATCAATGCAGGAACCACAATCAACCTTCCATACGGTGCCTTCATCGATGTCGAGGGCGCTATTTGCATTGGTTCGACTGCGTGTGGAGCAAGCGCAGGGTCTGCCTCAAATCAGGCTCGTTTCGTTTGGTCAGTTCCATCAGCCAGTGATTATGAAAAGGAAGGACGTTGCTATGTCAACGGTTCCAACACCTACATCAACAGTGACGCTGCTTGTGGATCTGGTTTGCTTCTGCGTAAAACCATCGATCAATCGGCAACGGCCACAGCGATCAACTACGCTCACTTTGAGAACGCATATGGCTACCCAATCTTTGTTGCAACCCTCCAACAACTCCAGTACGGTGTGCTTGTCTTCGATGGTTCTTCAACCACCGCCACCGGACTCACATTCACCAACATCAACACCTCGAACGTTCTTGCCATCGACTTCGCCGCACCAACCATTCAGGATTCAAGCTTCACCATTGGTGTTGACGGCAACAGCTTCGATGCTGCAGCCGTTCGAGCCTACGGTGCTGGTGCTGGTATCCTCGCAACAGTGAACATCCGCAATTCGGAGTTCGTTGGGAACACTGAACCCGATTGCACCACTCAAGGTGGCGGCCGAACCCTCATCTTCATGGAAGAGTCCTACATCAACATGGAAAACATCGAAGTGAAAGACAACTCCTTTGGTATCTTCCTGAAAGGAACTTCCGGATGGCTTACCAACTCCACTATCAACGTCAAGTGCAACGCTATTGACACCAACTCCCACAAAGAGACTGGAGACATCCAGCACACCCTGCACATTGAGAACAACGTCATCACCACCACTGAAGGTGCTGGAATTACTGCCTACGATGGAGCTATTGTTGATGCACGGGATAACGTCATCAGCGGTGCTACAGAATCCTCCGGGTTTGGTATTCGTTCCTCGACCGTGGCCATCCACAACAACATCATTGGCCCGATTGGTGGCTGGAATGGACTGTGGATTTACGGGACATCGGATGTAACTGCAGAAAACAACACCATTCAAGACACTGGCAAGGAAGCAGTTCTCATCGGAGAATACCACTTTGGCGATCAAGGATGGAACGTTCCAACGCCAACAGCGGCTCGATTGTACCTCGCTAACAACCAGATCTCGAACGTCACTGGAACCTGCAACTCTCAACTCTATGGCGGAGACTTTCCTTGTCCAGCCATTCACGTGTTCATGTCCTCTGCCACCCTTTACGACAACACCATCACCAACAATGCAGGCGATGGTTTCCGAATCAAAGGTGGCATCGTCAACGCACAACGTAACAGTGTTGCAGTCGGTGGCTTTGCAGCCAATATTTCGATGTATGACGACAACTACGGTAACAAGTATGGTTCCATTGCTTACTTCTCAGGCAACAGTTACACCAATGCCTCCCAAGTGTACAACATCACTGAATCTCGAGTGACCGTTCAATCTGAATACATACCAGATCCGGTCGGAGGCGAACTCTACCCCGTGTCCCTTCAGTGGAACGGTGCTGAGTGCCCGTACGTTCAAGATGAGTGCTTGCAAGTCCCATCAACAGCTGCTTTACCTCCCAAGTTCATGCCTATGGCCCTTGAGGTTGTGGCCAATTCGACAGTGTTCTCTTTCGCAGATTTACAGAACTTCGACGCCAGTAAGGTCCATGTCCAAAACCAAAACTCCGCATGGGGTACTCAAGTCCGAGAAGGGGAATTGGTTCGCTACCAGGTGAAAGCCAAGAACAGCAACGTCTATGACG
Source organism: Candidatus Poseidoniaceae archaeon (assembly GCA_028822845.1). Classification (GTDB taxonomy): domain Archaea; phylum Thermoplasmatota; class Poseidoniia; order Poseidoniales; family Poseidoniaceae; genus MGIIa-L1. The sequence goes on along the minus strand of JAPKCS010000004.1, from coordinate 56,612 downwards.
CGACTGTGGTCATCAGCGATGCAACTGGTCTCCCACTTTACACCCTCCAAACCGACGCTTTCGGTTTCACTCCCGAGATTTCTCTCCCGAGTGACTTCTACCTCGATCGAAACTGGAATCACCTTGTTGGTGAATCCAACGTCGAAGTCACCATTGCCCCTGGCATTACAGAATTCATGGATGAGAACACCTGTTCTGACGGGTATGACAACGATGGCGATACATTTGTTGACGATGCCGACACCGATTGCACCGGTGGCCGCGAGCTTCCATTCTACAGCGTGAGTGCTTCTAAATTCGGAAAGGGAACAAAAGCGTTCAACTTTGTTCTAAGCGGTGCCATCGATGACGTCATCAATCTTGACAACCTAAAACCAAGCGTCGATGTGACGCAAGGTGATGGAGCTTCTTTCGCAACCACGGTCAGCCTGACTGGAACCGCATGGGACGGAGTTTCGGGTCCATATCCATTGGACATCGTAGCTTATGAGAAGCAATTTGGTTTGGTTAAGCGTGTTGAAATCCAACCACCAGGATCAAATGACTGGTACTCCGCAGTGGATACCTCTGGTGCTGATGGCGAGATTACCCTTGCGAACCATCCGTTCAAAGACTGGTCCTTTGACTGGGACCTTTCGGCCCACCCTGAAGGTGAAGGCGACGTCACATTCCGTGTTCGCTCCTACGACGGTCTGGATTACTCACCGGTCGAAGTGCGCAAGTACAAACTCAACCTCGTTGCTCCAACGATCCTCGTTGAAACACCAAACGATGGCACTTCGCATGATAACGTCAAAGTGACCTTCACAGGTTCTGCAAGCGACCCTTACACAGGAACTTGGGGGAGCGACATCCAAAACATTTGGTTTGACATCAGTGGACCGAATGATTACACATCCCACTTCTCCATCGAAGGATCGACAGCCTGGTCATATGATTGGCAATTTGAAGAACTTGCAAGCGGCACCTACACCTTCAGTATCTGGGCTGCTGACAGCGATTTCTGCAGGGATATTGTTGGAACATGCAACGCTGAAACTCGAACACTTACCATCATGAACGACAATGCATTGCCGTTCGTTCAACTGAGCGAACCAGTCAACAGCGACGTTATTCGTGCCTCTGAAAGCCAGACCATTCAAGGCGTGGCCAGAGACAATGACGGACAAGTGACACGTGTCGAAATTCAAATCCAAGATTTGGCCAGTGGTTTGATGCTAAACAACGGACCAAACCCTGTGACAACCTTCGCATCAAACGGCGCTTGGTCCACCACATGGGATACCTCAAAACTGATTCACGACCAACAGTATGAACTGCTCATTCGAGCCTATGACGGAGAAGATTATTCACTGGAGGAGAGGATCCGCGTCACCATTGATAATCCAACTGATGCAAACAACATTGCTCCAATCTTTGACCAAGAAGGCTGGACTGGGACAATCACCATCTTCTGCGATGCCAAGTCAAACGCCATTGATCGATGCGGTCAAGGTGCAGTCATTGACTTGACTGAATACTTCTCAGACCCCGATGGAACCGGCGATGGAGAAAACGATCTCTTGTTTGACATCTTCAATGATGCAACCAATTTGGACGACGATTTCTATGCTGATTACGTCTCCATTAGCGCACAAGGTATCGCAACGTACAACCCTCCATGGGTTCAACCAACTTCAGTGATTGCCGAGTGGTCCCTTGTTGGCCTGATGTTTGAAGCACGAGATTCTTACGACTCTGTAGCGTATTCATACAAGGTCAACATCATTGTGGTCTCCGTAGCTTTCAGCGCCGAGCGTGTTGACACAGGTTCTGTGACCGCCAATGACCCTGCAACCTTCTCTGGTCAAGGTCTACCAAACAGCATCGTTGCTGCTCGTTTCGATGACGCAAAGGGAATCCGCCTCAATTCAACCCGTGTTGCTGCCGATGGAACCTGGTCAATGGACATCGCCAGCAATCAACTCTCAGGTGTGGAAAAGGCTGCTATTATCTTTGAAATGGATGGTCAAGTCTATTCCGCTCCTGGATCAACCGCAGATTCTCTATTCCAATTGAAGTCCGGTTCAGCCGATGCAGGAAGCGGAAACCTCTTGTTGATCGTTGGTGCTATTGTTGGTCTAATCGTTCTGATTGGTGCCGGTGCATTCTTCTTCCAAGTTGAATACGAAGACTTTGATGAAGAAGGAGCAATGGATACTGAAGGGCCCGCACCTGTCGAGGATGTCTACGCATGGGGCAAAGCAACGCCAGAGCCCGTAGCGGCCCCTCTAACACCAGCCGTAGCAGCCGCTCCAGCAGCATCAACCCACCCGGGTTGGCTCTGGGATGAAACCAGCAACAGCTGGGTGCCAGATCCAAATTTCTCCCCTGAACAATGACTCAATGAACGCTCACCGAGCCGCAAGAGTTGAAGAGGATAAGCGTGGGTGGTGAGATTATGGCAACACAACCGAAGCCCGGAGTCCAAGAGAGAATCCTCCTTCATCTGTTGGACTACACTGATTTCAAAAACAGTGTCGAAGTGCCTTTCGCTCTCTCGCAAATGGGCATTGCTAACGCTGTTGCCATTGCTCGATCCAATGTTCCGCGAGCGATTGCAGGGCTCAAGGATCAGGGCTTGCTCATTGAACGTCAAGCTCACGTCAAAGGGGTTTCTCGAAAAAGGAAGGCCTACTTCTTGACCGACCCGGGAATGAATTTGGCTGAGGACACCTGGGTCCGCCTCCGCTCCTTCCCACTTCGAGCGGTCCTCGAAGACGGTCTGGCCGTACATTCAACGCTTGGGGACGTCAACGAGAAGTTGCCTTTTTCCATGCGACCTGTGGACATTATTCGTTACATGGATGACAACTGTGTGCTCGATGCAAGAACACTTTCACCAGACTTAATCGAACGTGATCTCTCGAAGCATGTGGAAAAGCAGTTGGTGACCTCCCTTGGTGACCTCCCACGTCTTCGTCACTTTTACGGCCGTGAAAAGGAACTCGACAACATGGCGAGCCTGATCGAAGCCCGTGCCACCACGCTTCTCATTCCAGGGATTGCTGGCATCGGAAAAACGACAGTCGCTTCCAAACTGATCGAACGGTTCATGCATCGTCGTAATTTGCTCTACCACCGCTGTCAGGATTGGGAAGGTTCTCGTTCGTTCTTTGAGTCTGTTGCGGACTGGCTTGCCAACATTGGTGACTCGACCTTTGCCGATTACCTCGCAGCAACCCCAGTCCCCCAGCCTGCTGACGCTGCACGCTTGCTCGTGGATGCTCTCGAAGGTACGCCTTCGCTGATTGTCATCGATGACTTTCACAAAGTTGCTGACGCAACGTTGCACCAAACCTTCCAAGCCATGTCCCTCGCCCTCCTTGGCAGCGAAGAGGAAATCGCTCTTGTTATCTTTTCAAGGTCGTTTAAGCCGGTTGTCCCAACCAAGGACGCAGAAGGTAGAATCGCAAGTTTAGTCCTTCCTTTGGACGGTCTTGATTCTGATGCAGGCCGCCAACTTCTCAGCAGTTTTGAAGACCTTGCTGATGAACAGTGGCTTCACATTCACGGCTTGTCCCGTGGCCACCCATTGGTCTTGGAACTCATCAATCGGGGCGCTTCTGCTGGTGCGTTCCACGAAACACTCGAGAATTACGTAACGGTTGAAATTTTCTCGAAATTAACCGCAGAACAAAAGCGGGTGTTGTCCGCATTAGCAATCTATCGCGAACCTGTTGAACTTGCAGCACTGGCTGAACAAGGTCTTGACACCGATGAACTTGATGCGCTGGTTGAACAAGGACTTGCCCGCCAAGCTGATACTGAAACCTATGACGTTCACGATCTCATTCGAGAATTTCTTCTCCGAAGCCTCGAAGGCACCACACGAAAATCATTCCACGCCAAATGCTGCCTTTGGTATGCAAAACAAACCCCGAATCCAGATTCGGTGATCGAGCACATCCACCACCTTATTCGCTCCGATGGCCATGAAGCAGCATCCAACCTCATCGCCTCTGAAGGCAGAACGCTTGTTTCACAAGGACACATGGAATTACTCCCACTTATGGAGAGCGTTGATGGTTCTGACCTGCAAGCGGAAGTCTACGTGAAAGTCTGCCAACTGCGCGGGGAAGTTCTCGTTCTTCTCGGTCGATTTTCTGAAGCCGAAGAAGTGTTCAGTGAAGCACAGTCGCTCGCTGCTTCTTCCAATGCGACACTGGTCGAGGCAGAAATTCTTGCAGCCCTTGCCGACATTTCCCTGAAGCAGGGCAACGCTGACAAGGCCTTGTCCATGCACCGAGAAGCGCTTGAAAAGTTCATTGAATTAGAAGACGCCAAAGGGGCAGCCCGTTCATACAACAACATGGGTTACCTTCTGCGAAGGAAGAACGATCGAATCAAAGCCTTGGAAGCTTACGGTGAAGTCGAAACGATCCTCAAAGAATCAAAAGGAACCGATTTGATTGGTTCTCAATTGATCCTCGCCCGTTCGTTCTTAGATCTTGGTGAAATTGACCGGGCCAGAGACCACGCTTTGGAAGCCTTCGAACTCACAGATGACAGCGAGGACCCAGTGCTTCATGCTCGCGCTCAAGCAGTGCTTGGGCGATACTATGCGAAGGTTGGAGATGCTGATGTTGCTTCACACCACTACTCGACTGCGCTAGCAACAATGAGTGAAGCGGGTGACTTATTGTCACTCGTCGAAGTCACCATTCTTCTTGGTGAAGTCCTCCAGGACTCAGGAAAGGCCGAAGAGGCAATGGAACACTACCGTGAAGCCCTTGTGATCGCAGAAGCCAACGATCTTCGAATGCAAATTGGAGAACTTCTCTCCCGTCTAGGAGGCGTGGCTACAGATAAACCTCGTCGAATGGAATACCTGCAACGTGCTCTTGCTGTGTTCAGAGAACTTGGTGCGAAATCACGGATGCGTGAAGTACAAGCCCAAGTTCACGCAGCAGTGATGGGTCGCTGACTTCCTCAATGTTGAGGGCGATCGTACTCGATTGTGGTTACACCATTGTGGTGGACGACCCAAATGCTGTTGATGCCTGCCAATGTGAGCGTTCCTTCATGTATTCCAGCACCAGTGCCTGAGATGGAGATGTTTGTGTCAAGGTTCCCTGTGTCATGAATGAGTTCGATGTTGGTGTCGGTCAGGACCAATGTAATACGTGATTCATCGGCTTCAGTCAGGCGCCATTCAACACGCTCCGCATAATCGATTGACCCCATTCTGCTGGCTTCATCAGCCCGCTCAACTGCAGCTGCCAAATCATCCAAGTTCGCTTGAATTGCGTTTTCATTCCATCGTTCTCGGGTGGCGTTTTCGATCTCCCATGCCCACAAACTGAACATGGTTAACAGAAGCACACCGAGCAGGAACGTGAAAATATAGCCAAGTTCGGTGGCTGCAGCCCCGGTGTCTTTGCGGAGAGCCATACGGTTCACGAAATCGCCTCCGTCATGTGGACATTCAATGAAGACATTTGTAAAGTGAATTGAATGGGTTGTCCATTGGTATGCCACACCGCTTCACTGGTGCCATAACTTGGATCTGGTACCCAACCAACATAATCGGTCAGCAGGTCAATCCTCCCAGGGTAAATCGTCCAGTCTTCGCTTGATTCCAATCCGTCAGCGGAAGCTGTTGCAATGGATGTACCGTACGGTTCAGACCAGCCCCGGCGAATTTCGTAAGCGATGGTTGAGGCAAGCGATGAACGGTCGACAAGTTCGATGTCCAAGTGCATAGCCCCTGCTCCAGTGGTGCTGGTTGCAGTTGGATGCAGGGAAGGGACCGTTGCGGCGAACCGTGGTCCTGGGCCGCCACGGTCAGAGGGCGAAACGACAACAAAGGCTTCGAATTCCGGATGGTTGGTCACCACAGCACCACCGGAGTAAGCAACTTCCATTCCCATAATAGAGGATGAAAATCCGTATGACAATCGGGAGAGGTGGAAGCCCCAAACAGTTCCAATCGTAGCATGTGTGGATTGCCCTTGTCCTCCGATGAGGGTGATTTGCAAGCTTGATGGGTGCGTTCCAGCACGCCAGGCGTTCTTGAGGTCGACTTCGCCCCGACCACTCATGGAGGTCCAGGGCAGTGTCATGGCAATCCAGCCACTTGCTTCGACGCCGATGCTCAAGCATCGCTGCTGTCCATCGTGTAGCAACTGGAGAAGACCGTTGGTTCCGCTGATTCGAGTTGCTCGCAATGTGTGGCCGGTGGTGACAATGAGGGTTGAGGTCCCTTCAGTCAAGTTCACTGATTCTTGGCCGTTACCGCCGTACATTGTACCATTGTTTTCGGTTGCCCCTGAGAGGTTCCATTCGATCGTTTGCCCGGCACGCATCAAGTGAACGGATTGGGCTAAGGTCGAATCTTCAGTATGGAATGTATGGTGTTGGCCTGAACTTGCACCCGTGTCGTCAGCAGGATAAATGGAGAGGCCTGACGTGTTTGCTCCTTGACCGGTTGTTGCAGCTCGCCAGGTCATGAACACATCACCTTCGGCTTCGATCATAGGTGCCCCATTAATGCCGGCGGGCGGCCAGTCAAATGTGAGGCTCTGATTCGGTGCGACCGACACACCTCCACCACGCCAAGTCACCGTCACGGAATTGATTCCGGGATTTGTAAAGACCATCTCTCCTTCCAAAGAAGGTGCGATGAAAGCATTTCCAAGGTAGTGACCATCGGTGCTCGGTATCGCCGTGATCCCGTGATCGTTGGCGGTTGAGGTTTGGAGCAAAAGCCTCGATGCATCGCTTGCGGTGAGGTGGACGACACCAGCTGTGGCTCGTTCAATGGTATGGCTAAACGCCGCTCCGACTCGGTTTTGACCGCTCGGGATTGCGTAATAGGTAGCCGTTGTTGATTCATTGGTGATGCTAATTTGATTCGCACCAGGGCTGATCATGTGCAATCTGCTGATGCCTGCAGGCAGTGGGACCGACCACGACCGACCGGTTGCGTCAATGGGACTCGCATCGTTTGGTGCAACCAACGTGGTGCCCCCTCCACCTCGTTCGACAAAGAGGTTCAACTCATGACTTGATGACAATGTGAACAAACCGAGGTTGAGTGCATCAATTTCTTGCAAGCCATCAACCATCAGTTCGATGTTTTGCAGCACACTTCCATTCACGGCCAACTCGACATCGACCGGGCCAAGCGGAATGGCAAGTCCAGGTGCTACGGTGAACGACACTTTGTCAGCCCATTCAGGAACACTGTAATGGAACGCGTTTGAGGGCCCGAGTCGGAGATCGTCCATGCACAGGGCGGTGTTCATTGACTCGGGGTGACGGACCTCCAGTTCGTCATCGAAATCCAGGGCGCCCCGCATGCGGAAGGACATGTCTTCATGCCATGTTGCTGCATACCACATTCCACTCTGCATGTGTTGCCATTCGAGGCTGCCATCGACGGGTATCAGTTCAATTGAGGTCGAATCACCTGGCATCCCTTTTTCGCTCAGAGCAGCTGTCTGATGCGCGAGTAAGGACATTTGTGCGGACATGTTATGACGTTCAACAGATCCTTCAAGTTCTTCAATGACAGGAATCATCGAAACCATCATCATGCCAATGATCGAAAGCACCCCACCGAACATGAGGACGGTCGCAACAGCCGCGGAGACTGCCTCTTCATTGCGCTGGAGTGACGATCTCATCGGCTGACCTCCACGCGTTGAACATCCACTTCGAGGTACAGTGGGATACCATGGGTGTCCACTGTGAAACCATCTGCACCACTTGCACGTTCGAATGGCCCATAGCCGACGAATGTGTCCAGCGTTCCAGAGGCTCGATTGAGGTTGTATTCATCCAACCAATGCTCGTGGTATTGAGGAGTGATCACATCGTTCAACTCATTGAGGACCGTGAACTTCAGGTTGTAAGCCTGTCCGGTGAAGAGGGTGATTGGTCCGAGTGAAAGCATGTTCATTCCGATGTTGTTCCCGGTGCCAAGCGATCCGTTGATGGTGACGTCCGAAAGGAGCATAGAGAGCCTGTATTCTCCATCGACCAGTTGGTCGAGGCCAACGTTGGGATAGGATGTAACTCGCCATGGTTCGTTGGGGAAGTGTTCGACCCTCGCGTTGTTCATCAGGGCCAGCTCGTGTTCTCCTTGGCCAAGCGATGTGGTGATTTGAATACCTGAAAGGGCGTAACTCAAACTCCGATGCAATGGCGTCTGCGCCTCATCATACACGGTGATGACCATCCAGTGTTCCCTCGAAGAGTTGTGCTGGACCATGATCTCATCATGCGATGCTGAAAACGAGATTGATTCTATGCCCATTGGCGTTTCAATGGTGACTGAACGGGCCGTCTCATTCTGGGCGTCAAGACCCAATGTCGTGAGGTTGTGATGGCGCAAGGTTACGACTTCGTTTGGAACGATGTCCGCAGCAATCGTCCATGTCTCCACCTTGTCAATTGGACGGATGTAGGTTGCCTGTAAGGCGAGAGTGTGACGGATTCCTGTTCCTTCGGGGGATGCTCCAGCGACATCGATTCGGTCTTGGAATCGTTCTGATATGCCAACTGCACTGTTCCAATTGGTGTTGTCTTCGAAATCAGAGAGGTAGGGTGTCAGAAAAATCCAGACACCACCCATGATGGTGATGACCATCGCCAAAAGCATGACGACGCCCAAAACTTCGCTCACGGCACGCTCATTCCTTCGCAGGGACGGGCGCAAGACGAAGCAGGCTTCGGTGTTCACATGCCACACAATGTTCGGTACCATTTAGCCCTTCACCTTTCGAAGGGTGTCCCGGGTGCAAGAATCAGGGGGTTCGAGGCTTGAGGGATGCTTCTGATTCAGTCGCCTCATCTGCTTTGTCTTCCCCAACATAGTGTGTGTAATCCGGCCCATCTTGCAACGAGATGGTGATGTCGCCAGAGAACACCTCGTCGATGTGGTACAGCACAGTTGATTCGGCGAGGTGTGGACGGTTGTTCTTTTCTGAAAGGTGGGTCAGGCTAATGCTTCGGGTCGCAGGTGTGCACACCTGTGCCAAGAATTGACCCGTTTGCTCGTTGGACAAGTGACCCCCTCGGCCACTGATTCGGTCCTTGAGCGAGTAGGGATAGGGGCCATTCATCAATCGGTTCGTATCATAATTTGCTTCGATGGCAATATGCTCGCAACCACGAACATGCGTGATCAGTTCCTCAGTCCATGAGCCAAGGTCTGTGATGATGGCTGCTCGTTCCCCGCCATGGCTCGCCACGAAGGCTACGTTATCTGCCCCTGCGTGTGGGACTGGGACGGGTAAAACGGCTAAATCATCGCCAACACGGACCATGTCGAGTGCTGAAAAGTAGGAGGTCAATTCGGGGATCAATCCCAGTTCCTCTGCCGTTCGTTCGTTGGCTAGGATTTGCAAACCCCATCGTTTCTGAGCGATCTTTGCACCACCGCCATGGTCACCATGGTGGTGGCTAATGAAGATACAATCGATTTCCTCAGGGCTGATGCCGAGGCGCTTCAAGCGCTTCTCCAGTTGTGCTCCGCTGAATCCCTGGTCGATCAGCACCTTCGCACCTTTGGTTTCCAGCAGGGTCGCGTTGCCGCGGCTACCGGTTCCAAGATGGGTGATGCTCATTGCCATGGGACTCAACCCGACGGGAGCGCGTTCGGGCTTTGAACAAAGCGCTGCCTTCTGCCGGTTGAATGCCTACTTTGATACTTTTTCTGCACGGCCAAATTGAGGGGAAAGGATGGGTTAGCGCTTGAATTTCTATCATCTGAAGACGGAAATGTCCGAACAACGTTCCATCATCCTCATAAGTGTCGATTTAGGGCTGAAGGTTAGCGAAGCCTATGGCTTGGCCCCCGGTGATACAATGCGACGAAGCTTAACCACTCTTCTCACCACACTCGCAGTCGTTGCGAGTCTTCTCTTTATGTCGCAATTTCCTGCGGTTTCTTCGGTTTCAAGCATTCACCCCAAGGTGACCGAGGGAGAGAAACCTCCTTCCACGGATACCGACGGGGACAAAATCCCGGACGTCCATGAAAATTTGTTTGAATCTTGGATGAACTGGACTTCAGTCGACGGGCGTGATATCTTCATGCCCGGAATGAACAAAGAAGATGCGTCAGATGCTTTCGTCGATAACGATCTCGACGGGCTCAACGCGACTGAAGAGTATTGTTGGCCTTATCCTGCAAATTGCACTGCTTCAGGTTTCCCCCGTGGTTTGACCGGCACCGTTGATGCTAATGGCGAGCGAAGTTACCTCGATCCACGTGTCTCAGACACCGATGGTGATGGGATGCCAGACGGCTATGAAGCCTACATGTGCCATCGAACCGGCGGCTTTGACATCTTTACACTCCGCTATGTCTGTCCAGCGTTTGACCCCCTGAATGCAAGCGATTTGACAGACGACCCTGATGAAGACGGTTTTGACGTCAACAGAGACGGAATTCTCTCGGTTACAGAGCGGTTTACTTCCCCGGAGGAATACCGCCAAGGGGCACCTTCGAATCACACCAACGAACTCGATGGTTTGTGGTGCTCAGCGTCCCTCCCCGAAGGTTCGATTCTGTTGAATTGGCCGTTCATACCAACCGGTTCAAACGCTACCTTCGAGAACTTACTCGCAGCGTGCACCACCAACGCAACCAACATCGTGGATGAAGACCTGTGGCTTGGAACTGATCCACTGCTTGATGATTCGGACCGGTACCACTGGGATGGATTTTCCATCCGCCGATTGTTCCCTTCCTTCGGTGATGGTATTCCCGATGGCTGGGAAGTTCACTTTGGTTTGGACCCCTTGAACCGGACCAACGCTCTCATCGATCATGACAACGATGGCTGGGATGCAAATCGAGACGGCGGCATCTCCCCCGATGTGAGTCGAACATTGACGGCCCTTGCTCTTGGTGAGGCTTTGTCGACGTTGCAAGAATACATGGTCCATGAAGACGACGGAAACTCGGTGAGGGCTGGTTTGAAGTCGGTGGACTACGGTCCTTCAGAAGGTACAGCATCCATTATGCCGCTTTCATTCACCGCTGATGCTGAGTCGATGAGTGTGCTCCATTACGATGTACGTGACATCGAAACCGATGCTAGCAATGTGTACGTCACCACCCGTTACGGTTTGACATTCATGAACATGGCAGACGAAACAAGCAGCGATCAGTGGATGCCTCAAGGCGTTGAACTGCGAGACGCAATTTTACTCAAGAGTGAAAACGATGCCTTTGCTTTGGCTTTAGCCACGAGCGTCGGTATGGCTGTCGCACCGCTCCAAGCAGATGGTTCATTCGCCGATTTGGATGAATGGTCCTGGAGCATGGGCGATGGTCTCAACGCTTTAGCAATGCTCGACATCGAAGGCCAAAATCAACAACTGCTTGCGCTTGGTGATTCAGGTGCTGGTGTGATTGTCGAAATCACTCTGACAGGAGCCATCGCTCAAAGTTACCCGATCTCAACATCCCTTTCTTCAATCCTCAGTGAATCGAATGCCAGCGTCACATCAGTGGCGCATGGTGCAGCAGGCGGCGGGGACAAGATGCTCTACGTCGGTACCGACCGAGGCCTTGTGATGGCAGAAACGGCAACAGTTCGTGACGACTTTACTGCTGAATGGCGGTTCCATTACACAACTGAATCCACTCCCATTCCAACAAGCATTGACGAATTGCGCTCCCTTTCTTTGGGCATGGTGGAAAACCCAGCAGAAGTTCGAACCCTTGTTTTGGATGGACCTAATCCAACCAACGCTCAAGTCCTTTGGTTTGGAACACCTTCAGGTTTGCACCGAATGGATGTGTTGGACAACAGCATCACGCACAGCGGTTTGCTTGAACATCCAGGACTTGATGGCAAATTCACCCGTGAGTTGAACAACATTTACTCCATCTTCCCCACCGGGGATGAACTCTTGATTGGCTCTCAAAAATCCCTTTGGGCCATTTCTGGTGATTACACAGCTGTCTATGGTTTGCAAAAGCAAGAACCAATTTATGGAGAGTTGAGCACCCTCAATTGGGTCAACCTCGATGGCAACATCACCATCCTTGCAGGCTCAGCGCCAGGTCAATACGCCAATTTAGAATTGATGAACCCTGGAGCAAATGATTCTGATAACGATGGAATGCCTGATGGATGGGAAGTAGCCAATGGCTTGGATCCAACCGATCCTTGGGACGCTTTGTTGGATATGGACGGCGATGGATTGGACTTGGACCAAGCCAGTGATGGATTCTTGGAACGCCTTTGGACCAATCTTGACGAGTTCCGCTACATCGAAACCACCCCAGAGGGTTACAATTCCACCAACCCTCGAGAGGGTGACACCGACGGCGATGGTTTAGGTGATGGTGAGGAATACTTCGGATTCTTCCTTGAATCGACCAACCTTTGGTGCCATTACACTGTTCAACTCGTCTACGTGTGTGACGATGAAGCCAGCGAATCTGCCAATGCGACCTACCTTGGATTGTCTTCAAGCGATGTCGGTACCGACCCTACGAATTTCGATTCAGACGGGGATGGCATGCCAGACGGTTGGGAGATCATTCATCGGCGTTGGGTTGGCTCCAGCTTCACCGGTGGAAACAACTGGTCGCTTGATCCAAACCGAGCAGACGATGCGAACTGGGACGCCGACCGTGATGGTTTGCCGAACCTATGTGAGTATCAATGGTCCTTGGTCCGTGGCGCTGCCCTCGAGGGTCTTTTGCTCGAATCACACGGCGAAACTCCAGCATCAGCCGAGTCTTGGTCAATGTCGGACCCCAACAACATCGATTCCGACGGTGACTCGCTTCCAGATGGGTGGGAGTCCGACGGTGCTTGCGATTGGGACCCTTCGCGCATTGGTGTCAACCCACTCAACGGCTCCGACTTGTTCCAAAACCCCGATGGCGATGGCTATGACATCAACCATGATGGTGTGCTTGAAGAAAATGAAGCCTTCGTGAATTGGTTAGAATTCCATGTTCGTTCGGATTTATTCAGCACCAACATGACCATGACTGGTGAACCACTTCCGAATGGCTTCAGCACTGACTTGTTTGGTAACATCAGCGATTACGGTGCACCAGAAGCCACCTTCGGGGCACGTGCATCAGGGGCAATCACCGCCGTTCAAACCAGCACCAGCCTTGGTGCTGCAGATCCTTTCGATGCCGACAGCGACAGCGACGGTATGCCTGATGGATGGGAAATTTGGTTTGCTCGATGGGATGTCTTAGCCGATGCTTGGACACTCAACCCACTGGACGCTGCAGACCGCTGGCAAGACGCTGATGATGATGGAATGGCCAATTGGGAAGAGTACAATGCTATTGCTCCTGAATACAGCGAGACAGATGCGAACCGAACCTCTCCTCAGTGGTTCGTTACGACCGTTGGTTCCGCTTTCGCTCTTCAACAGTGGCCGAGCATAACAACGAGCTCTTCTTTTGGTTCATTCTTGACGCAGGATCAAATCAACATCAGTGGTTGGACCTCAGATCCAAACAACGTCGACACCGATGGTGACGGCATGCTTGACGGTATTGAGCACCTTTTCACTGCTTGGAATCTTTCCGCCGAGACGTGGACACTCAACCCTCTGGTCGCTGGTGATGGTGATTTCGACGGCGATGGCGATGGTCTCATCGATGCCCAAGAATTTGCTCTTTCCGCTTCCAATCCCGAAAACGGGATCGAGCACCCGAATGACGCACCGTTGCTTCACATTGATGGTGATGCACAGCAAGCCACAGAAAAGGCTCAGCGCGTGTTCAACATCCTGATCACGAAGGAGACCCGTGGCAAGCGTTTGCTGTCAGATTTCAACGGTTGGCAACAGGGTGAACCACCCAATGCGATCATTTCCATTCTGTTGGGAATGACCGACCCAACAAACCCCGATACAGACGGTGACGGGATGTACGACGGCTTCGAATACTGGTTCACGGTTTGGGATTTAGATCAAAACCGATGGAGCATGAATCCATTGATTGACAACGATGTGAACCTCGATACCGATGGTGATAGTTTCGATTGCAATGGTGATGGAGCCATCTCTGAAGAAGAAGTGTTCTCCAACCTTCGCGAATGGGAATCTCGAACTTGGGGCAAGTTCGACCAACGAAATTCCGTCCCCACCGCCCTTGGAATCATTGATTTCGGCGAAGATGCGATGAATGCTTACATGGAAGAATCAGGTATGACGTTGCCTCAAGCAATGGATGCCCTTTACAACGACTTCATCGAAAAGTCTCAAGACAGCGCAGACCGTATGTTGAAAATCAATGAATTTTACTTTGACAACTTCAACCGCACGTTGATTGGCGTTGCAGATCCCACCAGCACCGATTCTGATGGCGATGGTATCTCTGACGGATGGGAGTACTGTTATGCACTCTACGGTATGGAAGATGCTTCCACTATCAACCATTGGGCATCGAACCCAGTCAACCCTTGGGATGTCAACTATGACGGTGATCAAGACGGCTGGTACGGTCGAACAGCATTTGATATTCCTGCAGATCAGGGCACATGGACCGACCGAATCTTCACGCCTTCATCTTCCATTGTTCAACCGGGCATTGGGAATCTACCGTTCACCAACTGGATGGAATGGGACAACCAGACACGGCCCGATTTGAACGATTCAGACGGTGATAGCATCACCTACACAACCGAGCTCGTCAATGGCGCAGTCACCTCACACGAACGCGATTACAATCTTTCAGATGGTCGTGAAGTGTTCAAGTACGGTATCAATCCGAGCGATAACGACACCGACGGTGATATGATTCCTGATTGGTATGAGTACTCAAAGGCCTGGAACGAATCAAATGATAATTTCAGTTCGTACTTGGAAATCCAGGTGGTCTGGATTGACGCATCGACCGGTGGTCCTTGTGATACAGCCACCAACTCCTGCCTCCCGTTGTCGCAACAAGGTGCCGATGGTGTGCTCGGTCGTCCGGATTTGACCTTCACGTGGTTCACTATGAACCCCGCAGATCCTCTGGATGCCAACCTCGATCCCGATCAAGATGGAAACTGGGATTGCAGCGGCGCAGGTTGTGTCTATGAATCGTACACCAACTTCCAAGAATTCTATGCAGTGACCGACACAAATTTTGCCTCACCAAATGCTGTTCGACTGAGCGGCTTGGTCTATGACGGAGAAGTTGTCTTGGAATGGTGGCAATTTAGAGCAGCTATGCTCTCGTTGGATGAGACCGGTTCGAGCACAGAAAATTACCTCAAGATGGATCAGTCGTTCAACAACGATATCCGCTTTGCCTTCATCGTCGATGACAAAGACACGAATTTCCTTTCACTCGATGCAGGGGATGACGAAGTCCACATGGCAGGAAACTGGACGGATTCTTGGGAAATTTACTACACGGGTTCGCCCTTTACAGCACCGGTTCGTGCTGTCGGTGAGCATGAATTTGGCTGGTATCTTCTCGATCATGACAACGATCACATCGCCGAAGGTTCGGACCCGACAAACTGGGACACCGACGGAGATTGGTTGGTTGACTGGTTTGAAGTCCATGACGATGAGGAAGACGGCATAAGGGGCGATTCCTCGCCAATTCGCTATGATTCTCGTCAAACGGGCTGAACTTGCTAAAGTGTCAAGACTGCGTATTGTCTAAATGCTGAGCCGCATGTGGGTCTTTGAGGGACACGTTGTGGATAACAATATTTCATCCGGCCGCGGCGTGATGTTCCTGCTTTGTGCCATTATGGTGCTCTCTCCACTGTCCCCTCTCGCAGATGTGGTCGTGGAACCTGCAGAAGCATCCGGTGTCGCTCGCCACGTGTACGAGTTTGCCGATGGCACAACCGAATATGTAGCACTCTATCAGGGTGGCAGCGCTGATGCTGGTGCCCAAATGGCTTTGCCCCGAGGTGCCAAAATCACCGATGTGACGATGACGCTATCAGGGGCCTCTGCAACAGGTTGGTCACAACTTGTCGACGATGATCGCTCGGATTGGATCCTCGGCCAATCCTCATCAGCAGATGCTCGGAGCGGCGATGTGAGTCTGGCGTTTGACAATACAGATGAGGTGTTTTTCCCCCACGGCTACGATGAAGTGACCGACGTCAATTCTGATGCATGGTTGGACAATGGCTCCTATGCCCTTCGTCAACCTCACACTTCCAATGCCACCGAAAGCCGTTTTTCTCAACAGACCCTAAAGACCGCGACAAGTTTGACCAAGCAATCACAGGGCGCCATTTTACAACACCATGATTGGCTCTTCATGTCCACCTGGAGTTCTTCTAACTTCAACAACATTGTTCAACGGCTTTACCCAAACAACCTCACACGAGAATCAACAATCAACCTTGATCAAGCGGATTGCACCATCGCCACCCTCCACCCAAGCACTTACTACGGAAGTTATGGATTCCGTGACTGGACAATCACTGATGATGAACGCATGTTCGCCATTTTGTCTGGCTACCGCTACCACTACACTTCCTCTGCTCCAACTCAATACCATCGAGTGTTGGAATTGGATATTTCTCGCGACGACACGTGGACGTGCATTGATTCATATGACGTCTCACCTCAATATTCAGACTACACCGCCATCGCTTATGATCGGACGTCAGAGGAAGTATGGATTGTCCACAACACACAACGTCGTATTGTGCCCTACACCTTTTCAGAAACGGCTGATGGTCAGTACACCCGTGGTTCCAATATGTACTCGTACTCCTCCTCTTCTGGTACTTCGTTTGAATGTGGTAAAACAGGACAACAAGTTCGCGGGCTTGAAGTGAACGAATCGACCTTCTTCATGCGGTGCCAACAAGGATCGACAGGCAACGACAAGGATCAACTCGAAGCATGGTCAATCTCAGGTTCCTCGACTTCCCTCGTGCCACAACTTGGTACACGATTGATATCAGCTCTAGGTTACGGCCTCCAATTCGATGGAAACCGATTCATTACTGTTGACTGTGGGTACTCGACCTGGTCCTCATCAACGCTTTACTACCGTGAATACGGAACAGGGTGGCAATACAAAACCACACCTGCGCCAGGGACGACCACGTGGTTCGGACCAGTCACATCCTCGGATCAAGACATCGTTGCAGCAAACATGCAAACTTACTGGTCAGCAGCCTCAACGGGTGACCGAGTGGATTACTGGATCTCAGCAGACAACGGCACGCACTGGGAATCTGTTGTCTCGAACGAAACCATACACTTCGCATATCCGGGAACCGATTTGCTTTGGAAGGCGCAACTGATTGGCTCGACCGCTGTGTCGTGGTGGGTGGATGTTGAGATGGCCACATCGTATGTGGCGTCCGGTTCATGGACCTCTGATCCTTTCACTGCTGGAACAAAAGTCGGCAAAGTGCGACCACTATGGGTGGCTACTGAACCTACAGGAACCTCCCTTCAAATTCAAGTTTCCAACGACAACGGTTCGACGTGGTTACCAGCCGTCAATGGCCAAGAAGTGAGTTTTACCGCTGATGAAGCAGGCTCGACCGTGCGGTACGCCATCAGCATGTCAACCAGCGATCCAGGCCTGACTCCGACGATTGATTCGATGCTCTTAGAGTATGAAGAAGGCTATCCTGACCGCCCCCGTCTCGATGTCGGTAACGACCAAGTTTGGGACTGGGAGTCGCTCTTATTCCTCAATGAATCAGCCGTTGAAGCAAGCGATGAATCGGTTGTTTCAGTTGATGTCAAATTTGCACCAACCTTGATTGCAGCCTTCAATGATGCTGTTCCCGAAAACGGCGATGGTGATGTCCTGGTTCCAATTGCCGTAAAGGCAGCAAGTTCCGGACGTGTCAAAATTTCTAACATTGATGTTGCATACAAAATGCAAACACGCGCAGTGGATGCATCACTCGAAGGTGGTCTTGTTGCACCCGATGGCGTCTATCGAAACCTCATCACCCGTGTCGCTCCTGGCGACGACGTGGATTATGCCACAGATGTCTTGGTGGCTTTGAACAACTCCTACGGTGAAAACCCTGCATTCAGCTGGGAGCGTGGCGATGTCTGCACCGTTGTCAGTGATGGCGATGGAATCGTGATGTTTGATGCCGCAAACTGCACCTCAACCACCGATGCCTTGGGTGTTGTCTCGATTCGTATGCCGATGAAGGTCGATTGGAGTTGGGACGATGAAGCAGGCACAGAGGCTCTGATTTCAGTCGAAGATGATCTTGGTCTCGCCGTAGCGGCTTGGCAAACCTCATCGCTCGATTTGATTGTGGAAAATGACATTCAACTCGATGGTGTCCGTGTCTACGAGGAAACCGGTCGTGAACTGTACAACCTCGATTGGGTACGGGGTGGATTCAACCTCACGTTCACTGGAGGCATCCACTTCCAAAACTCCCAAATCTCTCCACCTGCAGGACAATTTAACCTCACCATCATCGGCCAAAACGTCACCAATGATGGCGATCCAATGGGTGAGCCAGTGGTGCTTGTTACAGAACAAAACCCGGCTTTTGGTGAATACAACATGTCGTTCACTGCCCCTCTTGAATCATCGCCCGGGGGCATGGTGTTCTACGTCATTGCAACCGATCTGCCCGCTGGGTCGACGTATGTCAACCCGGGTTACAACTCACTGCGGTTGATTTTGGATGGAAACTCTCCTCTTGTTTTGTCTTCCACACCGGGCGATGGCGAAGAGCGTCATGCAGGTCCACCTGCTCCAGGTGGTCAATCATTGAGCGTCGTCATCCAAGATTCAGTTGAACCTCCAAATCAAATTTCCTTGCATTATTGGATTGGATGTAAAGCCAGCACCGCTATTGGATGCAGCGATTACAACTTTGATGGACTTCCAAATGAAGACGAATATGAAATCAAGACGCTTTCTTCTCCAGAAATAATTGCTGGAGGTTTGAACATCTTCCAGGGCCTCGTCGATGACTCGATGCTCC
The DNA here is from genome assembly GCA_028822845.1 of Candidatus Poseidoniaceae archaeon. Taxonomy (GTDB): domain Archaea; phylum Thermoplasmatota; class Poseidoniia; order Poseidoniales; family Poseidoniaceae; genus MGIIa-L1. Next base: position 37,683 of record JAPKCS010000004.1, on the reverse strand, counting down.
AACACGGCCAACTGGTCTCCTACTATGTCACCGGAAAGGATGCCCAAAACAACGCTGTTGCTATGGGACGTGGACCAGTCTGCCCAGATTCCAACCAACCTTGCGGCTATGCACCTGGTGAAACCACCCCTGACTGGGACAACGACCTTGGCACCTACAAAATCCGGGTTGAATTTCAACCTGAATTGGACTTAGATAACTCCACCATTCTCGGCCATGATGACAACAGTGCGTTGCATCCCGGGATCCCTTACTCCGCTCAAATTGTGCTTTCTGACCGAAACGGTTGGCAAGACATTCAGTATGTTCAGTTGGCTCTTGGCGGCGATTACGAAGATGAGGACACATCAGTGTTCATTTCGCTCATGGCCAACGAGCAGGGTGAGCCAATGGCTTTGATGACCTCTGGTTCGGATAACATCGCCGTCTCCAACCTGTATTCTTCGGTCTCCCTAGATGAGGACAACAACAGCATCATCAAGATTTTAGCAAGGTTCCAACTGACATGGACCTTCCCTGAATCATTTGACACAAACGGTGAATCACGGGTGATTCCCAAGATCTTAGTCACTGACTTGCCATGCAACGTCGGTGAGACAACCCCTTGTTTCGAAGCAAAGGAAGGACTTGGAAACGATGCTTGGAGCCTCGATAATGACTTCAGATTCGACACCATGGATGGGCACATTCGTGCCGTGGAACTCCGGGATGGTACCAACCACTACAACGCAGAATTCAAGGAAACGTTGATCGGTGCTGGACAAGCGTTGCGAGTGAGTGGACGTGTCCTCTTCTCTGAGGATGAAACACCTGCACCAGCAGGCGCTTTTGATGTGATTTTTGGTGACTATGACCACCGTTGGCGAACATCAACCAGAGAAGCTGGTGAATTCAGCCTTGATTTATTGATTCCATCGGTGAGGTCCGGCCACCTTGACCTTCGTTTGGATTTGGATGACTTGCCTGGTATCGCCCTCGATGAGACTTCGATTATTCCTCGCGTCCGCCTTGCTGTGGACAGCACTCGACCAACGATTGCTGCCATTTCTTTGGACGAGGTGTCGTCAGGTTCACCTTTGTCCATCGGAGAAGCCGGTGATTTACTCGTGATGTTGGAGACAATTGACGACTATGGCTTCGACCTTGACGAACCGGCCGTGCTCCACTACAGAGTTCGTGCTGGTGAAGCAGAGATTTCTCGTGGTAGCGTACCGCTGCCTGACACCACTCCTTTCGGAGACCAATTCTTCTGGACAGGTAACCTCGATCTGACCGATGCAGGTGCAACTGTTTTGTTGCCATCATACGTTGTCGACATATGGGTTTCAGGCTCCGATGAAGCAGGCAACCCATTCGATACCATGGATAATTCCATCGATGCCCCAATCGCTTCTTGGCCATTGGCGCTGGTCGGTCCGTCCATGGACCTCGGTCATGAAGACTCGATTCTTTCTTGGAGCAACCCGTCCCCTGTGGAAGGTGAAGGGGTGACTTTGGATGTATCCGTACGTAACCAAGGTGGCAAAGGCGATGTTGCGTTTGTTCTCCAACGTGCAGTCGAAGGTGGTTTCTGGGCTGAAGTTGCACGCGTTGATGTCGTTGCTTCTGCAGGCGGAATGACCGAAGCACAGTTGCCCACCGCTGCTGATGTCAGCGAAGGTGAAACCGTCGAATACCGAATGCTTGTTCTCGTTGATGAAGTCGAAATGGATCGCCGCACAGTCGACCCACTCATCGTCAAAGGAGAAACTGTACGTGACGCTGATGCACTTGCTCAGCAAGCTGCGGAAAGCACCTTTGCCATCGTTCTCTACCTTGTGGCTCTCGTTTCGCTCTCCTTAGCAATGTGGATGCTTGTGATGAACCGACGGATTCGTACCCAGGAGCTCGAAGGTGGCGCAGTTGATGCCACCGATGATGTGATCGAAGAGATGGACGCTGGCAAGGCGATTCCAAGCATCGAAGCGGCGGCTCCTGTTGCAACAGCACCCGAACCTCAACCAACAGCGGCACCAGCAACTGCACCAAGCGGTCAGCGTGCACCACCACCACTCCCCCCAACTGGCTTACCAGATGGATGGACTCAAGACCAATGGAACCACTTTGGCTGGCAGTTCGTTGAATCGATGTTGAAGTGAGGCGTTTGTCATGGGCAGCGATTCGGATGAAGCGGTCGAAGGCATGGTCACCATGCAAGAGCGTGTTGTCAATTTGATCAACCAACTCAGCATGCCCCTCATCGAAGTGAGCCTCGTAGTCGGCCGTCATATTGCCGGACTTTCACGATCGCTCGATGATCACATTGAGGCGACTGGTCAGAGTTTCAGCGAGCGTATCACTGCTCCATGGGCCATCGAAGAGGGAACCCCTGGCGATGTCAGTGCAACGTTTGATTTGGAAAAGGTGTTCAAAATCATCGACGAAGACCGAATGGATATTCTCTCCACTCTGATTCGTGTGACATTGGTCGAAATTGAAGCCACGCTTGCAGAAGGCTTGCTGGCTTTGCGACCATGGGAAGCGTTGTCGAGGTCTCAACTTGCTCGGGCACAAGGCCCCGGTCAGTTGTTCTCCCCACTTGACATCCCTGAAGACTGGTAAAGCATGGGTTTGAAAAGTCAGGATTGGAGGCAATGATATGAGAGGGAAACAAACGTTTGGCTTTGCCCTGTTTGCACTGCTGGTGATGCCTGCTCTCTCTGGGTGTTTTGGCGCTTCCGATGCCGTCAGTGATTTGTTCGAAACACCAGGAGTCCCTGGTGGGTTGACGTTGGCATGCCTCGACGGCACAACGTACACGAAACTCGTGGTTGAAATTGACTATGAGACCGGATATAAACCAGAATCAACCAGCACAGACATGCTGGTTGAACGGCTTGAACAAGTCTGTGACAAGCCAAATGGCGTTGAAATAAAGTTCGAACTTACTGAATTTGGACATGAGGGCTCATGGACTGCACAAGATGTCCGGGACAAAGGTTGGGATTCGAAAGCCCAAGATCCACGTCAGTCCTCGACCCTGACGTGGCAAATCATCTTCCCAGCAAACACATACGAAGATGACAATGTCCTCGGTGTGGCAGTTGACGCTTCGACCATTGCCATCTTTGGTGACTCGGTTGATGATGCAGCTGGCTTCTTCAATCGCCCTTCTGCTGAAGAGGTTGAAAACAGCGTTCTCGTGCACGAAGCAGGCCACCTGCTTGGTCTGGTGAACCTCGTCTACACTTCACCTGCTGATCATGAAGACAGCGATAACAAAGGCCACTCCAACAACGATAACTCAGTGATGTATTGGGCCATCGAATCACGATCTGTTGGTTCGTTCATCTCGGGTGATTTACCAACAGAGTTTGATCAGGATGATCTTGACGACCTCACGGGTTTGCTCAGTGGCGACATCGAGTCATCGAACCAGTTGTGGCGTCCTTAAATTTCAGCATCTGTGCCAACCTTGGTTGCAGCACTCCATGCATCATAGATTGAGAACAACCAAAGTCCAACCCAAAGGACCAGCGTAAGGGCCAGTGGGATTTGTAGAAGGAACCAGTCGAAACCTCGGCGGTGCTGCCGATTGAAGTGGTGTCCGAGAAACAGGAATGGTATTGCTGCAAGCAAGGCCGCTACCAAGGGTCGCAGTGTTCCCCATGCTCCAACACCAAATGTGATTTGGCGCCAAACTTCTCGAATGAACCGTACATCCCGTCGGTCAGTTAGTTGGCTCTTTTCAGGAGCAGAAAACTGCACAACCATGTCATCCACTTGATTCATCCCCCCTTCGCCTTGTTCGTTGGTGTCGTCTCGTCTTTGTCAAGATGACGCCTCCAAAAGCCCATGATGATGAAAAACCTCCACGATTAGGACAGACCGTGAAGCGTCTGCTTGTGACCGGATTCGAACCCTTTGGCGGTGCAGATGTGAACGTCTCCCAAGATGTTCTTTCAGCGCTTCAATCGAAAGTATCTGCCGCAGATCCCTGGGCGCATCTCCGCCCGTCACCGATCGATCCGATTGAAGTGGAATTGGAACGCATCGTACTTTCAGTCGATGAGGTTGGAAGCTTACATGTTGCCAAGCGACTTCAAGCAGGTGATTCTTGGGACGCTATTCTCCACCTTGGCGTGTGTGGGACATGCACTGTGCCCCGTTTAGAAATGCGAGCCCAAGACGTCCTCGACATGCGAATTCCAGACAACAGTGGCCGACAACTCCAGGCCACACCACTCTCTGGGCAAGGCGACGTTTGGAGCACAGCCCCAATCCGGCAATGGATGCGAGGCTGGGAGACTGCAGCTGAACTTTCCGTTGATGCTGGGACTTACTTGTGCAATGAAACATTGTATCGCACTCTTGATGCTCTCCCACATCCAAGTGTTCCAGTTTTGTTTCTCCATTTGCCTAAAGAGGAGCACTATGAACTTTCAAAAAGTACCTCTCTGGTGAATGAAGTTCTTGCACGACTGGTTCACAAGCCCGTCATCGAGGTTGCTGGGGCTTTGTTCATTCAAGACGGTGAATTCTTGTTGGCCCGTCGTGCTCCACACGAACAGCACCCCGGGACATGGGAATTTCCAGGTGGGAAATTGGAGCAGAATGAATCCTTCGAGCAAGCCATCATTCGAGAAATTCAAGAAGAACTGGCATGGGATATCAAAACGGAGCCTTCCATTGGTACGTGGCACCATGAGTTGGATTCCTTTTGTGTTGCTCTGAGCATCATGCCGTGCCGTTTCTCTGGGGAAACACCCCTTCTCGAGGTGAATGAACATTGGACTTCACACGATCGAGTCGAATGGTTCAGTCCAAGTTCAAGCACAGCGCTCGAGTGGACCGGTTCAGATCACCTCGTGGTGAAATGGCTCGTGGAACAGAACCTGCTTGCCTAAACCCAGGTGCTTGCTTCGCCGTCTTTTTCCATGGCACGGTCATCATTGACCGACCTGGGTACCGAGTCTCGTCCTTTGTGCCACGTCGCAGCATGAAGCCAATCGTGAAGCGCAGAAGAAGTGAGTGTGACTTGAATCACACCACCGAGGGGTGATTCATCTGGGAGTGGAAACGCCACTTTGGAAGCCAATGCGGCTTGCCTTGAGAGAAAGAAAACTGTGCTTTCACCGCTGAGATTGCGCCCGATTGCATCGAGGGCAGTGTCGAGGATGCGTTGGGTGTGCAACATCATCAGAAATTGGTCAATGGGGACCTGTTCAGCAGACCATACTGTATTGCTTGCCTTACCAAATTCAGGATGGACAGCATCCTCCGGGAGGGGGAATGCAGGGAACAGCGCATGGACTGCGTCGGCCACTTTATTCGGATCATCAGCGCCTTCAAGTTTCGTTTCAATACGAACATGCACGTCTTCATTGATTCCGTTCAATCGGACAAGAGGATGGTCCATGTCTTCGGCTGAACGAAGGTTGCACATGAACATGCCTTTCGGGATTGAAGAAAGCGAAGAGGTGAAATTCTCCGAGAGAAACCCAACATCATGGGGGAGGGCTTTGAACCGAACATCGTCACTGTTCTTCCCGTCCTCAATGAAGAGCAACACATCGAGGCATGCCTTGATGCGTTAATTGCACAAACATACCCTTCTGCAAAGCATTCGGTGCTTGTGATGGATGGCGGCTCATCGGATCGAACCAAGGTGCTGGTTGAAGATGCCATTCAACGGTCTGTTGCCGCTGATGGCCCGAAGATCGAACTGCACCATAACCCTGGTAAATTTGTGGCTCAAGGACGAAACCGAGCGATGAGTTTGCTTCACGATGATGTGACCCATGTTCTCGAACTCATCGGTCACAGCACGGTTTCTCCAACTCATTTGGAACAACTTTCAATGGAATGGCAACGCATCAGCCAGATTGAACAACGCCCGTTGGGGGCGCTTGGGAGTCGAGTGGTGCCACGGCAAGGTGAATTACGCACCGTTGAATGTTGGATTGAAGCAACCCTCAGTTCTCCCTTTGGAAGCGGTGGTGGACAATTTGACACCTTCACAGAAGCCACGCCATGTCGCATTCCTGCTTTCGTATTGCACGAGCGTTCAGCTCTGGCGGACGTAAATGGGTGGGATGAAGCCTTTATTTCAAGCCAAGACAGTGATTTGTCAATGCGGCTCTCAGCAGCAGGATATGCATTGTGGCGAACCCCGAAGACGCAGGTTCACATGACCAAGAGATCCGGTTTGCAACGATGGTGGCGAATGGGTCACAGGTATGGATTCTGGAGGACGAAAACGGTTCTTAAACATCCAGCACGGGCGAGCCTTCGAGAATACCTGCCATGGTTTGGCTTGATGTTGACCGTGGCGCTTTTTGCCCTCCAACATCCATTCGCACCCCTACCATTGGTGGCTTACATGTTCGTTTTGTCAATCGAAGGGGTGCGCATGTCCCTCCGGTTTCAGCGGTTCTCGTTATTGATTGGCGTCCCAATTTGCATGATGGTTCTGCATGCGAGTTTTTCGCTCGGCCTTGTCGATGGATTGTTTCGTAAAGGCGGCGCAGCATCCGATCGATGAATTGTCGCGAAGCACACAACGGGAACATACATGAGGCGAGGTTCTGACCAACGGAAGGGATGGCAATGGCAAGTGAACGTAGTGCAACCTCCAAGGGCATTGCTGCTCTGCCACTTTTGCTGATGGCATTGGTTCACCTCACGGTGACACCGCTTCGTGAAATGTTCAAGGTTGAGTCAACGCTCATGTATGCCTGGTATGCGATTGCCCTCACTCTTGCCGTCATCTTGTGGAGGAAATCCTCAATGGTACGCGACCATGAATTCCACCGTTCTCAAGTCATGAAGCGAATGAAGAAGGTCTACGATGCTGAGGAGGCAGGCGTTTGGCAAAGCAACGCAGCCTTGGGTTCCGAACTGTCTGCTGATGCCCAACTCAAACTTCAGGGCCAAGTTGCAAGCATTGATGGTGAAGCACCTGAAATGACGGTTGACCAAGACGATCGGGTCGATGTAACCATGCTCACGGATGCGAACCATATTCAACGGGCCAACCGCAGCATGAACGGTAAGGAATCTTTTGGGGAGCAAGGGACTGATTCAACAATTGGTGCAGTTCGCAAAAAGTCTCCAATGGATTCGGTTCTCGATTTCCTCGGTGGTCTCTTTGGACGACATGACGCAGCACAGCGGCGCGAAAACCGCCGACAATCACGCTTGCAGGCTGCTGCTTCTGCCGATCCTGTGACCGCCCAACGACCGGTTGCACCGCTACGCACTTCAACCCAATCCCAAGAAGACAACACTTTGAAACTGACTTCGATGAGCGACGAGGGTGGCATTGATTCAACAGTGAACGCTACTGGTGAGGTGGTTATGGGCTCTGGGACTGCTTCTGAAGCGGCAAATGTTTACGCTTGGGACAACCCTGCGGCCAACAGCAACTCAAACAGCATTGAGTCAATGGCCATGCTCTCAACTCCACTGTCCACCTCAGCCCCAATTATCCAACCCGTACATGTTCAAGGCCTTCGTTGCAAAGGTTGTCAAAATCCTGTGCCCGAGGGAGAGCGCTTCTGCCCTCATTGCGGCCTCGATGTGTGATTGCCTCCTACGAGAAGTTGAAAGAGGGCCTACGACACGACCCAGCATTGGGTGATGGTGATGTCTGGTAAGCGTGACTATTACGAAGTTCTTGGCGTTGAAAAGAACGCTACGGAAAGCGACTTGAAAAATGCTTTTCGAAGCCTTGCTCGAAAGTACCACCCAGACCGAAGCACTGAGGAGAATGCTGAAGATAAATTCAAAGAAATCCAAGAGGCTTATGCTGTTCTTTCGGATGCAGAAAAGCGTGCTCAATTCGACCGCTTTGGCCACGATGGCCCATCAGGTTCACCGTTCAGTGGCTTTGGTGGTGGCGGTTTCAACGTCAATTTCGAAGACATTATGGGTGGGGATTTCTTTTCCAACATCTTTGGCGGTGGCGGTGGCGGCGGTGGTGGACGATCTGGTCGTCGACGTGGCAGCGACATCCGCCTCCTTCACACAGTAAGTTTGGCTGACATCTATTCTGGGAGCACTGAAGAAACTGAACTTGAACTCCCGACCTCCTGTGAGGATTGTGACGGCAGTGGTGCGGAAGGTGGCAAAACCAAAACATGCTCTGATTGCAGCGGGCAGGGTCGCGTTCGAATGCGTCAAAGTGTTGGACCATTTGTTCAAGACGTGGTGCGCGAGTGCCCCACATGTCATGGTGCAGGCCAAACATCAGCCGTCTCATGTTCTCCTTGTGATGGGACAGGGCAAGCGATGAAGTCCACCACCCTTCGATTTAACGTTCCAGCAGGATCCGAAGAAGGGACTCGACTGCGCATGCGAGGTCGTGGTCAACCAGCTCCTCAAGGCAAAGGGCAGCAAGGTGATCTTTTCATTGAAATTGAAGTTGAAGAACATCCATGGTTTGAACGCTCTGGACCTGATTTGATCATGTCCTTGCCTTTGGGTTATGCCGATTTGGTGCTTGGCACTTCCATCACCATCGAGCACCTTGATGGAAAAGATCTGACCATCAAAATCCCAGCAGGAACCAACTCAGGTGAAACGCTTGAAATTCGAAAACGTGGCTTGCCTGGTCGCCGTTCAGGTGGCAGAGGCGACGTGATTGTTCTGGTGAAGTTGCACATGCCGAAAAAACTGGACAAGAAAACCAAGAAAGCCCTTCTGGAAATCAAACCTTCACTGGCGCCAAAGGACATGCTTGAACGCATCAAGCGAGACGCCGATGAGCGACGAAAGTGATCATTCTTCTTCACGGTTCTGAATGTGAAGAGTGTGCGGGATTCGTGCAGCCATTGGTTCCCCATCACATCGACCATTGAGTTCGATGTCGACGCTGGTTGCAGAACCCCTCAGTTCGAGTGTCAGGAAGGTAAGGTTCCCAGCACGCATTGTATCGACAAAAATTTCTTCACCACGGTGCAGGAATTTAGGCTCGACGCCAACGACCTGCCAGGCTTGGCCTTCCGGTGCGTCAAATCTGAGTGCTGCTAACTCCCATTGGCCTTCGAGAACATGAATGCCGACCATGATTGGATGGGTGTTTTCGTTTTTTGCTAACCTTGAATCAAGGGACCAAACAGCCATGGCAAGGCCATCGGTTCGGTGTTCTCCATCGGTTGGTCCCCACGTTGAGCATGCTGTTGCCCAATCGAGTTGTGCGATCGCCTGAAGTGATTTATCCAGTGACTTTCGCAGTGATTTTGGAGCGGTCTCTCCGGTATCCATCTGTGATTTGAACCAAGCGAGCTGCTCTGTTTTTGTCGACATCTCACGTGCTAAATTCCGGGTCGTTACGAATGTAACTGCAAAGTAAAGGCAGGGGAGCAAGAACAACAGCCCCATGACCCAACGAGCGACTCCGCCCCACATCACGGTGGCTTCATCAGGTGGGAAGTAAGGTTCATCGCCTTCGTCAATTATTGTGTAGCCGGTTGAGATCATGTAGCTGACTGGGTCGACGTGCTGGCCCCATGTGTGGTTGGTTGCGTTGGCCGCATCGGTGTGAGAGACTCGAATAAAATGAGTTCCTGGGGTCAATTCTAATGCACTCTGTAATTTACCATTGACGCGTTCGAGGTCGCGGAAATCGACCACTTCCCATGAAACTTGGTCGATGTCCCACATTTCGAGACGGAGAACATCTAAATCCTCACTTACCACCTTCACTTGGACGAGATGAAGGGATTCTTCATACCCTTCAATCTCAATCTTATACACGTCCGCAGTGTCGTGGATGGCAAGGGTTAATTCTCCTGCCACTGGGTCACTTGGTGCATGTAATTCAGGCCAAGAATTGTTCTCCATGAGGGGGCTGGACGGGCGGAGGGAGGGTGCATCAAAGTCCCCTCCAAGGTCTGCAAAATCCACCGTGCTGACTTCCACTGCGAACCGTTGCCCTTCGAGCTGGAGCCGATAAGCAGAGGCGTTTGGGTATGGGTAGAGATGCATTGGGTCATCTGTGGAGAAGTGAACCGTCGTGCTCGACAACCAATCGCCGTTGACCAGTTGTTCCCAATGGCCAGTCACGTTTCGATGAAGTGCCTCAGCAATCAGTGCCTGTGTGTCATTGGTTGCGATGACGATGTTCTTGGCATGGTGGCCCTCAATGATCGTGGTGCCTGAAAGTTCAATCACCTGTGGTCCAGCATCAGGTGAATGAAGCACCCTCTTCAATGCGTAGGCCGTGTTTGGAGATTGACTGGAAATCTTCAGGATGAACCTTCCATCGTTGTCGGCATGCCAGTACGTCGATGCCGGTTGGTCGTTGATTGGGAGTTGGTTAACTTGCGTGGTGGTTATGTCCAGCAATTGTTCTTCATCACCTTGGTGGAAGACTTCCAAAAACAGGTCTGAGGTGGCATGGAGCAACTGGAGTTCCATGGTGGTGCCCGCAGTCACCGGTACCGACACATGTTCCGCCAGGTTCTGATCCAAGACTCCGACGATGAATTCATCCGAGATGAATTCAGTGGAAGGTATTGAATCGAGGCTTTGAATCAAGTTCAAGCAAGAGGTTTCTGCATCACACACCCATGCAGGTTCAAACGCCAGTGGTTCACCAGGGCTTGGCCGGACGGTGGGATTTTGTTCAACGATTGTTTCAATCAGCGAGAAAGCGACAAATTCTTCGATGGGCGAGATGATGGACATTGTCGCTGTTCCATCATTGCTTGCCTGTACATTGAGGGTCGAGGTGACTTCTTGCGTTGCCCCGTCCACTTCGATCGTGACGGTGCATTGGTCGCAATCAACGCCAATGCTCGTCCATTCACCTTGACGCATGGCCCATGTTCGTTCATACGCCTGGTCTGGCATTGTGAGCACACCGATGACTCGGCCGTCGCGCACTGTCTCACGGTCAGCGGGATCTTCGTCCACAACAACGGCTTGGGCTGGAATGGCCATCGCCAATGTAAGGAACACCAAGGCCAAACCGAGGGCTTGAGCCGATGGTCGAACGCCGTCCATGAGCCTTGGTGGTGGGGGCTTGCTTTGAACTTAGGGCAGGAATTGTTTCCAATCTTTCAAGAAGCATAGGCCACAGGCCGGACCATGGACGAAGGATTGGGTCGAAGCGTTTCCGCCCGTCATCGGTTTGCTCGCCTGTGGGCTTTGGGCGATCGTAAGCAACCGATTGCGTTCACACCAGCGCTTGTGTTGCTTGATGGAGACATTGATGTCGAACCAAGTTTGGCTCCCTTTGAATCTTCCAGCACAACTGACATTCCCTCGACCTTAACCCTTCGAAGTCGTTTACCTCTTTCTCCACCTGATTTTGATAAGAACTCACCTGAATGGGAGGTTTCGGTTGGTCACGTCCTTCCTCCATCTTTGGAAGAGGCAGACGCCGGGGAACCCGCTGGGACGGCTCAACTCTTGCCTGTGTCGTGGCAACGGTTGAACCATGATGATGGACTCATGAGTCCAGACCTTCGGCCAGATGTTGTGGTTCTCGTCGATGCCTTGCAACTTGCAGCCCAGCCCGGCCGTTTGGTCGAAGCGATCACTGTCCTCAAGCGCAGGTTTCCCGGCGCTTTGTTATGGACGCCTGGTTTAGGTGGTCCCGACAACGTCGCTCTCTTGACATGGTTCGGTGTTGATTTGTTTGATCTTTCACGAAGCCGACAAGCCAACGCTGCAGGTGTTTTGCTAACCGGCCAAGGTCCACGTCATTGTGTTGAATCGATGGGAGAATCAGCTACCATGGAGAAGCAAGTGGAACATTGGAACATTGCCATCGGCGAAGTTCGTTCAGCCATGGCATCTGACCAAATGCGAGCCCTTGTCGATCGTCAATCTCTCAACAGCGCCCGTTCGGTCGAACACCTTCGTCGTCATGACGCACTCTGCGCCACTGTTCCAGGTCTGCTAAGTTCACATGTTGCTCGTATGCACGCCTTCCCGTGTCACAGTGTTTCGATTCAAACCGATCCACTGATCAGCGATTGGGAATCGTTCATGAGTGAAACATATCAGGCGCCAGATGGTTTGGATACCATCCTTATCTTGTTACCTTGCTCAGCACGAAAGCCATACCGTCTGTCAAAATCACATGGACGGTTTATTCGAGCCATTGGTACCAGTGCCTGCCACGAAGTGATGGTGACGTCGCCTCTTGGTCTTGTGCCACGCGATTTGGAAGAAGTGTGGCCCGCTGCTCACTATGATGTCCCAGTCACCGGTGACTGGACACGTGATGAACGCAACCGCATTGAACGGATGTTCAAGTGCCTTGTCGAACGTCATGACTACAAACGCGTGATCAACCATTCTGGTATGGAATTGGCTCACGAAACAATCCCAGTTATTGATACCCGTTTAGGTGAGGGAGCAGGCAGCCATGAAGCCCTTGAGCGTTTGAGCAAAGCAGTAAGCGAAGCAGTGGATGAATTCAGTGCCCGTGGCCGTAAAAATGAACGAATGCTCCTGGATACCTTTGCCAGCGTCGCTCGCAAAACAATGCTGAGTGATGCATGGGTGGCCCCGCTGAAAGTTCGAGGAAAACCTCCACGCTATCGACTCGAGAAGGAAGGAAACCAAGTTGCTCTATGGTCGATTGACAGGGGCGGTTTTGCCCTTGCAAAATCCGTTGTGCAGGATTTAGCTTCAACGAACGCCCTTCCCGAAGTTCATCTTCACCCAGACAAACCTTGGAAAGGTGACATCTTCGGTACCATTGTCGAACGCTTTGATAAAAACATTCGATGCGGTTCGGATCTGTTGGTTTATCAAGACGGAAAGGTGGTCGGTCTCGCTCGTGCTCATGCACCTGGTTGGGAGTGGCCCGCAACGCCTGGTCGGCTGGCAAAGTCCCATCAACGGCTCTGACCTTGGTTTTCGGGGGTTCAGTGCCTCGATTGGCACCGCCTCCTAGCGTCCATATCTAGCGGAGCGATTAAGAAGGGGTGACAAGTCGCTGGTTTCCTTGGAGATGTCCTTATGGCACGTATGTACAAGTCACGCAAAGGAAAGAGCGGCTCAAGTAAGCCATTTGTGAGCGAAGCACCCGAGTGGTCCAACACGGACGCTAAGGCAGTCACTGAGTTGATTGTCGACCTCGGTAAGGCAGGAAAATCATCTGCCGATATCGGTACCATTCTCCGAGATCAACACGCTGTCCCTGACGTCCGCCTCGTGCTCGGAAAGCGCATCGGCGCTGTTCTTGCTGAGAACGACATCGGTGGCACATACCCAGAAGACATGATGAACCTCATGCGTCAAGCAGTCGGGATCATCAACCACGTCTCCAGCGGGAACCGCAAAGACCTCCACAACCAACGTTCCCTCGAAATCACTGAAGCCAAGATTCGCCGATTGGCGAACTATTACAAGAGCGAAGGTCGCTTGCCATCCGATTGGCGATACAAGCGAGAAGAGCTCCGACTGATGGTCGAGTGAGCACCACGCTTCGTTGCTTTTGCCTCGTAAGGCTGATGAACAACGCCCAACTCCTCATGTGTGGTGGCGGCTATGAATGACCTGTTAGCATCAGCCCCGTTCGAAGATGTCAAAACCCGCATCAATTCGATATGCGAAACCATTCGTGGCTCTTCAGTTGTTCACATCCACGCCCCCGCAGACGCCGTTGGCGTGCTGAGCCTTTCTTTCATCGAAGCCGCCTGCTTAGACGCTGGTTTCGCTTATGTCAGGCGGTTTATGCCCCCCCATGGTTCGTTGCCTCGTGATGAGGTGGTTCGTCCTGAACAGGTCGCTGAAGGTTCACTTCTTTTCCTCGATCCATTTGAGGACACATGGGCTCTTGAAGATCTCAAAGAGCAAGCCTATGTTCACATCACGCCCGTAGCGGTTTCCGTTCGAATCGGATCTGGAAAGGGTGAGCGGCATGGGGCTCTGGATGTGGTTGCACAATGCGCAGCCATCGCATCGGTGCTGGCTCCAAACGGCGCAAGGGTACGGCGCCTACGACCATTTGCTGGAACTGGGCTGTGGCTTCGAGAGGCCATGGACACCACATTCGATCCTGTTCACACCCACATACGTGACCTCTTGAGCGAGGAAGGTTCAGTCAGAGTTGTAGCGCTTCCTGATGTCCCCTCACCTTCCAACGAAATGATTCCAAACCTCTCTCAACGCATGCTTGGACGACTTTCCAAGGCCTGGCCGACCATGGATGTGGATCAACGCACCCAGGCCCTCTCCGAATTGGTCCTTCCATGTTTGGCAAACCCCAAGTTGTCGACACCCCGCCTTGAGGAACTTATTTGGCACCGTCTGCTTGTAGGTGATCACCCCATCGACCTTGTCAGTCAAGTTCACCATGCCCTCAGTGGCTGGCCGGAAGGCAAGGATGAAGCCAGAATACATGCCTCAAAGTTAGCAGATTTCTTCATCGTTCATGGTGCTCTGTGTGCATTGCCTTCATCGACGGATTGAAACAGCATAGCCCCCTCGCATGGACATGGCCATAGAACGACTCCTTACTGGAAGCATTCGCGACCAAGTTCAAGATTTGATGTCGACAGAAGACCTCGTCATCGAAGCATTCAGGGATCTTGTCAAGGATGAACTGAAAAGTCATATCCGATCCAAGGTCGAGGAAGACCCCGAACTCAAAGCCGAAATCAAGGAAGCAGTGTCCTATTACTTCCACACCAAAGCCCGAACAATCTATGCTGAATTGAAAGCAACTCGAGCAGCCACACGCCTTGGACTCCGTCTTCTTCCAGATGACATTCAAGGTGAAGTTGGCGAAGCGGTTGTTTCGTTGTTTGAAAAGGAACTCGGCGCCTTGCTCGAAAAGGCTCTTTGAGCGTTTTAAGTTCTCGAAGCATCGTTTATGTTATGAGCCATGGGCGTTTGGTTAGCCTGAGGGATATCAATGTCATGGCGACCGTTGTTTTTTGTAACGATTTTTCTGATCGCTCTCCTCTCGCCTATGAATACCAATTTTGTAGGCCTAGCTGAGGCAGAAGATACTGTTGTGTGCTGCGATTCAGTCGGTCTTGACTTGCATCTGATCGGTTCAGACAGCAGCGGTACACTGACGCCATTCATGCAAGACCTCGGCGAAACAACAATCGCGAAAACGATTGCAAACGCCGTCACCTCAGAAGAAACGGTCGGAACATGGTCCCTTCCCGAAGTTTGGCCTGGAACAGTTCCAGCAGCCACATGGACGCTGAACATGGATTACGAAGTGACCGATGCCGCAGGTGCACAAGTCAACGCCACAGCCTCGCTTCAAATTGGCTCCCAGACCTTTTCTGCTGCGACACCCGCTGGTAATTCGTTCCTGGCCCAAGGCACAGGGACCCTCACTTTTGAAATCGAAGTCGATGCGACTTCCATCACTTCAGCGAGCAATGTCGTGCTTACTTTGACCGCTCGAACCGTTGTTTTCAGTCTGCCCGCGGGTGATGCCAAGTTGGAATTCCAATGGGGCAGTGAAGACAGTGACTCCGTTTTGGAAGGTGAAATGCCATTGATGTCGTTGACGCTTCTCGATCCGGAAGTTGAAGGTTCAGAAGTCTATTTTTCTGTGGTCATCGAATCCTACTGGGGCACCAAAATACTGTCAAACTCTGATTCATTGAACATGCGTGTGAACGGGGCGCTTGTCAGCGGAGACCCAATTGAAACTTCACAAGGTGATGGTGTCCGAGTCACCTGGACGTGGCTTGATGCTGCAGGTGGTGAAGAGACGGTTGATACTCAGGTGGAACTGGTGTTACAAGTGGGGAGTGCTACCCTTTCAGGATCTGCTTCGTTCATGATTGAAACCTTTGATTCCGACAGTGGGACGGGGACATATTATCCTCCCGATGAGCCCCTGCAAACCAACGGTGACGGAAGTCCGCTTGACATCGTGGGGACCTTCAGCATCGAAAGCGAAGATTCAGGTCTTCGACTGACCCGTGAAACCAGCATCACACTTGGTGGGGAAATGGCGTTTTGGATGCGCTGGGGCCTTGACCACTTGGGCGATGAAGTCACAGACCTCTCACCTGTTCTGAAGAGTTTCCAAGAGGGCTCAGTCACCGAAGATGAACGCGTGAGCCGTTCCATTGAACCGAACGAAGTCAACGAATTTGAGCGTCAAATGCTCACCGGAGCCTCGACTTCTTCTGGTCTCTGTTCTTACTTCCTCAGCGTCGGACTTGGTCTTGATGGGGAAGAACTGCTGGGCAGCTTCAGAAACTTCGAAACCATTTCCATCGATCTTGAACTCAATGGGGAACAAGACGTGGTGAATCACCCGGTAACGCTTGTCTTCAAGACCTCTGAATTTGTAGTTCTCAACGAACAGATGACCCTTCTTCGAAGCTTCATCACCGTTCAACCAGCACCTTTGTGGTCTGATTTAAGCCTCTCACTTGAGGGTACTTCCTCAGGTTTTTCGGCTTTTATGAACGCTAAAGTGCTGGAGTCGGATGACGTTCGTCTCTCTCATTCTCGGTTCCCATGGGGTGAATCAATCGAACTCAGTGGTACTGACTTGGACCAAGACGATGATTTCACATTCACCTTTGTTCCCACCAACACCCCGCTTTATTCACCGGTCCCGCTTTTGGTTGGCGTCGGTATCGCACTCCTCATTGGACTGTATGTTGCTCTCAAGATGACCCAGAACCGAGCACGCCGAATCTTGGCGCTTGAAATGCTGTTAATTCCACTTATTGCCTTGATTCACTTCTTCGCCTATCCGCCTTTGTTCTTGGGCGGTGCCGTTAGTTTTACACTCATTTTGTGGTGGATCTCGGCAGCAGCCAGTCCCCGAATGGGTCCCTCAGCAGAGGCATTGGTTTTGTTGAATACACCAAGCATTCCATGCCCAGCATGTTCGACCAATAACGCAGTGCTCAGCGATGAGCGGCCGCTCAGGTTTGCTTGTGCTGGTTGCGAACGTGTGATCAAACTCGTAGCTTGAACTCACATGCCGAGTTTGGTCATGTTGCTGACCAAGCTCGCAGCCTCTTGGTAATCATTCGGAGAGAAGTAACCACAGAACTCATCGTTTTCGTCAACCGCCACCACTGCTTGTGGTGAGCGCTTTTGAATCTCAGACAAGACGTGCTTCAATGTGTCCGTTTTGTGCACTTGGAGGAAGTCCATTTCCATCCACTCTGCGCATGTTGCTTGAGTGGCATCGATTGATTGCGACATGGCCTTGAGAAATTGATTGTGACCGAGGACACCCTTGACATGGTTGCCTTCACTAAGAACGACAACAATTCCTCCCGGAATGCTCAGCATCCTCCGAGCACCTTCTTGGAGGCTGTCTTCAACACCGGCCGTGATGTGTTCGTCATCCAAATTGAGGTCTGCAACTGTCTTGGCCATGCTTCAACGAGGCGGAATGCGCCCTATCAGCCTTCCTTCAATCAATTACGAATGGCTGAAGAGAATGGTGGTTGAATCTAAGACACGACCGTAACCAATCCTCTCGAGTTGAACCATGGTTCCTTCGGGGTAGGCGTGTGCCTCCATTTGACCTTCAAATTCGATGATCTCACCGTCCTTTGCCACGATGAGGGTTGCTGGTGTGCTTTGCTTCTCGCTCAGCCAATGGACGATGGGACGTTGGTCGAGTCGTTCGATGGATTGCACGGTCGCTCGTTCACCAGTTAAGCAGACATCAGCGAAGCCTTTGAGCCTGAGGTCGCCCTTGCTCACATCCTCTGATTCAATCCAAATGCCGGGTTGATCCAGTTCGAACAAACGGTGCCCCATCTTCGGATGGTTTGGATGAACATCAACCTCGATCGATGGAGGATGATTGCCTTCAAGTTGGAATTTCTGGGGCGATCGGATGAAGGACAAACGGGGTGCATCATCGTCGATGAGTTTGGTGTTGTGTGAAAATAAAGCAGAAAGTGGCACAGAAATATCCTTCTGTGTCACACCTAACTCGATCCAAAAAGCACGCAGAGCCTCAGCAGTGATGCCACGTCGCTTGAGGGCTGAAAGGGTAGGCAGCCGTGGATCATCCCAGCCTGTGAACAGGCCAGCTTCGATGTCCCGACGCATCTGTGATGTCGAAAAGCCGCCCCATTCGTGAACCTTGACTCGGCCCCAGTACATTGTTTCGGGATAGGTCCAACCGAAATGTTCGTACAGGAGTTTTTGCTTCCGAGTTGAATCCATCAAGTCCTTGCCCCGGATGATGTGGGTCACCCCTTGCAACTGATCTTCAACAGCGCTTTGGAAATCCAACAACGGCCACACTCGATACTTCGAACCAATGGTTTTCCGGGGGTGTGGGTGATTTTCTGTGTCCTGCATGCGAAGTGCGGGCCAGTCACGGAGTGCTGGGTTTTTCAACGTCATATCTGTTTTTACACGAACAACAGCATCGCCAGGTTTGAATGTCCCATCGAGCATCTTGGACCAGAGGTCCATGTTCATGTCTGCGTCATTCGGTCGGCACGGGCATTCAGTTTTATCGACTCTGAAGACCTTAAATTCTTCACCAGTGCAACGGCACACATAGCCAAATCCACCCTTGAGCATTTGTTCAGCATGTTCGTAATAATGTGGAATTTGGTCGCTAGCGATGACGATACGGTGCGGGGTGTAACCAAGCAACCAAGCGGCTTCTTCAGGGATTTCGCGATACGCCTGTGGCAGTGGAGGTTTGACGACGGTATCAGTGTCATCAAATCGAAGGATAAGTTCGCCTTCCCACTCTTTTGCATACTCACCGTTGATGACAATTCCACGGGCGTGGCCGAAACTAAGCGGCCCGTTTGGATTGGGTGCAAATCGCAACACAACTTTTCCCTTTTCGGCGTTGGTGAGTTCGGGCAATCCTGTTCTTCGTTCTTTCTTTTCTCGCTTTTCCAACAGGTGGGGCGCTTCATTTTCCAAAATTGAACGCAAAGCATCGAGGCCATCTGTTGCAGCCATTGCGTTTGCATCTGCGACAGCCTTGGCGATCAGAGGGGAGATGATTTGTCCATGGGGTCTCAAATCAGCGCGAGAACCCATCAACCTTCCAATCACGGAACCCGGTGCTGCCTTTCCTTCGTATTCAATCGCGTTTTGCAAAGCGAGGTGACGGAAGGCATCGAGGGTTGCTTCATCGGGTGACCACGGCATGGGACTCATCCTTTCCTGTGGCCTTTCCTTCATCAAGTGCGTGGCTTCAAACGACGTTCAATCCTCAAATAATGTTCGTTGATGAACATCAGAGTACGAACGTGTGGGCGGATCTTCTTGATGGAGTGCGTTCCATGCTCGATGGATGGTTTTCCATGACCATCGTAGGTCCTCATGAGGGGTTTTACCTTCCAACAACTTGGGTAACGCTGCTTTGGTGTAGGGGTCTGACGGGTAGCCAGATCCGATACCAAAGCCAAGGCGTTCAGTCAATTCTGCAATCGCCTCATCTCGTTTCACTTTGGCTAGGATGCTCGCCATCCCTACGATGGCATGATTTGTGTCGGCCTTATGCTCGGAAGTCATGGTGCTTTTCGGCCAAGGCCAATCGTTCAAGCGTGCTGCGATCCTGTCGGTGAACCGTTGCGCATTGACATCACAAGCATCGTTGAGCACTTCCAATCCACTTTCAACATGGTCCTTGAAGGGATTCAGTGCCTCTGCAAACAGATCGACTTCAAGGAGGTTCAAACCGTTGTTTTTCACCGATGCATCGATTCGATCAGGTGGGCAGACAATCACCTGATGCAACCAACCTCGTTCGCTCGCCTGTTCGTGGAACCATGTGGCCATAGCAACGCGTTTGGCATGTGTGAGGTCTTTCGAATCCCGTATGCCATGTTCTGTGAGCAACTTCAGATCGCTCTTAGGCACTGCCACGGCGCCAACGACCAACGGTCCGATTACGGGGCCACGTCCTGCTTCGTCGACTCCCGCACTCCACACGTGATGTCACACATCCAAATCGTCTAGGTTGAGCATCGAAGGAACGTTTGGCAACGGGACCGATGGCACATCGAGGCCTTCTGGCTGGGTCCCTAAGAACCCCTTAGGGTCGTGCCGAACGGTCATGTTGGCAGGAACGCTCACTTCAGGAAGCACTGTTGTATCAGCCAGTGGTTGGGCGACATTTCCAGAGGCGATGTCCAAGAGGAGGTCATCGGCGATGGCGATGGTTCGTTGGTTGTCTTGAACATCAAGGGCCTGAGCTGCTGAGGTATGAACTTCTGTCTGAACAGGGGCGGCAGAGGGTGTGGGGGTGCCTGCACGATTGGTGAACGCTTGTTGGAAGTGTTCAGCAGAGACCGTTAGGGCGGCGGGTTGTGGTGCAGGCTCGCTTCTCTCGCTAAATTTCTTCATCCAATCTTGAGGTTCTTCCACTGGTGAAGGGGCATGTAAGTGGGCGAGGAGGGCTTGTTCCGCTTTGCGTTCTCGACGTGCGCTGAGGGATTTCTGAACGATGAACACCGAAAGGACGACCGATAGAATCACCCAGATCCACGCACTAAAAATCCCAACGGTCGCACCAACGATTGCAGCAACATCGAACCATCCTTCACTTTCTTCAACGGGCTGCCAAGCCAAACCAAGGTATGGTGCGCTGGTGGTTTGTATGAACGGCAAATCGGGTGCCAATTGCGAACGAACGGTTGTGTTGACATACACGGTCCCATTGCTTTGTTGATCTTGGGGAAGGTCAACCCATGCTTCGATTGTGAAATTATAACCGATTGGAATGTCCGTGATTTCAAACGACCTAGGGTATGCAATCCCCTCTTCATAGGTGGCTACGAACGGGGGCACGAACGACATTTGTGTTGAATGGGATGATTGTAATTGCACCAAGAGACCATCGACAGCGTTGCCTTCATTGCGGGCGATCATGGTGATTGAAAGTCGACCTCGTGCATCGACTTCTTCGACAATATCTTCGAACACCCAGAGGATGACGGGGGCGATTTTCGTCGGGATCTTGAATTCTCCAACCACCGTGTTTGTTCCACCGAGTTGCACTTCGATGGATACATTGCCAGTTTTGAAAGCGAGTGCCTCTGCGAATGCAGTGATTGAAACAGCTTCAATTAGACTTGATTCCAATGGATTTAGGCTGATGGAAGTGGTCATGAGGGTTGCTGTCACATCCTCTGAGGCATCAACCAAATTGAACGTAAAGGTGTCGCGAGCGTTCCCCGTGTTTTCCAAAAACACCGAGGCCGTGCATGTTGCGTTTGGAAGCAGCGAACGGCAGTCATCGGTACGCAGTTCGACCGTTGCATTCCTTTGCCAATCGATCACAGCACCCACATCGATGGTTCGCAAACGCACAGGTGCACCTTCGGCAAAGACACGGACTCGTACGTTGATTTCACCAAAGTAATCCCCAGGGGCTTGAAAGCCAATTTCGATGGTTCGGGATTCATTTGGTTCCAGCGAGAGGCCCTCAAGACCGCTGAATAAGGCCATGGTCCAACCGTTTCTTGCGATTCGGTCATCGAGAGGTACGTCCGTGATTGGTTGTCCCTCGGTGTCGATGGCTTGGAGGGTGATGCTCATGCGGTTGGGGGTGTTTCCGACGTTCCGAACATCGATTTCTATTCGCCCATTTGCTCCAGGATCGAGTGTGAGGTCCTGGCCCTTTGCGTCAATTGAAGCGTTCTGGTACGTTCCTAACAACAGATCAAACGACCATTGTGATATGGCTTTGTCAACACCCGAGACGGCTTTTAACTGGAACCTTGGACCGGTTCCAGCAAGCGGTGCCCCATCGACGATTTCAGGCACATCGACCCAGACATAAACGTAAGACAATTGTCCTGGCTGCAGTGTTTCGAAGGCATTCACGCCATCGCTGTCGTTCATTGTCCAACCCCAATTCCACCCGCTCTGGGTGTAAATATTGAAGGTGACATCATCCTCATACGACCCGTTGTTGGTGATGTTGATTGCCACGGATGTCCTCGTTCCAGCATCGCTGATGAACGAAGAAAGGCCTTGGACACCGAAATCCAACCGTGAATAAGGTGCTATGACAACGGTAAGGTTGGATTGAGTCGACCAGGTATCATTGCCATCGATCACGAGTGAGATTGGCAAGGTGAGGGTCCCGTATGCAGCGGTCGCATCAGCGCTTAGATTGAACTTCAATGTCTTCAGATAGCCAGCATCAAGTGTGTGTGTGAGCGGCAAGCCGGAGACCGCTAAGTCCTCTGGGACTGCAACGGTATCTATCAGGAATGTTTCTTCAACAGAGCCCATGTTATGGAGCGTGAAGGACACTTCAATCAACTCGTTGCGATGAACAACCGTCTCATCAAGTCCGAGGAGCACAGCCTGGCCATCTCGAGCGTCGATGGTTTCAGCTTGGACTGGCAGTGAATGCATTGGTCCTGCCACTTGGAGCAAGAGCATCATCACAACAAGCCCCCAGCGCATGATTCGTCGACATCATGGTGCCCTTCAACCTGACGGCTTTTATGTGTGTTCAATGGGCTCCATTGTCCCACTCGATGGCCAATTCAATTGCAGCAGCTTTCGCTTCTATGTGCAACTTCGAACTTGGTTTGACCGGGTTGAACTTACAACAGTGTTGGAACGGCTTCAATCAAATGTTTGCCATCATTGACCACAGCGTTCACATCGCGCCCAACGACGTGACGGTCGATGAGCATGGAGGAAGGTGGCTCGCGCAGATCTTCGCCGCTGAGAAAAGCTCCAATCGTATCTTGTTCCAAAAGCAAGGGCATGCGGTGATGGACTTCACGAACATCTTCATTCGCTTCAACTGTTAACAAAGCAAAGGATTCGACATGATCCCCACTTGGCGATGACCATGACTCCCAGATCGCTCCGAGCCAACATGTCCCGCCGTCCATTCGATGGTGGTACCATGGGACCTTTCCTTGGACTGTAGCCATCCACTCATACCAGCCATCCGCCGGGACAACGCACCTTCGATGCGTCCAGGCATGCTTGAACATTGGTTTTTCATGGACAGTTTCTGCACGAGCGTTGGTTGGTTGATGCGTTGATGATGTTGCCCACTGGGGGCGCAGTCCCCATTGCATGAGTCGGAAATGTCGTGGTGCTTTTGTCCGCTGCGATAGACCGTTTTCGGTGACGACAGGAACCCAATTCGTAGGAGCTACATTCCATGAGGGTGTGAAGGGTGTTAGGTCGGATAATGGCTCGGCATGAACCGATTCAGCCAGTTGATCAGTTGGTTGACTTAATGCGAAACGACCGCACATGTCTCCACCTCAAACAGGGTCTGGGAGTGCCCGATTGAGTTCTTTGACGTCGAACTCCGCTCCACTGAGCGGCACCCTCAATTCGTAATGGTTGCCAACATGAGGGTCCATTTCCCCAAAGCAGCCCACATGGACGCCATTGACGATTACTTTTGCAGAACGACCGGTGAGCCATGGGCCCATTGTTCCCCCAAGCGGTTCAATGGTGAATGTGGATGCTCCCAAGTCCCGCATGATTGCTTGTATGCGGCCTCTGACAGCTGCGAAACCACCGCCTTGTTCAGCAACTAAAAACGCAAACCTGTCGCCGTTTTTATGGTCGCGAACCACGGTTCCTAATTCATAGACTGCTTGAGGCAAATCGTGGTGTCGATTTGAAGCGAGCAATCGGAACAACCCAGGGAGCAGGTACTGTCGCAACAGTGTATGTTCAATCGTGATAGGGTTGGTAATTCGAGTCACGTCTCCCATCGGAGGCCAACGCATTGCCTCAAACTGGTCAACATCGTTGGAGAGCGTTAATGATTGAACCTGCATCAATCCGAGTCCCTGGAGGGAATCTCGGATGCGACGGCGAATGTGCCCATCTGCTCTCGGCACGGCTGTTAAGGGCGCCCTTGGTACATCGGTACCAAGATCTTCATACCCGTGACCAACCGCAACATCTTCAACCAAATCGATTGGATGGAGGATGTCAAAACGCCAGCGTGGCATAGCGAAGGAAAGGACACCATCGTCCTTGACCACATCAGCCATGTTTTTTGGAACGCGTGAAGGGGCATCTTCGGCTGTTGTGCGGCCGAGGTATGTGCCGCCCATTCGATTGATTGAAGCATCAACTTCTTCGTCGGTTAAAGCGCGACCAAGAAGGCCATCAAGCAGCCTTTCGGTCACGGTGTGTATGATCGGTTTAGGGTTTGGAAGGCGTTCTACTTTTCCATCATGGCCTGTTACTTCGATTGATTCAATCGTTCCACCACGTTCTTCCAATTGACTGGCCACCAGCATCAAACTTGCTTCGCAGGCACGTCGGTCCCAACCTGTGACATCGATGAAGAAGTCCTTGGTCGAAGATGTGACAGTGGTGTGCTGGCCATTGATGATTGGTGGGAATGAAAGCACGGCTTGATTGCTGTCGACGATGACTGGATATCGATCCATACCTTCCAAAAGGTGGGCGTAATCAATGCCTTTTGGATGGTTCTCCAATATTGATGTGATCGACATTGGTTGATCCATGGCCAATGGTATGAACGCTGTGTCACCAGAAACGGTCGTGACATGGAAGGGTGGTGATAGTGTTGCAAGATCATGAACACCAATAGATGCACGTTTCCGACCACGTCCAAGGGCGAAATGGAGTTTTTCTTGGTGGTCCATCAGCGCTTTGATGAAGGCTTCATTGTCTTCTGGGGTCTCCCCTGTCTCAACATTTCGAACGACGGCTCCAAGGATCACAGGACGGACCTCTGCTAGTGAGGCATCGACGGTCATGGTGATGTCACCTTGCTTCACTGCAAGGCTTGGTTGCGCTTTTGTGCCATAGAGGAAGGGGCGCATCGCTCTGGTGAGGGTCTCACCTGAAAGCAAGTCGGGGCGGTCCGGGAAAATTTCGATGTCGAGCGTGTTTCCATCGCATGCATCTATGTCGGTACCTAACAGTGGTAATTCATCCGCCATTCGGTTGATGTCATTGGTCAGTCCATGACGGCTCAACAAATGGCTGATGAGTGTTTGATCAACTGATATGGTTGGCATAAAATCACCTCAGCGTGCGAACCAATGGGGGAGTGGTCGTTCATATCCCACCAAACGGAGGCCACTGATCGCTGCCGTTTCATGGTCGAGTGCACGCAGATTTTGACGTTGTAGATTGTCGATGGATTCAAGACCCAATCGGGACAAAATGGCTGAGAGTTCTTGGTGCAGGCTTTGCAACCAATGGGCCAAATCATTGGCATCAACCATTGGAACTTCACAGGCGATCAGGGTGATCCCTGATGCTCGAAGCACGGCCAAGTCGTGTGCGGTGGCTGAAAGACCGAGCATAACTCCTGATTGAGTGTGGGTTCCTTCCAAGTGAGCTTTTGATGAGCGTCCGATCAAGGGTAAGGCTGCAGCCTCAGCCACACCGCTTCCGTCTTCAATGCGTGAGAAGGCGAGATCTGCACCGTGGTGAGCGGCTCGAACATGGAGGTTTGTTGTACGTCCAAGGGCGCTCAGGAGAGCGAATGGCTTCTCACGTCCGAGCAGCGTTCTCACTGCGACGAGGAAACCATCGATCTGTTCAGAGTTCATGGATGGCATGTTGTCGAAGTCCATGACCACGCCTGCTGCTGCTGCCAGTAACTCTGGAGCGTCGGCTAAGTTGTCTTGGTCGAGGAGTGCAAAGTCCACGGAGCGTGGGTTTGCTTTTGCGAGGAACGGTTGGTGGGCAAGGAGGCTGACAGCATGAGGCTGTGCATCCTTTTCCATCTTCAGTTCGTTTCCATCTGGAATGATGGCCAGAAGTGGGAGAGGTAAGGCCGTGGGGGTGCTGTCCCCATTGCGTTCACCAACGAGTGTGACGGTGTCGAATGTGGCGTAGGGTGGTGTCTGGTGTTGTTGTTCAGCGACCAAGCCAACCATCGACAAGTCAGATGAGGACATTTGGCCGCCTTCACTTTCGACGATCGGTGCTTCGGCAGCTGTCAAACAAACTGCATCGCTTGGGACGTGCAATTCTTCATCATTGAGCTGCTTGTTGACGGCTTTGACTTCAGCAGCGGTCAAAGGTCGTAGTGAGACTCCAGCGGGTGGTGTTGGACAGCGTCCATTGATGATGATTCGTCCGCCGGTCATGCCTGCACCAGGGTCATTGCCGACATCGCCGTGAATGACAATCAAACCGTCTTTCATGCCGCCGCCGACTCTGGTTCCAGTTGCACCGCGAACGATGAGAAGTCCACCAGACATGCATGCTCCGGCGTCGTTACCGGTGCCATCGAGGATGGTGATTTTCCCTTCCCGCATGGCGAAGCCGGCGAAATCGCCCGTCAGTCGTTCACATACGATGCTGTTTCCACGGTTTCCAGCGCCTAAAAATGCTCCAGCATCACCTTGGAGGGTGAATGTGCCTCCGCTTCCAAAGGGAGCGGTCCATGATCCGAGAACACCGAGCGCTCTCATTCGAGCGCCTTTTGGAAGGTTTGGGCATAATCCAAGTTCGCCATTTTTGGGAACGGGTTCGCCAGCATTTGTCCAGCCAATGCGAAGAATTGCATTTTGTTCAGCGGCTGCGATGAGGCGTGGACCAAGTTTCGAATTGATGTTGAATGAGCGTTCAACCACATCATGAGCCTCGGCCATGATGAAACGCTGTTGCTTCCCATCCAAATAGCCTCCCGTGGTGATTGATAGAATTCTCCACTTCTATGATGCCGTCTTTCCAGCGGAAAGGTTAGGAGATTTCAACATCAGTTGCCAACGATGTGTTAATAGAGGGTCTTCAAGGGCACCTTACATGAGAACCATGACCATCAAGGTGGCAATCAACGGATACGGAACGATTGGTAAGCGTGTGGCAGATGCTGTCGACGCCCAAGATGACATGGAAATCGTCGGTGTGACAAAAACACGTCCCGCCTTTGGTTGTGACTTGGCTGTTCGCAAAGGTTACCCAATTTACTGCACCTATGACGACGCTGATCGTATTGCTGCCTTCACAACTGCCGGCTACACCTGTCATGGTGGCTTGAGTGATCTGCTCGAAATCGCCGACATCGTGATCGATTGTTCGCCTGGTAAAGTCGGTGCTTCAAACAAAGAAAAGTATGAATCTGCAGGTCTGAAATGGATCTTCCAAGGTGGCGAAAAGCACGCCATGACGGGTATGTCGTACTCCTCTTCCGCCAACCATTCCGAAAACCTCAATGTGATGGGCACACGCGTCGTTTCATGCAACACAACAGGTCTTTCTCGAACCTTAGTGCCGCTCTACGAACACTGCGGTTCACTTTCCGTTGAGTGCACGATGATTCGCCGAGCAGCAGACCCTGGTGATTCCAGCAAAGGTCCAATCAATGCCATCAAGCCCGTTCTCCAGGTTCCATCTCACCACGGGCCAGACGTCATGACTGTGAAGCCAGAAATTAAAATCAATTCGATGGCTGTTGCCGTCCCGACAACGCTCATGCACGTCCACGTGGTTGTCGCAACCCTGCCAGAAGGTCACGGCCTCACGACTGAATCGGTCCTGGCGCTCTGGTCTGAGCGACCAAGGTTGGTCATTATGAACGGTGCTGAAACTGGCATTACCACAACAGCAGAAGTGATGGAATTCGCACGTGACATCGGTCGTAAGTGGGGTGATCTTCACGAAATATTTGTTTGGGAAGATGGTGTCAAACTCGAAGGAAACACCTTGTATTATTTCCAGGCCATTCATCAAGAATCCGATGTGATTCCTGAAAACGTTGATGCGATTCGTGCATTGATGGGTGTGGAAGCAGATTGGATGGCTTCAGTGGCGAAAACAGATGCCGCAATTTCAGCCTACAATCATCTCTGATTCTGCTCATACTCCTGCCCCGTAGGGGCACAATCATGGGGCGTTTTCAAAAGGGTCTGCAGATTCGGTAGGCTATGCAAGCACTGCGCCGCCCGGTTTTGATGCTTGTTTTGCTCCTCTTAACGTCGCTTTCCCCGCTTCTTACAACTGGTTCAGCGGATGTCAACCCAACCGAACACGAAGTCATTCCATCGATGAGCGAAGAAGAGCGCCTCGCACTTGCTGCATCAATGTGGCACATGGCCAGCGCTTCTCAACCATTCAGTGTCCCTTTGCAACCAGCTTCGGGTGTGCTACACATGAATGTTGGAAGCTTTGACCCACTCGGGGATGTTCCTGAGCCATCGGGTGTCCTTTTTGATGCCAATGACTTCCAAACAACAGGTTTAGCCATCGTCCAACTTCATGCCCACGACGGGACTGTCCTCGACGACCTTGTAGAGCGACACGGGATCACGCCTCTGGATTATATCGGTGATGAAGGATGGTTGATTCGTCTCCCATCGCCTCCAGCGGTGTCCATTCGTGCCCTTTACGAAGACGATGATGTTCGTTGGGTCAGCGCCCAACACCCAGGATGGCGACTCGATGCAACCCTTGCCAGCGGAACGCCGGCAGAACGGCTTGCCCTGGTTCCAGCCAGCGACCTCGCTGTTGGTGGGTTTGAACAACTGAGTCTTGATTTAATTCGGATGGGTGCTCAACAAGCTTGGTGTGGTGTTGGGGTCTGCGAGGTTGAACTAAGTCCAACACAATCAGCACCATTTCTTCTCAACGTGGTCCACGATGGACGAATTATTTGGATTGAACCAACGGTTGAGTTTTCCCTTCATAACGCCCTTGCTGCTGCGGCAGCAGGTGTGATCGATGTTCGAAATGACGCCACATTCACGCTTGATGGTTCGGGTGAAATGATTGCTATAGCGGACACAGGTCTGGACCAAGACCATCCTGACTTGACGGGTCGTGTTGCAGCGGTTTACACACAATATGGTCTCGATGCGTCGCCAGCCGACAGCAACACAGGGCACGGCACACACATCGCTATTTCCACACTCGGTAGCGGCAACTCAAACACCAGCGCTACAGGCATCGCTCCAAACGCAGACCTTGTCATGTACGCTCTTGAACACGACCCGACGGGCGTCTTTGGCAGAATTGGTTCGATCTATGACCTTCTTCGAGATGCTGAACAAATGACGGCGCGAGTTGCCATCAACGCTTGGGGTGCAAATGGGAACTACGGTCAATACACGGCAGATTCTCGTTCAGTGGACATCCTTGTGCACGACAAGCCCGATATGCTTCCACTGTTTTCAGTTGGTGACCGTGGGGCACAAGGTGCTTCGCAGGTGACTGCACCTGGGACTGCGAAGAATGTCCTTGCCATAGGGGCCTCCGGAACAGGAAGCACCCTTGGTTCAGTCGCTGGATTCTCGAGCATGGGGCCGAGCCTCGATG
Organism: Candidatus Poseidoniaceae archaeon; assembly: GCA_028822845.1. Classification (GTDB taxonomy): domain Archaea; phylum Thermoplasmatota; class Poseidoniia; order Poseidoniales; family Poseidoniaceae; genus MGIIa-L1. Next base: position 8,505 of record JAPKCS010000004.1, on the reverse strand, counting down.
GCCGAGTGAAGCCCGACTTGGTCGCTCCTGGTGTCGATGTGTGTTCAGGACGAGCGGAAGAGGCCAAGACTTCACCGGGTCTTTCATGTTCCACAGAAACCCATGCCAACGGTGATGACCTGTACACATCGCTCTCCGGTACCTCTCAAGCCACAGCCGTGGCTGGTGGCGTAGCTGCTTTGACCCGAGAGTTCATCCGGGAACAAGTCGGCATCAATGCACCATCGGGATCGCTTGTGAAAGCCGCCATGATCAACGGTGCTCGAGATCTTGGACCATCTGACATCCCAAATGCGGAAGAGGGATGGGGCCAAGTCGATATCAATCGAACCGTTCTCCCGGTCTGGGATCCTTCATCCCCATCGACCACTGCTCTGTCAACCTTCATGGATGACAACACCCCACTCGATGCCGGATTTGGGTTGCTTTACGCTTTTGATATGGACGCTTCACATGGCATTGACATAACGCTCGTGTGGTCTGATGAGGCCGGGTCTGCAAACGCACCACAAGGCGAATCACGCCTTGTGAACAACTTGGATTTAGTGCTCGTTGATCCATCTGGCAATGAATGGTTTGGCAACAACTTCGCCAACGGTTTCACAACCACTGGCCAAACTTCTGACACCGTCAACAATGTTGAACGGATCAAGGTCGCTCCTGGTACCCTTACCCAAACAGGACAATGGTTGGTGAAGGTGCTCCACCGAGGTGGTACCACACAGGACTTTGGACTCGTCATCACAGCGGATGCGACACCTAACCCACAAGCCGATTTAGCCTTGTACAACGGCAGTATCATTCCATCATCACCCGAACCCCTTCGCAATGATTTGATTGCAATTCGCATCGGTTGGATCAATCAAGGCACCTTGGCTACGGGCAGTTTCCACGTTATCTTTGAAGACCTCACCACGGGTGATGTTCTGTTTGAAGGTGATCGAACACCGCTCGATGCAGGGACCATCGACTCGCTCTTGATTCAGCATCAATTCCTCACCACTGGACCGCACAGCATGCGCCTTCGTGTCGACACCAATGAACAGGTTGCAGAAATGAACGATGGCAACACCGGCATTGACAATAACATTTGGGAACAAGATATCGATGTGACAGCGCTTGGTCTTCGCGTTATCTCGCTCAATGATGATGGCTCAGTTCCGACGACCACCGCCGACCGGGAAAGCGCCGCAGTGAAGGTGTTTGATGTCCGGAATCAAACGGGAATCGATATTCCGATTCATATCCTTCATGAGGGGACTGGCCAGAAGAACGTCACTCTGACAGTAACCAATGTTCAGGTGCCTCAGCCAGGACGGCCCGATTTCCTTCTTCCTCCCGACGATGTTTGGACGAAGAGCGTCTCAGAAAATGGACCCCACACCCTTCAGGGTCAGGGCGAACCTGGTGATTTCAAATTGCTGACCATCCATTTGGAAGATGAATATGCAAACCTCGACGAGCCAGATGACCCACGCTACGCACGGGCTGGAACCTTTGTCGTCGATGTGACTGCTCGCTACCAAGACAACCCAACCGTCGCCCACACACAGCGTCTCACCTTTGTCATCGAACAGTTGGATGAAGTCCTCGTCACTCCCCTTGGCACTGATGGTCTCGAAGCTGAACCAGGTGGTTCCGCTGGATTCCGTATCTCAGTGGCCAACATAGGGAATGCACCCGCCCAGTACACCATCAGTTGCACATCCGAAAACCGATGGCAAGTCATGCTCAAAGACACCAATTCCTCGACACTCGAAATTGAACCCATCGGCATCCGACAATACCGGGCCATAAAGGTCGATTTGTTTGTGCCTCCAGTCGTTGATGGCTCACCCCTCACTGGTTCCACGGACACCGTCACATGTTGGGTGACTTCAGGGGCAGATCCGCTGCTTAATTACTCCGAAAATGCTGTTATTACTGTCCTACCTCAACAATCCTTCACTGCGGATTTATCCGATGATTTGGGACCCATCGGTCCATCATCGAGGAATCGGGAAGTCCTTGTCGACAGCGGTGAGCAGATCAGCATGAACCTCTCCGTGGTCAATACCGGCAACACCGACCTCTCACTCAATGTCAAAATTCAACCTTCCAATCCAACATGGCCGATTCAAGTTTCAGTCGAACAGCAACAGGACGCGAGGCAAGTCAGTCTGGACCTCGTTCCCGGTGAAACAAGTGTTGTGACCTTCATTCTTGGCGTGCCCAGCGTCGCCGAAGAAGGCGAATCAAACAGTTTCATCATCCGGACTGAACTTTCCGCTCAGGAGTTCATCTCCAACACCACGGTTCTCAAAGTTCGTGATGAGTTAGCCCTCGATCTTGCTGGCCCAGCAGGTGGTATGATCGAGACGTCGCTTGCATCGACCTTCAGTTACGGTTCGTTCAACGTTACCAATGTAGGCAACGCTCCGCTCACCCTTGCTTGGTCCAACGGTCTTGCACCAGACGGCTGGGTCGTAGGTTTCGCGAACCCAATCACATACCTTGAACCACGGGAGGAGAAAACCGTTCGCTTTGGTTTAATTCCACCTGCCAACACGGAAGTTACCAACAAGGCGTTTGACCTCCTGATCACCGTGACGGGCGGCAATAATGGACGTTTGGTGGAATCTGCTGTTCGAGTGGATGTAGCTGTTCTCCCATCGCAATTTGCCAACATCTCTGTTGAAGACGATTCGATTCGTCCGTTCAGAAGCGTGACCAAAGAAGAAGGTGCAACCCAATCCTTTGTGATTCGTAACGACGGAAACTTGCCCATCACGGGGCTTCTTTCTGGCACTGTTCTCGATGGAGATGGCAATGCCTCTTCAGCCTGGGACGTCGTCTTCTCAACCAGTGAAATCACCAACCTTGGTCTCGGGGAATCCATCACCATCGATGTGACTGTCACACCTTCAGAATCGGCTGTAAAGGGTCTGATGTTGACGGAAATTACACTATCGGCAGGCGGTACGGATGTTGGTACGCTCCAGGTTGAAACCACAGTCACTGCAGCTGCAGGTAGCGGTGGCTTGTTTGCAGTCCTACCGCTCTATCTTTCGGTGCCGCTCGTAGGTGTCCTCGTCCTTGCAGGTGTTCTTCTTGCTCTTCGGATGAAGAAAAGTGGGGAATTGAACGATGACGGGAGCGAACTTGTCGCTCCTGATGCGTTTGTCAATCCAGATCACCTCGGCACTCGTCGCGATGATGCCCTCGATATTGGTCACGCTGTCAATGAAATAGCCAGCGGAGAAGTTTCTGCTGGTGAAATTGCGGCAGCCCTTGCCCAATCTCTGAGTTTGCCAGCAGCACCAGCAGCAGTCCCACAAGGATTGCCGCCCGCTGGCATGCCTCCACTTGGTGGCTCGGGCAAAGGACTCCCTCCAGCAGGCTTGCCTCCAATGCCACTGCCAACCCTACCACTTCCTACGCTGCCCCTACCTATGCCGTCGGTCCCAGCACCCGTTGCCGCCCCACAATCAACGGGCGCACCACCGGTGCCTGCATCTGGTCTCCCTTCGGGCTGGACCATGGAACAATGGCAACATTATGGTCATCAATGGCTTCAACGCAACGGTCAGTAAAACGTGCGCATCTCTAAAACAGGATACCAACTCGACGACGCATGAGCAGCATCGTTCTCTTTGGTCCACCTGGTGCAGGGAAAGGCACGCAAGCCGAACGCATCACCGATTCCACCGGCCTTCCACAGATTTCTACAGGCGACATGCTCCGTGCAGCTGTGAAAGCGGGAACAGAAACTGGTTTGTTGGCAAAAACGTTCATGGAAGCTGGTCAACTGGTTCCAGATGAAGTGATTATTGCCCTCATCAAAGATCGAATCACTCATCCAGATGCTGTCGATGGCGTCATGTTTGATGGCTTTCCTCGGACCATTCCTCAAGCCGAGGCACTCGCTTCGATCACCAAAGTGACTCACGTCATCGCCATCGAAGTGCCAGATGAACGCATCGTTGGGCGAATCTGTGGACGTTATTCGTGTGCAGGTTGCGGGAGTGTCTATCACGACACATTCAACCCAGTGGGCACCGATGGTTGCAATTGTGGCAACTGGGAAGAAAAGCGTCGTGCGGACGACAATGAAGGTACAGTCATGTCCCGTCTTGGTGCGTACCATGAACAAACATCACCCCTCGCTGCTTGGTATGAAACCGCAGGAATCTTTCATCGAGTCAATGGGGATCGTGCCATTGACGAAATCACTGAAGACATCCTTGCAGCACTCAATTAAGGTGATGACATGGCCCGTCCAAAGTCCACTCGCCGTCAACGGAACGGAAAGCAACGGCGTGCTATGGCACAAGAAGGGCAAGAACATCTAATCGCTCTTTTGAACGACCCGAGAGGAGCGGACGAACGCCTTCTTCGTTCATCTGCAAACCACTTAGTTCGTCTCTCACGCCGCCACCGACTAACTGTTCCAGCAAAGGCTCGTCATCTCTTTTGTCGGAAGTGCAGAACGCCCCATCGATTCGGCGTCAATGCCCGGGTGCGGATCAATGGTGGCCAGCGAATTATTACCTGTCTTGAGTGCACAAATGTTCGACGATTTGGCGGTGGGCCGAAGGCTCATCGGAAAAACAAATCCACAATTTGAATAGAATTGAGTGGGAGCACCTTCTTGAACAATCGCTTGTAGGCATGGCTGGGGAGAACATGAGTCGAGACATACCTGCGTCCATCCGCCGTGAAGCACTCTCCCGCGAACTCCAACCGAGTATTCGTGTGGGGAAATCCGGAATCACCGAGAACCTCATCGAGGAAATCGACTCACAACTGGCGAACCGTACCGTCATCAAAATCAAGATCAACCGTGGCCTCTTTGAGAAAAAGGACATGGATGCGGTCTGGAATCGCCTCGCTACAGAAACAAGTTCGACCCTCGTCATGGCCCGGGGGAATGTCGGCGTACTTTGGCGCTAAGCATCGCTTTCAAAGGAAATACTCAAGTGATGAATGAAGGTGGATTTTGTATGAACGGTGCTGGATTGCTTCTTCCTCGGCGACGGCGCCACCCCTCCCAGTACATTGCGCTCGGTCTGATTGCGTTCACTGGTACCATGATGTTCACGACCAGTTCCATCGCAAGTGGGGGCTCCTCAAGCGGCTCACCTTTCGAGCAAATTCAGGACAACTCACAAGCCGTCATGGTTGGTTTGGGGATTCTTCTCGGTGTTTACGCCCTCATCATCACAGAAGTGGTTCACCGCACATTGGCGGCTGCCATCGGTGGTTTGCTCTCCCTCGCAGCTTTGTGCTACTATTCGAGTCAATCCTACACACTGGGGGAAGTCACCACGCTCATCGATTGGGAGACCATTGGGCTCCTCCTCGGTATGATGGTGATGGTTGGCATCTTATCGCACACTGGTTTGTTCGAATGGTTTGCCGTTCAGGCCTACAAAAGGAGCGGTGGCTCAGTTTGGACGCTTGTCGTGATTCTTTGTTCGGTTACAGCGGTTCTGTCTGCGTTCCTAGACAATGTCACGACCATGCTTTTACTCACACCAGTGACCATCCAACTTGCAAAAGTTTTGGATTTGAAACCTATCCCTCTTCTCATATCTGAAGTTCTGTTTTCGAACATTGGTGGTGCAGCAACCATGATTGGGGATCCGCCAAACATCATGATTGGTTCGGGATTATCGGCTGCAGCCATCGAAAAAGCAGGGTATCCTGATTTGATGTCAGCAGGCGTAACATTCAATGATTTCATCCTTGAAATGGCGCCTGGTATTCTCATGACCATCGTTCCTAGTTTCATGTTCTTGAAGTGGTTTTACGCAGAAGAATTTTCTGGAACCAGAGTTCGTGATATCGCTGAACTCGAATCCAAGTATGGCATCAAGGACGCCGCTATGCTGAAGGTCAGCGGTACCATTTTGGTTTTGGTTGTGGTGAACTTTTTCCTCCATCCAATCACTCACATCGCTGTTTCATGGATCGCTTTGATTGGCGCAGTCCTCATGCTCTTAGCCACCGACAGGCATGAACTAGAGCAACCACTGGAGCACGTCGAGTGGTCGACGCTTCTTTTCTTCGCCGGCCTGTTCGTCATGGTTCATGCACTGCAATACCTTGGCGTGATCGAGTTAATCGGGACCTATGTCACCAAAGGAATTCAGATGTTTGGAAGCGACGCTGAGGGTGACTTAGTCCGACTTGCAGCAGCCATTTTGATTATTCTGTGGGTGTCTGCTATCGCTTCAGCTTTCATCGATAACATACCCTACACTGCGACGATGATTCCTGTTGTTATGCAAATTGCACATGACTTGAACATCGACCTTGGACCTATGATTTGGGCCCTCGCTTTTGGTGCTTGTTTGGGTGGCAATGGTACGCTCATTGGTGCGTCAGCGAATGTTGTCACGGCCGGTATGTCCGAGGAAGCAGGCTACCCGATTTCGTTCAACGAATTCTTCAAGGCTGGGTTCCCAGTTATGCTCCTCACAACGGCGATTGTCTCGATTTACATGATCCTCGTCTACGTGGTTGGCGCCGATGGCGGTGCGACCGTTTGGAAGTTGGTTTGTATTGGAATCACAATGTTCGGAATCATTTGGCAAGTCGCACGTGGACGCTCGAAGGGTAAGAACTTCGCAGATGCCCTTGTCGACAATGACAGTGAGGCCTTTATCGAACTCGCAGAGAGTGCAGTGGACCGAATCAAATCCATCGCATCTTCAGAAGAGTGATTTGGGCGCTTCTTTGCGCTGTATTGAAGAGCCAAGGCTGATTGGTGAACTTGAGGGCAGTCATGTTTGAATGTACAATTTGTGGATTGCTCTCACTTGGTGGCTCGGCTTGTCCTGCATGTGGAAGTCAAATCCGTGTTGATTTGGCAGAGCAGGATGACGATGGCTCGGCGCTCCCAAACGAAGTCCCAGGTTTGGATGAAGCCGTTGCATCTTGGAACGAACTTGAGGGCATAAAACCGTCCGAACAGTCTGATGAACCAGAGCCAGCTGCACCAAAGCCCATTCAAGGGAGTTTACCATTCGGATTTTCCGGTGCGTCCAACACCAACGAATCTCGTCTTCCCTTTGGTATTGGCAGTTATGCTGCTGGCATGCCTTTTGACGACTCAGAAGATGCGTTGCCGCTCGTGAGTGCGCAACGTGCTGAATCCGCCCCAGTTCCCGTTGAGGCTGAGGTGGCTGAGCCGCCAATGGTCACTGCCGTGGTGCCTGCACCAGTCGTTGCTCAAGCGACAGCTCCGGAACCCGCTCCAGCACCTGCAATGCCTGCTCCTGCTCCTGCAATGCCCGCCCCAGCACCAGCTCCTGCAATGCCCGCCCCAGCACCAGCTCCTGCTCCTGCAATGCCCGCCCTGCCGCAAATGAGCGAGCCTGTGGCCCCAGCCGACACTTTGCCCCGTTTCGACGCCGTTTCGGGTCTTGCTCGGCCCGCTGCGCCTGCTCGGCTCGAAGCCGATGTTTCAACTCAGCAAGGTTCGGGACCCGACGTCCCTGCCATGTGGCGGATCGATGCTGCAGCACCCGACATGGAGCAAATTTATGCTGAGTCTGATCAAGTGGTGGAGGTCGTTCACGCTATGGAAGCAGAGGACACAGTGTACGCACACGAGGCGTTTGAACCGACTGCGAACGGTCACAACACAATCATGTCTCTGGACATCCATCCGGCCCAAGCTTTGGAAGTCGGCCTGGCTGGGTTGCCAGAACTTGAAGAAACGCTTCAGCAAGGGTTCCAAGCCATCGGGACAGCCTCCTGGGCTCAAGCAGCCATCGCTTTCCAAAAGTTGGCTGCAAGGATGCCAGGAGATGCTGCAGTGTTCAACAACTACGGCTTATCCCTCCTCCAGCGAGCCTTGACCATGGCGAAGAGCCCTGACTTCGAAATCCAAAACCTCGCAATGACGCAATTCGAATCATCAATTCTTGCCCTGAGAGAAGCAGCGAAGTCATCGCCAACCGACGCCGTGATTCTTCTGAACCTCGCTCACGCACTGCTCGTGAGCGGACGTTCGGAGAAAGCGATTGGCCTGATTCAGATGCACGACCAGACCCATCCGCAAACCACGGTGAGTGGAAATTTGCATGCGGCCGCCCTCGTCAGCATGGGCGAAAGTGGCGCAGCAAAAGCACTGTTACAACGGCTCCCACAAGACGATGTTGTCCAGAAGAACCTCGATCGCTTGTCCTACTGAAGTCGGCTTTTTGCTGATTCCAATCAGCGTTTTTACCTCGTGACAGTGTTATTCCCAACCGAAATATGCTATTTTGACGGCCGATTTCGCGCCGGAAATGAGTAAATTTTGCCCAAAAATGTAACCTTAAAATAGGCTCGCTATGCAGCAGATACTACCCCTCCCTCTCACCCTGTTAGGCACGGACCAAACCGATTCGTTCATATACGGGTGGTAAGTCGGGGGGTTGCTTAAGCACCCTGGTATGGTACATATCGGGGGGTGGGCAGAGGAGAACCGTCCCTGAGGAGGCGGTTTTCTGTGGAAGCCGAATTGGCATGAAT
>JAPKCS010000039.1 GCA_028822845.1 Candidatus Poseidoniaceae archaeon | reverse complement strand
CCACCCTCCAATCCACCATCGGGCCCTCCAAGCAGCCCTCCAAGTGGCCCGCCCTCCAATCCACCATCCGGTGGCCCTCCAAGCGGCCCATCCAGTCCGCCATCCAGTCCGCCATCCAGCGGTCCTCCAAGCGGCCCATCTTCTGATCCTGTGAACGAAGACGAAGTCCCTGTTGACGGCGAAGTCGAAGCAGAAACCGTCATCGAAGAAGACTCAGCGCCTGAAACCGAGGTTCCAGAAATTGTTTCTGAACCTGAAGAAGTGGCTGAGGAACATCCGCCGGTCGAGGAAGAAACCGAAGAAGCATCGTCTGAACCTGTTGCAATTGAAACAACGGTTGTACCCGATGTTAAAATTCCAATTCAGACCCCGCAGCCTTCGCCAAACCGGACAAGCGCTGCAGAAGCTGAAGTCGCTCGTCTCTCCGCTGAAGTCACACGCTTGCGCCAATCTATGGCCGGTGCCACTGAAGTGATCGAAGGTCTCGAAACACCACCAATGCCTCCTGCTGTTCTGAAGGACATCGTCATCGATGCTCACATCGTCAGCGATTTTGCTCGGCTCGCTCGACAGCTTGATCGAGAACAACTGATCCGTGCTACAATGGGAACCATTGCAATGCTCCACCCCGATCAACCCGGTGTGATGATTTCCACGCGCAACATGGCCATGCTCCCTCGACTCGATGAACGCGGTTTGTGTGCTGCTCCCCTTGGTGGAGAAGCCCCCCCATTTGCCCCTGAAGATTGGCGCTTGTTAGAAGTCGTTCTTGCTTCGGCAAGCCTCGCAACCGGAGGGCCAGCTGCTGTGATTCATTCACACGGAGCCTACACCACCGCCGCAAGTTGTGAGAAAGACCTGGTTGTTGTTTCGCCAATCGATGAAATCGGCAAGCGCAGCATCGGCAAGGTCGTCATCGTCGATCCAGATGATGAAAACCCAGACGACTTCCTCCGCCAAATCGCTGAAGCTTTGCAACAAGGCGGCATGCGTTGCGTCGTTGTTCGTGGACGTGGTGCTTACGCTGTTGGCCGAGACTTGGACCAAGCATGGGCGAACGCTGCTATGGTTGAACACAGCATGCGAATTGTGCTGCTCGCTCGTCAAGCAAATCTCAAGATTTGAATGCGATTCATTGACCATCAAGGTCGATTGATTCAGGCAAAGCGCGAAGATCTGCGTTTGTTTCTTGAAGGGTTTGAACCGTCTTACCAAGGTCTTCATTGATTCGAAGGTCTTCGAGTTTACGGATTTGTGGATTGAGCCTTTGGAATGAACCAACGCTGCTGTTGTAATGTTCATTCATCTGTGTCAGTTTTTGTCCAACCTTTTCGTAATGTTCAGTCCATGTTGCAAATCGTTTGTACAGTTCGCGGCATGCTGCAAGTGCTTCCCTTGTGTTCTCGGCTTGTTCGGATTGGCGCCATTGGAAAGCAATGGTGCGCAACAACGCCAAGAGAGAAACTGGTGAGGCGATAAGGATGTCATTTTTCATTGCGAATTCGTGCAAATCAGATTGTGTGTCAAAGGTGACGGCGAGCAGTGCTTCCGAAGGGACGAACATGATCACGTGCTCAACATCGCCACCAACCGAATCACGGTAGCCTTTGGATTTGAGTTCATTCACACGGCCGCGCATCGCTTTTGCGTGTTGGGCGATGAGGGCTTTTCTGCTTTCATCGTCTTCTTGGTCAATCGCTTCAAGGAAATGCTTTGCTGTCGCCTTGGCATCGATTGGAATCCGACCGCCCCCGGGGAGATTGACGATGAAATCTGGCCGTTTTCCATCATCTTGGCCTTCTTGTTCTACAAAATCAATGCCTTCTCTAAGGCCAGACATCTCGAAGATGTTGCTTAGGCTGACTTCGCCCCAGTTCCCTCGGGTGCCAGAACTCTTGGTGAGCGCCGTCGTGAGGTTGTTCGCCTCTTTTCCGAGAAGATCGGTTCGAACGGAAAGTTGCTGGATATGACTTTTGATATCGCCGTAGGCTTCCGAGCGTTCTTTTTCCATCGCCTTTGTCGTGTTTTGAAGGGCGCCAAGTTGTTCGACGATTGGCTTGAGAAGATTCTCAATGCCATCCTTTGTTGACTTGAGTTCACCTGCATTCTTTTCTCGGTCCAGATCAAATCTTTGTTGGGCGAGCGTGAGGAGATGGGCCGTGTTTCGTTCCATTTGCTGGGCGGAAACATCTGCAAACCGACCTTCGAGGTCGACTTCCGGCGATGTTTGTTTGGACACGAGTGCCTCAAGATGGGTTGTCTGAGCTTTCGCTTGTTGTTGATTCAAATACCGATTGACCGCGAAAAATCCGACGATGAAAAGGAGAATGAGGACGAGGTCTGTGCTGATTTCCATGAGGCCACCAGTTCCACTTGATGGCGACCCATTATCAAGACTCGCTTGAAGTATCAACCTGAAGGTGTTCGCCTTCAATCCGTGTTGGATAGATTTTCAGATCTTTCGGCTTTGACAGTTTACCGAGCAATCTCCCATAGGCTGGGAAGATTGGGAAGGGTGACCATTCGACCAAGTCGCCATCGCTCAGCTGGTGTGTTGTTTGGTGAAGTGGGCATCGGATGCAACCATCTTTGATCTTCCCACCAATGGCCAACGGCCATCGCATGTGACGGCAGAGTCCTTCGGTGGCGATGTACTCACCATCGATGTTACCGACCATCAAAACCTTGGCACCAATGGTGACCATTTTTGTTTTTCCGGGTTTCAATTTCTTCACTTTGATTGCGTTTTTCCAGTCCATGTTGTTCACTTCACCCGAGCATCTTTGACATACCACCATCGAGGTGGAACACTTGACCCGTGAGGTTGTCAGGTGCATGGCAAAGCAACCAATGCATTGTCGAAGCAATCTCTTCGGGTTGGTTGATTCGCTTGAGTGGAATCTTACCAACCGCTGCTTCTTTCATGGCATCAGATTTGAGGATTTGTTCGGCTAAACGGGTCTCGGTCAAACCGGGTGCAACGGCGTTGACTCGGATGCCTCGTTGGCTGTAGGTTGAGGCTGCGGTTCGAACCATTGATTCGATGCCGCCTTTTGCGGCAGCGATCGCTTCGTGGTTGACCAAACCAAGCGTTGCGGCAACGCTGGACGTGAACACCAATCGGCCACCACCGCTGCGAAGCATGGTCTTGCATGCGGTGGACAAGGTCAAAAAGGCACTGGAGAGGTTTGTGTGTATCACTTCGTTGAATGCGTCAAGTTTGACGGCATGAGGTGGCCGGATGAGGAGCGAGCCAACCAGGTGGGCAACTCCAGACAGACTTCCTCCACCGTTTTCCTTGGCTAAGACAACCGCTTTGAGGACCACTTCGGCATCCAAGGCGTCGCCTTGAACAACATGAGCGCCTTGATCTGCAAGGGACGAACAACGACCTTCATCGCGAGCCAACAAGGTAACAGAGTGGCCTTCATCAATGAGACGTTGGGCGAGGATGAGGGCGATATCGCTGCTGCCACCAACAATGAGATAGGATGCTTGCATGCGCTGAAATCCCTCGTTGTGCATTTATACTTCTGTTTTCGATGCGGCCGCATTGGAAGCGGCAACAAATCAAACAAATGATTCCAACAGGAACAGCACACCTAAACGCAGTGCGAGAATTGGACGGCTATGGTCCTCATGTCAGACATCGGTTGGTTCATTGGTCTTGGCGTATGGTCGGCGGTGATTGTGATGGCGATTAAACCGCTTCACGCTTACTTCATGAGCAAGGGGTGTGAAGACATGGTGGCAGTGTATTACAACCGTAAAATCGCCCATATGTTGGCTGGCGGCGTACCAATTGTTGCCGCACCGCTGGTTTTCAGTGACCCAATTTGGCCCCTCTTGGGCGGTCTGATCGGGGCTGCTGTGTTGACCAGCACCCACCTCATGGATCGACGCCTTTGGTGGATGCAAACCAAACAAAACATGAACGATGCCACGTTCTCACTGATGTTGGGTCTCTCCGTCTACGCTCTTTGGGTGTATTCCGATGAACCATGGTTGGCGGTGCTTCCGGCGTTCTTCATGGCGTTTGGCGATGGCGTCACAGGAATCATTCGCAACAAACTCTTCGCACGCCGGACAAAAAGCGCTTGGGGAAACCTCGGCATGGCGTTTGTTTGCTTGCCGGCAGGGTACCTGATCGGAGCTTCATTGAATCCTGCCTTACCGTTGTGGGGCGCTCTATCGGGCGCAGTTGCTTCGTTTGTTGAACGCTATGAATTCGGCCCAATCGATGACAATGTTCTGATCGTTGTCGCATCGAGTCTGGTCTTGCTCATCGGTCTCAGTGTTGGGCCATTGTGAGGCTCAGTCAACAATCTTGAGCAGATTGAACCGCTTACCACTGTGGCCCCATTCGACCACTCCAGGTTCCAAGAACCGGAAATATTTGGTGCCAAATTCGGTGCCAAAGTCTGGGTGTTCCGATTCAAGTTGCATGGCTAAGCGGGTGCTGTAGGCGCCCAAGGAACCGACCGCAGCAGTCCCAGCGATCCCGTCCACGAGGACTGGGTGGGGTGCGGATAATTGGTCTGGCCGGGGGGTGGTCATCGGATGGTCATCAATTTCTAACTGGAGGTTTTCTTCAGTGGCTGGTACCGTTTGTTTTTCCATGAGCCCTTTAGCGCTTGAGGGTATTTGAAAGTGGTGCTCACCGTTCTCTCAACTTTCTCAACTTATCTTGCAGGGCTGATTTCCTTGGGTTTTCGTCTGCAGGAGCCGATTTACTCGTGGCGGACAGTCGTCGTTCAAACACGTCGGCATCCCATACGTGGACATCACCGTTTTCACAACCAGCGACAATTCGGTCGCCTAAGCGTTGTAAGAAGCGAACGTGCATTGATTCATCTTCGGCAATGCTTGACCCGTCTTTACCGTTCAGAATTTCGAGGCTCCCCTCGATTCCTGACCACCTGGCTACCCAGTGACTGAGCTCACCTTTGACTGCAAAACCTTCACATTGCGCCTCGACTGGATGACCTTTGGAAGTCCACCCTGCATCGCCTTTGGACGCGTGGGCATGAAGGGTGCCCTGTTCATCAGCCGATATTGAGCCACCCTCAACACATGCAACGGATTCAACGCCGCTTGGAAGCGTGTACACGGTTGTGGCAGTGTCGTCAGACACGGTGCCATCAGCGTGGCCAAACAAAATGCGATCGTGATTCGAATCTCCGCTGGTCACGGGGCTGTCGACTGGTCCTTTGCTGTGCACGAGGGTCCCATCGGGTTGCACCAGAGCGAAACCACAACGAGGCCGTCCGAGTCCAATCCACAAATCTCCTTTGAATGACATCATGGTCCACGGGCGCTCGTCCATGCGTTGAATCCAATTTTGTACACCGTCAAGACCGAACGACCAGACCGCTGATTCGATGAAGTCATTGTGTTCAATATCGTAAACGGATGATACGGCGTACACCGTTCCTCCGTGCACAACCACTGCATCTGAACTGCCTTCAAGTGGGTGGGACCAACGGATTTCTCCAGTGGCTCGTTCGAGGCAAACAAGATGCAGACCTGCTGTGGCTACTAAGCAATCGTCGTGCACTGCGACATCATTGACCCGATCATTGAGTTGCGTGCTCCAGACAAGATCGCCTTGTTCGTTCCAGCGTTTGAAGGAGCCATCCCAGCCCCCAACCAGAACGGTGCCATCCTCTTCCAACGTGACCGACGCGACCGGTTCGCCAAGCGAACGGGTCATCCACGCCGAAGCCACGAGGTCCATGGACGGCTGTTATGCGGCGTCAACTTAACTTGGATGGTCAAGATGCATCGGGTAGGCAACGGTTAGCCGTTATGGCGGTTGTCCACCAGTGGTATTCTTGGGCGAGGTACTGCGAAGGAAAGCCCGAGCGCTACAAGACCAAACAGGCAGGCAGAGTAGTAGTGACCCATGCCGAAAAACGACAATCCCGCTGCCGTTCGTAACACGACGAGTGACCCGGTTTTGAGCGCCCAAACCGTGAACCCAGCTGCGATCAAAGCAAGCCCCATGAACCCGAAACCGATGGTGATGTAGACGCTTGCTGCCCCTGGATCCATCAGCGGATGTTCCATTTGATCAACGGTTCGATCGATGTTACGAATTTCACATTCCTCTGCTCCGTTGGAGCAAGGTGCCGCTGCAAAATCCTCTTGGGACGGAACGATGAAGTCCAATTCCGTGAAACCAATCGGTTCAATCATCGCAGGTGGAGACAGCAGGACGCGGTTGGCAAGCACGTCTCGTTTCCCATCGCGCTCGACGATGATGTCAACGCGCGCCAAACCAGGATCGAGGCGGTCAAATTCAAATTCACCGGATGCCCCGGTGAGCACTTCTGAATAATTCCAAATGCCGCCTTCATCCCACGAAACATACACTGTGGCGTTGACGAGGAACTCTCCCGTGTGATCTGAGACAGTGCCTCGGAAGGTAGCGGTTTCATCAGGGGCGGTCAACGATAACCGGTAGACAAACTCATCTGGACGCACAAGCCCTTCATCTGCCGAGGCATAATCCAGCCCGTTGAGGAACCCAAGCATACAGATGAACAGAACGAAGATTGCGATGGCTTTTCCCATTGGGTGGAGGTTCGGATCTTCAATGGTGAGCACTGCACCGGAGGATGAAAACATCATCGCGGATTGAGGTTCTTTCAATCCCGTCAGTTCGTCGATGTAGTCGTCTTTCTTCTCAGCCGTTTCGGAGGGAAGCTCCTCTCCTTCCTCGGCCATGTTTGAGGGAGGGGGCCGTCCTACTTGACCTCAATGCGACCTTTTGAGTGAGCAAGAAGGCGAGCAACGGCTTGTTCGTGAATCCAAACGGTCATCTCGATGGTACCGTCATCCATGCGTCGGGTCTCGGTGACAAGCCCTGCATCATAGACGTCCGAAACATACCCTTCGATGCCTCGGTTGTTGTTTTGTGAAGGTGGAAGAAGAATCAGATCAATCTGTGGACCAAACAGATGGAACAGAATGGCGTCTTTGAGGTCCTGCATGCCGGTTCCACTGTGTGATGAAATGACATAGGGTTCTGGCAAGCCAAGCGCAGCAACGGTGGCGATGGCTTCTTCGATTTTTTGTTCGGAGGCTTGGTCTGCCTTGGTGAGGACCGTGAGAACATGATGCTTGAGGGAGTGCACATCGCTTTGCCAGGGGAATTCGTCATCGATTTCTTCTCCGTAAAACCGCGTGAACACTTCTTGTCTTGAGGTGAAAAGTTTGCGCTCTAACTCGGTCGGTTCGTCGCTTGCGTCTGCTAGAATGAGCAGTAAATCGGCTTCCAGTGCCTCAGCAAGGGTGGCACGGAAGGCGTCGAGTGTGGCCGATGGTAAACGATCGATGAACCCAATGGTGTCAGCGAGGAGCACGCGTGGACTTGCTTCCATTCGTCCGAGGGTTGTTTCCAAGGTCGAGAACAGTTTGTCTTCAACGAGCACTTCTTTTCCAGAGAGGTTGAGGAAGAGGCTCGATTTGCCCGCGTTGGTGTACCCCGCGAGACCAACGGTCATGGCTCCGCTCCGAGAGCGTTGTCGGCGACGTTCTGATTGTGCTCCAGCGTGCTTTTGCTGGCGTTTCTTCAAATGAGCAAGCTCCCGGCCAATGTTGTCAATGGATGCCTGTAAAGCCGTTATACCACCGCCACCATAACCTGCTCGTTCACCCGTTGTTGATTGATTTGCCAGTTCCCTCAACACGGTTCGATCTGATTGCAGTCGGGCGATTCGCACTTGAGTTCGCGCTTCAATTGAGGCTGCATGAGAAGTGAAGAGGGCCAGAAGAAGTCGAACTCGGTCCCATACTTCGATCTTGACTCCATCGCTGACGCCCACCAATTGCCTCGGCGTTGCGTTCGTGTGGAGCAACACCAGATCGACGCCCGCCCATGGGTGGTCCTTTGGTCGGGTCGCAAGTTCGTCTGATACGTCTTGAAGGCGTCCTTTGCCAAAGTATCCACGGGGATCTTCGTTGCCAGGTTGGTGCAAGGTTTCAATGATGTGAATGCCCATTGTTCCAACCAGAGCAATGAATTCAGAAGCGTCTTCATCGCCCCTAAGAAGCAAAATCGCTTTGCGTCCTTCGTGGTTGGTGCGCGCTTCACCGAGGGTAACACCACCGGTTCCGGCTAGGATGTACGGGTCAGCGTCGTCCTTGGCCATGGTTAGCCGTTGAGTCATCGTCATAAGAGTCCACCTCAACCTCATCGCATGGTCGAAGGGCACCTCGTCACTGTGGAATGGTCTGGCGACAAAGCCCTTGGAACGGTTTACCTAGCTGCCGCTTCTCGTCCTCATTGCAAAGCTACGCTTTCTGAAAGCGACGAAAAAGCCCACCTCATGGTGCAAGTGCACCACACCTCGTTGCAAGAATTAAGAAACATCGTGGATGAATTGATGATCGCCTTTGCTGACATCGAAGGCGAATAATCAGTCCTTCAAGTCGAGGATCACCGGTGCGTGATCCGACACATCGAGTCCACCTTGACGTTCGATACGAATTGATTCAAAGCGTGCCGCAGCGGCTTCATTGAGCAGAAAATAATCGATGCGCCAGCCACGGTCTTTGACCCGGGCTTGGCCTCGGTTTGACCACCATGAGAAAATTTTCTCACCCTCGCCAACCTGCTCACGGAACACATCGCGCCAGCCGTCGTTCAACACCTGCGTGAACCATTCGCGTTCATGGGGTAAGAACCCGCTGGACTTTGCGTTGCCCTTCGGGTTCCAGATGTCATCTTCTGTATGGGCGATGTTGAGATCGCCGCACACCACGACAGGGGTTGGGTCATCGAGGTAAGGGCGCAAGAATGCGCGCCACTCATCCATCCAGGAGTCTTTGAATCGTTGCCGTTCCTCCTTGTTGGAACCGCTTGGCAAGTAGGTGTTGATGCAGGTCAATCCCTCGTGCTTTGTCACAAGAATCCGGCCTTCTGTGTCGTTGGCATCGACGGCGCCACCCATGCCTGTCGATGTGCTTAGAACAGGGACTCTACTCAATGTTGTCACTCCTGAGTAGCCTTTCTTCTCAGCTGGATGGAGGTGGACTTCATACCCTTCTGGCCATGTCCAATCTTTGGGTAACTGCTCGGGTAAGCAACGAACTTCCTGAAGCATCCAAACATCTGCATCGAGGGAGGTGAAGTAGCCATCAATGCCTTTTCTGATGGCGGCTCGAATGCCGTTGACGTTCCATGAAACGAAGCGCATGAAACGGGGTTGTACCGCCGGTGAATAAGTGTTCAACGCAAGGCCTTTGCAATCAAACGGCCTGCTTTTCGACCTGAAGACACTGCGCCGTCGGCCAACGTATGGTCGTTTTCGACCCACGAACCTGCCACGAGAACGCCATGGGTTGCAAAAGCAAGTTGGTCCACTTTGATTGTTGTCGCTTCATGCAGAGTGATGTTTGATTGACGCCCCTCTTGGATGACGTGGTTTCGCCAACCGAGCGCTCGTTCATCCATGAAGGATTCAAGGGCTGCAAGACGGTCTTCTGCTGAATCAAACCGAGTTGTTCCAGCATCATGTTCGAGACCACCCACCGCAATCGCTGCAAGGTGGGAGCCGTTTGGACCAAGACGAGGTTGAATCTGAATGTAATCAATGATGGCCATCTGCCGTGTCAAGTCGATCAGCGCTTGGCGGTCTTGGAATGGTTTTGCATCTAAACCGACTTCGATGGTTGAAGCCGTCGTGCGTTCAAGCGGTTGGAAATGAGGTTGGGCCATATCGGGGTCCATCGTCGACAACAAGCGTTGCGCTCCTTTTGCCCCACAGGCGAGAATGATGACATCGGTTTCGATGGTGCGGCCGTCTGCAAGATGTGCTTTGCCTGGTTCTAGGCGGACGACATCCAGGCCGCATTCGATGAATACACCCACTTCATCCAAAGCCGCAGCCATTCGACCAATAAGGCCAGCCCAGCCTTCATTGCTGACCAATAAGTGCCCTTTGTTCAGTGCTTTCAAGCGATTTAAATCTTCGATTGGTGCCCCCCAGCCAGCAAGAAATGCTGCACCTTTTACAATCGGGTGTGTGAAGTCGTTTGCTTTCAGAGCCCGTTTGTTGAGGGCTGCACGTTGAAGGTCTCCCGTTGGCCGGATCAGTCCGTGGCCAAGGACTTCTGTTCGGTGTGGGCGCAGAGGGGTTGTTGCGAGACGTACGCGGCTGAGCCGTTTAGCGATGGAGTGCAGGGGGCCGTTCTTCATCAGAAAGTGAGGACCATAGCCAATTGCGAAACCGTCCAATGGTTGGCTTGTGGCACGTCCACCGATCCTTGATGCCTTTTCTAATGCCACAACATGGTGACCGGCTGTCGTGGCTTCCAAGGCAGCAGAAAGACCTGCAAGACCTCCACCAACAATGAGCACTCTGGCCATGAACAACCCAAGAGTCATACCATCATCAACCCATTCACGGTTCGAACGGTGCGGCATGTTCATGGTTGTTCGACCGACACAGAAGAAATCATAGGGATGTACAATGGACGAACGACCTCTCATCATCGACGTAGTTGACAACGGTGGACAATGGACACACCGAGAATGGCGCATGTTGCGTTACCTGAAAGTTGATACGAAAATCATCGAAAACACCACGCCAATGGATCAAGTTCGCGAAGTCGACGGAGTCATCCTATCGGGCGGAGCGGCACGGGTTGGCCTCACCGGCGAACTGGGGAACTGTGGGGCATACCTCGAACTCGATGTCCCAATCCTCGGCATCTGTGCTGGCCATCAATTCATGGCTCGATTCTATGGCGGTGACGCTCGTGAATCTCCTGAACCTGAATTTGGGGCCATGCAAATCAAACTTCATGACGGCGGAGGCACTATTTTTGCTGGTACTGACGAATCTCAGACCGTTTGGGAATCTCACAATGACGAAGTTCACGAAGTTCCAGAAGGCTTCTTCATCACTGCGAGCAGTGATTCTTGCCAAGTTCAAGGCATGGAGAATGAGAAAGGCGATCGCTTTGGTTTGCAATTCCATCCTGAAGTCAATGATTCAGAATTTGGCAAGGAAATGTTCGAGAACTTTGTCGAGGTGTGTCGAAAGGCCCGCGCTGAGCAAGAATGAACTCAAGCTTCTTCATCGCTTGCTGAATTCTCTGCTTCTGTTTTGTCGCGTAGGTTTGCGGCTGGGAAGACAAGCCATAACACTGGAAGAATGAATAAAGATTGAATGTTTTTTCCTGCTTTGGCCGTCAGTCTTGATTCGAATTGAATCCAAGAGGATGCGTCTTTGCTGCCGTCTTCTGGAGCTTCTTCTCTCACGGTTGATTGATTGGACTTTTCAACCAAACCAAGGTCGTAGCCGTTGAACATCATGTCCACATGCACGCCCAATGGGGCGAGGGAGAAATCGACCGAGCTTGTGCCGTGAACCATCGCTCCATCTTCTGTTTGTGCGACAAATGTTTCATCGGCAAGGCTGTCATTCGATGTTGATTCGCTTTCCTCATCGCCCTCTTCCCCTCCTGTTAAGTCGCTCAGGTACGCCCCAGGAAGGAGGACCAAGAAACACAACAAAACGCTGGACCAAACGACGCCTCGCAGTGTGGCTCGTAAACGAAAACCAAACAGCATGACGAGTTCTGAAAGAACAAGCAGGCTCAGGCAGGCCTTTATGAACAAACGGGCTTGATCGAGGCCATCTTTCGATGGTTCAGGTTCACTTGAATCAGAGGATTGCGTTGGCTGTTCTGATGGTGATGACTCGTTTTGTTTAGGTTCATCATAATCGCGAACCAGCATGTAAAGCACAAACGAGGTAGAATTCTCCATCTTGATATCGATCAGTGTTTGTTCATCATCGACGGCGATGATTGCCTTGATGTTGGCCGGGGAAGGTCTGCCTTCCGTGTACCGGCCTTCAAATTGGACAACAAGCCATGCTGACATCAAGATATGAATCACAATCAAGATGGTCGCAACACCACGTACGGCGGTACCCACATGAGAGGGTGGCGGACGTAGGGACATGCTCACACCATGCGTTCATCGTACTTGAGGGCTCGATTCAAGCCTCTTCAGTTCGACGGCCAATCAC
>JAPKCS010000003.1 GCA_028822845.1 Candidatus Poseidoniaceae archaeon | reverse complement strand
TCCTCGACGATGATGACCAATGCATGCCTGGTGATTTAGGTTGGACTTCCAATGCTTCATCAGATCACGATTCAGACGGTTGCAATGATGCTTCAGAAGACGAGGATGACGACAACGACGGCGTGCCCGATAACATTGATGAATGCCAGACAGGTGAGATTGGCTGGAGATCTTCTTTCTTGGCTGACCCTCTTATCACCGACTGGGATGGCGATGGTTGTCGCGATGTTAATGAAGACCTCGATGATGATAATGATCGGGTCAACGACCTTGATGACCTGTGCCCAAGGCTCGGGCATTGGAACTGGTCTTCAGCAAATTTCGGCGATCACGATGGCGATGGTTGCATGGACGAGTTTTGGAATAATGGATACTTTTCGGCTGAAGAAGATTTGGACGATGACAACGATGGTATTCTCGACGTAGTAGATGCGTGCCAGTATGGGGATCTCATGTGGATTTCAGATGCTACAAACGACCACGACATGGACGGTTGCAGAGATTCTACAGAAGATAACGATGATGATAATGACGGAATTCTTGACGTGGAAGATCAATGTCCGAAAGGTGATGTTGGTTGGGTACAATCACCTGAAAGCGACTACGATTCGGACGGGTGCCTGGACATTGGATTGGACGAAGATGACGATAATGATGGCGTGAGCGACACCAATGATCTTTGTCAAAAAGGTAGACTTGACTGGATTTCAGTTGAAGCTACTGATCACGATAAAGACGGTTGCCACGATGAGTTTGAAGATCTTGACGATGACAATGACTCGATTCCTGATTTGGAAGACAACTGCTCAAAAAGTACACCTCCCGGATGGATTTCCTCGATTTACTTGGATTATGACGGCGACGGCTGTTATGACTCGGGGGAAGATCTCGATGACGATAACGATCTTATTCTTGACCAATTCGATGCGTGCAAGCTAGGCAACCTCAATTGGACTTCAACAACCTTGACCGATTATGATCAGGACGGATGTAAGGATGCTACAGAAGATTCTGATGACGATAATGATGGTGCGCCTGACATCTTTGATGATTGTCCAACTGGAGAAACCGGTTGGGTCTCAAAAAAGGCTACTGATCATGATGATGACGGATGCAGGGACCTCAACGAAGACTTAGATGATGATAATGACGGGAAGAGTGACCTCGTTGATACATGCCCGCTCGGGTCCTCAAATTGGGTTTCCTCCATCACAACAGATCGAGATGACGACGGTTGTCTGGATTCAGGAGAAGACCTTGATGATGACAACGACGGCGTTGAAGATGGATTTGATGATTGCTCGGTCGGGGACATTAACTGGGCTTCTTCACCAACAACTGATTATGACGCCGATGGGTGCCAAGACGGATTAGAAGATCTTGACGATGACAATGATGGCGTGTTAGATCTTGTTGACAAGTGCTCGAAAGGAAACCTGAATTGGTTCTCCTCTTCGCTTTCTGATTATGACGCTGACGGGTGCCAAGATTCTCTGGAAGACTTGGATGACGACGGAGACCTTGTCCCAGATACACTCGACTTCTGTGCAACTGGTGACCTCAACTGGGAATCCAACCTTGCCACAGATTTCGATGCAGATGGTTGCAATGACCAGCTCGAAGACAAGGATGATGACAACGATGGCGTCGAAGATTCAGCGGACACCTGCGATAAAGGTGTGACAGACTGGATTTCAGAACCTGCCCTCGATTACGATGAGGATGGATGCCGCGACTCGGATGAAGACCTCGATGATGATAATGATGGCTTGGAAGATCTTCTTGATTCATGCCAGAAGGGTGATTTGGATTGGACCTCCGGAAACCAAACGGATTCAGATGCTGATGGCTGTCAAGATCTAACCGAAGATTCAGATCACGAAACCCCAATCGATGATAATGAGAGCGGTGTTGATTGCAACCGATTTATCACCACATGCGACGAAACGCCCACAGACAATGAATCTGACATGAAATCAGATGTTTCTGAAACCAAGGTACAGAGCATGATCGTTGGCTTATTAGCAATGGCTGTGGTTCCAACCGTCTTAGGTGGCCTGCTGATCGCTTATCGCGTTCGCTGGTAACACTTTGAAGACCATTGTGTTGAAGAAGGACACCACCATGGCAAGACCATGGACAGCATTGTAATCCTTGTCGCATCGACCGGAAATAATGCTGTTCTGGCGCAGGTATTCGAAAAGAGTCTGAATGAGCGAAGCGTAGAGGTTCACGCAGTTGACCTCTGTGCACTCGATCTTCCAATGTACACCCCAGGAAATGAAGCAAAAGGAATCCCTCTGCCCGGTTTCAGAGATGCAGCTGCCAAAGTCCGGTCAGCAAAGGGTTTGATTGTGTGCGCTCCAGAATACAACGGCTCGATGCCTCCGGTTCTGAATAATTTCATTGCTTGGCTTTCCACAAGCACTGATGATTTTCGTGAACATTTCAATGGGAAATCCATCGGTTTAGCCTCTCACAGCGGCGGTGGTGGACAAAACCTGATGACTTCGATGAGGATTCAATTTTCACATCTTGGGGCCAATGTCCTCGGTCGCGTAGCTGTCTTGAACAACAGCAAACCACTGAATCAACAAACCATTGAATCTTTGATTGATGGGGTCTTACGATGAATCGAAGGTCTCTGAAAAACACCGTACCAACACACACCGTCTTGGAAGGTGGTGGCTTTCCTGTACGTCGACCGGCAGCCATGGGCTCGCTGATGAGCCCCTTTTTGTTGCTTGATGAGATGGGGCCGGTTCACTGGGACCCATACTCTGCAATCGGTGCACCCGATCACCCCCACCGCGGCTTTGAAACCGTGACGTACATGATTCAGGGGGCAATGCAACATAGCGACAGTGCAGGGAACAAGGGCGATCTTAACCCTGGCGATGTGCAGTGGATGACGGCTGGGCGAGGTATCATTCATTCAGAATTGCCTCAAGATGACTTTTATGAAACGGGTGGTACCACACATGGGTTCCAGATTTGGGTCAACCTTCCAGCGAAAGATAAGATGATGCAACCGCGCTATCAAGACATTCCAGCAGCTCAAATCCCAAGCGTTCGTTCAGAAGATGGAAAGGTATGGGCCAACGTCATCGCAGGTCAAGCCATGGGTGTTCAGGCCGTGATTGACACGGTGATTCCAATCACCTACATCCACATGAAAATCGAGCAAGGCGGAGCTCATGTGCAATCAATCGATTCTGGTTTGAATGGCATGATCTATGTCTTCGGGGGAACCGTTCATCTCAACGGTCGAGCTGTCCAAGACGGACAACTTGCATTGATGACGGATGGCGATGAGGTGTTGCTCGAAGCACAGGACGATGATGCCGAATTCTTGATTCTAGCAGGACCAGAGTTGAATGAACCAATTGCGCGCTATGGACCCTTTGTCATGAACACACGAGAGGAAATCCATCAAGCGGTGCTCGATTACCAAAATGGAACGTTGGCATGATTCAACAGCAAGGAAGACTTGATGCATTTTTTTTACAGCGACCAACACAGCCGCTATGCTTTGAGAGGCGCTCATCTACGTGCACTTGCTTTTGGTAGTTGGTTGCCCCACATCCGGCTCCAATAACCTGACATGCACCGTTCATGCCTCTGGACCCGTCGTGGTATGAGCATCAAACATTATTTTGAACAAACGAAGCCAAAACACGAGGTCGCAATTTCCGCCCTATGAAAGATTGGTTTGCTTCGACCATGATTCAATGATGTTGCTCTCTGCGATCTGCAAGTGTTCACCAACAGTCCCTTGACGGATGCCAAGAGCATCTGCAATCATTTTCTGTGTGCATTGGCGTGGCGTTGAGTAGTATCCCATGTCCACGGCCATGCGCATCACATCGTGTCGTCGGCGAGGAAGTTGTGGGGCACTGATCCAATCGGCTTTGATGTTCTTTGAAATCCGCACGTCCATCTGCGATGGGATCAACGAGGAAAACGCCTCCCGGAGCTGCTTAAGGCCATCATTGGTTCCTTGAATCGTCATGAAAAGTCCTTTGCTTTTGGAAAGAGAAGTTGGGGGTACGGGCCAACAATTTGTGAGGCCTTGGAGAACCATCATCGCTGGACCGGGGGTGAACGCTTTGAGAAAAGCAACACCGTCCGATTTCAAAAGAACCTCTTCGACAACAAAACTCTGGCTGAGTCGGTCAAGGTGATCAAACACGGCTTCATCGTCGTATTCGACACGATAAACGCCGTATGGCATGCCATTTTTCAAACCCATGCTGGTAATCAATTCTGTCTTTGAGAACATCTCTAAGATTTTCACACCAGGCAAATGCTGGCCTTGTCCAGGGTCGACCTGGATCTGGAAATAGCGCAGGTGTTCGCGGCCTTGGCTCTCCATGTTGAAATGGGGTTAGAAGTCCAATATAGCCATTTGGGGCCGCACACAATAGGAATCCATATGCAAAAACCGGGCTCGGAGTGGTTTCTTCCGTCGAATCGTTTGAGGTTGATGAGTGGAGTTTTTTCATGTATTCCATTTCATATTGCGTATGTATATCTTGATAAAGACGAGCCGTGACGACCGCTCGTTATCATGTCGCAACTTCAAGATTCTATCGATATCATCAACGGTTTAGATACCTTGCAAAAGACTGGTTTTGCAGCATTGATGATGTTCCTTTCGCTTGTGTTCACTCGTTATGGTCTGATTCGACCGTGGCGGAAGTTGATTATTCGCTCTGCTGCAAAGTGGGATGATGCTTTGCTTGGACCGATGACGACTCGCCTCTACGCTTTTGTTTTCACCGTTGGCCTTCACTTGAGCGTGATTTGGATCACAGACGGCGATGAAGGTGTCCCTGACGATTTGGGCCCATTGTTTAGTGCAACCTACATTCTTTTGGCCACAACGATTTTGAGCACTGGACTCAAACACCTTTTGCCAGTCCTTCTTAACCGGTTCAACGATCAATCCAATGTCACGGTCTCAGGCAGCAATCCACTCATCACCTACTTTCTCCGAGCGGTCGTGTTGTTCTTCGGTGTGAACTTAGCACTCGCAGAATTAAAGATTGAACTCCTCGGTATTTTGGCCTCGCTTGCCGTGTTCTCCTTGATTATTGGTTTGGCCGTTCAACAAACCCTCGGAAACATTGTCAACTCGTTCATGCTTGCAGTCGACCGTCCTTTCGAAGTCGGTGACCGCATTGAAGTGGAAGGCATGCTGGGTACCGTCGTTTCGATGGGTATCTTGTCAACCAAAGTGATGGACCGTGATGAAAAGTTAATCGTGATTCCAAACAACACCCTCATTTCATCCACCCTTGTAAATCACGCACGTGGCGGTGGGGATGGAGTTGCACGGCGCATTTCCGTTGTCATTGACATCGGAGTGGACTATCGAGAAGGCATTGATCACGTGAAACTCACGGTTCTCAAACTTGCTCGTGACTGCCCTTACACCATTGATAACCCTGAGCCAAGAGTGCTGCTCACCGAACTCGGTGACTTTTCAAAAATGTTCAGGTTGTATGCTTGGGTTCAAGATTACAGCGAAGAATGGGTGACTCGTGATTGGTTGCTCAAGGCAGTCGACGAACGGTTCGAGGCTGAAGACATCCGTATCCCATTCCCGACGGTGGTCGAACTTCGTGGTGATGATGAAGATGTAACGGCTGCTGAAGAGCGGCTAAAGGCAACCCGTCAGCGCGCTGCTAAATCTCAAATGGGTCGAGAAGATCGCAAGTTGCGAAAGGAACGTGAGGCTGCTCGTGAAGAACTTGAAGAGATTCAAGAAACTCTTCGTGCCCCGGAAATGGCCAAAGCAGAACGGGCGGATCTCGAGGCTCGCTCATTGGAGCTCTCAAAGATGCTTACAATGTTCGACACCGATGACATTTGATTGAAAAACCGCTCCCGGGTCCGAAGGGTCCCGAGCACTTTGCCAAGTGATGCAGGTTCTGCTGGCCTCCATGGTTGTGCTGTGCACCTACCGGACCGTTGTGATAAGACGCTCAAGACCGTCACAGTTTTGGCGGAGATGTGCACTTCGACCAGGTCGTAATTCTCTCAGGAGAGGCACCCATTTTGGCCTTTTAATCCGGTGTCGATTCATTTCAATCTGTGGTCAAAGAAACGGACGGTTTTACTCTCGCATCGACGGGACCAAACAGCCACATCCTATCCCACAAAACGGCGTTATCCGCTTCCAATACAGCGTGTGGAGAAAGTAAAACTTAGGTTGGTAAGTAACTAGAAAAACGTACGCAGTACGCATTTAAACAAAAGTGCTCGGGCCGGGATTCGAACCCGGGTCGGCGGGATGAAAACCCACTATGATGGACCTGGCTACACCACACGAGCGACAAGCAATCCACCGACCTCCCCTTCATAATGATTCGCTCGCATACCTTGGCTGAATTGCCATGCTTGAGCCTGGTTTTCAAGGGTGTTCGGTGGCTTCCATTTGCAATCCGTTCCACCAGTTCCAAGTTGACCAGATCACAGCAGCGCCAAGAAGAATCAGCACAGCCATAAGAATCTCATTGTCGAGGAACCACATCAACACATCGAAGGCCTGGTTGCCATACACGCCAATCAAAATCGCCTCAAGGCCAAACCGAAGGCCACGGCCTAGCAAGCCTGCTGCGATGAATGGACGTTTGTCCATCTCGCCCATGCCTGCTAGCCATCCGAACACCTTGTAGGGGATCGGAGAAAACGCAGCGATGAAGATCCCTAAGGTGCCGTAACGTTGAGTGAGGGCCTCAATTTTTTGGACATGGGAAGGGGATCCGAACTTGGAGATCAATGAACGTCCCCAGCGTTGTCCAATCAGGTACCCAATGAGGGAGCCAATGACCGATGATACGGTGACGACAAGCCACAACAAGAGAACAACTTCAACTTCTCCAATGTTGTTGAGAAGCATTGGGATGTAGACCAAATCAGGCGGGACTGGTTGGATGATTGCTTCGCTCATCGAAACCATAGCCAAACTTGCTGGTCCAAAGACATCAAAGGCATCCAAGATGGACTCCTTCCATGACATGACCACAACTTGTAGCCCATTGATATGAAGATGTGGGTGAGCGGTGAGTTCATGGAGTATGTTCGGGGGTCGCCTACCACATGCGAGTGCTTGATACTGCTGCTTTGCTCCATTGGCCCGTCAATCAATTGGCCGATGGTGTGTGTGCTTTGAGTCAACAAGCTGAACTTGAACGTGTAAGCCCTCAACGTTCACTTCTCGTTCAATCCTTGGATTCAATACAATGGCGTGATGTTCCACCTGCCTGGCTCCAAACGGCCAGGGAGGCCGCTGCTTCAAGTGGCGATTTACCTCGATTGTCCGATGTGGATGTGGATGTTCTCGCCCTCGCATTGGCCCTCGATGCCACGCTTGTCACCGATGATTATCGCCTTCAGAACGTGATGCAGTCTCAGCAACGTTCGACAAAATCAGTTGGTACAGTGGGAGCAAAACAAGTCTGGCGATGGGAACTCCGTTGCATTGGGTGCAGAGCGACAACCCCCGTGCCATCAAATGTAGATCGTTCAAAGAAGGGCCCTGTCGCAGAATGTGATATTTGTGGGTCGCCAATGAATGTAAAGCGAGCCCGGTGAAGGATTCACTCTTCTGTGTCAAGTGCTTCAAGAGCAGAAACCTTGCGTTCAAGGACAGTAATTTCCATTCCTGCAGGTTCGATGCCCACGGCTTTTGCTCTTTCGAAAAGGCGTTGTTCTGCTGTCCTGCCACCAGCGCTCATGTCTTCGATGGCTGCTGCTGGGTCGACTGCACGGGTGGTGTCAGTCAATCCTTTCTGGAATTCACCTTTGGAACGGCCGATAGCGTTGGCCATCTTTGGCAGACGATCAGCACCGAATAAGACGAAAAACAATCCAACAAGGACAAACATTTCCAAAGGACCCAAACCACCAATCATGACGCTTCCTCAAAAGGTGGGTAGAGGCCAATGCAGTTGAAGGCTTCGGCCCCCGTTTGAGCGAGGGGTCTGTTCAGCCACCAGAAACCGGAGGCAGAAGTGCGATTTCATCCCCATTTGTCGGATGTACATCCAGGGGGCAACGTTCGTTGTTGAGGGCCACTGTGAGGCCTTTGGCGATCCAATCACTGGCGCCTAAGAACTCAATGATGTCCTCGATGCTCATGTTCTCCATCAGTGGGACTTTGTGGGTTCGGGAACCCAAGCTCTCCACCAACGGGCCAAAGACAACCACACGCACACTGCCCTGCCTTTCTCCATCCATGGAATGACCTTCCAAGCGGTAGTTTATCAACGCACTCCGTCGTCCTTGATGCATGAGCCCCGCTATGCGCGCATCAGGTGTGTGGAAACTCTACGCTTCTGGCACTTCGACCGTCGAAGCTGTGCGGGGGGTCAACGTCAGCCTTGGCGCCGGTGAGATGGTCGCCATTATGGGTCCCTCAGGATGCGGGAAGACCACCTTGCTGAACGTACTCTCAGGTATTGATGTTCCAAGCGCAGGTGATGTGAACGTCAATGGCCTACCCTTGTTCGGGATCAGCGATAACGAACGAACCACCATGCGCTCCAAGCATCTTGGTTTCATTTTCCAAGATTTCAATCTCCTCCCCGTGCTTTCAGCTGTTGAAAATGTAGAATTACCTTTGTTGTTGCTCGGTACCTCTGCAAATGAAGCGCGAACCCGTGCTTTGGAAGCACTCAACGACGTAGGCCTCGGCGATCGAAGCCAACACCGGCCAGCAGAACTCTCTGGCGGTCAACAACAGCGCGTCGCAATCGCACGTGCAATCGTCCATCGCCCGGCTGTTGTCCTTTGCGACGAACCGACAGGGAATCTTGATTCCCGAACATCAACCGAAGTTCTCACCCTCCTCAAACGGATCAACCTTGAACATCAAACCGCTTTTCTCATCGTCACACACGATTCAATCATAGCGGACCTGTGCGATCGTATCCTCTACATGGAAGATGGTTTGATTGTGAAGGATTCCCTTCGAAGCGAGGAGGAATGAACCTGCTCGTTGCGCTTGTCATGCTGCTTGCGTGTGTAGCACTCCTTGCTGCTGTCGCAACCTGGACATTGACGCGCACCCATCACATCTCTCTGTTCACCGTTGCTAGCCTGATGGCCGTGCCCGTGCTTGATGCCGGTCTGTCGTTCATGGTCTTGGACTGGTGCTCAGTCGATGGGGCTACGCGATGGGTTGGAGCCTTTTCCTTTGGCATCCTTTCGCTCGTGTTCGTTCAACCTCTCCTTGTCCCACAGCGCCTTGTTGTTTGGAGGATCGCTCGCGAGACGGTGCTGCGTCGTAAACGTCAGGCCGCTTTGTTGATGCTGGGTTTGATTATTGCCTCTTCCATCATCACCTCGTCATTGGTTGTTGGCGATTCATTGGATGCCACGGTGCAGTACGAAGTCGAAGGTGCCTGGGGTGAATCGGACATCACCATTTCAGGCCTTGACCTTTCAACAGGAGAGCGCATCAGACTTGAGGAGCGCGTCGCCTCTGAGGTGTGGGCTGCTGCCAAGGCTGATCCCACGCTTCAATCAAAGGTGATTGGTCAGCAGCAAGGGATTGTTGCAGGCGCCAGCATGCAGAGCGACCACCGTTCGATTCCCAGCGTCACATGGTTGGCCT
Organism: Candidatus Poseidoniaceae archaeon; assembly: GCA_028822845.1. Classification (GTDB taxonomy): domain Archaea; phylum Thermoplasmatota; class Poseidoniia; order Poseidoniales; family Poseidoniaceae; genus MGIIa-L1. The sequence goes on along the minus strand of JAPKCS010000003.1, from coordinate 70,721 downwards.
TCAACGGGACCATTGATGCGGAAGAGATCTGGCCTCACATCGGTGGTGAAAGCGGCATAAGATACGCCGAAATTGAAGCACTTAACGGCCCAGAACGTCCTTTGAGCATCGTAGTCAATGAAGTTCTGGCTGAGGAACTCACACTCGTCGAAGGAGCCGTTGTCGAATTGGGCTGGTACGTCACCCAAGACAATCAACGAGAACGAGTCACTCAGAATGCAACAGTAGCCAAAGTGGTTCAAAACCAAGGCCAAGGTGCTGCGGCTGGTCTTTCATCGCCTGCAGTGTTCACAGACCTTTCCACGGCGCAACGTTTGCAACGCATGGAAGGGGAAATCAATTCGATTCATTATGCCGTTGCTTCTTCCCATGACGGCGCAGATGCCATCCCGCCCCTCGTTGAGGCTTTGGAAAGCCACCTCGATCAGGCTTTGACGGCAGAAGACGTCGGTTTGAACATCGACGTTGATGCCTCGACTGGAGCAATCAGTGTTTCATCCAACCGGGGCTTGGGCCGCATTGCGGGCGAAGATGTTGTGTCCTTGCGTGAAAACAGCACGCTTCTTGGTTTTGATTCAGTGTTGGAAGTTCTTCAGGTGCCACTGATTGAATTTAATTTCGATGACGAGCCTTTGCTTACCCTTGCCTCAAATGCTGTGACTGACTTAGAGGCTGGCGAACGCAGCCTGTGGCACGCTACGGGGACCGGTCTTGGATTCCAAACCGCTGGTTCGGGTGATGCATGGATGTGGCGTGTGCCCGATGGAGGCATGGTCCACGACTTCACGCTGTCAAGCGATGGTCAATACGGTGCAGCTGCACATGCAAATGGACTGGTCGTTGGATCTGAAAACCATGTTGAGGACGATGAGTGGGCTGCATACGACGCAGAAGGTCAATTTTACGCCGTTGCTTCTGAAGCCGAAGGCTGGTTGGCTGTGGAAAGCACAGCTGATGCGTTGATATTACATCATTTCTCTTTTGACTTGTCAACCCATGAACAAAGGCAAATCAATGTACCCACACCTTCCAAAATATTGGGTCTGGAATTTATTGTTGATGAGGGAATGTACCTCGAAGTCGAAGGTTTGTTGTCAATTGAACGCTATCACGCCAGTGAAGTCAACCTCACCAGTGAATTTTCAATACATGACGGTGAAGGTTGGCCAGAATCAACCCCCACTTCCGCTTCACTGCCACTGCACGCTCGATGCGATGGCAGTGCTTCGATTTCCCTCTTTACTCCAGTGGAGCATTGGTGCAGTTTCGATGGGGGATTGCTTCGTTGGGATGGCACCTCTGGGGAGGTTGAATCCCTCCGACTCCCTGTTCTTTCAAGCGCCGGTGGTTTTGGTACCATGCCGCAGATGCTCCTTTCCTTTGGGGGAAGCACCGCACCAGTTTTGGTTGACAATGGATCGGTTTTAATCAGTGAACGGCTTCAAGATTTGAACCTTGATCTTGGACAAAGCGAGTTTTGGTTGAAAGGCTTGATCCCCTATGCTTTTGGTGACGATACGGCCTACCGACTGAATCATTCTGGCTACTACACGGAAGTTGAGGGCCTTGAAGGGCTCTCAGATTTGGACGGCGTGGTGCTTGGCTTGATTTCACTTCAAGACGCAGAACAGTTGTCTTCAGCAGCAGATGATGAACGAAACCTTCTCGTTCTAACATCAAACACTTCAAGCGAAAACGGCACGGCTTCCTCAATCAGTGCGTGGTTTGATCACCGAGCCACAGCCTCTGACCTCAACCTCAACGTACAAGCCGTCAAAGTAGACGCTGCAGCATTAGCCGCAGAATCCTCGGGTCTTCTTGCAGCCATGTTCCTCGTCTTCGGTTCGTTCACCATCGCAGCGGGTGTTCTTCTTGTGCTGACCATCGTTTTGATGCTCGCCGAGTCCCGTCGCAGCGAATTTGGAACCCTGCGCTCGCTTGGCATGTCACAATCCGATGCACGGTCACTTGCGGTGATGGAAGGGGCAATGGTTGCAGGGCTGGCATCTGCGCTCGGCTCCTTTGTAGGCTTGGGGCTTGCCTGGTTCATCAGCATTGGTTTCCAGAACATCTTCAGTTCAGTGGGTTCGAGTCTTTTCTTGTTCCAGTGGACATGGAGTTCGGTGTTTGCAGGTTGGGCTTGGGGCTTTTTATTGGCCTTAATCACCCTGTGGTCAACTGCGGTTTGGACCGCTCGCACCAACATTGTCGTGGCGCTTCGCGGCGGACGTGAAGCGATTTCAGGATCGGTGTCGTGGATGCTCATCTTGATGCAAATTCTCTTTTTCGGGTCTGCTTTACTGTGCCTCGCCCTGCTTGCAGTGGTCGGTTTCGACAGTTCCATCGCCTACTTCGCTTGGGTGGTCGCCGGGGTGTGCTTGCTGATTTCGGGTGTGCCATTGTTGACATTGGAACTCCCAACGGTGCTCAAGAACCGTACAACGGCGTGGTCCAACCTCCATCGCCATGCAGGTCGGAACACCTTGGCTGTGCTCGGACTTTGTTTGCTCATCTGGACGGTTGGACTCAACAGCATCGACCCGGTCCGAAAAGAAATGACTCCTGATGAACTTTCCTTCATTGTTCTGGGTCTTGTTGAAGTGTTCGCTGGGGTCTTGTTGCTGACGAGTGCAGCACCTCTCTTGGTTGGCCGTTTAGGTAAATCTAAACTTCTGACCAAGCGTTTCGGGCCTGTTCTGCCTGTCGCTTTGGCCCATCCTCTGGCTGCACCTGTTCGAACCGCTGTGGTGATGGGGATGTTTTCCATTACGGTGTTTTCAGTGATTGTCCTCAGTGGCTATGCTGAACAGTTTGACAACTACTCCAGTTCCTTCGTCGAAGAAGCGGAGGGCGACTATGAACTTCTGCTCACAGGGTCCCGTTCCCGGCCAATCGAATTGCCTATGAATCCAGATGATTGGAACCTTTCTTCTCCCGTTGCAGATTCGATTGACTCAGTCGCTCGAATACATCGGAGTCAAGTGTTTTTGGAGAACGATGATGGTGAGCGTATGCCTTACCTTCTCAGAGGGTTCGATGAAAACTTTTCCCAGCATGGTGGTCTGCCGCTTTACCAATGGGATTCAAGCCTTGGTGAGACCGAAAAAGAAGCTTGGATCACGGTTGAATCGCGAGAAGATTTGGTGTTCGTGGATGCTTCCTTCGGCCTTGAATCTGTGGCTGATGGGACCGGGCTTTCAAGGCTTAGTTTTTCAATTGGAGAATCAATTTTGCTAATTGATACCTCAAATCCAGGAAACACAAAAAATGTCAAGATTGCTGGCTTCCTCGAACAGTCGTCGTACCTGTTCTCTGCAGGGGTTTGGATCCCGGGCGATGTAGCCGTTGATCAGTTCGATGGGCGACTCACTCGAATGTACGTCAGCGTTGATGGCCAAGCGGTTGCAAGTGAAGGCTTCGACGCTGGTGATGATGGGTTTGCACCAATGGGGAAAACAAGCGAGGTCCGCAAAGCCACCTCGGAGTTGGCAACCGATTTAGAAGAAGGTCTGAACGGCGAGGGTGTTCAAGTCGTTGTGATTGCTGACGAGGTGATGGTCCTCCAATCACTGGTTTTGGCTATCCTTGCAATTTTTGAAGCCTACCTCGCCCTTGGATTGATTGTCGGCATCGCTGGTATTGGTGTTGTCACCGTGCGCTCAGTCTCAGAGCGTACCAAAACCATCGGTGTGTTGCGCGCCCTCGGCTACCGCCGCAGCATGGTGATGGCTACGTTCATGGTCGAGGTGGTATGGGTGGCTGTGTTCGGTATGCTCAACGGTGCCATCATCGCCGTAGGCTTCCATCGGGCGTTGTACGATACCTTTTGGAAGGATCAAGGTGCTGAGTTTAGTTTGCCTTATGCGTCAATCTTTTCGGTTGTTCTCGGTGGTTTAGTCTTGGTTCTCCTGGCGACCGCCTATCCGATTCGCAAAGCCTCGATGATTCCTCCCTCAGCGGCTCTCAGAGAGTCCTAATGTTCATTTTTGTAAGGATGATTTCTTTTGGACAGGCCAATAAAATCAGCCGTCGCATGTTTCTTTGCAACGGTATCAAGTACAAACTCGATGCTCTATCGCTGGTTCAATCGGGGGACTGGGGTCTTCCCCCGCTCAAATAGTAGCCTTTTTCGAGGTTTCATTTCATCACACATTGTTCCTATAGTATAAATACGGCGCATGATGTGCCGAGGAGTACCGAACCATCGGAGGTATTGAAATGAACAAAACAACCCCTATGATACTCGTTGCAATGTTGATGCTTAGTCTAATGGCTAACTTCGACCTCACCGAGCTGCAAGAAAATATTGATGTTGACGACAGCAGCGCCCGTGCGGGCGTAGACGCAGAAGTCATCGCAATTACAAGCCCGAAAGAAACCACCTGTACAAACGCAGGTTGCCGTAACACCCTGAATGCAGGCGAAATCACAAATTTCGAAGCCTACATCCAGAACAGCGGCGATGTTGACATCACTGAATTGTCCTACACTGTTAGTGTCTGGCTTTCTGATGGCAACGGTGCTCCAACCATGATTGCAAAGGATTCTGCAGGAAATGACCTCGAATGGGCAAACACAGATGTCATCTGTGGATCTGCTGCTCTTTGTGACTTCACATCCCTCGCTGCTTCCAGCGTCCTTGGCGGTGGCAAGTACACCCTCCAGTACGCAGGCAATCCAATTGTATGGACGCCAGTCGTTGGAGAATACATCATTCAAGTTGTCGCTGACACTCCAAGTGACACAGATGCAGGCAACGACGGTCAGACCATCGAGGTCAGCGTTGTCAACTGGTACGACATTCAAGTCGACCTCTCTTGGGATTCCGGAGAAACCGCTGAAACTGGCGCAGGCGCTAAGGCCTGGACAATGACTGTTCTCGCGAACGGTTCTGATACCTTCACGCCTCGAAACGTAACTGTCCGCCTCAAAGGATTCGGCGACATTACTGCTCTTCAGTCCACTGACGGAACAGACCTCAACGCAGATGCATTTTACGATGTTTCTGTTGGAACTTCAACCATCGTTGAAACATACGCTGACTTCTCTACTGAGCCTCCAACCACAACCAACTCAAGCCGCATGGTCCTTTCATACCTGACCGAATGGACCTTTGGTGGGGAACTCACCTTCGATGCAACAAACGCTGATGCGAGTTACGGCCTCCAAGCCCAGTTGATTGGTTTCACTCAATACAGTCAATTTGACAGCTGTGTTACGACGGACCCAACGAACAACGAGACTCTGAATAACATTTGTGAAGAAGACTTTACCCAAGATTCCTATCCGACCACCGATCAAGATGAAATTCTCGGAAGCGCACAAACCTACCACGACATTCGTGTTTCACGTATGACCGTGGCCCAAGGCTACAACGCTGATGGAACAGGAAACCCGACCAGCATGATGAGTGATGACGCACCTGCGGACCTCAATGTTGGTGTTTCTTTCTTCCATGTGGAAGTCGAACACCGAGGCAGTGACGCATCCGTCAACTATGATTGGAATGTTTCGCTCACAGTAACCGATGCTATGGGTACTGAAACCACAGTTGTCGCTAATTCTTGCGAGGCTGGTGTCGAACCTGCTTACATGTACAAACCACTCGGTACAGGCGCAATCTTGGATGCAGATGGTAACCCTATGGGCGGTGCAGAACTGAATGGATACGCTTGCTTGATGGTGACATTAGACAGCGGAGAACACACATTCGATGCACTGTTGACCCTCGAACAAAAGACAACCGATGCACGACCGTCAAACAACGATCGAAGCATGACTGTGGATGTCCGAAACAACAATCCTCTCATCTTGTCCCTTGACTTGATGAATGAAGGTGCCTTGTTCACAGGCCAAGAACAACCTCTTCAGATGTCTGCGCAAGTCTTCGATGTTGATGATCCATCCGGTATGGGTCTTGAATACTCGTGGTCCAACTCTGGCAACGCTCTTCCTGGCTGCGAACGTGGACCAGAATCCCTCACATGCTCAGTGATGATCATGGAATCGTATGTCACCAACTTCCCGGTCTCGTTTACTGTTTACGATGCTAACGGCGGTTCGACAAGCGAAGAACTGATGCTTCAAATCTGGAACAACGGTGGCGCATCTGCCACCACTGCCTCCGGTATCACCGTGAGTTACGGAATCAAGTACTACGCACCTGATGCATTCACGCTAACCGCTACCGATGCAGACCTTGCAAACTATGCAAACAAGGAACTTCCATCTTACTCTGGCACATACAGCGCCGTTGGTGCTGTTGATTACGTTCCTGGTACAACCTACTCTGCTGGCGATATCCTCGAACAATCGATGGATGTCACAGTGGCAAAGGACATCGGAGCCACTTCGCTCTGGTACGTCACCGATGCTGGACTTTGGACGCTGATCTCCTCGCAAGCACTTGATGTTGACGCAACCACTGAAATGTTCGCTTACGTACTTCCTACAGACAGCCCTGTGTTGTCGCAAGGTGCGTTGGTGCTTATGGGTGGATCCCTCGCTGTAGCAGACGTTCCTGACGCAAGCATCACTGGTTTCAGTGCTGCTGCCGCTAAGGGTGGTGCCATTGTCCTCAATTGGGGCGTCGATGGAACCATGCTCAATACGGACAGCATTGACATCACCATTTGTGAAGGCGAGGCTGGATGCGCTGATGCGTTCTCCACAGGCCTTGGCGTTGGAATCAGCACCTTCTCATACTCGGGATCAAACACTGAACACGGCGCTTTCTACAGCGTTGTTGTTGAAATCTGCAACAGCGTTGGATGCAGCACCCCAAAGGGTGTCGCCAATGTCACAGCAGACAAGTCCGTTGATGGCGGTGTTTCCGCTATGGACTTCTCAGTGTCTGAAAGCGGTGAGATGTGGGTCATTGACTGGGAAGCAACAGGCGAAACTTCGGATGTTGCTTCATGGAACGTGTGCTACCAACGTGGTACATTCAATGCAGCTAACATGCCAAGCACATGTGCATCAACCCTCACAACAGATGTTGAGATCGACAAGCCAACCGCTGCTGGAACCTACACGTACTACTTCACAGCGGTACCAGTCGACGCTCTAGGAAACACTGCAGCAGCAGGTCACCTCAACAGCATCGATTACCAACGTGATGCAGACACATCGAACATCGATGATGGAACCAACGTTACAGGCGATGTTACCGCATCCGAGGTCCCTACTTGGACCTGGGGCGTTATTGGTGGCGTTGTCCTTGTAGCCTTTATTGCTGGAGCATTCATCCTTTCCCGTGGTGGCGAGGGTGAAGAGGGCAAAGAGAACTGGGATTACTGATCACAGCCTCTGACTACCTCTAAGCTAACCGTCCCCTTACGAGGGGAAGTGCCGCTGAGGGGGCCGTTTCGACGGCCTCCTCAGCCCCCCCTTTTTTTTTGTTCTTTCTATTTTTAGAAGTGAAAGTTATTTTTCACTTTCTGTAAAGGTACTTTCAGACACGATCTGCGGCCTTTCCCATCTCCTAATCGATGACCTGCTCTCCAGGTTGGTCGGTGACCTTTCTTCTTCGAACATATCAATGGTTTTTTGGCGACAATTTCGTGCCTCCGGGATAATGGGTGTTTGCACGGTGAAATGCTCCTCTGTAACCCGGTTAGGTTATGTATCTCAATGTTGAAATTCAAAGATTTTGCACCCCAACTCCTATAAAGGGTTCAAAGCGTGGGATGCTTTGCATACAATCCGTATGGGTGAATGACACATGTTGGGAAATAAGAATACCAAGAAAACGTCAGTCTTCAGCGGCATTGGCATCGCACTTTTGTTGTGCGCTTTGATGGCCCTCATGCCTATGGCTGGGTTCGTCGATAACAACGCAAGTGACGTGGAGTTTGTTGATTCAAACACCACAGCAGAGAAAGATTTCTTTGCACTGCCAGAAGCTGTTAAGACTGATTACGAATATGAACCATCCGATGAACTGATCGGCATGAGAGACCAAACGACCAAGACCTACGTCACAGAAGATGGCAAATTTGCGCAGCTAAATCACGCTACGCCAGTCCACTTCATGGCGGACAGTGGTGCATGGCAAGACATTGATTTGAATGTCGTCGCTACATCCAACGGTTGGGAAGTAACAGAAAACAGCTTCGGAACCCATTTCGCTCCTGAAATGGCTTACGGTGTTGCGGTTCAACCGAACCAATTTGTTGACCCAATCATCACTGGAATCGCACCAATGATCGTGACCTTGGACGAAACTGGCACTGCGCCACAGCCGTACCACGTCGCTCCTTCGGAAGAAGGCGTGACCGTAGGTGGCAACGTCCTAAGGTACCCAATTGCAGAAGGTTTCGACCTTGACTACACAGTCGAGTCGACACAACTCAAGCAGAACCTCGTCATCCGCGAGCGACCTGTTCTTGAGCCAAATGCAGCTTGGTTCGGTCTATCTGAAACAATGCAAATTCCTTCAGGCTATGCACTTTACCTCGGCGATACAATGCTCGGTGAAGAGATGACTCAAACTCAAGAATCCCTTGAAATCCGCCACATGGAAACAGGCGAACTCCTTGCTGAGATCCCCGTTCCTGTCGTAATTGAAGAGGGTTCAGAAGGGCCATACATGGCCACATTCTTCATCCAGGTCTTCGGTCCACAAGTGGTCATCACGACCGCAGTGGAAGCAGATTGGTTGATGTCTGATGACCGTGTGTTCCCGCTTGCTATCGACCCAACCATCAAGGTCTACAGCAACGCTGGTGGATACTGTTACCGATACTATCGAAACTGCTACAGCAATTCTTACCGTTATACTTACAGTTATTACGGATCGATGCGTTACATGTCTTGGCAACGATATACATTCAGTTCTTCCAATGCACTTCCAACTGGCGCAACGGTTGATTCCATCAGTCACAAGCAGACTTACAGCTACAAAAGTGGCTCTAACAGCAAGGTGATCACTGCGGCGGTCCTGGAAGACTGTGGAACAGCTTCCATGTCTTCGTACACCCATACCATTCCGACTGCTACGTGCTCTGGCGCTATGCCGACCAGCAAAATCATTACTGGATCTGCTTACAACACTGCGAACGGGCGTGGAATTATTCGATCCATCTGGAACAGTGCCGCAGCAGGTACTCACACCCTCGGATCATACTCCGGTGGCATGTACACAACCAACTTCTGTACCACTGCAGCCACATGTGCTTCAGGTACATCTTCAGGATACATCACGGCTGCTCAAACAAACTCAGACACAGTCGCTATCGGACAGCGTACGACCGCTACGGGCTACGTTTATGAGCGAACTTACTCCGGTGGTTCATCGAACTCCTGGATTCAGGTTGTTTATTCTGGCGGCTCGGACACAGACGCTCCATTGTCTGGATTCGTACCTTACTCGGGACTAACATCGTACGTCGAAGGCGCTCGCACCTTCTTCACGACCATTACCGATATGTCAGGAATTGACACCACTACTGCTAACGCACCAACGCTTAACTATGCACTCAACAATGGAACTTACACCAGTGTGACTGCTACAAGCATCGGTACATGTGCCTCGTCCAGCTCTGAATGCCAATTCAAGGCAGCAACTGGAACGATCGCAGCAGGTGACTATGTCCAGTATTACTGGAAGTTCCAGGATCTCAACACCGCTGGCGGTGCCAACGTTGGATACGATCCAGTGCTCACAGGCTCTCAAACTGCACCAACACCCTACTACTTCGCTGTAGAGGATGTTACAGATGCAGGCGAGGATAAGAAACTCACTGTGTTGACAACTGATGTCCACGCAGCGAACTATTATTCGCCAAGTGCAGCCCAATTCTTCGACCGACAGATGACTCACTTCGACGGCAGCGATGAATTCTACTTCGAATTCGACACTTCGTCCTGTGGAACAGGTAGCAGCTCTTGCTTCTACTCGTCATCCTACTACTTCTACGGCAACTGGGTTGCGCAGCACACGACCACTGCATCTTCCGGTTCCCAAGGTACCGGTGGTACCCGATCGAACATTGATTTACTGCACAAGGACGATGGTGGTTATCTTACCATCTCTGCAGCTGACGGACCTGGAATGAACCTAATGTTCCTTTACGACAGTGTAAGCGATTCCTTTGCAATGGTTGGTATCGGTTCCTCGACCTCCATCGACAGCGCAGTGTCTGGCGGTACTTCCGCTGACTCCAGTACGAGCTACGGTTACACCAACGCCTACAAAATCACCCTCGGTTCTGACTACGGTGGTATGTTTGGTAAGTTTGGTTTCGGAAACGAAACTGGCGGCGCTGGAACGAATGCGAACCGTTTGTGCGTGACCAGCAATGGTTTCACTCACTTCTTCCGCAGCCCTTACAGTTCCCGAGACGCTTGCTCTCCGGCTTACTACTATGCAGGTGCATACTCCGGTGTCACCTCTTACAAGTGGAGCGGGTTTGCACTCGGTATGGGCTATTACGGCCGCATCGCCTCTACTGGTGATGTCACCTACAAGATCGGTAACGTCGCACCAACGCCTGATACGTTCGCACCTGTATTCACCCATTCCGCTCTTGCTGATTCCCACAGCAAGGACCGAACGATCACAGCGAGCCTCTCTGACGGTGGCGACCCACCTGCAGGACTCAACGTCAGCACATCTGCTGGTGTCGGCCCAACAGCCTACTACCGCGTGACGCCTGATGGCGGCTCCGCTGGTTCCTGGACCGCTGTTGTCATGACTCAAGAGTCTGGCTCGACACGTGCACAATGTGTTTTGTCATCATGTGACTGGTCTGCTAACGTCGAAGATCTTGAACGTGGCGACTCTGTTGAGTACTACCTCAAGGCACAAGACGTTTCAACAGTCGCTGTCAACACAAAGACAACCACGACCGAGACCTTCTCTGTTGGTGATCCAAACAAGATGTTTATCGTCGAATGGCGAGATATGGGTTACTCCACAACGGACACCTGTACTTACCAAGCTGTCTTCTATGACGTGACAAACGAAATTGAATTCAAGTACGACGATGCTTGTACCAACTCGTACGATGCCGCAACCGTAGGTTTCATGGATCAAACCCGAACCATGGGACAAACCATCCGACATCGTACCAGTACGCAATACATCACCGGAACAAACCCTCACCCAGCCAACTACCGAATTGCGACCAGTTCGACCGGTAGCGGCTACGAGACGTTTGACCGTGGACTCACTGGCTTAGTGAACGCTGATGCATCTGACATCATGGGTTCATCCGGTGGAAACCCATCTGGTTACTACTGTTCCTCCAGCTACTACTGGAACACATGGGCCAACAAGTGTGCTGATAACATTGCTATGCCAGAAGGATTCAACTTCACCTACTTTGGTACGGACTACAACTACACCGACGCTAACGACCGGATCAACCTCGGACGGCATGGAAACATGCACTTCGTAAGCACCGGTTCCACGGCATTGGTTCGCAGTATGACCACGTGGTATGGAAACATGCCTCAGTTGCCTACCACAGCGAGCTCCTTCGCTCGAGCAGGTACGATTGCACCATACTACTCGTACTACGGCACATACTATTGCTACCAGAGCTCCTCCATGGATTGTGGTGTTTACTACCGAACCATGCCTTTCGAAGGTAAGGGTACGGACGTCACCTCGGACATCACTCAAGATACGACTTGGGACATCACCGACAGCCCAATTCGAGTCAACCCAAGTGGCGACTACCTCACCATTTCGGCTGATTTGACGATCCAACCAGGTGTTATTATTCAAGTCGCAGAAGGCAAAGGAATCTCCTTTGACGGAACATGCGACAAGATGACGCTCAACGGTAACAGCACCGACCACATCCTCTTCGAGGGTCTTGATGGAACACCACTAAACCCTATTGAATGGAAAGGAATGGCTTTCACCGGTGCTTGCGCCGCTGACACCGATGATCGACACGTCTTCAACTATGTTGACTTCAAGAACACAACAGACGCTGCAATTGCCGCTGGTTCACGCCACGGTTCCTCGCCGAGCACCAACTCGAACGTTGGTAACTTCACGATGGATCATGTGACGTTCACCAATGTCGGTTCTGCTTTCACTCACGGAAGCGGGCTAGGCACAGTTGTGTCCATGAGCAACTTCAACGTCGATGGGGCTTCCTCGTCGTGTTTCGACTTTGCAGCAGACACAGTTGCTACCCTAACTGAAGGTGTCATGAAAGATTGTAACACACTCGGCTCAGCCGCAGGTGGAGCAATCGTCAACGTAGCTGGTTCGACTGGTGGTTCTCTCTTCCTTGAGAACACTACCGTGCAAAACGCATACGTCAACCTCATCGATGTCGACTTCGCATCCGTGACTGTCAGCAACGTGACCGCTACAACCACCGCTTCTCTCCCTGGCGGTGGCACCATCGCTACTGGAACTGCATTCAGTTCCGCAGCAGGCAGCGGCAGTGAAGTTACTTTGTTCAACTTCGACGCAGATGACTATGCTACGGTTTCAATCGAAGCAATGGACGCTATCTCGATGAACACAGTGGACTTCGGAACCGCTATGATGATGATCACCCCTGGTGGCACATCCAGCACCGGTAACGGGCCATCCGCTGACAACGCAGTCTTCGATGACGTTACCGTTGGTAACACCGTCATGACCCGCGTTCAACCTGGTACCTTTGACAGCATGACCATGGGGACCTTCTCCATGACTGGAAACGCGATCACTTCAACGCTCGTCTCTATGGAAAACCTCGTTGCCACCACCATTTCGGTGAGCGGTTGCGGTTGGAATGTCCACATGTTGTCGGTTACTGCAGATGCGCTCAGCTCCAACGGCTGTTCCATCGCAGCGAACACGGTTACACTCGAAGACGGAGACTTCAGCCACAGCGATACCGTGACCCCAATGGTTTACGCACGCTACTCTGATGTTACCATCGGTGTGACAGATGTTACAACGTCCGGTACTGGACTTGCTGACTTTGCTTACGCAGACACCAACTCTGATGTTCGCCTCATCCAGGTTCTCGTGGATGGAGCTACCTCACCTTATGCTGGTGCTGATGGCAAGGTTACGGCCTCTTCCTCTTCGGAAGTTTGGTACGGCGGTCTTGCGAGCGCTTTCACCTACCGTAATGCTTTGGTCAACGGTGTCGCTTCTGTGATTTATAAATCAGGTCACTACGTCACCGCTACTCTCGTTGATGGATCGGGTTCCGAACTCTTTGAAGTTGGATCCCACGTCACCGATGCTACTGGTGAAGCAACTGTCTGGGTCATCACATCTGATGAATCAGGTAATGCATACGACGACCACAACTTGCGAGCATTCGGTGCAGCAGGTCAAAACGAAACCCTCTACACGGATTCATGGTACCCTACAGATGGTACCTACACCGTTGGAGACACGATTGACCTCCTCCTCGAACCCGCTCCAGTGGAATTCGACGCAGCTGGTATGGACTGTGCATGGATCGCAGCTAACACGACCCTTGCAACAACATACAACCCAACACTGAACGCATATGTGTTCGACAGCACGCCAATGACCTTGGCTGCAGACCTGACGCTTGATGGATGCAACATCGTCCTTCTCGGATCCGTTCTAAAGGTGAAGAGCACAGCTACATCGTCTCCTGTCCTAACAATCAGTGACGGTGGTTCGCTCAAGGTGACCGTGTCTCCTGACACCGGTCAAGTTGGCGCAGTGAAGGCTATTTCGAGCACCTATGGACTCCACATCGACATCCAAGATGGAACTCTCAATCTTGATGGTGGAACCCTTCGTGACGTCGCTCAAGACTCCACGACTGGTGCCGCTCTCTTTGTAGGACCTGGTGCTACTTTCATCATGAGCAACAGCGGTACAGTGTTTGGTGCAACTGCATCATACGCTGATATGGCTACTGTCATGGTGAACGGCGGAACTGTGAACATCGCAGATTCAAGCATCATCAACACTGGACAAACTGGAACGGCTCTTTGGGTCGAAGCATCCGGTGGTAGCATCGAAAACGTAATCGTGAAGAACGCCGCTGTGGGTATCCAATCCTACAACGGTGCTCCACAAGTTGACGGATTCACCGCTACTGACAACACCGTTGGTGTTGACATCTACGGCGGTATGTCTCTTCCTACTGTTTACCGCAGCACTTTGCTCAGCGGTGAAAACACTGGATGGAAGACCTACAAGATCGACTTGTCGACCTACATCGGTGATGACTACTTGCAAGTTGGCTGGAACAGTATCTACGGTGGCGGAAACGCTCACCCAACATACAACTACGCTACCAGCAAGTACTACATGATCACTGATCGCTACAACATTGAATTGGAAGACGACAGCGGAAACGCTTGGAACATCACCCAATCCTCTGATACCGGTTACTATCCATACGGTGCTGCTGATCCAGCTTCAGGTACCGGTGATACCGCTACCTACGCTACAGGTGCAACCGGTGGTGTCCCAAGTTGGTCGTGTAACTACTATGGTTACTCGTACGGTCCAGGATACGGATCGAACTTCGAGGGGTACTTCTACTACATGCACAACTACTGGCCTGGTGGCCCACAGTCGAACCCTGGATACCCAGGCTACTACTATGCACCAGATGAGTTTGGATTTGACTGGGAAGGAATCGACGGCGTTAGCCCAACCGGTTCCTACGCAGCGTACCCGTACCACTACTGGGGTTACTACTACACCTCATACCATGGTGGAACCAATGGACCATTCACGCCTCCTGAAGGCTATGGTGGCGGATACCCATCCTCGTACAACGTTTGCCTTGATTACGCCTACTCATACTACATGAGTCCTGGCCAAGGAGCACGTTTGACCATGCCTACTGTGGATATCTCGGCTACCAACATTTCCAAGGTATCTCTGTACATTGACGTCCTGCACAACCGTGCTGACAACTTCCAAGATCGTCTGGAGTTCGTTGCTCGTTCGAGCGACAACGCTGCAGAGTTGGGAGAATACGTCCGTGAATCAGGTACACCTCTCTTCAAGGATGGAACCATCACTGGAGCGGACAACGGAATTGAAATCGGCGGCGGATACGCTGCTGGTGTCCTCGAGAACATCGTAGTGACCAACCCGGTCGACTCAGGTCTCGAAATCACGGGCCAAGCGGCTGCATCGATTGATGGATTGCAAGTTGATGGCGGCACCTACGGTGTCCTCGTCGGTAGTTCTGCATCCGGTACAGTTGAACTTGCTAACCTTGATTTGGACAGCCAAACCTCTGCTGGTGTTTACTACACTAAGGACATCAACGGAGATGTCACTGGTGATGTCACCAACAGCGCAGGAGCCGCATTCAAGTACGGTCAAAACACCGATAATCCAGTCACGATGACTGGCATGTCGATCGCAAGCAACGCGATCGGTATCGAATCAGCTGGTTCTGGCGAATTTACTTTAACTGACATGACCATGGGGAACGTAAAGGATATCGTTCTTACTGGAAGTGCCATGGTTGACTTTATCGAAGGAACCATTGATGTCGACTCCGTCGATGTTACTGGATCTGGTGTTGTCACTCGGATGCGAACTCTGGATGTGAGCCTCACGGCTGACAGCGTAGCTGTCGCAGCCGCTACTGTAACCCTCCTCGACGCCGATGGCGGCGCAGCAGGTGCAGGGCTTACGGACGCCAACGGAGTTGCAAACGATCTGACCTTCGTGACAGCGACCGTCGATGCGAACGGCAAGGACATTCCATCCCTCGCTGGTTACAAAGTGATGACCGTCGCAGAAGTTGCGTATTCATACACTTCTGCCACCAACAACGTCGCTGATTTCCGATACGCTAGTGTTGGCGCTACGCTGACCGATGCTGCAGGGAACACCGAAGCCGTTGCTTTGACAACCAAGATCGCACACCGTGTCTGCTGGTACTCTGCCAGCACGGCATATCAGACTGTTGCACCTTGTGAAGGATCGTTCTCGACCTCTGGTTCCCGAACGCTCAGTGACGGAGATGGTGGTACTGTGAAGGAATACGGTTACTACGGCGGTATTGCGGAAGACCTCGGTAACGAAGTCGTCATGGTTGACGTTCCTTACATCTACCTTAACGGTGGTACGGATTACAACTTCAACGGAACGACTTTGCTTGGAACTGGTGTCTATGATTACTACGGTAACCAACGCTGGTACAGCAAGAGCCCTGGTGGGTCTGAGATCTACATGAACGACGCCGCCATTTATGGCATCGCCGTTGATGCATCGACCAACGAAGCATACGGTATTCAATTCGGTGATTACTTCTACTCGTACTCAACATTCGTTGCGAACAATTCGATCTTCTCGAACGTCGCTACGATTGAAATTGCGAACGGATACAATTACAATAACCAATACAATTGGGAAGTTGAAACCCTAGCACTTACCAACTCGACCATCACCCACTACAAGGGTTATACCTCGTTGAACAACGCTATCCAAGTCACTGATATCTGCATGCAGGTATCTGGTGGCGACGGCGGAATCATCTCTGGTAACACCTTCAACAACTGCGGTGTTGGTATCATGCTTGAACGTGCAGCCTACTACAGTTACCACAACGGTGTAACTGGAGCAGACAACATCACGATTTCGAACAACATCTTCAACGATGGTGGCGAAATTGCAGATGTCTGGCTCTACAGCAGCGGCGATGCTGACAATGCTTTGATCACTGGAAACACTTTCAATTCCGGTGACACCAGCAATGGAGCAATTGCAGCATACCCTGGTGGTCACGATGGTCTTGTCATCTCTGACAACACGATCAACACATTGACCAACGGTATCTACCTGGTGAGTGCTGAAGACTTCACGGTCTCAGGCAACAACATCAACGGTGCCGGCGATTCAGCTCACGCTGGAATCGATATCAATGGCGGTTATGGTGAAATCGACAACAATACGTTGATCGATGCTGACGGCGGTATCGTGCTTGACTCGTTGACCAACCCACCAGCGCCTACGACCTCGCTATGTACGATCCGCTCGTACTCCTACAGATCAAGTGCTAGCTGCACAGCGACTCTTGCCACTGGCAAGGTCATGGCAGTGAATGTTGCTACTGATTCTTGGGGATACGAAGCATCCATCGTTATCACAAAGCCTGATGGAACAACAGACAGCTACAACAATTTCGCCAGCAACGCAGATTACTCACCATTGGTGAGCTACAGTGTTGCTGGAGCATACAGCCTAGCCCTAAGCGATTCTTACGGCGACGGTGGTACAGATGTCTTCATGGTTGAAGGCGGTGCTGCAGGTGGCTACGCTGGTCCAGTTATTGCAGACAATTCGATTGAATTGTCAGCTGGCCGTGTTTCACCAAACGCTGTAGGTATCGTTATGGAAGACTGTTCTGGAGTTCAAATTAACTCCGCTCGGAACATCGTGACTCTGTCTGACGCCGCTATGGTGATCAGCAACTGTGACGTTGTCGATGTTGGATCTTCCCTCATAGGTGACGGGACTTCCCTCACCAACGGAATCGACGCTGATGATGCAAATGGTGACTCCTTGACTCTGTCTGGAACCACTGTGGCAGGATACGAAACTGGTGTGACCAAGACGAGCGGTGCTCTCTACCTCACTGGTGACGCTTCCATCACAGGAGATTCCTACGGTGTCTACGTGGATGACGCAACCGTGAGCGCAATCACCGCTAACGTGGATGGTGGCGCAACTGGAACCGGTCTGTATGTCGTCGACAGCGACGATGTGTGGGTTTACCCAATGAACGCCTCTGGACTTGTTGGCATGTATGTCGAAAACTCTCCGTTCCGCTGGGACGGTGGTACGGTTGATGCAATCACTGCTCTTGAAGTCGTGGAATCGCAAGGAACTGTCGAAAACATGACCTGGTCCGCTGCTACAAACCAAATCAACGCTGGCACGAACGCCTACGTGACATCGATCGGTAACACGATTGACGCCTCGAAGTTGATTGTTGACTCGTCTGCTACCATTGACGAAGCGAACCTGTTCTCGATGACCTCGACCCACTTGACCACTGCTCCTTCCAATGAAGTGAGCATGCTCATTCAGTCGACTGACGGAACCCGTGCATCCTACGTGTCCACGAACTTCCAACCTGAAGTCATGAACATTGACGGATCGGACGCTGACTGGAACGGTGGTAACGCCCTCAATCCATCTGGCTACGCTATGCCTGGTGTAATGAGCGGTGACGGTACCAACGACATGATGGTGACCTACATTGAAGGGGATGACCTCTACATCGGTTTGACCGGTGAAGATCTCTCCACCAGTGACGTGCTCATCTATCTCAGCGTCGATGGCGCAGGAAGCAGCACCGGATACAACCTCGGTGGTACTCACACTTTGCCGTTCCAAGCCAACTACGTGCTTTGGGCCGACAGTGAGTCTTCCTACGGCTTGTACAGCTACGGCTTCCTTGGTTGGGGCCAAAGTTCACTCAGCAACGCTGCAGTGGATGTTGACTTCTCTGGCAACTTAGCCGAGATTTCCATCCCATTCTCACGAATGGGTGGCACACCTGACCAAATCGACATCGTGGCAATCGTCCAAGGTGAGAACACCGCAGATGTATCGACGGTTCACCCAACACAAACCATCGACAGCAGCAACACATTGCAATCGTTCACCGAATACATGACCGTCGAGCTAACGCACGATGATCTCTCAACTGGTGCAATCGCAGATGAAGTGCTTGTTTACCGCTCCTACAAGGGCAGCAACACACCAAGTCTCGCTAAGAACTACGATGTGATGATCAAGACTGAAGCAGACTGTGCCTACGATTGGGCAACACAAGTGGATGTTTCGCTTGCTACCAACGTGAACTTGAACTTGGACATGGCCCGTGCCTGCCCAGTGATTCAAACAACGCTAGCAGACATTGTTGTGGACGAAGACTCTGGTGCTTACACCTTCAGCCTGACCGACTTGGCTGACGATGTGCAAGACGTCGAAGCGACACTTGCATGGGTCTCCACCTCTGGAAACATCGTCGCTTTCGACGATGTTCTTGTTGACTGGGCTCAGACTGGACACTCAGTGACCATCACTCCTCTGGACGACCAATTCGGTACCATGTCCTACGAGTTCACAGTTACTGACAGCAATGGATTGACCGATACCAAGAACATCTCGTTCGAGGTTACCAACGTCAACGACGCTCCAGTGATCTGCAACGTCATCGATTCCGACTGTATGCCTCTCATCTCTCAAGATGACATCTACACCAACATCTTGGCTGAAGGATTTGGCGTGCACAGCAAGTACCTCGGTAACGTTTCGAACGCAAGTTCCTCCTACATCCGTGACATGGCAAACGAGCAATCGCCCGTTCGCCAAGCCTACGATTGGGACGCTAGCGTTCCATCCGATTGTATTGCATTCGGTGTCGAAGTGAACGAGAACAACACACTTGTCATCACAGAGAACGTCAACAACGAACTCGGTGGCACCTGTACTGTGACCCTCACTTTGGCTGACAATGCTGCTGCAAACAGTGAAGCAACACCTTACGATGTTGACTTCTCAGTTGCTCCAGTGAACGACGCACCTGTGATCCCTACCTGGGACCGACAGAACGGTACGGTCATGGAAGCTGCTAACGGGTCCATCCCTGCTGCACCATGGCAGATCAGTTTGATGGAAGACGACTTGTCGTCCGCTAACTTGACCTACGACCTAAGCACAGTGATGACAGATGTTGACCACAACCTCTCTGACCTCACTTGGACTGTTGCGCCTACTGACCAGTGCACATACACGAACTACTTCACCACAACAATCGTGGTTGACCAACTCGTGTTCACACTGATTCCAGATGCAACGACCAACGCTAAGGATTGGGAAATTGACTACCTCAACGACAACGGTATCCATCAAATCGGTCCATCTGGATCCGAGTTCTGTAAGATCCGTTTGGTCCTCGAGGACACAGCCACAGCCCCAAGTTACGTGCCTAACTACGACACCACTTTGATGCCAATCGCAGCCTACCAACAAGGCCAAGACGACATCGAAATCGGTGTCCGTGTCGAGAACGTTCGTGAGCAAGTCGCCGACTACTACTTCGACGGCCTCTCTGGATTCAGCTTCAACGGCGTTACCAACATCATGACCGGCACCTACGTGCCAGTCACTGTGAAGGTCGGCGCTGGTGGCGATGAAGGACCGTTCACCTACGATCACATGCTTGCTGTGACCTTCCATTCGGACGGACACACAGAAGACGAGCAAACTCGGTTCTACACCGTTCCATCCTACGGAACAATCGTTGAATTCGACGAACTGGTTTACATCACCAAGGATACCTCCAATGTGTGGGTTGAAATGGACGTTGTGACTTGCTTGAACAACCCATGTGACTTGACTGCAGCATCCTCGGATCGCTTCCAGACTGACGACCCAGCATCCCACCGTGCCAACAACAACGGCATCCAGGGCGCTGACTGGTCCAAGCCTGGACAGTACGGTAGCAACGCTACTCAGACCTCCGAGCGCCGACCACTGCTTGAGGACAGCAACTGGTGTAACAACCGGATGACGTCCCTTGAGAACGGTTCGGTCTGTAACCATGCCAACCAGCCACCAAGCAACTTCGAGGCTACTGGACAATCGCTCCCAAGCGTCGTCCGTACAATCGGAGCAAGCTCGGTCCCATCGTTTGCACCTAGCATCGTTGTAGTCAGCCTAACTGGTCTCTTTGTGAGCGCCCTCGCCTTCTCCAGCCGCCGTGCTGACGATGAAGACGAAGTCGCCGTGACCATGGTTGACGACAATGCCGCAGTGAGCCCAGTGATCGCTACCATCTTGATGGTTGCAATCACAGTGGTGCTCTCAGGTGTTATCTACGTCTGGGCAAGCAGCCTCGCTGAAACCGACGTCAAGGGTGTCCCTCGGGTCACCTTCGACATCGAGGACATCGATGGCTTCGATGCTGATACTGGCCACTGGAGAATTACAGTGCAGTCGTCTGAAACCGACTTGGCTACACAAGCAGTTGTACTCCGTGTGATCTACACCGATGGTGATGGTAACACAGCAATTGTTGAAGCAAACATGGCTGACACAAATGGTGTCTACGGGTTCAACCCCGACAACAGTGATGAATTCATCACCTTTGTCGACCAGGTGAACAAGGAAGGAAGCGACTCAGTCTCTACCTTCAACACCGGAGACACAATCTTTGTGCGAACCCACGCTGCTGATGGAACACCTCTAGAAGATGTTACAATCACTCTATCCTACGCTCCTAGCGTCGGTCAAGGTGCGCTTCTGCGCTCCTGGAGTGGCTTGTCATACGATCTAAAGGCTTGATTCAGGTCAAACGTAACGACAACCGGACGCATTAGGGAAAGGGGTTTCGACCCCTTTCCCTCTTGTCTCCCAGCATCCCAGTGATGGGATGATCCACCTCAAGGTGGAGAACCTGCCCGAACGCAGAGGGTTTCCGAAAGGGGCCCTCTGTCTTCGGAACCCCCACTTTTCTTTGCCTTGTGCTCCTTTCCTCCTCTTCAACTGCTTGCGAAGCCTTTCAAGGCAGTTGCCACTCCCTAGAGTATGGCGACCAGTGATGTTGTGAAACCGCTCACCGATGTCACCTGTGTTGTCTTTGACTGCGATGGAGTGTTGGTCGACGCTGTCAGCTCTTGGCGGACCCTTCACGATCACTTCGGGACTGATAACTCGGAGAATCTTCAACGGTTCATCCGTGGTGAGATTTCAGATGTTGAATTCATGCGATTGGACATCATCAAATGGAAATCGATTGAAGATCCAATACACAGAGATGATCTCTTCCGTGCATACGCTGGTGTGCAATTGATGGATGGGGCACGAGATCTTGTCCTTAAACTCCAAGAAAAAGGTATTTTTGTCGCTATCGTAAGTGCTGGTGTCGACCTCTTCGTCGCCTCCATTGCTGCCATGCTCAAGGTTGATGACTGGATTGCAAATGGATTTGAATTCAATGCAGATGATACCCTGGGGGATGAAGGCGTATGCCGACTCCATGCCACTGGGAAAGGTGAGGTTATCGAACGTCTCTTGTCGATGAACGGTCTTGAACCACAAGGATGCATCAGCGTTGGTGATTCTGAAATGGACCTTTCAATGCACATTGAAGGCAGTCATTTCATTGGTTTTAATCCAACACGGGAGTCATCCATCGGTGCGTTTGAAGATGCTAAGGTTCCAATCGTTATGGGCAAGAATCTTTCCGCCATCGCACCCTATTTGGGCCTTTGAAAAAATCACGCAAAGGGTATTGCTGTCGTTGCGTGACTTTTGAGGTTGACAATTGTGAGCATACATGGTTTCGGTTGGAAACCGAGCATTCGTTGGTAAGAAGTCTGATCTTGCCAAGTGCTTGAACAAATCAGTGTTGTACCCTTGAAATCAACGCATGCATGGCCATGAACGTGGCCTGTGACAAAAATATCAGGGACCTCACGAATAACCAAGCCATCTTCCGGTTCTGGAGACAATGGGGTTTTTCCACCCCATTGGGGGGCTAAATGCCGCCGACGGAGCATCTGTCTCATCGCTTCAACAGGGTCGGCATAGGTCACTGTTCGCAATCCAGCTACGAAGTCGTCAATTGATTTACCATGGTAGGACAGTAAACGCACTCCGTGGAGGGAAAAGTCACATGGATTTCCAACGAAGGTCGTAGCGTTGTAATCTTGTTGAATGTCCTTTTCAAAAGTAGGCTGTGGTTCGGCTGGGCGAACTGCGTCGTGATTTCCTGGGAGCATGACACATTCGACCCAATCGGGGAGGAGTTCTAACAGGCGAGCAAATTCTTGGTACTGTCCAAACAGATCTGGAATCGATAGTTCACTGTCTTGGCCTGGATAAATACCGACCCCATCAACACAATCCCCTGAGAGGATGAGGTATTTGATCGTCTTCGCCAGTGGGTCGGTGTGAAACCATCGTACCATTTTGTGCCATTGCGCTTCTAGGAAGGTCTTGGAACCAACGTGGATATCTGAAATGAAAGCGACGCTGACCCCATGTTCTGAACTTGCTTTAACATGGCGCTCCTTCATTGGAAAGTGCAAGTCGTCGACGTAAAACATGTCTCCTGTTTGGCTGAATGTACCCGATACTCCAAGCACGTCATCGGGCATTAGTCCTGCTTCGAGGATTTGTTCATGGGCCCGATCTCTGTCGACACCTTTCCTCTTGGTGAGGAGGCATGTCAATTCGCCAGTTTCATCTTCCAGATTCCAGATAAGGTGACCGTTTTTGGTGTACCTTGGTTCATTGACCAACCCGATTGCGACGGCTTTGTTTTCGTACCCCTGGTATCGACTGCTTTCAGCATGAAGTCTGACAATTTCGGTAGGCGTGCGAGGCAGGCGTGAATTCTGAATGATCATTTTTCGAATGCTGCTGAGTCGGTCACTGAAACACGATGTGATATCGGACATCTTTCCTTCAGTTGTGCTGTTCCCAGTAATATCATAATGCACCAAAATATCACTGGAAGCATCATTTGCATGTTCACTGAAATCACTTTCTTTCCAATCTGGGAGGTTGTTTCGGAACCTCACATCGAGTGGCTCAGGTTCGTGAATAGGGGCGATTGTCCGTCCGATGTCAGGAGCGCTGACGGTGTTGCTGGTGGTGTTGCTGGGCGTCACTGTCCCGCTGAGTGCCGCCACAGGCGCCGGTGTTGCTGCACCCATTGCACGCTGTTTGCCACGCCACACTGCGGTCATGTCTTCGAGAATTTCGGATGTAAGAAAACCCCGCTCAAAGTGAACAGCCTCGGCACAATCAAGAACGCCCTGAAGATCTTCCAAGTCGATCAATTGTTGCCGTACGGATGCCGTGGGCACAATGCCCCTTTGACGAAGAATAGGGAGAACCTCTTCCCATGTCGCACCCATGGCTCAAAGGTAGCGTGGCCCCTCCAAAAGCACACCGGTGGGAGACGCTATGGAATGGGAACAGAGTTCACCATTCTATGTCGCTTTCGATGTCGTCTCGGTCGGTCGGGGGCTTCCCTTCACCGTCCCATTCATCGTCCTTCCACGGTGCTGCCTCTCGTGTTGCAGCGTCGCGTTTGGCTCGATCAATTTCAAACTGGGCTTGAGCAAGGGCTTGGGCCACTAATGCTTCATCCTCAGCTTGCTTATTTTTCACAGCTAAGGCCATAGCATCGTCCCAGCATTTGATGGCGGAGAGCAAAGCGAAATGAACGAAACCGATTTTATTCTCAGCCCTGTTCCCTCCAATTTGGGTGGATAAGGCGTTGGCCCAATGAGAGGATGCAATGCCGACATAGACCATTCCGACCTTCTTATTGGTCCCGTCATTGGCTGGTCCTGCTATTCCTGTGATGGAAATTGCGATGCTTGCATCGGCTCTTTCACGAGCACCTTGAGCCATTGCTATGGCGACACCGGCTGAAACCGCTCCCTTCTTTTCCAAGAGTTCTGGGCTGACGCCGAGTTCTGTGATCTTGGCTTTATTGGAATATGTGACCCATGATTGGTTGAACCACTGCGATGCTCCAGCGATGTCGGTGAATGAACTCGCAAGCAAACCACCGGTGCATGATTCTGCAACGGTGATGGTGTGGCCACCTTCCTTGATACGGCGAACAAGGCGGGCTGCGGCCGCTTGGACATCTTCATCCATGCACTTTGAGGGCACGCCTTCTCGTTTTTGAGGTTACCCCCTCGAACAATGGCTTCAAGAACTGAGGCTTGCAGGGCTAAATGGGTCTGTGGTCTAGTGGTTATGACACCGCCCTTACACGGCGTTGATCGAGGGTTCAAATCCCTCCAGACCCATCTACCAAAGGTGACTCAAGATTTCATCCTCAGCACCGGCAATGACTCGAGTAATGCCGGAAGATCGTCGGAATTTCTCAGCATCTTCATCGGTTCCATCAATGAGGATGCAATGCACAGCACGCTGCCACAAACCAGGAGTTGGCCATGAACCTCTGTGGTCAACTGCCACGTGGATGTCATCCAACTCTGTGAACATCAGCAACGATGTTGAAGACTGGATATCCTCGGCTTTCATCACCAGCCAACGTGCACCAGCCATGTCTTGGCGTGGATGTTCGCCCAGGTCGTTCACATTGATCACGCGCATCTGGAATCCTCACATCGTATACCTGAGCAGAGCCACTGCTCCACCGATGCCAACCAGTTGTTGACCTGCATCATGATCCACTGAACACTGAACCATCACCGCTCCAATTCCAGCCAGCCCTTCAGCCCACAAGGCCCATGGTCGGCCGTTGATGGTTTGAGTTTCGTCGCGAAGTAAGTCAGCAGTGATCAACAGTGTCTCTATGGCGCCTTCCTTCATTGCTAAATCCAATGCATGGTGACCATAAGCAACAGCCCCATTGGTCGGCAACCGGGTCCAAGCCTCTTCGATGAGCGCCGTTTCTTTTGTGATCGCGTATTCGCTCAACAAATCACCAGCAAGGCCATCGCGTAGCAACTCGTTTGCACCAGCTCGCCCAGCCATGGAGGTTGCAATTGATTTCATGAAACGAGAATCGCCTGCAGCCCTCATGTCATCGAGAAGGACTTCCCGGGCATGGCCTGGACCACACAAGAGCAATGGTGTGCTTTCATCGAGTGTGGCTCTGACTGCTTTGATCACATTGGAACGGAACGCTGCCCCAATGCCTGACGCTTGTTTGAGGTCGCCACGCTTCCCACCGCCACGCATTGTCCACGTTGCACCTTCTCGCAGTCCCCGTGGAGTGATGTAAAACAAAACAATCTCGTCCATTTCCACCATCGCCAATGCGATGTTGATTTGTTGAGCGGCTTTTTCTGCTTGCCGCAGGAGATCCCAATCGCTCTCGGAAAAGGGATGAGGGGCCGAGAGTTCAACCTCGTCCCTTACTTCGACCACATGCGTGTGGTGCAAACCAACATCGAACTGAGCCTCTTCAATGACACCATGGATTCGGAGGTTCTCGCTAAAGGGTTGATATTCAGTTGAACTGATTTTCAAACGGATCCACATTTTCTTTCGTTCAGCAGCTTTCGCTCGCCCACCTTCCTCACCAGTGGTTGTTTGATCGCGCCGTTCACCGAGCATGCCAACCAGGAGGCCAGATCGTGCAAGGTGGGACAGTGTCCACAAATCATCTTCAGATTCAATGCGTAAACGCCACAACATGGGTTCCCGCTTGACGATTTTCATTCAGGTTCACCCAAATACGCCAGTGAGTTGTCCATTTTCATCCATGTCCATGTCAGCCGCAGCAGGTCGCTTTGGTAGACCAGGCATGGTCATCATGTTTCCAAGAATTGCAACGATGAAACCTGCGCCAGCATTGAGTCTAAATTCTCGGACAGGAATGGTGAAACCGACAGGTGCACCCAAAAGTCCAGCATCGTGGGAAAAGGAGTACTGCGTCTTTGCCATGCACACAGGAAGGTGGCCGTAGCCCCATGATTCAATGGCTGCCAGTTGCTTCTGAGCTTTCAGATCGACAATGACTTCATCAGCTTTGTATATTCGCTTGGCAATACCGTTCACTTTCTCCATCACCGGTGCATCGGTGGTAAAGAGTGGTGTGAAAGGCCGTCCTGCTGCAACGTGTTCTTGAATTGCCGAAACAACCGCCCGAGCCAATGGTTCGCCTCCAGCCCCTCCTTTCGCATGGACTTCTGTCATGGTCACAGCATGTGCACCACTTGCCCGTGCTGCAGCGGTAAGTGCTTCCAGTTCACCATCAGTGTCTGCAGTAAATCTGTTGATGGATACGATCACAGGCATGCCGAAGCCTGCCATGTTGCGAATGTGTCGGTCCAAGTTTCCTTGTGCTCCGTGGGTGACTGCTTCGATGTTTTCTGAGTCCAACTCTTCGCGGGATGGTCGATAGCCACCTCGGCTTCCAAACGCTCCACCATGAAGTTTCATTGAACGAACTGTGACGTTCATAACGACGCAATCGGGGGCTTTTCCTGATGTTGCCGCTTTGATGTGCATGAACTTCTCAGCGCCCATGTCAGATCCGAAGCCAGCTTCTGTCACCACAATATCTGCGGCACCAAGGGCTAAGCGGTCGGCGATGATGCTTGAGTTTCCATGAGCAATATTGGCAAATGGACCCCCGTGAATGAAGGCAGGATTGCCTTCAAGAGTTTGCACCAAGTTCGGTAAGAAGGCATTCCTGAGCAGCAGAGCCATTGCACCAGCAGCTTCGATTTCGTCGGCCTTGACCGGGCGACCTTCCATTGATTGACCAACGACAATTTCACCGAGTCGAGTTCGTAAATCGGCGTAATCTTTCGCCAAAACGAGGATGGCCATCACTTCGCTGGCTGCGGTAATGTCGAAGCGGTCTTGGCGTGGGTTGCCATTCGCGGGTCCTCCGAGGCCGACAGTGATGTTTCTCAAGGCTCGATCATTCATGTCGATGACTCGGGGCCAGAAGATTCTGGTTGGATCTAGTTTTGTGGCATTTCCGTGCTTTATGTGGTTATCGACAAGGGCAGAGAGAAGGTTATGTGCAGACGTCACAGCATGCAAATCACCGGTGAAGTGCAGGTTGATGTCTTCCATCGGGAGCACTTGCGACTGGCCACCGCCAGCTGCTCCTCCCTTGATTCCGAACACAGGTCCCATCGATGGTTCCCGAATGACACAGGTTGCTGATTGGCCGATGGCACACAAGGCTTGAGTCAATCCAATTGTGGTCACGGTTTTCCCTTCACCAAACGGCGTGGGGTTGACAGATGTCACCAATACGAGGCTTCCTTGCGGACGTGCAAAGCGCTCACTGAGGGCTTCCCATGTGATTTTGGCCATGCCTCGACCCATTGGTAACAACTCATGGCTGGAGATGCCTAATTTCCACGCAATGGTTTCAATTGGCTCCAGGGTTGCCGCTCGTGCAATTTCTAAATCACTTGCCATGGACCTTGGTCCGTGTCGTTTTGGCTTTCAATCCCTCGGCTCTAAAGAACTCAGTGACTGCGGTTTAATGACCCATTCAGGTCTGCCGGAGTCAACTCAATCTTCTTTGAGTTCGCCAAGGTACGCTGGCAACTCGATTCCTGCCATCTTTGCCACATCATGGACGGGCGGTAGGCTTTGCATCAGTGATGAGATGAAGTTGGAGGTTGATCCACCTTCTCCATTGTTGCCACCGTTGCCGGAATCCCAGACGGTGATCTTGTCGATCTTGAGGTTGGAAATTGCTTCAGTCTGTCGAGCAACCAATTCTTCGATCTTCTCGACCATGAGGAGTGTAGCAGCGGCTTTTGCATCGCCACCTGCGCTTTTGACCAATTGAGCGTATCCAGTTGCTTTTGCTTCGAGAACTGCCTGTGTACCTTCTGCTTCTGCTTTGTAGCGAGCAAGGGTAGCATCTGCTTGTCCTCGAGCAATACGGCGTTGGCGTTCTGCTTCGGCTTCTGCAGCAATCTCGACGGTTTTCTTTGAGACTTCTTCACGTACGACTTCGAGAGCACGCAATCGCTCGCCTTCAAGTTCGTATTGAGCGCTTTCAATTTCCTTTTGTGCAACACGTTGAGCGACTTCGGCCCGCTTACGAGCGTCAGCCTGCTTGACTAACAAGTCTGCTTCAAAGTCAGCGATTTCAGCAGCAGCAACGTTCTCACCCTGCTTACCCATTGCTTCTTGTTGCATCACGAAAATACGACGGTTGACTTCTGCTTCTTTCTGACCTTTCTCAGATTCAGCAGCGTTTTGAGCCACACCGACTTCACGTTGGCGGTCTGCTTCTGCACGACCCAATTCACCAGTGGAACGGGCACGTGCGGTCTCGACCATTGCTTCGTTGACTGCGGTTTCGGCAGCTTTGGTACCGATCGACTCGATGTATTCACGCTCGTCTGTGATGTCAACAACGTTGACGTTAATCAGGTACAATCCGACCTTGTGCAGTTCAGTGTCGACGTTGGTGAACACGATGCGAAGGAAGGAATCACGGTCTTGGTTGATCTGCTCGATGGTGAGCGAAGCAACGGTCAAACGAAGTTGACCAAAGATGATGTCTTCTGCAAGCTTTTCGATGTCAGTTGGTGGCAATCCGAGCAAACGAGTTGCTGCGTTGTTCATGATCGATGGTTCTGTTGAGATACCGATGGTGAACGAAGAAGGAACGTTGATGCGGATGTTTTGCTTTGACAATGCATGCTTCAGGGAGATGCTGATGGTCATTGGGCGGAGTGAGAGGTAGGCGTAATGTTGAATCAAAGGCCACACAATCTTTCCACCACCGTGGATACATTCTGCTGATTGTTTGTTCTTCACGTTACCATAGACAACCAAGATTTGGTCGGATGGTGCTAACTTGTAGCGGCTTGTTGCTACATACAACGTTACTACGAGTGCAAATACGAAAAGAAAGAGTCCGATGAGTAAAAGTTCGCCTGCCATGTTCGTTGACTAACGGCTCCCCTTATGAGGGTTGACCCGTTGAGATTTCACCCCAATGACCCACTTTTCGCTTGTGAGTGCGTCAGGTGACTTCTACTCGGTTGAACCTTCCTTGAGGCTCAATTCCCGTACGATGAGGGTTTCGCCAATGGTGCGGGTGACTTCAACGAATTTCCCAGTCTTGAGGGTTTCGTTCACGTTTTCAAGAACAGCTGCGCAGGTACGCAATGCGCCTTGAAACTCGACTTGGACTTGTCCTGTGTCGCCTGGCAGGATGGTCATGTAGACCTGACCCTGGGCGCCGATTGCCTGCGAATGTTGAACGGTTGCGTCCACTTCGAGGCTTTTCATCATCTGAAACACCTTGCCAATTAGCCACATCGAAGAAACACCTGCGGCAGTTCCGGCAAGGATTGCGACGACTGGAAGGCCGCCGCCTTGGGAGACTGCGAGGCCAAATATGCCAAACATCATGATGAAACTCAGGATGCCCTGAAGGGTCAACATGTGGAAAATACCCTCAGCACCTAGGTCGAAGTCAGCATCAAATCCGGCGATCTCCATAGCACCGTCGGCAGCCCCTCCAAGCAAGATAAGTAAGAAGTAAATCATGAACAGGAAGGTTCCGACGATCGCCATTGCAGCGAAGAGGTAATCGACACCAGAAATTTCGCCTAAACCAAGAAAATCGAGGGTGTCGCCTATCAATGCCATCTTATCACTGATAGCCTACACGAGGGGGGCATCTTCAATCTTCGCCCGCATTCTTAGTCTGAAGTGGGCGGATATAGAGAAAATAATAGTGCCCATAGACGATTGGACCCAATGAGAATCCGACCATCACGCCGACGCCCCAGTCTGGCAAATTCATGGAGATGGCTAAAGCAAAAACGATCAACAAGGCAAGGAGCATTGATGCCTTTTCAAGGATAATAAAAATCGGGTTGGTTCCTTCATTGACTCGCTCTTTCATGACGAAAAGGTCCATCAATCCTGCCATGTCCGTGCCTCCTTATGTTCAGGAAAGGAGATCGGACCACGTCATTTCACTCAGCACCACGATAAAGAGGTAGATGATGGCCATGAAAACCACTGGATGTCGGCCACGTTGGGCTGCAAGTGGGTCCACACCTTCGCGATTGAAGGATTCATGAAGTTCATAGGACCCATTCAGGGCCGTTTCTTTGACATTTTTTCTTGATTGGTAAATCAAAAATACGCTCGTAGAGATGATAATGGCCATGCTTGCTCCAACCATGTTGGTCAAGGCTGCTTGGAATTCAAACCACATCGAGGCGGTGAGGTACAATCCAAAAACACCTGTTAAACCTGAAATGAGACCTGCTTGGGCGTCCTTCGTCGGGGCTTCCATGATTTGTGTTATGCCCTCCTCCCTTTTGAAATCTATCCCGTCTTGCTATGCCTTTGAGCGAGGGGTTGAAATCCTATCCGCACCTGTTTAGCCCATGGGTGAGGTGAGGTTTGCAATCGCAGGCGACCCAGTGTCCCATTCGCTTTCACCTCTGCTTCTTGGTTTGGTCCACGCCCACCTCCTCAGTTTGCTGGGAAAGAAAGAGTTGAACCTCAACATCAAATCTCTGGATTTAGTGCCAAGCACCACCATTGAGGGTGCACTGGCTTGGGGTTACGCAGGGGCAGTCCCATCGGCACCAGATTGGGATTATACTCAAGCACCTTTTGGGAGATTCCGAACCACGACTTTGATGCAAAAAGCAATTGATGCAGGCATGGCTGTTGAGGATGCAGAAGAACGCTTTGAGCCAGTGGAAGATGAAGATTTTACCTTTGAAGCGAACGATGCCGATGCACAGCCTCAACCCTTCCTCCCAACTGGATTCTTGGGGACTGAGATATGGGTCAACCTCACCTCGCCTCTGAAGCACCAACTCTCGAGCAATGCAGTTTCGGCCATCGATGCATCGATGGAGAATCAATGTGTCAACGCCCTTCGCTGGGACGGCCAAGGCTGGTGGTGCGCTGGTCTTGATGGGGCTGGCGTGGTGGCATTGGCCCGGCATTTCGGTATTCATTTCGATGAAGCACCCGTTCTATCTCTTTGTGGCGGTGGAGGTGCTGCACGGTCTGTTGCCGCCTCATGGTTGGATGCAGGCGGTGCTGTTTATGCTGCGAAATCCCGCCGAACACTCCCCGAAGATTTGCTGTTGCGTTGCACAGCCCCGGCCAACGAGGCAGTCTTTGGTGTGAATTTTGATTCCGAACTGAACGCTGCCGAGGCACCCATCGTCGTGAACGCCGTTTACCATCCCTCAGAAGGCGATCTTGATTCAATCCTGGCAGCGATGATTGGAACTGAACTCGACGGGCGCTGGTTGCTTGTAGCTCAGCATCTTGCTTGCTGGGTGACGCTTTGGGCACCTCATCTGGAAGATTTCCTCCCGTCAATCGATCTCTTACTCACCCGGTTAATTCACGCTGAAGCGCACCTTCGTCAGTACGCATGAGGGAAAAAAACTGATATCATCGCGAACAGAGGCATGGGGGAGGCGAGTGTATGAAGCGTGAAATTTCAACAACGCTTTTGATTGCATTCCTCCTTCTGTTGATTCCGTTCCAACCCGTCTTGGCAGAACATCCAGACGAGGATATTTCCTTCACAGAGCCTCACACCGGTGTGGACTTCCCAGTTGGTTGGCTCGATACGGTTCAATGCCTTGAGGGGACAGTCCAAGACGACGGTCAGGATTGCATCGCCCTTCGTGTGATCTACCCTGCAATGGAAGATGGCGAGGGCGCAAACATGGCTGGGAATGGGCCGTTCACGTTCGTTCAAATGTTTGGCGACGATGGCGAGGAGGAAACCGACTACATGAACTTCGATTCAGGGCTTTCAGAACGAGGCTACATCGTCGTGATGCATGTTGGAGTCGACACTGCAACCGATGCTGATCAAATGTTGACCAATCTCGAAATTGGTTACGCTTTGATGCTTGAAATGAACGGGTCCAATGATCAAGTCACGGGTTCATTTGGTCAAATTGATCTCGAGCACTGGGGCCTTGGAGGTCACGGTCATGGTGCCGCTGCGGCTTTCGGAGTCCTTCCTTATTGGGGTGAGCGAAGCCAGCTTGAAGGAGCACATCCACCGAGAGCATTGTTTGGTCTAGGGGTTGACTTCTCCTCTTGGAGTGGGGATCAAACTGGGTCCGACTTTGTACCGCCAGGCTGGTCTGCTGATGTCGCTAAACCGTCAACCGCCTTCTTTATCACGGGCACTTTGGATGATATTGCACCGATCACAGATGCGATACCCTACCTCAACGCGAGCGATCAACTTGGCTGGCAGTCAATGCAACTCTTAGGGGCTAATCATTACCAATACCAAGACAGCACCTCGTTCACTGAGGGTTTTAGGGATCAAGATGCAAGCATCTCGCAAGCCGAGCAAATCCAATTTTCACTCGATCATATCGTACCCTACCTTGATGTGACGGTGCGCGGCGATCACGATTCGTTCCGGACCGCTTTCAACCGTCCAGATAGCGTCAACACACCGAGCGATCCAAACGCCTACATTGACGAAAACTTGGCTGGGAGTCAATTGTTAACCGAAGTGTCGCAAACGTTTGCCCCAACAAACACCACCGTGTTCAGCACCCAAGAAACGGTCAATTGGAGGGTCAATTGGACCCTTCGTGATGGAACACCACCTGCAAACATCTCTTCATCGTGGACCACCGAAATAGAATGCAACATCATTGGTATGCCTTCATCCGTTGGTTCTCTGACTGTAACATCAGAAGCTGAATGCCTCTATCCAATGGCCGATGTCGCACCTGGTCCACATGTGATGCAAATGCAGATCCGGGTTGAAGGAGCCCCGATGACCCTCCAGCAAGCCTTCACGCGCACCGATGCACCGCTCGTGTTCACCTCCCCGGTTCCATTCATCGATGTTGAACAACGAAGCAGCGTCGAAGTCGAAGCAGCAGTGTTTGCTTCCGACCCCGACGGTCAAGATGTCATCTTCATTGAGGCGGAACTCAACGGAGGGGCGATCGGGAACTTTAGCACTTCAATCAGCTCTACAGGGGCGACACTCACCGTTTATCACACCGCTCCAGGCGAATATGTCGATGGTGCAGATGTCCGCTTGAAAATTAGAGCAACAGGTGATGGCGTTACAGATGAAGGCGAAGTTGAAGCCATGATTCGAGTTGTACCAGTCGATGACCCAGTCGTTGTGACCGGTACTGTCCCGAGTCAAACCCTCGTTGAAGATGGTGATTCCAAGACCATTGTCTTAGGGAATTATGTGGACGATCCAGAGGGAGAGGTCCTCATAGCCACCGTGTTGGGTGAAACTCAAGGGACCTCCGGGCCAGTGGCGTTTACCATTACCGAAGGCGTCCTTACAATCACGCCCTTGGCTAACATGAACGGGGCTTCGATTCTCCATTTGCTGGTCGGGGATGGTGTGAATCCCGCAGTTGAACTTGATGTTCCGCTGTACATTGAGCCCATCAACGACCCACTGATTGTCAACACTTCTTTTTGGAATGTTGAACTTGATGAAGACGCCTCGGTTGCACTGAATCTTTCAGATATGGCCTGGGACCTTGATGGAGACGTTTTGTTTTGGACCATCGATGACGGATCAATAAACGTCAATGTGGTTCGAGCAGCGTCGCAAATCATTGTCAGCGGGGAAGTGGATTATGCAGGTTTTGACACCAATGTCTACCTCAATGTTTCTGATGGCCAAAACACCCACAGCGCCATCATGAACATCACCGTGGTCAATCAACCCGATGCTCCTGTGGTGACCATCAAGGAACTGACGCCTGTTGATGATCGCTCTGGTGGACTGATGTGGTGGGTGTATGATCCAGATGGTTCAGTGCCTTCCGAAGCAAACATTTCCGTGAATGGATCCATGCTCCCCAACCTAAGTCACTCATGCAGTTTTGATGGTTTGACCTCGACCAACCGATGCTTGACCTTCTTGGAGTACCCTGCGGAAGCGAATGGGACCGTCCAGATTCGTGTTGCTGTTATGGACGGGGATTTAGGCACCGAGTCAGCATCATACTTGACTGTCAATTTATCAAACGCTGTAACGGATCTTCCACCCCAAACCAACATCGATTTGGCAGACGGAGCGCTTCCTTTGACGACGGTCGGTCTGATTGGTGGGGTTGTTGTAGTCCTCATCTTGCTCGCTGTTTTCGTCATACGACGCCAAGATTCGACCCCGATGGCTCAATTGACCGACGAGGAACCTGCTGAACAAACAATGGAATCGAGTTCTGGTGGCTTGCTCGCCCGGGCAAATTCCAAGCGATGAACTCACAATGGAATGTTTCCGTGCTTCTTAGGAGGGCTCCATTCGCGCTTTGAGCGCAAGATGTTGAGCGCTCGACACAAACGAATTCTGCTTTCATCAGGTTCGATGACATCATCAAGCCAGCCATTTCGAGCAGCAACATATGGATCTCCGAATTTGGCTTTGTACTCAGCCACAAGTTGTTGGCGAACCCCTTCTTTTTCTTCATCAGGGACTGCGTTGATTTCACGTCGGTGGATAATGCTGACTGCGCCATCAGCACCCATGACTGCAAGTTCTGCAGTCGGCCATGCGACGTTGTAATCGCTCTGAAGGTGCTTGCATGACATGGCCAGGTATGCGCCACCGTAGGCCTTTCTGGTCACGAGCGTCAATTTTGGCACAGTGGCTTCGGCATAGGCGAACAAGAGTTTTGCTCCATGGCGAATGATGCCACCCCATTCTTGAACCACGCCAGGGAGGAAACCAGGAACGTCTTCGAAGGTCACAAGGGGAATGTTGAATGAATCACAGGTTCGAATAAAACGGGCGGCTTTGATCGACGCATCGATGTCCAAACACCCAGCGAGCACCTTTGGTTGATTGCCAACAACACCAATCGTGCGTCCTTCTAACCTTGCGAATCCGATGATGATGTTGTCTGCATAGGCCTCGAAGAGTTCGACAAAAATGCCATCATCAACGATTTCCTCAACCACCTTCACCATGTCGTAAGGTTTGTTAGGATTGTCTGGGACCAAGGTTTCAAGAATCGTATTCTTCCGTTCTTTTGGATCTGCTGTTTCTTCAACGGGTGGATCTGCCATGTTATGGTCAGGGAGGTAGGACAAGATTTCTGCTGCGAGGGTGCAAGCGTCTTCTTCATCTGCCGCAATCATGCAAGCAATTCCTGAACGGGAGGCGTGGAGGTTCGCACCACCGAGTCCAGCTGCATCGACTTCGCCTTCAATGACTTCTGGGGTTTCCAGCGGAGAGGAAAGGAAGAGCTGTCCATGTTCTTCTCCAAGAATTGTGAAATCAGCGAGGCTTGCTGCGAGGGCTGAAACGCCAACAACTGGGCCAAGCACAAGGGAGATCATCGGAACTCTTCCACTGCATTGGACCAATTGGTCCAGCAACTCACCCGTGCCAGCGAGGGCGGCAATGCCATCATGAGCTCGTTGTCCACCGCCGTCCCAAAGTCCGATGATCGGGGCTTTGACCCGTTGGGCCATGTCGACGAGTTTAGCGATCTTCTTCGCATGCATCTCGCCCATGCTCCCACCATGGACGCTGAAGTCTTGTGCAAAGCAATAGATGCGGCGACCATTGATGGTTCCGTGACCAGCAACAACGCCGTCGCCAATCGTGTGATGGAGGAACATCCCATTGTCGGTGGTTCTGTGGGTGACGAATGAATCGAGTTCGATGAACGAACCTTCATCGATGAGCATGTTGATTCTGTCTCGTGCGGTGCCGCGACCGCTTGACCGAATGGCTTCTTGACGTTTCAAACCCCCTCCGAGTCGGGCTTGCTCCCGCTTGAATTGGAGGTCTTCGAGACGGTCACTCGAGTTGCCTGCCATATCCATTCCACTCCGTGCCGGTTTTTGATTAAAACGCTCAGGTCCTGAGGGCGTTTTGCCCTTCACCACATAAATCTGAAGCGATTACTTCAGCGACTGCTTTTGAATTCGAGAGGGCCCAATGCACTTTGACAATCATTGTTTCAGGGGTGGCGACGCTCCCGTGGCCGATGAGTCCCATCTCCATTTGTTTGCGCCCTTTGGAGTACACATTCATGTCCACGGGGCCGTTGATGCATTGTGTGGTGACCACGATCGGAATTTCACGGTTGACACACCGGGTGAGTGCGCGCCAAACCTTCGTGTTCTCTGGTGCGTCCTTTCCAGGATCTTCAATCGGTAGATGGCCCAGACCAGTGCCATGGATGACAATGGCTTGAACTCCGGTTTGTACCACGGCTTCGATGTGCTCTGAATGCAACCATGGGCCGGCTGTGAATTGAGCAATTCGTACACCGGTCTCATAGATGTCGGGCCGTTCAGCGACGGCTCGTTGAGGTTCTGCAGTCAGTGCTTCGCTGTACCTTGGATTGAGGGTGTGAGACATGGCGCCGTTGTCGATGTGAACTTGACCGAGTTCCTCACAGTTGACGGGTTGGAAGGCGTCGCGCCTCGAAGAGTGCATCTTCCTCGCTCCTGTTCCCGGGAGGACTGAGCAAACGCCATCATCCGGGCCAGCGTGCATGATGACAACAGAAGCATCGCCCATGCGCCCGGTTGGTTTTGGTCCATTCGCTGCCCAATGGACAGCGCAAAGGAGGTTTTCTGCCGCGTCTGATGAACCACGGTCAGAAGATCGTTGAGATCCGACAAAAGCGATTGGTCCGGGCGGTGTTCCGCCTCGTCCCGCCCACGCCATGGCAACAGCAGCTGAGGTGATGTGGAGTGTGTCGGTGCCGTGCGTTACAACGACGCCGTGGCATCCATCATCAAAGGCCTTTTTCGAGGCGAGAGCAATAGCGTTCCAGTGCTGTGGGCGGATGTCATCGCTGAACATGTTGCCGAGTTTGACAGCTTCGATTTGGGCGATGGTGGTCAATTCGGGGAGGCTTGCAAGCAACTCTTCAGGCTCAAAGCGAGCAATAACGGCACCCGTTGCATAATCGACTTTGGATGCAATTGTGCCTCCAGTGTGCAAGATTCTCACGAGTGGGAGCGAGGTTGATGCCTTGATCGGCTCAGCAGGGGTCGGGATGCTTTGTTGATGTTCGCCAAGGACATCAATCGATTGAATCGAATCAAGAGGGTGGCTTGCATTGTATCCATTGACGAGTTTCAATGTCACGTGATGTTTCGCTGCTGGATGAAGGACAATCCCCTCAAGAATCGTCATCCCATTATGGCTTTCCACCTCAATCTTCACACGTTGGCCTGGGTGTGGAGCATCAACCATGATTCTTCCAATGGCCGAGGGCACATCAAGGGTTCGCCAATCCATCGACGGTTGTTGCCGTTGAAGAGCGATGCTCACCGCTCGTGTGAATCAATGGTGCCGGGAGCGGGGCTTGAACCCGCGACCTTCGGATGTCTCAGACACCACAAGGGGGTTTGCACGTCATACGAATGCCCTGAGGCTGCCCTATGAGTCCGACGCGCTACCAACTGCGCCACCCCGGCTTGAATCCTCCGTGCCGCCTTTCCCCTTTGAAGGATACGGCCGATTTGAGATGGTGCTTCAACCGTAGCCTTCATTCACTTCACGCCACAGCACGGACCATGGTGGACCTCAACACAGCGATGGCTGCTGCTAGCGCAGAACAGAAGCGCAGGTCCTCTGACGGTTCACAAGACCGGAAAAAGCGCCGCACTGGCAAGGACATGGGCATCGAACCTTTTGACCCCGTGATCTATGTGGCGAAAGAGAAGGCCGATACTGCCTCGATGTGGCTCGTTTTGACCTTCACCGCTGTCGTATCCCTCCTGATGCGCTATGTGCTGATGCCGAACACCAGCCAAGAAAAGTCCGACATCCTCTATTTGCTCCCCATCGCCGCTATTGTGCTGATCCCCCAGGTGCATCGAATGGTGATGCCTGAACGTTTCATGGAGCATTACACCAAGGGTACATGGTTCAAATCGGGTTTCTTGCACCTGTTTGCATTCTTGGCATTGTCCTTCTTATTGGTGAACCCACCCTTGGGTGACATCGTTGCTCCTCAACTGTCCAGCCAATGGGCCATCGTCACCGATGATGGAACCGATCTTGTGTATTCAAACGATAACGGCAAAGACGGCGAAATCACATGGACCGTCGATCAGGGTGCTTCCTTGACCGGTGAAGTTTGGTTGCTGTTTGGACTTGCAGACAACGTCAACTCCAACGGGGCCAGCGTGACTGTGGTTTTGGAAAACAACGACATAAGCAATGCTGAGTTGCAATCGAATGAGACTTTTTGGACAGATAACCAAGAACGTATTGCAGAGGCTCGAACCCTTGACAACCGCTCTGCTCCGAACCTCTTACCTCATGAAGAGGACACCGACCAACCGTTTGCGATTCAATTGTCAGCAATGGGATTGAACGTTGGCGAACATCAAATCACAGTGACCATCACCGAAGATGGTGATCCTTGGGAGAACACCCGTACCTACAATTGGACACTGCGTGTGGTCGAAGAATTGCCTGAAGCAGACGCTTCATGAGAGCATATCGCCGTGGGCGAGCATGATCGTACTGAGCAATGAAGAAATCCTGTGCACATCCGTTTGTTCACGGGTTCTGTATCCAATGCGATGGCGTCGAGCGGCGCGAATCAATGGAGCAGCAGGCGTCCAACAAAGCGCATCGAGAATGTGGGTTCCGGTTGTGGTCATGCTCCGTCGTGTGGTGCATGGACCCTGTTGTTTCCGTCCACCCTTACGGTGAAAGTGAAACTGAACTCAACGCAGGTGAGTTACAAGCCGTGCGGTCAAGGCATCGAGCTGGATTTGTTCCCCGCCACCTTCGACCAATCTGTATTCGACTTCAGCCATCCACTCAGTGATGTCGAGTTTGGCATCTTCACTGAGGAAATCGGCAGTGTACAATTCACGATGGAGTTGGTTGACGAAGTCCGTACCTGCGAGTCCATAACGGTCCAGCAACTCACGGAGTCTGCGTCGTGCTGCGTGGAATCCATCGTCTCGGCAAGCCATCAAGTACTGGTGCAATGCCTCAGGAGGAGCGGTTGCTGACGTTTCGTAAATCAGATCCCTCGTGATGTTCATGTTGATGGCGGCTGCGACTTGAAGACCAGTCAACGCCTTCCTCAAATCGCCTTGAGAAATACGCGTCAGTGCATCGCCTGCGTCTTCTTCCAACGTCACATTTTCAAGTTTGGCAACATGGTGGACTTGAGCGTTCACGTCCACATCTGAGAGGGGGCGGAAACGAAACACAGCACACCTTGACTGAATCGGTTCGATGATTTTCGAAGAATAGTTGCATGAAAGAATAAAACGGCACGTTTCAGCATACTGTTCCATGATCCTGCGAAGCGCGCCTTGCGCATCATTGGTCAGAGCGTCCGCTTCATCGAGGAAGATGATTTTGAATTCTGCACCTCCGAACGGAGCGGTGCGTGCAAATTGCTTGACTTTTGTTCGGATGCTCTCTAATTTTCGTTCATCCGAGGCATTCATTTCCAAGAGGTTTCGACGGTATTCTGCACCGAACACATCCTTCGTCAATGCCATTGCAGCGGTGGTTTTGCCTGTGCCTGGTGGTCCTGCGAACAACAGATGAGGGAATTCCTTCTTTTCGGAGTAGATGGCAAGCCTCTGGACGACGGCATGTTGCCCACGGATTTCACTCACTGCCTGCGGGCGGTGACGCTCAACCCA
This sequence comes from Candidatus Poseidoniaceae archaeon, assembly GCA_028822845.1. GTDB lineage: Archaea > Thermoplasmatota > Poseidoniia > Poseidoniales > Poseidoniaceae > MGIIa-L1. The sequence continues at coordinate 30,643 of JAPKCS010000003.1, read as the reverse complement.
GAGTTCGCTCATGCTTTGCTCTTATTGGCGAGCGCCCTTCAACATTCGCCTTTCATCCAACGAAGTGAATCGTCCAAAATGGTTCAAAATCACATCCCTTTGTATTCGGTTTAAGGGGCATGGAAGCGAAAAGACAGTATATGTCGCTGGGGGTGAGAGGGTTGAGTCCCATGCCACGCGTGTCCGAACCCCGTCGAACCCCTACGGTCATCGTCCTTGTGATGATGTTCCTTCTCGCTGATTTGCTTGTCCCTCAAGCCGTCCCTGCATGGAGCGAACTTGAAGAGCAGTCCAACGTTTTCAGCGTGACCACATCCGATGCGCCGATGTATGATACTGTCATTTCCGATTCTGCGCCAGACGACATCGGTAATCAAACTGAATCAGGTGACATCGGAATTTCTGATATGGGAGAGGAAAGTCGACTCCTTTTCACCTTCCCAATGAACCTCACCTCTTCCAGTTCGATTCAATCGGCAACCCTTGATCTGGAATGCACCACAGATTCGCTGTCCACGGCGGAAATTAAATTCTACACCGCTTTCATTATTGCATGGAATGATTCCGCAGCCACGTGGATGGAAAGTGACCTCAATTCACCTTGGGCCCAACAAGGTGCTGATGGGGTCAGCGACCGCGGCGCTTGGGAACCTCCACTCCGGGCATCAGGTAACGGTACTTTCAGCCTCAACGTCACTGCTCACGCTCAACAAGCAGCTGCAAACAACGACAGCGAACTCAACCTTGTTGTCGCCGGAAACGGGGCGCTTTATGCGTGTGATTTATCTGAAAGTCAATCCCTGAACAACAGGCCAGACCTGACCGTGGTTTCCACCAACACGCCAGCCGGAAACGGTGGTGCCATGACCTCGACGTTTGCTGAAAATGGTGAGCCATTGATGACTGGAGATTTCCTTCTCACTGCAGACAGGACTCCAACGATCAGCTATGATTCACTGAGCGGCCAAACGGTTGAATACCAATTTTCGTTGGACCCGAACTTCAAATCTCAGCTCGACCTTGAGTGGCATTACTCTCCACTCTGGGACGCCTTCACCACAACAGCGACCACAGGCTCCTACCAAGTACCAACAAGTGAACAATTCGACAACGGTTCTGAAGTCCATTACCGTTACCGATCGATGGACTCCTCCGGGATGCTCGGTGCTTGGGCCAATGAAACATTCCTTCTCCCCGCCCACGATGTAACTGACAATGGTGACGGCACCGCAACCATCAACATCGATGTGGATGCCCTTGGCCTCCCTTACGATTTCATCGAAGACGCCTACGCGAATCAACTCAGCCGGAACACCAAATATGGCGAATTGAGCACGATGACAGCGACGTTGACTTCGAACAAAGAATCCTTGGTTCACTTCCGTATGGATTTGGGCTTGCTGGGCTTGCATGCGAATGCGACCATCAAAGATGCAAATGTCGTTCTTCAACGGCAAAGCTCTTCCGGGTCCGCCATGCTCTCCATGCACGGCATGGACCCCAACGTTTGGGTCGAAGATGAACTGACATGGAACCGTGCATCGAACGGAAACAACTGGGATGACGGCGGTCGGGAATTCAGTTCCACCGCAACCGCAACTGGAATTTATGGTGACCAAACAGCTTCACGATTCGAATTTGGATTCTCCAACAGTTTGCAATCTTGGCTGCAGTCTCCAACCAACGACGCCGCTGATTACACCATTGTGGCTCGAGGTCAACATGATCCTTATGCAACCGGCGGAACGGTTTCGACAACCTTCCACACCTCCGAAGCATCCACAGCAACCCTCCAACCCTCGGTGGAGATCATCTATGCATGGGGCTCAGGAACGCCAATCCCATCTGTCACGCAAACCGCTCCTGCTCAGGGAGAGGCAGTTTGGAACCAAACCGGGCATAACTTCTCTGCGAACACCACGCCTTCCCTCGGCTGGGATGGCAGCGTCGCCTCCTCTTCCTACGATATCGTGTTCCAAATGGCAACCGATGAACAATTCCGCGACCGAGTTTGGGATGTTGAAAATATGGAAGACTCAACTTCCGTGCCGGCAAGTTCCGGTGAATTCAACATGACTGGGAACAACGCCCTTGCAGCCGGAAACATGTACTTCTGGCGCATGGCTCACACCGATAGTTATGGCACCGTTGGTGCATGGTCAACATCGAACTTCCTGGTCAGTTCGTCAGAATCAACTTGGCTTGGTGGCAACCGATACGAGTTCCGAATGACCCATGGAAATGGAACCAATGACGGGCTTTACCCAGCATGCATGGACACCTTCATCGACAGTGGGACTCCTGCCCAAAATTACGATGCTGAGTCAAAACTTATCGTCTCCTACAACACCTACCCGAGCGAAGCGATTGCACTGATGAGTTGCGATCTTAAATCCAACCTTCTGCCAGCGGGATACGCTGTCGAGTCTGCAAATCTAGAATTCACACTTGGGAGCAACGCATTCAACGCACCAACACTCGCTGTTTGGGAGAACACCCAAGAAAACTGGACTGCACAAGGCGCCACATGGGCAACTTATGATGGCGTGAACAACTGGGGTATGGCTGGAGCAAAAGGCAGCGAACGTGGTTCGTTGCTCGATTCTGTCGGACTCACCACGAGTTCTGCTTTAGGCGACACGGTCGAATGGAACGTGACCTTAGGCGTTCAAAACGCCATGCGTGAAAACCGAAGCGTGAATTTTATGCTCGGTGTGCTCGGCGTTGGAACGGGCCAAACCCGTGAAGTTCAATTGTTCCCCGGAAGCGGTGCAGTTGCAACCCGGCCCGAACTCACTTTCGTTTACGTCCCCGGTTCCAATTCAGTGCCAAGCGAACCTTCCCCATCCAGTCCCATCAACGGATCTTGGTCCATTGGTTCAGGCGTTGATCTGACACCGCTTAATCAACCAACGCTTGTTTGGAACTTCAACAGCAGCCTGAGCGTAGGCGGTTGGGCTGTGCAACTTGACACAACCCCCACCTTCGATTCATCGAACCTTCAGATATCCACTTCGTGGAACGATGCAGGATTTGATTTGACCAACAACACCTACACCCCCCCTGTCGGACTGGACGAAGGCAAGACCTGGCACTGGCGTGTGCGAGCAATCTCAGCCACCAACCAAATTGGAAACTGGTCGAACAGTTACCACTTCTTGTTGCCGGATCTCACCACATGGGAAACCTGCTCTGATGGCTCATGTGCCTCGGTTGAACTTCACCACCGTGAAGCCATGCCGTCGCTGAACCTCCCCAATTTCGAGGACACCTATGTCTACGAAGCCGGTTCAGGTTCGAGCGATTCTCATGACGATTCCAATCAAATGAAGGTTGGAGCCATTGGTTACGACCGTCAGGCTGTTTCCCTCATTCGAATCCCACTCAATGCCGTGCCACAACCTGGAAACGCTCGTGTGACTGATGCAGGTTTGAACCTCTATTCTGAATTTGGTTCCTCAACTGGCGAACCTCTTGCTATACGCCCTGTGCTCCAAAGCTGGTCTGGTGATGCCAATGACACCACCTATGACGGAACCAACAACTGGTCCGCTGTCGGCGGGCGCGACATCGGTGTTGACGCTGGGGAATACGTCGACCTTCAGTCCTCTGTGAGCGGTGACTGGATGACATGGGACGTGACCGAAGCGGTGCAAGCCGCCCTCGATTCCGGTGCTTCTTCCCTTTCATTGATGGTGTATGCATCAAATGAAATTACAGCTTGGTCAGGTGGCGCCAACCTGATCACGTTCACAACTTCAGAAGGCACTTCCTCGAACCGTCCATGGCTGAACCTCACCTGGACCAACGGGACAGCAGCCGTTCCAAGCACTGCAGGGAACAACGCAGGTCCGTCAAACGGAACCATTCAATGGGATGCAACATCCCACGCTGTTCTTCCAGATTATGCACCGGTTCTCTCGTGGACCATCCCAGCCACCGTCAACACCCCGTCAGCGTGGCGAGTCATCATCTTCGAAGATGCCAACGACGACATGGCAGGACGAATGGTTTACGATTCAAGAGACACGCCAGCCGCCTTTGATTTGACCAACTTGACCTTCACCCCTCCAACAGATATCGAGGACATCCAAACTGTCCGTTGGACCGTTCAACCGATTGATTCGGGCATGATTGGTCCACAAAGTGCATCGACTGTGTTCTACATCCCAAGCGTGATTTCAGGCGAAGTGGATTCAACACACGCATGGATTGCCCTTCAAGACGGCAGCATCGTTGAAGAATTGAATTATCCATCGTTCACAGCGGACACCCGACTTGATAGCGGCAACACACAATCGAACAACGGCGCTTCAGCCTATCTTTCAGTTGGCCAGAGCCCTTCGAGCAGCACATTGCGTACCTCCACACTCATTTCCATTGACTTCAGCACCCTTCCAATGCCTTCCACTTATGAGATCCACAATGCGACCCTCAATTTGACCGCTGTTTCAGGAAACGGTGAAGTGTTTGTAACCGTCTCAAGAATGTTAACCTCATGGGATGAAGCCTCCACATGGGCTCATCCTGGGAACAACACCACTTCATGGCAAGGCGTGGGAGCCTACCATTCAGATGATTCCGAACGCCCAGAGACTGATGGTTTCTGGATGAACAGTTCGAGTGAATATTCCATCAACGTCACTTCTTTGCTTCAGCATGCTATTCTTCGCGGAGACTCCAGCTTGAATGTCCTCATTCAAGCAGAGGAAGTCGATGGGACCGTCGATGGTGTGTATTACATTCCAAGCAGCGAAAACACCGGTCAAGCAGATCGCCCAACACTCACGTTCACTTACGAGACCACCAATCCATGGGGCCCAGCGATGCCAACAGGCCGAGTACCGGCAGACGGCGCAACATTGTGGAACCTCTCTGCACCGCGCCCAAGCGGGTCGGATGAAGTGAATGTAAATTGGTCCTCAACCGATTCCAATCATACACAATGGGTCCTCTGTGGCGCATCAAACTCACGGATGATCGATGCTCTTTGCTTTGATTCAACCACCGTCGTTTCTCAAGATGAATTCAACGTAACTTGGGATGCTCAGAACCTTTCGTTAACCGGAACCGATGTTGAGAAGGGTGATGACTGGAAATACTGGCGAATCCGCGGCGATCAAGATCACCGAATCGGCTCTTGGTCACCCGTCAACAAATACCGAATTCCTGTCGACCAAGGCTATGATGATGGTAACGGTAATCAATCGCTGGCGCTCTACCGCGGATCAATTTTCAGTGAAACTGGTTCTCTTCCAGAAGTGTCCGATGCTGAGATCTCCTCTTCAGTCACATCCAACATGGGCTCATCCCAAACCCTTAATTTGGGCACTTCGAGTTCAGGTTCTGGTCAAAGCAGCATTCTGTTTGAGTTTGATTTGAGCGCCATGCCATGGCCGACTGCCATGACCCCTACCTCGATGTTGCTCAAATTGTATCGATACAATGTGGTCGGGACCTCTGCCACAACCGTTTCCGCTCACGCCTGTTCTTCCTTTGCGGAAAACAGCGTCACATGGAACAACAGTGTGCCTTGCTCTTCAACCGAGATCACCCGTTCAACGCTTACCTTGAACCCAGCAAGTGGCTGGGTGGAATGGGACCTCACCAGTCTTGCTCAATCGAATGTAGCGAATGGGAACATGACCATGACGGTAATGCTGGAAGTGGTTGGAACGCCTTACACGAACCATCAGTTCTACTCTTCCGAGTACAGCACTGAGGACCTTCGACCCTACATTTTGCTCGAATACATCGATAACGTCGATGGTGTTCAACCCCCAAGTCAACCGTCCCTCACCTACCCCAGCGACGGTGAGGTGCTGTACAACACCAGCGGGGCCTTGCTTCAGCCAGATGCATCACCTGTCCTTTCTTGGGCTCCATCAACAGGTGCTACAGGCTATGTGGTCACCATCGCAAACCAGTCCGGCGTGTACAAGTTCCGGTCTTGGGAAGGCAATGCCATTACAAACACCAGCTTCCGATTCCCAACCAGTCTTGATACTGGGGAAGTTTTCCAATGGTGGGTCCAAGGTGTCAACCAATCGATTCCAGGACCGTCTTCACCCCGCTGGTCGTTTGCCATCGGTAACCCGACTCACGCCGACAACAACGACTTGACGTACACCTACACGTTCCAAACCGGCAACGAAGTCACTCAGTTCGGGCACACAAACATCCGTGAAACGCACCTTAGCGAAGCTGATTCCGACACCAACTTTGGTGACTCAGAACTCATCGAAGTTGGAACCTACTTCGGACAGAACAGTGGCCAGAAGGCCTACATGACCTTCGCTTTGGACAACAGTCAAGTTCCACTTCCAGCCCACGCAAGCATCCATTCTGCAAGTCTAGGTTTGTACCTTGATTCATGGGTCGCCGTTGGAGGCGCGAACGCCATGACCTTTAGCGTCCATCGAATTACGAACACTCAATGGAGTCAATCTGCTTCCTCATGGAACAACGCTTCCTCAGGCAACGCTTGGGGGACGGCAGGTATGCAATCTGGTGTCGACTATGATGCCACGCCAGTCTCTACCTTTGTTGAAACCGACTTGAGTGACAACCGCTGGATTTGGTTTGACATTGGAGCACAAGGCATGCTGATCGATAACGATAACGCTTGGGTAATTATTGGTACGCCAAACCGAGGCGATATGATGGGCAATTTCATCGCCAGTGAATCGGTTGAAACCTTTGCCTCATTGCGACCAATCATTTTGTTGAACCACACCGACGTGACAACCGTTGACTTGACCCCAACCGCACCGTCAACAAACGCTGACACCCCGGTTACTTTCAGTTACGCTGCTTACAACCATCTCTCGATGCCTGTGAGTGCACCAATTGTTTGGTCTGCGACAAATGGCAGCATTTCCTCGACCGGCGTTTTCACGCCTTATGCCACTGGACAACACAGCGTTTCCGCCTGCTTTGGCCTGATTTGTGCAACTGAAATTGTTGCCGTTTCGCCAGGTGCCCCAACCACCCTTGTGGCCACTGGCGCTGCCGCTGTGATCACCGCAGATGACCCAATGGTCGTCACCGCATACGTGGTGGACCAGTTCGGTAACATTGTGCCTGGGCAAGCGATTTCATACACTCCAAGCAACGGAAGCATGGATTCAACTCAACAAAACGTATTCTTGCCATATGCAGTGGGTCCCCAAGGCATCACTGTTGATTGGAACGGTCAAAGTGTGACCGTGCTCGTGACCGTGACCACAGGTGTTGCTACATCCTTCACTTTGGAAGGTTGCTCGGGCACAATCCCAGCAGGAGTTTGGTGTTCCATCACTCACACATTGTATGACCAATTCAACAACGAAATCACAGATGTGAGCCAAGCAGGCTCACTCACATGGACAGTGGCTGATGGGAACTACAGCACTGAGAATTCGGAGTACTTCCCCGACCATGTTGGTATGTGGATGCTTAATCTCACTTCCACCAGTGGAGCAGAAGGCCAACTTGCCATTAGCGTCGGTCACGGTGAAATGGATCGATTGGAACTCGACCTCTCAGCAACAGCCATCACGGCTGACGATCGAATTTACATCAACACAACTCGTATAGATGTCCGTGGTAACCGTTTGCCAGTTTACTTGCCAAGCCAGAATTGGACCAAGACTTCCGACGGTATCCTCACGGCAGGAGGACCTGCCATTTGGGATCCAATTTCCCGTGGACAAAAGATCCTTGAAGCCAAGTATGAAGATAAACTCACTGAAGTTTCGGTCACTGTCGAACAAGGCGCAATTGTAACGCTTGTTCTTGTGGTGCAAAACGTCGATTCAGTTGGTAACACCTTCCAGCTAACCGCTGATGATTCAATTGATGTCAAGGTCAAGGCAACCGATCAAAAGGGCAACCGATGGTCGATCAATGCCAATTGGACGCTTTCACACGCAGTGTGGACGGACCAAGCAATCCTTGAAGGCGCTGATTTGGCGAACGATGAAGTGACGTTCCAACCCTACATGTCCTCGCTCACGGCCTACACAATCTTCGCTGTTTACGATGATGGCTCAGTGATTCACGAAGTGAGTTTGTTCGTTGAGGTGACTCAAGGCGATCTCATCTCAGCAACCATTACGGCTCTTGGTTCGGATGGAACCAACGGTGACACATTTGATATCACGTCCGATGAATACATCGATTTCTCTTCGAGCCTCGAAGATCAAGATACCAACCCGATTGATGCAAGTGCATTGACTTGGGTTCTGATCGATGAAGACGCAGGTACGACTGTGGACATCACTTCACAACTCCTCGTTGACAACATGCGTTGGCAAGCCACGGGTGTTGGTAATTTCACAGTTGCAGGGTTCGCAATCAGCAACGCTGGGTATAACATCAGTGACTCAGTTTCAGTCACTGTTCTTCATGGCGTCGCTGTCAGCATTGTTTCATCGGTCGACACCTTCGCCCAAGATGCAGGAAAGGAAATCTCAATTCAAATCACCGGTACTGACACGGATGGAAACACCTTCCCACAAACGGTTGAATGGACCGAGAACAACAGCGCAGTGAGCGATATCACTCCTGGAACCTCTGAAGGCCAGTACAGTTACTTCGCACGAACTGCAGGAACTCACATGCTCATGTTCGATGCAGGACAGGCATCAGGAAGTCTTGATCTCTCAGTGGCAGCTCAACGAACGGTCAGTTCGATCCTCGTAGAATTGTCGACTTCCACGACCGATCAACTTGGTTCGTTCACTGTGACCGTCTTAGCCTTCGACGCTTACGAGAATCCAATTGAGGTTCCAGCAAGCACAAATGTCGACTCAACTGGGCGAGCAGAAGTCTTGGCTCAAGGCCAAGGTGTTTGGAAGGTGGTCACCCTTGACAGCGGCCCACAAACCGTAACCATCACTTCCGGCAAGGTCTCTGAATCCTTGGAATATGAAGTTCTTGGCAACGTTGGTGGCTTCTTCAAGTCCGGAGGCCCACTGTATTACGTCGGCGCCGTATTGTTAGCAATCATCGCCTGTGTGGTGCTTGTCTTGTTGTTCATCACCTTCCGAGGTGGCGACACTGATTACGAAGACTACGACGATGAATACGAAGATGAATCGTCTTCCTCATCTGCAGCAGGACCTTCTGGTCCAGCACCTGGTCCAGCGGGTCCAGCGCCAGGCCCATCAGGTCCTGCGCCCGGTCCGTCAGGTCCAGCGCCGGAGGCGAAAGACGTCCCAGAAATTGACTCTTCTTGGATGACCGATCATCGCGTTGATGACGACGGAACCGAATGGGCAGAGGATGAAAACGGAGCCTGGTGGTACCGCCAGGGCGATGAATCCGAATGGGCTGAATGGACTGAGTGAACAGCGTCTTTGATACAGGTTGAAGCAGGAGGTGAAGATATGCGAATTTTACGGTCTCAATCGGTAAAAACAATGCTTTGCCTGCTGCTGGTCACGCTTTTTTGCACCCAAGCTTGGCAGCCACTGGCAGCGACATCTGTTCTCGAAGATGACATTGAGGTACATCGAGCAGGTCCAGCGACTCGCATTGCAATCGCTTCACCTGTGTACTCAATGACCGCCGATGAGGTGGCCACGTTCGAAGCCGCGTTGTACGATGCGGTCAACAACATCGCTTCAGGTCAGATCAATTGGTCAAGTTCCAATGGTACGATCAGCAGCGAGGGTGTGTTCTATCCTTGGCAGGCAGGCCTGATCAGCATCGAAGCGAGTCACGCAGGTCTAACAGATGTGTTCAACATCACCGTAAGTGCGGGTGTTGGTCAATCGTTGAAGATTACCACCTCCAGTGCGCATGCACTCACCAGCACCTCCCTACAAGCGAATCTTTTGGACGCTCGAGGGAATGCTAAGCCCGCCACTGATGTCGTTTGGACCCTCGATGGAACCTATGCTGGAATCGGTACGCCTCAATGGATACCAACCGAATTGGGCGATGTTCATGTCCGAGCCCGCTTGAACCAAATGGAAGACAACCGAATGGTCGAAGTCATTGCAGATGGACCTCATGAGTTCCTTTTCGAAGACGATCTTCAAATTCGAAGCGGTGAATCAATCTACCTCCAAGTACGTTTGCTCGACCAGAACGGCTTCGAGATGAATCACACAGAGGCTGGTTACAAAACCTGGACGGCCGAGAACGGAACCATGAGTCCTGTTGGTCGCTTTTCAGCGACGTATCCCGGCGTTTGGAACCTCACAGTTGCTGCAGGCAACATCACTGGTGCTGCGACCATTCGAGTCGTACCAGCTGACGCATCCCTGTCACAGATCACCGTGCTCTCCGATGGTGAAACATACATTGCAGGGCAAGCATACGAACTTGTCACCATGCGAACTGACGTCAATGGATACACCGGTTCGTTCACCCCCCCGCTCGCTAATTTCACAACAACAAGCGGTGGACTTGCCAACGTCGATGGTCGAATTCATTGGACACCGGGAGCCATGGGTGTTCATCATCTCAACGTCATCGATGAAGGTGTTGCTTCTTCTGTTGAAGTCAACATTGTCCATGGGAGCGCGATTGAGACATCGCTGACGCTTGAGCCGTCGGTGCTCAGAGCAGGTCAGCAGAATGTTCTCTCGTTTTGGGCCGTTGATGCCGTTGGAAACCAATGGCTGGTCAATGGAACAATGTCATTGATTTCCGGCAATGCTTCGTATTTCACCACCTATGAAGGGTACGCAACGCTCGCACCCCGCTCGCTCACGGTATGGCGTGTGGAAGCCTCGTGGTACGACGCAAGTTCGGACCTCCGGTTCGACAGTCTGTTTCAGGCCACCACACAAAGTGGCAGTTTGGCTTTCATCGAAATGAACGGTGCCAACGCCATCATTGCCTCTGATGCACCGCTTGACCTCAATCCTACATTCTTTGATGGATTTGGCAATCAACTTGCGCAAATTGGCCTTAATTGGACGGTGGATGGAGAAGACGCAACGGTTGAACTCATGCTTGCAAACATGCACTGGATGCCGACCGAGGTCGGTGGCCATGAAATCCGTGCCAACGCTGATGGTATCTTTGCCACGATTCGGCTGACCGTCATCGCTGGCGAGGCTCGAAACTTGGTGACCGATTACGAAAGTGGACTTACGGTCGACGCAGGTGTCCCCTCGGAAGTGTTCATCCAAGTGGTTGACGCTCATGGCAACATGGCGCCAGCAACGAATGTAACCGTTCTTTTGGATGAAACCTTTGGCGTGCTTGAAGGCTCACCTTCAGGCAACGGCTACTGGGACTTCACCGGGCGGGTCGCTGGACTCTACACGTTGACGTTTGTTCAAGACGGAGCGACTCACAGCATTGATTTGGCCATCCAGCCAGGTCAGGCCGTTCGGATTCTCGCAGAGCTTGACGGCTTTGACATCGCGCAAGGCGACACGGTGTTGCTTCAACTTCAGGGCATCGATGAATACGATAACCTTGTCATCGTTGAACCTGAAAACACAACCGTGTCCTGCTCTGCAGGAAAAGCGAGGTATGTTACCGGCGATACATGGGAATTAAACATTAATTCTGCAGGCAACGATCGATCCTGCACCGTCAATTGGGATGGACTGATCACTCAGCGCTTCTTTGACGTCGAATCGGTTTTGTTCGGAGGTGCTGTAGGCTCAACGAACACTGCAATGACGCTGGGATCTTTCCTCCTTGGTCTGATTTTGATCACGCTGGTGGTGCTTGTTCGAAAGGTCAACAACACTGAGGAAGATGAATGGTCAGAAGATGAATATGAGGACGATTTGGATTCTGACGAAGCTGATGAGGCATCCGACGATGGCGCGCCTTCCAGCATTGACCTCACTGAAGAACTCAAACAGTCGCTTGCTGCAAAAGCAAGCGAAGTCGGTGTCATGCAAGCCGCTCCAGGAACCGAGCAAGGACAATCTGGTTGGTACGTCGATGTAAGCAGCGAAGTCCAATACTGGAACGTCGGTGAAGACGGTTCGTGGACCCGGGTGAACTGATGACACACTGGGTGCCTTCCGAAGAGGATTCGGGCATGATGTACCTGATTGCTGCAGGCGTTTGTTGGTCAAGCCAGTTGTGGTTCGACCTGTTTTACTCTGCCGTTGTGAGTCCACTCTTTCAATGGTCACAGTTTGGTTCTCTCATTCTCTGAAAGCAGTTCTTCTCAGAGGTCAGCCTTCTTCTTCGATGATCTCATTTTCGAAGGTGGTGATGAACTCATCAATGTCCACAAAACCGTCCCCATTGAGATCAGACTTATGGAAAATCAACCTTGATTCATCGGACTTGAATTCGAAATCCAGTGATTCCAAGGCATGTTGGAATTCACTTAGTGTCAAGTGGTTTTTCCCACCGAGGTCCGCAGCATGGAACACCGAAATACGGCGGTCATGTTCAGATTTCGTTGGGTTGGTAAACTGTTTTCGGAATGATTCAAATGGTGTTTCTCGAGGGTGCGAATGCTTCTTTCCGTATCCGTAATAGGTGATGAGGCCGATGAGGACCGCTGCACCTGCTCCGATGAATGCCTTCTCGCCCATCATCCATATGAGGGCGGCTCCAGCAACGATTCCCCACAGTTGGATGACTGGATAGAACGGACCTTTGTAGGTTGGTTGATACCACTCTAGATTGCGTTTGAGTTGGCGGAGAACGATGACGCATGAATTGATGACGATGAACACCATGATTTGGAATCCTGAAGCAAGTTTAGCGACGTCGTAGACCGGTAAGAATACGATCGCAAAGGCCATCATGCCTCCAGTGAATATGATCGCCCAGTGAGGTGTTTCCCATTTTGGGTTCAAGTCTTCAAAAAGTTGAGGAAGAAGACTATCGCGTGACATTGCGAAAAGGTAGCGTGAAGAGGCTAAAATTCCTGCTAGAGCCATTGATGCCATTGTGAATATGGCAAGCACGGCAGCGAAGAGCCCAACGGTCTCACCGCCGACATGGGTTGCGAAGATGAAGATCGGGTCTTGGGCTGTATGGCCGTCTTGAATCCACCATTGGTCTGGCAGTGCCGCCATCAACACATAGGCAACTCCAGCGTAGAGCAATGTTGCAAAGAGCAGGGACAAATACATTCCATTCGGAAGGTTCTTTCCGGGGTTTTTGATTTCCCCCGCAATTGCAGCCACCTTCGTCACTCCAGCATAGGCCACAAACACCAGGGCTGCAGTTTCTGCTAAGAGCAATGTGTCTGTATCGAAGGCTGCCTTACCTGGCCTGGCCAAGTCTGTCGAATCCATGAACAGAGCCGCAATGGAAAGGAGAATGAGGAACGCAACGGCAGAACCAACGATTGGCGCTTGTATTGATTTTATCTTTTTCACACCAAGAATATTGATCACAACAACCAGGACCAAAACCGAGAGCGAAACATTGATTGTATTGAATTCAACATCAAAAAATGAGGTAAAAGCATACATGTACGCAGAGAGACCAATCAGGGCAAATGCAGCTTTGAGGAGGAATGATGCCCACAGGCCCAATCCAGTGATCGTTCCAATCAGCGGTCCATAGGTCCGTTCAACATAGACATACGTTCCACCAGAGACCGGCAGTGCGGATGCCATTTCTGATTTGGAGATCGCTCCAGGAAGAACGACTGTCGCTGCAAGAACGTATGCCAGCCACATGCCATCTCCCATCAAGTCAGCAGCCATAGATGGCAACACAAAGAGGCCAGATCCAAGCATTGCTGATAGGGAAATGATGATCACGCCGGATAATCCGAGGGTCCGTTCAATACCCTTCCCCACATCCTGCATAGCGCCTTTGACATCGCCGTGAATGAGTTTTTCTGCGGTTCCTTTCAAGTCCATACTGCTGCCCCGGAAAAGTGATGGTATAGTTCCAACAATCTTTGGTAAACCTCCAAATCATATAGGCTTGTGGAAGACTTAGGAATGCAACCCCCCGAAAAACGGAAATTCATTCAGTCGTCGGTGCCCGAGCGATGACTTTCATCTCAACAGCAATTGGTGTTGGAAGGGCACGAATAGCGAGCGTGGTCCTTGTGGGACCGACCTTTCCAAGTGTCTCGGCCCAGACTTCGTTGTAACCACTGAAATCTCGATCCATGTCGACGAGGAACGAAGTCACATCGAGAACATCTTCGATCGATCCTCCGGCTTCTTCTAAGATACGAGTGATGTTGTCGACGACTGCTTTGGTTTGTGCTTTGATGTCGTAGTCGAGCGCTTGGCCGTTCTCATCACAGATTGGTCCACCTGGGATGGCATTTGTTCCCGGTTGCCGTGGTCCGACTCCCGAAAGGTACAGCAGATCTCCGACCTTCCTAGCGTGCGGGTACATACCCACTGGTTTTGGTGCGGCTTCACTGTTAACTGAGTGCTCACCCGTTGTCGGTTCCCAAAGTTCAGGACCGCTTGAGGTCGGTGCTACGGAATCCTCGATGAGTTCATGCTCTTCTTCAGCATCGAGCACGTTTCGCTCGCCACTGAAAAATTCGACATCATCTTCATCGTATTCTTTGTCACCTGCACCCGATGGTGTCGGATCAAGATGAACAACAGCCCCGCCAGCACCGTGAATTGCTTCGTAAGCGAGGACTTCGCCGCTGAGGTTGTTGCGGTTATCGTTCATGCCTGAAAGCCACCACATCGGCTTGAACGCAACGACTTTCTGAACTCGAATCTGCTGGTGGATGGTCCTTGAGAGTTGACCAACATCTTCCAAACGGCCCTCGCCGAGGAATTCGAGGATCTTCCGATTCCATTCGTCGTCTTTCAGGGAATGAATCCGATCATCTTTCGGATCGATTGGAGCGGTGAACATCCTGTTCGATAGCGACATTGCAGTGATCGCAACCGCTTTCCGTCCGGTGGCCTTGATCACATCAAGGCACGATTTGGCCAGAACTGTGGTTTCGGACCGGTTCGCATAGACGTTGGATGAAACAATCACAGCAGGGATGGCATTGTCAGGATTCAGTAATTTGAGGGCCACGACGGAACCCACATCAATGGGGAAACCCGTGTAGTTCACTGTTCGAGATTTCAAACCCCGCTTCTCATTTGCTACGTTCCATGCATGGGCGAAATCAGCATCGATGTTGAAT
This sequence comes from Candidatus Poseidoniaceae archaeon, assembly GCA_028822845.1. Taxonomy (GTDB): domain Archaea; phylum Thermoplasmatota; class Poseidoniia; order Poseidoniales; family Poseidoniaceae; genus MGIIa-L1. The sequence continues at coordinate 15,588 of JAPKCS010000003.1, read as the reverse complement.
GAATATGGAATCGAGCCAAGGTCGTGGAAGTCATTGTCAACCATCACCCATTCCGGGTTTGGATCGGCTTGAATTTGATGGCCGATGATGCTCGGCCATGTCGTCGAATAGATGATCAACAAATCAGCATCAGCGTCCTTGATTCGTTGAGCAGCTTCATCAAACGCATCGCGCAAGCGTTGCCAACCCTCATTTTGTTCAGGGGCTAAGACGGTGTGAGGGTGGACTGGGACAATGAATGAACCAACGATTGAACCTTCAGTCATTGTTTCGCCTCCTTGTGGTCTCGTTCTGGCCATTCGACAATGGCGTTTCCAGTCCCGATGATCGTTCCATACCCGTGCAGTGTCGCAGGGTAGCTTGGAGTGTCAAGCGTTGAAAGGAGCCAGGACAAGCCTCCACCATCGCTTTCCGCAATCGCTTGCTCAGTGAACTCAGGCATTTCATCGAGGATTCGTTGCGCTTGGCCTGTGCGGAAGTAGTTGATCATGCGCATGTCCCACAGGTGCATGGCATGGCTCGTGATGTGCTCCTTGCTCATGTCTTCTGGAATGGCCGACTCGGTGGTGAAATGGCGGTGTGAAAGGGAGTTGCTCGCAATCACGACCACCTTCTTGCCACTTTCCAAAATAGCTTCCCGGGTGACTTTACCGAGTTCAATCATCATTTCTTGCATGACTTCCACCGAATAGTAATCTCTTGAACGGTTGCTCGAGATGACCACGAGTGGCTTGTCCCATGCTGGATTGAACATGTGGCCGGTGGTGATGGTGCCATAATCCACGCGGAAGTCTGGATTCTCCATCATTTTGACAGTCAAGCCTGCTTTTGCGGCCTTGTCATGGATCTTTGAAGTCAGGTCCACATCGATGTTGAGGTCGTAATGGTAGCGGAACAGGTTTGGAAACACAGGGTCGACGGAGAGGCTCTTGAAATTTGGAAGACCGAGGAAATGGGTTCCAACATAGGTTTGCCAATGGGGTGATAGCAAAACAATCGCATCGTATTCCACATCTTTGAGGGAATCTCTCAAGCGTTCATAGCCCCATCGAAGTTGTTCCCAGCCGCCTTCTGCAACGGGTTCGTTTTGAGGTGGGTTCTCGGCGTAGACCAAATGAGGTGGATGGGGTGCCAAACAACCCGCTACGATTTCACCTTGCGTCATGGACAGAGCCACGCGCTCGGGGGATATATCGACATCGGCGTTTCACCCCTGCAAACATGATGGACCCAAGGCTCAAACAAGGCGGCGATTTCGAAGGGTCATGGAGGACGGGGTGAGCATCATCGTGGATGAGGTCGAAATGCTGACCATCAAAGACGACCTTAAGACCGGTTTGAAGCATATTCTTGCCCCAGCCTTGATTGGTTCGTTGCTTGGAAGTGCTTGGCAAAACTACTCATCCGATCTTGAATCAATCTACCTGCCCAATCCGGTGCAATTTGGGTTGCTCTTGGCCTTGTTGATTTCACCCTTGATGTACCGAATTTTGGTTCACACTTCGTTCAAACGCTGTTTTGAATACAGTTTAGGATTCGCCGCGCTCGCTCTCCCATTATGCGTGGTTTGGTTGTCGGGCTGGGGCGCTTTATTTTGTGGCATGTACGCCATCTTCTTGGCTTGGGTTTCCGTTTCCATGATGTGGGCACGGCGTCAGTTGCCTCCATTTACGTACGGCATATGGCATGCCATGGGGATTGATTTGGGTGCCTTCGCAGGCGCTGTTGTGCTGTTCAACATCCTCTGATCACGAGGTGTAACTTTCCGAATCATTCGGGAAGCTTCCGGCCCGTACATCTTCGCAATAGTTGGTGATGGCTGAGTTGATGTCTTCTGCAAGGTTGAGGTAACGACGCAGGAACCGGGGTGAGAAATCCATGGTGATACCAAGCAAGTCATGGAGCACCAACACTTGTCCATCGCAGTCTGGACCTGCTCCAATACCGATGGTAGGAATGGAGATTGATTCTTGAACACGCTTCGCCAATTCTCGAGGGATTTTCTCAAGGACAATGGCAAAGCAACCTGTCGCTTCAAGCAACTTCGCATCGGAAATCAATTTTTCAGCTTCTTCTTCCTCTTTGGCACGAACGGTGTAGGTGCCGAATTTGTAGATGGATTGCGGGGTGAGACCAAGGTGGCCCATCACTGGGATTCCAGCGGTCAAAATACGCTCGACGGATTGAATGATTTCAGATCCGCCTTCAAGTTTCACAGCGTGGCCCTCGGCTTCTTTCATAATGCGGATGGCCGATTCAAGGGCGATGGCTGAGTTTCCTTGGTAGGTTCCAAATGGCATATCGACGACAATTAATGCCCGGTCAACGGCCCGTTGGACACATTGTGCATGATAGATCATGTGATCCAAGGTCATTGGTACAGTTGTGACTTGTCCAGCCATGACGTTGGAGGCGGAGTCTCCAACGAGGATGACATCGACGCCTGCTTGGTCAACCAACTTCGCTAGGGAATAATCGTATGCGGTGAGCATGGTGATTTTTTCCTCAGCACGCTTCATTTCCAGAAGTGTGTGTGTCGTTACTTTGCGCGCATTGCGATGTACGGACATGGTTCTCCCACGGTTGGGGGTGTTTTGAAACCCTCGCCAGCAACTTGTAGGCTTATTCTTCCTCATAGAATGAAGACAATTGGTGATTTAATTCAGCCAATGCTTCCTCTGCATCAGCACTTGCGAGGACTTGCTGCTTTGCTTCGAGACCGTTGAGAACAAGAGCAGCGACCGTGAACACTGAGGTTGGCTTTTCATCAATCACATGGTCCACGCGCTCTGCAACCCAGGAATCGAGGGTGGTGTCATCGATCCGGAGGATGGCTCCGATTCGCTTCAAGACGCCATCTAAAATTTCACGCAACATTGTTTGATGTTCGTCACTGGTTGGTGCCTCATCCTCATAGTAGCGCACATTTGCTGCGATGTACAATTTCTCATGGGTTGATGATTCCGGCACGTGGCTGAGCAATGTTTGGAGATCAGGGTACAACCCGTCATCTTCATTCAGCGCTTCCATCGATGGGTGTTCAAAAGGTGGCAGAGCGGGTGCGATGACTTCCTCAACGATAAAGCGACGCCGACCAATAATGGAGAGGAAATGATTGCTCCCTTTGGTGTCATGTTCCAAGATTTCTGCTTCGCAGCCGTGGCTTCTTGGTCCATCCCAGTGGTTCGCTGGTTCAAATGGATCGTTCATGACCAAGCCGAAGTTTTTGTTGTCGAGGACACAATCGTCGAGCATTTGTCGGTAACGTGGTTCAAACACCCTGAGTTCCTGTACTTCCCCTGGCATCAACACCATGGGCAAGACAAACAATGGGAGGGTGGCTTGATTGCTCATGTATATTTTACTGGCTCTCTGCTTTTGAAGATGTGTTCATCGGCGTCGAATCATTTAGGGTCAAGAACGCAGACGTTTGTGGTCTCAGAAAAGAATCCAAGAGACCACTGCCCGCCTTCGCGACCCACACCAGAGTTCTTCACTCCACCAAAGGGTGTGCGTAAGTCTCGATGCAGCCATGTGTTGATCCATACGATGCCGGTGTCGATGGTTTGAGCAAGGGCTCGCCCTTGTGCGGTGTCCCTTGTCCATATTGAACCCGCCAAACCATATTCTGTAGCGTTCGCCATTTCTGTGGCTTGTTCAAGTGTGTCAAAGATATGAACGGTGACCACTGGACCAAAGATTTCCTCGGTCGCACACCGGGACAGATGGCTCAGTCCACCGATGACGGTGGGGGCCAAGTACGCACCGTGAGCATCGGGGCCAACTGGACCAGTCATTGTTCGTGTTCCTCCGGTGAAGATGTCGCCACCTTCGTGGAGTGCGAGTTCAATGTATGACTCGACTTTGTGGAGGTGTTCCATCGAAATAATCGAGCTGATTTGAGACGTCTCATCGCTTGGCGCCCCGATCTTCATGGCTTCGACTTCTGCGATGAAGGCGGGGAGGAATGCATCGGCAATGGACGATTGAACAAGCAAACGTGAGCCGCATAAACACACTTGCCCGGAGTTGGTAAACGCCGCACGGACCGCGCCTTTGACGGCAATGGCCAGATCAGCATCGTCCAAGATAATGGTGGCATTCTTCCCACCGAGTTCCAATGAGAGTTTCTTGAACATGGGTGCGGCTGTGGCAGCAACAATTCGCCCTGTTGCGGTGCCGCCGGTGAAGGAAATACCCTTGATTTCAGGGTGCTCGAGGATGGCTTGACCAACTTCAGGTCCAAGTCCATGGACCAGATTGAACACACCCTTTGGGAGGTTGAGTTCATGCAGAGTTTCTGCCAAAATATTGGCGGTGAGCGGCGTCAGTTCGCTTGGCTTGGCAACAATGGTGTTGCCCATCAACAAGGCGGGGGCGACCTTCCATGAGAGCAGATAGAGCGGAAGGTTCCACGGCGTGATCAATCCAACCACACCGAGTCCATTTCGATGAACATAGTTCATGGCATCGTCCATTTTGAAGGTCATTTCCGTTTGCTCCCTTGCAAATTCAGCGAAGAACCGGAAATTATCAACCGAACGGGATGCATCAACGCGTCGAGCGAGCGCGATTGGTTTTCCTGTGTCCAATGATTCAGATTGGGCGATGTGCTCATGCTTTTTCTCGAGGGCATCAGCGATGCGATCAAGCCACACTGCCCGTTGTTCAAGGCTCAGTGCGTTCCATGCTGGTTGGGCCCTGTTGGCTGCACTCGCTGCGTTTTCAACATCGGCTTGGAGCGAACGGGGGATGGTCGAAATGACTTCACCCGTTGCAGGGTTGAGGTTTTCGAGGTGCCCACCATCTGCAGACGGAGAAAATTGACCATCGATGTAGTTGAACACCTCTTGCATGTTCAAACCTCCACATCGTACAACCATCGGTCTTGGTCAGGGTCCCATTCATCCCATGTGGGGAGGGTTTCAAGGCGCTCGAGGTAGCGTTCGGGTACAATACCAGGAACAATGAAGGCTTTCTGCCTGTGAAGTGGGTAGGGGTTTCGGAGGTTAATTCCTAACACTCCAAGCAACGCCCGTGCGACATACCATGTTGCTTGTGAGTTCCAACCGTGAGCGATTTTGACGACAATCCCGAGCCCCTTTGGGTAATCTGGATGCTCGATTGCTAAACCGAGCAAACCATCAGCGCCTTCCTTGGCGATGACCTTGCCTTCACCTGCTTTGAGGACAGTGGAATCAAGTCGATTGAATCCACCGACGAGATCTGGATGGCGAACCATGGCTTCCCAAATCCAATCCTTGTCCTTGTCGCGAACCAGGCCTGCATAAATTTGCGCCAGTTCAGAAACGGTGTTGGAAACAGTCGGCAGCCCACAGCCATCTTTGGCAATGCGCAGGGGTTTCCAATCTTTGCCGAGGTAGGTGCGTATTTCCGCCATGTAGGCATGGAAGACTTCGTGGGTTGGCAGCGTGTAGCCCGCTCGATTCCACCCTTTCTTGCGGCAGCCATGAAGGATCGCAGCATGCTCACCAGAGCAGGTGTGGAACCATCGGCGTGGACGACGTACTTGACGGCCAAATTGAATCAGAGGGACATCGAGGGGCGTGAGCATCAGGGGCCATTCTTCCTCGACGAGCAGGGATTGAGCTGCAGCGACGTGTTCGGTGTCGCCGTTGTGTGAGGCCACGGAAATTGCTTTTTGTTCCCATGAGGCATCAGCTAATTCTTCGGTGAAAGCCTTGAGCATGAACGGCTTCATCATCGACCGGCCATAACACAGAACATTGCCTCCAAAAGAGTGGATCACCTCATCGCCGTGTGCCCAAGCCACTGCGCCATGAATCGTGGTTTCTGACACACCGTTTCGTCGGTAATCGACGAGGGGTTCCCAAGCCACTTCACGCCCGGTCGGAATTCCTTCGACCTTCTCTCCAAGAGGGCTATCGGGGTACATCGCACTGCCAGGTCGCCCTGGTTCAACAGCGGATGGTGTGTCGTGTTCGATTGCCATTGCATCACCTCAATTGTTCAGCATTGACTCGACAAGCGGGACAACTTGCTCCATGTAAGCGGTCATGTTTCGGCACACACGGTCCGAATCATGATTGAAAAAGTCAAACCAAGCCATGATCCTGTCTTCAGGATGGAACCGTTCGATGATTTGTTGTGCAACTTCTTCAGCGTTGCCAATGAGAGCATTGTTCGCTGCATTGCTGACTTTGCTCGGATCGATGGTCCCTTCGAGTGCGTTCCAATACGCTCCAAGTGCTGCATCTGCTTCGGCATGTGCGGCTGCACTTTGTTCCTCTGAGGACAACGCCGCTTCGGCGTTCAAGAAGACAAAAGAAGTCCGTGGCATGTCTCGGCGTTGCCATGCGCCTCCGGATGGATGGAACACTTCGGACATTCGCTGGTGGGTGGCTTCAATGACTTCTGGTTTGGTGATTGAGAGGTTGAATACCTTCACTGGCAACACGGTGTTCAGGAAGGTTTGAGCCGTTGGGTCATGCGTTCCTGCTACCAATTCCAAGAGTTCCCTGCGGAAGTTTTTCGGGATGATTTTGAGGTCTTCAAAGACGTAACGCTTCGGGATAAGAATTCGCTCAGGGGCGGAATCGAGCCCTTCGAATTCGATGGCAGCATTTTGGACATTGACCCAATCCTCATCGGATCGGAAGTTGCTTCGGGTGAGGACGGTCTCGTATGTCTGTTCAGAATTGATGACATCGCCGCGCAGAAGTCGGAGGAAGATGTCACCTGCTTCCATGAAGATTTGACCACGTAAAGCCGGCCATGCCGCTTCTTCGATGGCGTTCCTTGGCACAATCCCATATGGACGAGCCATGAATTCGAAACGCCCAGCGGAAAACCCAATGTGGAGTTTCCGAGTTTCATCTGGATTCAAGCCGTGCAATTGGAGCGTGTTAGCAATCCGTTCTGCTTGAGCAATCGGTCCACCAGATGCTAATATGGACACAACAGCGCTGCCGATTTCAATCGAACTGGTTCTTCGAAACGACTCCATGGCCAGCTGTGGGAAATCTGTGCAGAGGCCAACTTCACCTTGCCAATGAGGTACCACTGGGCGGGAATTGCTCTTTTGTGTCTCGGTGGAGAGGTGGGCTTGAGCAATCCATCCGACGCCAAAACCAAGGCGATCTGCACACTCAAGTTGTTGGAAATAGTGTGCGAACATTTCGTTCTCTGAAGGCACCTGACCCGCGGCATCCGGGGTCTGGCTGATGGAGAAGAAGATGTCGTGGTCCATAGGTGGCACCAGTCCTTCCAGTCGAAGCCACATCATAACGAGTGTGGCGAAATTGCTTGAACCAAGGGGTCAAAGTTTCACTCTTTCTTGGCCGGGGGCTTGAAACTCGTAAGGGCTTCAATTCGTTCACGCACGGCGATGGGCGTTGGTAGACCAGCGTTGATGAAGGCGTGAAGGCAATCTGAAAGTTGGAGCATTGCAGTTTCATAGTCTTCTTCTATTTCTGCTATGTCTGCCAGCCCCCAACGAGCCACGAGTTGGCCGGAGAGATCTTCCAGAACGACTGCCAACTCGAGGGATTGTCCGTACAAATCTTTGGCGGCATCAAACTGGCCGAGCGTTGCTTGACTGTGGCCCATGTCCGCCATGGCTTCCATCTGACCTTCATCGTCTTTCAAATCGATCAGCAATTCAATCCGCCTTGATCCGTGAACCAGCGCAGTCTCGTGATTGTGCTGCTTCTTAGCAAGAGCCTCGACCAAAGCCAAGCCATACACAAGACCGTTGTTGTCCTTGACCATTTCTCGCAGACGCAGCGAACGGTTGGCAAACATCTGTGCTTCCTCAAAGGATTCGTTCGCCATGTGAATCAATGCCACATGATGGGAAACTGCAGCGGCCAGTGCTTCACCCGATTCAATCGTTTCTGCTTGGGCGGAGAGTTCCGATAATGCATCGATTGTCGCATCTTCCATTTTGAGCTGTTCAAACGCAGCCCAACCTTCCTCGACGCTGTCGGTCGCATTGGTTTTTGCATGCTCGAGCAAGCGGTCAGCAAGCGTTTGATCTTCCAATTCGACCGCGAGAGGAATGAGTCGAAGGGCGAGCGACGTGTTGATGTCTTCCATCGCCCCACCGGCGGTGAGCATGTCCAAAATCCGCCGGGCTTGGTCAGGTGTTACCTCGCCGTCCATGTTCGACGGCGGGTCCTCCGCGTCAAGAACATATCTCTCCGCTTCTCCTTTCGATGAACCTTCATACGCACGGGGCGTTAGCCCTTGCTATGGGTAAGTACGATGGCTACTTGCAAGGGCTCAGTTTTGCAGCGATTTTGATCCTTGCACCGCTTGCTCTCCAAATCATGCTCACCGATGATGATGCTCAAGTCGTCTATGTTGCTGTTCCAATCGAAATTGAGAACACCAGCATGAATTCCACCTCATCGGGTGAGGATGATGCCCGCTCTCCTGAGTTGAATCGTTCCGAAGTGGCACGAATTGCAACCTTCAACATCAAGGTGTTCGGAGAAACCAAAATGGGTAAACCTGAGGTCATTTCGGTGCTGGTCGACACTGTTTTGCGCTACGATCTCGTTGCCATTCAAGAGATCAAGGACATCGATCAAACCGTCCCGTATGATTTCCTCGACGCCATCAACAATGAAAGTGAAGTCGAATGGGCCATGGTGCTTAGCCCTCGTTCAGGTCAGCAAGAAGACGATCGATCATCACAAGAGCAGTACGCTTTCTATTACAACACCACGGTGTTTGAACCAATTGGCAACGGTTCGTTGTTCAACGACAGCGAAAACGACCTTTTCCAGCGTGAGCCATTCCAAGCCAGGTTCGCTTTGCTGAACGCCACTGGTCAGCCGACATCGTTCGATTTGAGCCTCATCACTGTTCACACCAAGCCTGCAGCGGCAATGGAGGAAATCAACGCCATGAATGAGGTTGCCACAACCTACCTTGCTGAACACCCGGATGAAGAAGATCTGGTTTTGCTAGGTGACTTCAACGCTGACTGCACCTATGCTTCTGAACAAGACCTTGCCAACTCTGCATTAGCCGGTGGAAATTACACTTGGCTGGTCGGCAACGATGCCGACACCACCGTCTCTCAGAGTTCATGTGCCTATGACCGGATTCTAACCAACGGCGATCTTAGCGGTCGTCTTACGGGCGTTTGGGGCATCGATGAAGTGTTCAACGACAGCAATGTTTCGGATCACTACCCGGTGTGGTTTGACATACGCCGATGATCAGATGCTTCGGAGCCGTCCACCGTCAACTGCAAGGCTGACTCCTCGGATGCCACCTGATGCTGGCAGTGCCAAAAAGGAAATGGCGGATGCTGTTTCCAAGGGATCGATCAAGCGTTCGATGGGAACTTGACTCAACCAAGCAGATTGGACCTCATCCAGGGACTTTCCAGTTCGTTCTTGAATCGATGCCGCTAACGAACCGAGCCGGCCCGTGTTGGTGAATCCAGGGAGCACGTTGTTGATGGTGATGCACGGTGCCAATTCACGGGACAGGGTCTTGGCCCATGAAGCCATAGCACCACGAAGAGTGTTTGACAAGCCAATGTTTGGAATTGGTTCTTTTACCGAGGTCGAGATGATTTGGATGATGCGTCCATAGCCCACTTCTTCCATACCAGGTGCGAGGAGTTGAGTCAATGTGTGAGCTGCATAGAGGTGGCGTTTGAAGGGTGCTTCAAATTCATCGAGGGTGTTCGAAAGCAATGGACCTCCGGGGGGGCCTGCTGCGTTGTTGATCAAGATATGAACCGGACCTCGTTGTTCGAGGAGGGCTGGAATTGCCGCGACGATTGCATCGCTGTCTTCGAGGTCAAGGGTCAAGCTCGTGTGCTCACCCGGGCCAAGTTCAGAAAGTTCGGCGCACAAAGCAGTCAGTGCCTCGGTGCTGCGAGCGCACACGGTGACGTTTGCTCCGGCCTTTGCCATCATTTTAGCAGTTGCTTCACCAATACCTTTGCTCGCACCGCATACCAATGCGTGCTTTCCTTGAAGTGCCGTTGCGGCGTAGGGGAAGTCATCTCCGAGCAGGTCCATACCAACCGCAGTGGGTGCTTCGTCATAGGTCTTGGGATGGCCGTTCAAAGCCAATCCTGAATGGCGTTCAATTGAACCAGCCAATCATCGCTGGCCACATCAATGATGGAATAGTGGTCGCCGGGAAGCCATAGTTTCTGAACTTCAACGCCCTTGGCTTTCATGACTCGCGCATAGGTTTCGGATTGTTCCTTTGGCACATCCACATCCTGTTCACCATGAACGAGGAGGATGGCCGCGTCAGCGGGGTGGTCCACTGGATTCAATTGACGCCACAATTCAGGTGACTCTTCAGGTGTCGATCCGATCCACTTTCGTACTGCATCCCCATCATCAGAAAGGTTGGCCCGATCTGCGCCGATCAAATCTGTGATAGGGGCTTGAGCGATGGTTAGCAATGGGCGCCGGTCGGCCTTAGCAGCCAACATCAGTGCCAGTTGGCCTCCAGCAGAATGGCCCATGATCATTGAACGTCTGACGTCGATGCCAGGGAGCAGAGCCAGTTGACCCCATGCGCGAAGCACATCAGAAAGTGTGTCCATCCATACCCCTTCATCGTCTTCGCTCCATCGTTTGAACTCGATGTTCCAAGCCGCGATTCCAGCTTCGGCTAAATCATCAGCAATGGGTCGCATTAACTCGCTCGTCCACTCTGTCTTCCAGAATCCTCCATGGATGAGCATCACGCATGGTGTCCCTACAGCGTTCTTGAACGGAGATGGATCGTCAGGCATGTGAAGGTCTGCAAATTGCCAAGCCTCGGCTCCCCATTGCATTCGGTCGACGCCCATGAGTGGCTTTGACCGCCCCCTGCCTATCACCCTTGCCTCAAACCGGCAAGAGTTCAAGTGAGGCGCACATCTGCGTTACACCATGACCAATCCCCTTGACATCGAATTTCTAAACATGAACGGCGAAGCAACAACCTTGCGACACCTTGGTGATGACACCACCTCTTCTTGGGTCGTTGTAAACGTTGCAAGCGCTTGTGGTTTCACTCGCCAGTACGCTGGTTTGCAAACCCTTTCGACACAAGACGGCGTGACCGTCGTTGGCTTCCCATGCAACCAATATGGTGCTCAAGAACCAGGCACGCATGAAGAGATCTGTGCATTCACTGAATCCGAATTCAATGTTAATTTTCCTCTAATGGCAAAAATTGACATCAAAGGTGATGAGGCTGCTCCACTTTTCCAGAGCCTTTCCACATCGTCTGATGCCAGTGGTTACACCGGTGATGTACGTTGGAACTTTGCAAAGTTCGTGATCGATGCCGCCGGCAATGTTGCCCGTTTCACTTCACAGGACGAACCTGAAGACTTAGTTTGAACTTACTTGGTAGCGAATGCACCGGGTCTGAACACCCAACGCAGTTCGTCTTCGTAATCGTAGTAGGCTTTGACCCGGTCATCGTTGGCCACAAAATCATGGAACTTGAGCAACTCAGGGTAAGGTTGTAACATCGTGGCATCGATGCCGTCAAACTGCCCTGAGAACATCATAAAGATGTCCATGAAGGCTTTGACATCTGCTAGGGTCATGTCCTCAGTGCCAGCGAGCCAGCCGGTTGCTGAAGCCGTGTAGATTTTTTCGAGGTCCAAAAGTCCGAGATGGACCTTCCCGTCTTCAGCAAACAGAGCTTTGCGGGCAGCGATTTTCTCATCGAGGTCGTCGATGTAGAAGGTCGGGGAGAAATCAGCACGCCATCCATTCATCAGTTCGATGAGTTCATCCACTTTTCCTCGGACAAAGAGGTCCTCAGGCTCAAGGCCTGCAACGGCTGCTGCATAGCGCACTAAAGCGCTTGATTCCGCCAGTGTACCTTGTGGGGTTTTCAAGATCGGCAAGAAGCCCCAAGGTAATTCGTCGTTGTTCTTGAGAGCAAGATAACCAGTCCAGTCGACGGTTGTGTTCTTCCATGGTACTTGGGAAATTTCCAAGCAAAAGCGAATTGGTTCGGCGTAGCCTGGTGTGTCGAAATAGATGAGTTCGTGCATATCCCGCCCATCGAGGAGGAGGTCTTGAAGGCTCGTCTTTTCAAATCAGGGGCTCACTCGGCGTCGGTCACGTGGGAACAACACTGTTTCCCGGACGTTCTTGGCACCTGTAAGTTTCATGAGGATTCGCTCAACACCAAGCCCCCAACCTGCATGAGGTGGGACGCCATGGCGGAAACCTGCCACATAAAATTCAAATTCTTCTGGATCTAAATCCATGCCCTTAAGGTTCTCGATAAGAACATCGATGCGGTGTTCACGTTGCCCACCAGAGGTGAGTTCATCGCGACCAAAGTTGAGGTCAAATCCTCGGCTGAGTTGCTTTCCAGTGCTTCCCATTTCACCTTCAACATGGTGGATGTAAAACGGCTTAAGTTCCATTGGCCAGCGAGGAAGGAAGTAGAATTGCGGCAGGTCTTCGGCTAGCAAATCTGAATTTTCTGCATCGATGTCATCGCCCCATTCAATCGAACCACCTTTGGCTTTGATTGTGGCAATAGCATCGCAGTATGAGAGTCGAGGGAAGGGCAATTCCGGAACGATGACTTCGATTGCCTCCTCTTCTTGACTGGCGCGATATTTGTTGATGGTGTCAATGTGAGCAACGCATGCCGTATCGCTGGCAACGGACTTCCAGATGTGGTGGATCATTCGCTCAAGTACGCCCATTACGTCGTCGTCATTGGCCCATGATGTTTCAATATCAAACGAGATGAATTCGTTGAGGTGCCGGTATGTATCGTGCTTCTCGGCACGGAATGCGGGTCCGACTTCGAACACCCGTTCCAATCCACCAGACATGCACAGTTGCTTGAACAACTGAGGTGATTGGTTCAAGAACGCTGGAGTTTCGAAGTACATCATTGGAAACAAGTCTGTACCGCCTTCGGTTGCGGTAGCGACGATCTTTGGCGTGTGGGTTTCAAAAAATCCTTCCGAAATCAAAGCTTCACGGCCGTATTGAAGGACCTTACCACGCAGGCGAAACATAGCGTTCACATGAGCACGGCGCAAATCGAGGAATCGATTGTCAAGTCGTGTGTCGAGGGCCACGTGGACAGTGTCGGTCACGCCGAGTGGAAGAGGGGCTTCAGCTCGAGCAATCACGACAACGGAAGCAGCAACAACTTCGTAGGCAGGTGGGGGTGTTGGTTCGCCTTCCTTGGCCTTCGGAGGACGCTTTTGTGAAACTGTCCCAGTGAATTGGAGCGTTGATTCACGGGTCATTCGTTGGACCAAGTCAAGTGCTTCATCGCCAACGTTGTCGCCCTTGAGGAAAATCTGAGTCGTGCCTGTTCCGTCACGCAAGTCAACAAAGCAGATGGCGCCCTTGCCACGGTTGGCTTCCATGAATCCTGCGACGGTGACGACTTGACCGATTAAATCAGCCCCTTCCTCTTGAATTTGGCCCAAGGTGTGTGTTCGATATGCGGTGGCAACCCAAGTGGTCATGCATCGTCGGCGTCGTGTATAGGACATCAACCATTCGTTCGAACCACAAGCATACTTCGCGCCAAATGGGGCATAAACTCATCTTTTATTCTCTTTAGGAATAAGTGGGGTATGGAATAGGCGTTGCATTAATATACCGCTGGTTGAGGCGGCGAAGCATGACTGGCGACTTGTTCTCTTCGGAATCCGTGACCTGCGGCCATCCTGACAAATTGTGTGATACCATATCAGATGCCATTGTCGATGCGTGTTTGGCGGTTGATGCCAACGCTCGTGTTGCGGTTGAAACCTGCGTGAAGGGAAAAGAAGAGATGGGATTGATTGTACTTGCAGGTGAAGTCTCCCTCAATGGTAGCGCACCAGATTTCGAAGCAGTCGCCCGCAAAGCGGCCCTCGCAGTGGGATATAATTCACATGGAATTGGCATGGATGCGGCTTCCTCCAAGTGGACCGAAGTTCAGGTTCACATCACCACCCAGTCCTCCAACATCGCTCAAGGCGTGAACAAGGATGGGCTCTCGCAAGGTGCGGGGGATCAAGGCATGATGTTCGGCTACGCCTGCACGGAAACCGAGGCATTTGACAGCCTCAAAGGCCGCTATTTCCCTCTTGCAGCAGCACTTTCACAACGGCTCACTCGTCGTCTGACCGCTGTTCGTGAAGAGGGCATTCTGCCCTGGGCTCGACCGGATGGAAAATCCCAAGTCACGGTGGAATATGACGAAAACAATGCAGTGTCAAGGGTTCACACCGTGATCATCGCCATTCAACACGATAAGGCTCTCAAAGACCTATATGGTGGCTCTGAAGTGGAAGAACTGGCCCATGTTCGCAGCGAAATTCGTCGGCATGTGGTCGAACATGTCATCCCTTCGGAGTTGCTGGATTCGGACTACACGCTTGTCGTCAACGGCACAGGCCGATTTGCAGACCCAGGGGGTCCATACGCAGACGCCGGCTTGACCGGAAGAAAAATCATTGTTGACACCTATGGAGGCATGGGTCGTCACGGTGGTGGCGCTTTCTCTGGCAAAGATCCCTCGAAAGTCGACCGTTCGGCAGCATATGCTGCTCGCTGGGCGGCGAAGCACGTGGTTGCAGCAGGGATCGCTGAACGATGTGAGATTCAACTGGCTTACGTCATCGGCGTTGCTGAACCTGTCAGTGTTCGTGTTGAGACCTTTGGGACATCAGCATTGCCAGAACGAGAGATCACACAACGTGTGCGGTCGACCTTTGACTTCAGACCTGGTGCCATTGCTCGTGATTTGAACTTACTGCGTCCCATTTACTCAGTGACAGCTGCCGGTGGCCACTTCGGCCGCACACCGGGCGCTGACGGAACATTCCCTTGGGAAATCATCGATGATCAGCGGTTGAATCTTCTCCGAAAGTGAAGGTCCCATTTTAGCCCCCAAAAGGCGATTTTTGACGGCCCGTAGGGCCGATTCACTCAAGTGGTATGCATTGGTGGCTTGACTTGGTCTTATGTCGTCTCGCTCCCCTCGCGCCGTGGCCTTTGTCTTCATCCTGCTCATGGCAAGCCTTGCCCCATTGGCAATGCCTGCATCAGCACACAGCGCTATTTTGCTTGACCTCGACACGCATCATGTTGTCCTCCAAGCAGGAGATTCAACCAACGTGACGCTCTCGATTGAAAACAATGGCACATCCATTGAATCATACAACATCACCATCGATGCGGGTGGTTTATCCACGGTTTGGACCGTCAGCGCCAGCGAAGATGTCGTTTCCAATGTCTTCCCTACTTGGAGCAAAAACACCACAGTTGTGATCCAGCTTTCCACTGATGCAGTGCCTGCAGACAGCGGCACGTTTGATGTGCATGTCAACGAGCCAGATCAAAACATTACCTCGATGATCACAGTTTATGTGAGCGTCGCCCCCTCCTATTCACCCCTCCTTGGATTCGACACCATGGGCACTTCGCTTGCCATGATGGATGCTGGGGCCACTGAGAATTACACCATCGATGTCACAAATGCTGGTTCTGTCAGCGATACGTTGCTGCTCGATGTTGAATATGAACCCGATTTGTCTGCTTGGTGGATCGGTCAAGGTGCGAACAACACCGGCGGCAACAACACCGG
>JAPKCS010000038.1 GCA_028822845.1 Candidatus Poseidoniaceae archaeon | reverse complement strand
TAGCGACTGCTCAACTCATCATCGGAAGATGCTTGACCGAGGGTGCCATTCCTAGATCTTCTGGGAAGAACATGGTTGGCTTAGGAACCGGAATCGGTACGATTTCTCGTCCGACGAGCGCCACTCGGCTTGGGCGTGAATCAGAGAGCACTTCTCTGTTGGTGAGCGGTGCAATTTTGTTGGAGAAATCAAGAATGTCCTCATGACTGGGCATGTTTTCCATCGTGAGGTTTTCGCGGCTGTGTCCTACGAACACATACCCTTTGTTTTCGATGAAATCAGGATCGGCTCTGTTGTCGAGTGCTGCGAATTGTTCGATGTGCTTATCGGACATGTTGATGCCTTTCATCAAGGTGTGACGGCAGACAATACGCGTGTCAAGTGAAGGCAAGAGGTCGATGGTTTCCTCGAATTTATCCCAGGCATTTGTGTTCCACTTTGGTTTACAGACGGCATCGAAGACCTCCTTGTTGGGTGCATCAACCGAGACATAGAGTTGGGTTGGCAACGTGTCGAGCTTTTCGATCACTTTGGGAAGGGTGCCGTTGGTCACCAGCATTGTGGTCATGCCGTGCTTATGGCACAAATCCATGTATTCTGATAAGCGGGTGTAGAGGGTTGGTTCACCGTTCAAAGAGATTGCAACATGCTTCGGGTTCTGTGCATCGAGCCATTTTTCACGGGGCACTTTCGGGTTGCCCTTAAATCCAGAGAGAAGGCGACGTTGAGCGCGAACGGATTCGTACAGCAATTCCATTGGGTCTTGGTCGGTCAGTTCAAGCGTGTCCATGTGAGGCTCACGCCAGCAGTAGGTACAAGCGAGATTGCACTGGTCAACCACAGGTGACATTTGCATGCAGTTGTGGCTCTCAATCCCGTAGAATTTCCCTTTGTAGCACTGGCGGTCTCGGAGCAGTGATTCTTTGGTCCAATGGCAAGTTTTGACCCCACCATGCTCACCAACAATGTGGTAGCGTTGCTTCTGCAACTTGGCTTTGAGTGCAAGATCCATTCCCACGTAGTTCACCGTCCAGAGCTTTGTTCCACGGTTTCGCAGATGCGAGGTCGGGTGAGGCTCGGATAAGCAACGGTCCATCCCTTCGCCTATCAATGCCTCGCTGAGCCTCACGCCATCTTGGCAGGCTTGGCTGTGCTCAGCGGTTGAGGATTGGCAAGAAGGCATTGGCTGCCTTTTCACATGCGTTTGCTACATCGTCAAGTCGCTGAAGCACGCGGTACATGTGCATGGCTGCGAGCGGTGAATCTTCACCGTGCGTGAACACGTAAGCAGCGGCCATGGCTTCGACACCATCGGCTTCATGCTCGCAGATGTTCACTTCTCGAATGAGGTCACCCAGTGCCATTTCTGCAGCCTTGGTTTGTCCACTGATGGTGAAGTCACGAAGGGCTTCAACAGCATCTTCGTATTTTGCGACCGTGTCAGCAACGGCCTGAGCCATCTTCTTCAGGTTCTCCTTTGCTTTCTTGTCATCAAACAAGGGCCTGAACGCCAACTGCTCAGCAACGTTTTGTGCATAATCTGCAATGCGGTCTTGGCGGGTCACCATGTAGAGGAAATCATCCATGCTGACTTGAACACCCATGCGCATGTCCTTCAACGCCAAACGGCGGACTTCGCCTTTGATGTTGTCAGCCTCGAGTTCAGCCTCGATCGTGGCTTGGATGGCCTTGCTTGCGTCCTTATCATCGCAAGCTGTGTTGACGGCCTCAAGCATGTGTTCAACCGTTTGTTCAACCGCCTGAGCGTGAGCATGGAACAACTCGAAAGGTGTGATGGAATGGCCTTTGCCACCAACATCAGAGAGTGCTTCTTCGACGTGAACTTCTCCACTGCTCTTCCAGATGGCGTAACCCACCGCCATGAAGGAGAGTGGAAGGATGACCATCATGTTGATCGATTCGCCACCTGAAGCAACGAAGAGTACGATGGCTCCGAACGCAGCAGCGGGAACACTGGCGACCCATGAGGCAGCAATTTTCCCGAACACTCTGAAGTCAACCGCCTTAGCGCCTCCAGCAAGCCCAACACCAACAACAGCACCAACAAGGGTGTGCGTGGTTGAAACAGGAACGGCCAGGAACGGCATGGAGAACACAAGGATCGTGGTCGCTGCTCCAAATTCAGCAGCGAACCCTCGAGTGGGGGTGATGTCTGTGATCTTCTTTCCGATGGTTTCCATAACACGCCATCCCCAGGTCATCACACCAACGGCGATTCCAGCTGAACCAAGCAAGATAAGCCAGAGTGGAATGTTTGCCTCGGCAGCAAGTTCCCCGGTGTCGCTGCTCAAAACCTGCCACACAGCAGCCATTGGTCCAATGGCGTTTGAACGGTCGTTGGCACCGTGAGCAAAGGCCACATAAGCGGCCGTGATGATTTGAAGCCAAACGAAAATCCGCTCAACGCCACGGAATCCTCGCTTCTCTTCTGAGATGTCGATGCTGCGGAGGGCCATGTAGAGGATGGCGCTTCCAAAAGCCCCAATGCATGCGGCAAGCATTAGTGAATTGATTGGGATCCAAGCGTTGTCCGCCCACGGGTCGAACACACCGTCTTCTTTGGCGGGCAACCAGTCGTACTTGTTCTCGATCCAGCCGTTTGAAGCGGCCTTCGAAATGAAACCCTTGAGTGCCTTGAATTGGAGGGCGAGTCCGAGCACGAAGAAGGTCGGGAAGGCGAGGATTGGAGCAAGCCAGCGAGATCGGTCGATCGGGTTCTCATTCTCAAGAATTAACTTCTTGATGATCATGAATGAGAAGAACCCAAGCAGACCGCCCATTAACGGGCTCATAACCCATGAGACGACGACCTTGGAGACCACGTCCCAATCGATCAATGAGGTGTTGTGCTTGACTTCAAGAATCAAACCGACACCGAGAATTCCTCCGATGATCGAGTGGGTGGTCGAGACCGGCAAACCCCAGCGAGTGGCAATGGTTAGCCAGGTGGCAGCAGCCATCATGGCGGCAATGAACCCAAAGGCGATGTCTTGGGAGAGGACAGCATCCACCGTTCCATCGCTAAAATCGACGATAAGGATCCCTTTTCGAACGGTGTCAGTCACCGCGTCACCAGCAAAGAACGCTCCACAGAATTCGAACACTGCGGCAATGACAACCGCTTGCTTGAGCGTCAAGGCACGGGAACCGACGGAGGTTCCCATGGCGTTTGCGACATCGTTGGCACCGATGTTCCACGCCATGTATGCGCAGACCACTAAGGCCAAGCAAATCAGGACTAATGTTTCGCCATCCATGAGGGAGCCTAGCCGCCAGCAGTATATATCGTAAATCATGTATATTCTATATAGGTCTATTGAGTGGACGGTTTGATCGCATGGCACTCGGACCTGGACAGAATGAGATTCGTAAATTACAAGCAACCGGCGGGAGCACGTTCACAGTGAGCCTCCCCAAGCCGTGGGTGTTGGCTCAGGGGCTCAGCGCTCGCGATTCAATGCGGGTGGATTGGCGGCCAAGCGGAGCTTTGCGAGTCACACCTCTGGATTCGATTGGATCTGTTCTTCAACAATCGTTCTTTGCTACAAAGAACCTCCCTGAGAACAGCCTTCACGACCATTTGATGGGCGCTTACATTTCAGGTTCGGATGAGATTCATATCGAGTTCCAACCCGATGAACAAAAAACGGTCAGCGCCCAAGTGCGGCACTTTCTTCGCAGCACCCGTGGTTTTGAAATCATGGATGAAGAGGGTGAAACCATTCTCCTCAAATGCCTGATGAATGCAGGGGACATGCCTTTGCATGCCAGCCTCAACCGCATGTACCTCCAAGTGACATCGCTCAGCAGGGATATTCTCAGCGTCTTTGAAGGTGAAGACCGTCAATACATTGCAGATGCAGAGGAGCGAGAAAACGAAGTGGACGCTTTGTTGTACCTCATCGAGCGGCAAGTCAGGATTCTTTTGGACTCCCATTTGGTGGCAACAAAACTGAACTTAACACGCACGCAAGCGGTGGAGTACGCCAATCTTGCCCGTTCTTTGGAGCGTATGATGGATCACGCCTACAGCATCGCTACAATGATTCTTGAGAATCCAAAAATCACCAAGAACATGATCGATCGTGGGCCAATTGAACAAATTTCGAATTGGCAAGCAAGTTTGAAAGAACTGATGATCAACATCCGAACGCGCGATTCAAACCGCATCGAAAAAGCCCGCCACGATCTGAAAAAAGCACAGCATCGACTGATGGAACACGAACAAGATCTGTTGAAAAACCACCGTACAAACGAGTGGATGGCGTTTGATTTGCGCCTCTCGGAGTCGGTTCGGCGCCTGTGCGCTTACGCCCGCGATTTCGGAGAAATTTTGCTCAATATGAAGGTGTTCAGCGAACTGCACCGCACCCGCAGTTAAGTGTCTTAAAAAACACCTGGTTTATTTTAAGCACCTATGTGTTGGCCAATTCACCATTGATTGATATAGGTCCGGTTACAAATATACACTGAAGACAAAAGACTTCAGGCGGAATGAGAATGGATATTGAACTCGAAACATACGTAGACGGAATTATGGAACAACAACAACATCGCAGTGGAATCTTTGTTGATCTCGTGAAAGGGCTCATCAACGCCATCGCAGATTACAGAGCCACCCCCAATAGTCGTGGTGTCTACCACCCACCAGGGGGGCATTTCTGATGGATGCATACCTCAGCTCTTACGTTGATTCAGTGATGGACGCTCAAGAAAAGCAGAATGGAATCTTTACCGTTTCGATTTTTATTCGAATTCGGAACCTCTTCACCAAACGGTGAAACCCAAGACCATTGCCATCTCGGCCCATCTTCGCACTTCGGATTTAGCCGAGGGCCTTGAGGCGCCCTGGCGCAAGGCCTCCATGGAAAAGTCGTCACCGTTGGTCCCGATGGACGCTGCTCGAATGGCCACATCACCCATCTCAACACGGCAATGCCAGCACGCCAGATCTCAACTTCGAGGCATGCAATGCGGCGCCTCAACTCCCGTTCGGGTGCGATGCCATGTTCTGGGCCGCCCCTTTCCACCGCAGTTTCTTCGTTTAATGCGCTCATGCATCAAAAAATGGGGTATTGGGCCTCGTGCAGGCGTCGGAATTTCGGCTAAAACGGAGGGTTTTCAATCAAACTCCTCAAGTACTTGATGCTTGACGCAGGACCATGCCTCAAGGTACAGTAAAGTGGTTTAACCAAACAAAAGGATTCGGATTTATAGAAATTGAAGGTGGCTCAGACCTCTTCGTGCACATCTCAGAAGTCGAAGGCGAGATCACCGACGGCGACACAGTCCAATTCGAAGTTGGAGAAAGCGACAAAGGACCAAACGCCACAGGCGTTAGCAAAGTCCAGTGATTGCTGAAGCATCGCATCACCTCCGGGTGCTTGCGTCGTTTCACCTCCCCGAAGAACAACTCACGTATTCAGCGTAAGCCACGTGCTGCAAAACAGCATCCGGTCGACGCCGAACTCAATTTAACCCGAAACTCATCAGGTTTACCTGTTGATTACATTTGGATTTGAAGCCATGTCCAAAACAAATGGGTATATATCAAGAGGTATGGTTTCGTAATTACTGTTAGGTGTGTCTATGCTGGAAGTGAACGGGTTAACCAAAACGTTTGGATCTGGATCCAACAAGTTGCAAGTGCTGAAAGGCGTTGACATGAGCATCAAAAAAGGGGAAATGGTTGCTCTCATGGGTCCATCGGGCTCCGGAAAGTCCACCCTTCTCAACATCATCGGTGGCTTGCTTGCAGGCGACGGTGGTGAGATTTTACTCGGTGGCAAAACCTATGGGCAAAAGAACCCCTCAAGCGTTGTTGATATTCGAAGAGACCATGTCGGCTGGATTTTCCAAGACTTCCATCTCCTTGACAACTTGACCGCCGTCGACAACGTAGCAATCGCTTTGGAACTCTCCGGTCTTTCGGCCGCTGAAGCAGAGGAAGCTGCTGAAGTCGCTCTAACCAAGGTTGGTTTGAGCGATCGAATGCATCACATTCCCGACCAATTGTCTGGTGGACAACAGCAACGCGTTGCTATCGCACGTGCCATCGCAGGCAACCGACCTTTGTTGTTGGCTGACGAACCGACTGGAAACCTTGACATCGCTAGCGGTAAAGATGTGCTCCAATTGTTCAAAGACCTCTGCCACGATGAAGTTAACCCAATTTCAATCCTCATGGTCACCCACGACCCGGACTTGGCCTCCAATGCAGATCGCATGCTGTTGCTCAATGACGGAAAGACCGAGGCCTCTGACATCCGCTCCGCATGGGGCCTGGATGACGACACTGGGGGTGAAGAAGAGTGAGCAGTAAGACCAAAAAATTAGAACTGCAGGACTCGGATTTCGCACCGACACAAAGTTTACCAAAACGCATCATGCACAAGGTGACAGAGACTCCCGCCCAACTTCGTCTCGCTACACTCAGCGCATGGCGCGGGAAAGAACGCGGCTTAGCAGTGATTGCTGGTGTGTTCCTTGCTTCATTGGTGATCACCACCGTGCTCGCTTACGGAGTCGGATTGTCCCAGCTTTTCTTTGAAGAGTCATTGAGTGGCGAACCGTTCGATGCTAAAATCGAGTACGCTCGAACTCCGGTCGAGAACGCATCAGGCTGGTCGAACAACACCTCAACCATGGTCGGTGTGTGCGATGAATTGTTGGAACAATTCAGTGAATTCAACGACTGTACCCTCGTGCTGGCCCGTCAAGGCATCCACAGCGGAGGGCTGTTCAATCAAGAATTCATTGTGGCACAACCACTCGAAATGATGGCCATCACTGATGATTCAAATCCTTACTGGGGCAACGTCACGTTCGATTATCCAGAACTCGCAGCTGGCGGCCCGCCAATCTCGAACATGCGTTCTGTTCGTTTTCTTGGGCCTGGTGCCTTTGATGGAGAGTTCGCTGACAGATTAGGCGAGAACATCATCGCTGGAATGGGTGAATGGCCGACACCAGAAAACATGAGCGCCCAGCGCGGTGTGATCCTTCCCTCAACCATCGCTTCGCAGGCCAAAGCCAATGTGGGCGATGTCCTTGATTCACTGACCTTTGCTTACGTGGTCGACGAGTCAACGCTGTTAGAGGCGACAGTGACCAATGAGAATTGCGCTGGCGAGGTGACACCTGAGCAGAACGAAATGGTCTATTGCCGGATGGCAATGACCGCCGAGAACTTGACGGTTGTCGGGATCTATGAACCATGGGATTTAGGCAATCCGACCCTCGGTCCAAATCCGATCTTTACCACATGGGAAGTGCTCGAAGAACCTCAGCGTGCTGCGTTGATGGACAACGACCACATGTACCTCGGCGTGACCATTGATCGCGGTCAACTCCCAACCACGTCGACTGCAGATGCAGAAGAGTGGCTGGAAGACCTTGGGACACGGGTTCAAGACGGTAATTACACCGCTGAAGGCGTGGAACTGTACTACACCGACATCGTTAGCGGCACCATCACCTTCCTCAACATCTTCCTTGGTTTGATTCAGATTTTCGATTACATCATCATGATTCCAATCGTGATTCTTTCGATTTCCGTCCTGATTTACGGATTGGTTCTCTCCTTGGAACAACGTCGCAGGGAAGTGAGCATACATCGTGTCATCGGTGCGGACAGCAAAAGCCTCCAGAACATGGTGCTGCTGGAACTGTTCGTCATGTCTTCAGTGGCCTGGCTGGTTGGGTATCTTTTGGCTTTATTTTCTGTTCCGATCGTTCTTTCCGCTGTCGGCTTCATGGAATTCAGAACAGGAGATTTCGATGTGAACCCAACGCTTAGCGTTGGTTCGACCATCTTCACCGCCGTCACAACACTGGGGCTTGCTCTCATCTTCGGGCGCAGTCGAGCGCGCGACTTCATTTCGCTCGAGATCGAAGAAGGTGTTCGAAACACCACGACCAAATCAGAACCAAAGCGCTGGCTCCATTGGCTGTCTTTCCTGTTCGGTATGCTTGCTGTTACCGACACGTGGCTTGAGATGAACGGCAGTGAGGACGGCATCGTGTCGAACTTCTTCATCGAGGGATTGCTCGGTATCATCGGGCCATTTGCTCTTTGGATTGGCGGTGCTTTGCTGCTTGGACGTATCGGGGCCAGAGGCCCCCAAATCATGCAACTCATCTTTGGTCGAACGCCTCTGCTCAACGATGTGAAACGAGGCCTCAAAGGCTCAGGTTCAGCAGAATCAGTCAACCGTTTGGCCGTCATTATGTTGCTCACCCTTTCGATTGTCACGCTTGCTGCTGTTCAAGGCTACACAGGAACGCTCGTTGATGAGAAAACCGTTGACGCAACGGTTGGATCTGATTTACAAATCACGCTTGAGCAAGGCTATTCAGAAACTGAATTGCTCAACTTGGTCGCTGAGTTTACTGAAGGTGACACAACCGCTGTTGCGACAACGGTACCTAGCCTGTTCCTTGCCGACACAAACGGTGGCGATAAGTTGCTCACTTGGGTTGTGCTTGATAACAATGAAGACATTCTCCGATGGAGTGAACAAGCGATTCCTGGAACGGATGCTGATGCTGCAATGGCTGCATACCGCAACGGAGGTTTCTCAGCGGGCGAAGACGCAGCCTATTCACTCGATCTCGCAGGTTCAGGCCGTGGAAATGAAAACAGGTTGGACGATGTGTTGCTCAAACCAAGCGATGAAAGCAGCCAAAGCATCACCTTCGTCTGGGAACAATTGACCTTTAATTTCTCAGCAGGCGGGTCAAATGAAACCGATCCAACAGCGCTCTTCACAGCCTATTCCTCGTTGATGGAAGGCGATTGGTCAGGATTGAATCTCTCTGGTCAAAATCTGAGTGGTCGCAACTTCGGTCCCGTTGATTTGACAGGAACCGATCTTTCCGACGCCAACCTTGCAGGGGTAAACCTCTCACAAGCTCTGTTGTTTGATACCAATCTTGAGGGTGCAGACCTCTCTGGTGCAAACCTTCAGGAAGCAGTCATTGTCAACTTCATGGGAGGATCACTGGCTGGTGCGAACCTCATTGGAGCAGACTTGACCGGTGCATTTGGAATCGCAGAACTCTCCAGCGCAACGCTCGGCAATGCGACATGCCCGGATGGTACATCAGCAAGCGAAACTGCTTGTGCTTCCGGCCTTTCCCAAGTGCCACCAGCCCTTGCAGCTCCTCTCTTCCTAGCGGACACAGTTGTTCAAATCCTCATCACGCCTTACGACACTGAAGCGTATTACTTGGGCATCCATGAATACATTCCCGGTGTGAGTGCTGCAGCCATGAGTTCCTCGCTCATCATTGGCGAATCCTCGTGGCAAACGCTTGTTGGCCCTGATGCGGTTGCAAATCACACTTCGATGGTTTGGATTGTCGACGTCCCTGGTGTGAGTGGCGATTCTCTTGAAGCCCTCGCCTCCACTCTCTCAGCAGATTTCAGAGTCTCGAGCGTCCTTGATTGGTCAAGTTCCCACAAGGCCGTCGAACGGGACGGCGGCCTCATCTTCGGGACGCCAGGTCTCTTGTCGCTCCAATTTGTGGTGGCAAGCATCGCTGCCGTCGCCTCGAGTTTCGTCTTCTTATCGTTGGTTCTGAGCCAACGTCAGAAAGAATTAGCAGTCCTCCAAGCGATTGGAGCATCACCAAATCAAATCATCCGTTTGGTGTTGTTCGAGATTCTTTCCATCGTCATGGTTTCGATGGCACTTGGAATCGTCCTTGGGGTCGGCGTGGCTCTTTCCTTCAACGGATTCTTCGATGTCTTTGGATTCATCTTCCAAATCTTTGGAGGTTCATCGACGACGATCGAGCGGACCTTGGTCTATCCTTGGACGCAACTGCTGCTTGTTTCCTTGTCCGTGTTTGCCGCCGTAGTGGTTGCTTTATTGGTGACTACCAGAAAGGCATTGAAGTCTGATTTAGCCAGTGTGCTCAAGGGGGAGTGAAGCATGAAAGAAAGTATTTTGAAAACTGATGGACTCTATCACGTCTATGAATCAAAGGCAGAAGACGGCAACGTCGTTGCTTTGCGTGGACTCCACCTCGACATGAAAGAAGGTGAAGCAATTGCTGTAGTCGGACCATCCGGTTCCGGCAAATCAACCTTGATGAAATGCCTTGGTGGTCTGATGAAGGCCAGTGCAGGATCTGTTTCACTGGCTGGAAAGAACATGACTCGGCTCACTGGCCAAGAACTGGTTGAATTGCGTCAAAAGACGGTGGCCTTCATTTTCCAAGAAGGCAACCTCTTGCCGAACATGAACGCTCGTGACAATGTAGCCCAACCATTGCGCCACCAAGGTGTCGCTTCACGTAAGGCATTGAAACTCGCAGATGCTATGCTCGACCAATTGGGCATGGTGCACCGTGCACACGCCCTACCAATGATGCTCAGCGGTGGAGAACAACAACGTGTGGCCATTGCTCGTGCGTTGATCACCAAGCCCCGTCTGATCCTTGCAGATGAGCCAACAGGTGCTCTTGACCCAGTGACAAGCCGTGAAGTTCTGGCCTTGTTCAAAGATTTACACGAAAACAGTGGCGTCTCCTTCTTGATTGTCACCCACTCGAAGGAAGTCGCAGCTTTTGCGAACCGCTCGCTTGAACTGCGCGATGGTCGTTTTGTTGCAGAACACGGCGCCAACGTCGATGTTGAAGACCTCGGTAAAGATCGAGAACTGATCATCGATGAAACAGGAACCGTGACCCTTCCACCAGATTTGCTCGTTCGGATCGGTGGCGCAGGCCGTTACACGGTGGGCAACGCTGACAGCGGTTACCTTTCGCTTCAGGGCGAGGCAGTCGAAGCCATGGGGAAAATGGAATTGGCCAGCGCCTGTCCAGCATGCAAGCATGCTTACGATGGCACCGAAGAGCAACTTTGCCCTTCATGTGGCTCCAGCCGCCCAATGGTTGAGGTCAAAGAATGAAATCGCTGGTTTCGCTTGTCGGCTATCTTGAGGGTTTTTCCTTCCTGTTGCTGATGGGTGTCGCCATGCCGATGAAGTACATTGGAGGTGAGCCGGCGATGGTCAGCATCATGGGTTCGCTTCACGGCGGTCTTTTTCTCGCTTACATAGGGCTTCTTTTCCTCGGGGTCGGAAAGCATTGGAACCTCACCGCATTGATTCATGGAAGCATTGCTGCCGTTGTCCCGGCAGGCCCGTTCTTGTTTGAGGGCATGCTTGTCTCAGGTGAATACGATCTCGCCGCTCCTGAAGACGACTGAGAGGTTGAAATCCTGCGAAGTCGGCAGGAATCGCAGAAAATCTCCAAATGACGGGCATACCTTTTTATTGAGTAAAAAGGAAAGTTGCATACAAGATGAGCAACGATCCAGTCAGGAAAAATACCACTTTTGGTTCCACGATGTCGTTTGATCTTGAGAAAAATCCAGAGCCCAAACGGCGAAAAAGGAAGGACGATTTGAACGGTGAAGCACCGCCAGAATTCACGCCAAGTCCAGATGGCATCGATTGCCCTGGCTGCGGGCATAACATGGATGAAGATGAATGGCTGCACGCCTTGATTGGTTTTATTTCAGGCGCACGGGATTTCGAGGTTGGTAATCCCGTCCGCGCTCGAATTGTGCAAACATTGCACAACACCGCCACCAACATGGACACGCCTCATCCCAGAGATGTATGGGAGATCAGCATCGTTTCACGTTTGATGAAAGAGATTGAACGAATTGTTGATGCTGAAGTGTTACGGCACCATGCAGAAAACAGCCAACAACAGTATTCTCTGGCAGAACTTCAACATTACATTCAAGCGGCGGAGGTGGAGACCGCTGCGAGGGTTCAATCCGAACTCTATGTCCAGATTGCAGAGCAAGTCCAGCAGGATATCGAGCCAGTGCTACGACGTCAAATCGAAACTGAATTGTGGCAAGAATTCGAACAAGAATTGCAACGCAGAGCAGACCAATCAACCACCGATCAAAAAGAATGAACCGTTGTTTTTCAACGGTCACGCACTTTTGACGCCTTCAGGCCAAAGCACCAGAATGAGGGTTTTCCCTCGCGTTTTGGGCGTGTGGGTCGTTTCTCGGTTCATCCACACCAGCGATCCTGCAGGGTAGGTTCCATCTTCATCCCACACTTCGCCCTCAAGCACGATGTAGGCCTCTCCACCAGGGTGTCCGTGAGGCATAAACGCATCAACAGTGACTTCGGAGTCTGCCTCATAGAGCACAAGTGAACACGCATCTTCTCGATACAAACGTCCCAATCGAACCCCTGTGCCGAAATCCTTCCAGCGAACGTTCTCTTCCAACCATGCTTTGTCGATGTTAAAACCGAGCCAATCTGCCATGTTGTGTGTGAAGGGCATGCTTCACCCATCCGGTGCCTGCTCAAGAGGACTTCGGAACTGG
>JAPKCS010000037.1 GCA_028822845.1 Candidatus Poseidoniaceae archaeon | reverse complement strand
AACCATATCGCCTGCTGCCTTTCCGACAGAAGTCATGGTCATAGCAGCGACGACAAACGGCAGTCCACCGCCAATGAGAAGTCCAATGATGACCATTGGGTTTTCGAGTGATAAGTTCAACTCGCCAGGGGTTGCAGCAGTGTAAGCAGCAAACAATGCTAGTGCGGTCAAAGCAGCAGAACCAATTGCGAATCCTTTGCCGACTGCAGCGGTTGTGTTCCCAATCGAATCGAGTTCATCGGTAATTGCTCGAACTTCAGGGCCGAGCCCGCTCATCTCTGCGATTCCACCTGCGTTGTCTGCAACTGGTCCGTAAGCA
The DNA here is from genome assembly GCA_028822845.1 of Candidatus Poseidoniaceae archaeon. GTDB lineage: Archaea > Thermoplasmatota > Poseidoniia > Poseidoniales > Poseidoniaceae > MGIIa-L1. The sequence continues at coordinate 12,163 of JAPKCS010000037.1, read as the reverse complement.
TCGACGGTCATGGTAACACCGACTGTAGCAAGCATACCCATTGCAGCCATTGCAATGCAGTAGAGGCTGATGTCACCGCCCCCACCGAAGTGATTTGCTCCAAGAATACCACCCGCAATCAACAAGATTGGAACGAAGGTCGACATCATGCCGACTGAAAGTCCGGCAATAGCGTTTGTAGCAGGACCTGTTTTCGACATTTCACCGATGTGTTGAATCGCCTTTGGCTTAATGAATCCGAAGATTGGTTCGATTCCAGTGTAATATTCTGTGACCAGACCGATGAAGATTCCGACAATGCTGCCGAGAACCACTGAATGCATGACACCCATGTCAACATCAATCAATCCTTGTTGAATGGACAAATAGCCACCGATCCAGAAGAGAAGAGCGGCGATGAACGTGGTGTTTCGAAGCGCAGCTGCTGCATCTTTACCGTTCTTGAGAATAAACATGGAGAACACACCAACAACTGATGCGAGGTAACCGATGAGCCCGAGCATAATTGGCATCATGACGTAATCGGCGCCCATACCAGCTGAGTTGCTGGCAATAATCATTGCAGCGATGATTGAACCGACGAAGGATTCGAAGATGTCTGCACCCATTCCAGCGACATCGCCAACGTTGTCCCCAACGTTGTCTGCGATAACACCAGGGTTTCGTGGATCATCTTCAGGAATACCTGCTTCGACTTTACCGACCAAGTCAGCACCGACGTCAGCAGCCTTGGTGTAAATACCGCCACCAACACGAGCAAAGAGGGCGATTGAAGAAGCACCCATACCAAATCCTGCAGCAGCAGAAAGGTCTGGGTTCGCTTCACCAGCACCAAGCCAGTATGCAACAAGAGAAATACCGAGCAGACCAAGTCCACCAACAGAAAGACCCATGACGGCTCCACCGTTATAGGAAACAGCCAAAGCACCGGCTTTGCCTTCATTCTTGGCAGCCATTGTGGTTCGACCATTTGCAGAAGTAGCAGCACGCATGCCCGAGAATCCGGCAATGACTGAAGCAATAGCACCTGCAAAGAATGCGATAGCAGTGTCTGGGTTGTAATCATTGAGCGGTATTAACAGGACACCGACGATCACGACGAAAACAGCGAGGACTTTGTATTCTGCATAGAGAAACGCCATTGCACCATCTTGAATTTCTTTCGTAATGTTGGCAACCTTTTCATTGTCAATCTTTACTTTCTTGACTTGTTGATACAGCATAAACGCAATAACAAGTCCGGCGAGACCTGCTGCTGCGGCAATCATTGGTATAGTTGACATGTCCATAATAGTACACCTGTGCCTCGGCGACCTAAGAACCCCTCATAAGTGGTTCCCCTTACAAAAGGCCCACTCCTGCGCTTTTTCGTACACTTCGGGTTGAGCCGAGGCATGGTTTGGGCGGTTGGAAACAACCAATCGTTCAAAGAGGAGAAACATAAGCCATGGGTATGGCCATGACCGCAGAGGAGATCCTTGCCGAGATTGGCCCGGTTCAGGAAATCTTGGATGAGCACGATGGAGTCGTGACTGTTCTTGATACAAGCGATGGCAACATCATGCTCTCGCTGGATGGTGGTTGCAACGGATGTGCTTCGACGCCAATGACGGCCATGCAAATCTATTATTCATTGAAAAAACTCGAAGCGATCAACGATGTTATCTTCGTCAATGGTGAACTCCCTGACTACATGCGCACCTTCATTGACCAGAAAATGGCAAAGGAATCGTTGGAAAACAACACCAGCGATGAAGAAGGCCCGCAACCCAAGGGCGAAATTGTTTGATCACTCTTGTTCGCTTTCCTTACCAATCGTGTGAGGATTGGCACCAAACGATACGTTCTCGCCCTTAATGTTCATTCGAGCAGCGATTGCAATCACAATGCAAACAAGAGACAAGGGTTTAGGCAAGTAGTTTGAGCCCCACAACTCGCCTCCAGACAACGAAAGCCACCATAACACGGCGGCCGCAGCAATCAAACAGAATGCAATTAGGTTCTGGACATAGCGTTCGATGGTTGGGGAACGTGAAAAGGTGGCAATGAACGTGAACAAAATTGCCGAGATACCACACAAGCCTTCCGCCAGATGTTCAATCGTGACGGAGTCGACCATGGTTGATGGAAGCACCCCCGGTTCTTCAATGTGAACAAGACCCCACACCGTCACGACGCAATCTTTGACAAGGGTCGCCGGCACAGGGGGTGGTATGGCAGGCACGGGTTTCACCCTTCCAAAACCACGACCAAGTGGGCCTCCATACTTTTCACGCAACCAAGTGGCCAAGTCCCTGCATCAAGTGGCGGTTCTTTTGGAACTCCAAGGGGCCAATGTGTTTCGGGTCCGGTCCTACCAAAATGCGAGTCGAATGTTGGGTTCGTTGACTGAAGACCTTGGCGAACTTGTGGCTACTGGTAGGCTCTTGGAGATGAAGGGCATCGGGAAAGGCCTTGGTTCTGCCTTGACACAGGTGATTGCCGAAGGCCGATGGCCAAGCGACTGGGTTGAACTTCACGCCTCAACCCCCGATGGAATGATCGAAATGTTAGGCATCCCTGGCCTTGGCCCGAAGCGTATCAAACTCATGCATCAAGAACTCGGAGTGGATTCTGTTGCATCGCTGAAAGAGGCCGCAGAATCTGGTAAAATCGCTCCGATGAAGGGGTTTGGGGCAAAATCACAATCCCGAATGCTCGATGGCATTGAACTTCTTGCCCGCTTCCGAGCGCGCCGTCGGCTCGATGTTGGCCTCATGTACGGTGAAGCATTCGAAGCTCGAATCAGTCAAATCGAAGGCGTTGAGAAGGTGCAACTCGCCGGAAGTGCTCGTCGACGCAAAGAGACCATTGGCGATTTAGATTTGGTTGTGGCTGTCAGTGCAGAGCACCATGAAAAGGTGGCAAATGCGATTCTTAGCCTCCCTGGTATTGCCGATGTGAAAGGGGCAGGAGATTCGAAAATAAGCTTGATCCTCGACACATCCATCTTCGAGGAGGGATTTACCGTCGGCCACATCGACCCAAATGTTCTCGAGGCAATTGGAGGCGATGATTACGAGCAACTCGAGAGTGGCGGCACGATTGATGCACAAGTTCGTCTTGTTCCGCTCGAGGTGTTTCCCTTCACACTCGCATACTTTACCGGCAGCAAAGAGCACAACATTGCCATGCGTCAACGTGCGATTGATCGAGGGCTGAGGCTGAATGAATTTGGACTGATACCCGAAGCCAAAGCGGGGGAACTCAAAGGAATGGCAGCAGCACAGTATTCCCTTCATGCCACCGATGAAGAGGAAATCTACCGCCACCTCGATTTGGCGTGGGTGACGCCGGAACTGCGAGAAGACACGGGCGAAATCACCGCTGCAGAAAGCAGAAGCCTCCCTCGTCTCGTCACGACGGCAGATGTCCGCGGTGCATGGCACAACCACACGACCCTCTCCGATGGAGAGGCATCCCTCGAAGAAATGGCAGACACTGCTCGGAAAATGGGGTGGAATTGGCTCGGTGTCGCCGACCACTCACCGACCCTCAAGGTTGCGAATGGAGCCAGCGCGGAAGATTTACTCGCTCAAGGAGAAACCATTCGCACCTACAATGACGCTTGGAAGAACGATGGAGTCGATTTCCGATTGTTCCACGGTGTCGAATCTGATATTCTCCCCGGTGGCAAATTAGATCACCCCGATGATGTTCTGGCCACATTGGATTACACGGTTGCTTCGGTCCACGCCATCTCGAAATGGCGAGCACGCGATGAACTGGAGAACACTGAAGAGTTGATTCGTTGCATCGACCACCCAGCAACAACGGTTTTGGGCCATCCAACTGGAAGGATTCTTCAAGGCCGAGACGGGTATGAAGTCGACCTTTTTGCAGTGCTCGAGCACATGGCTGAACACAACGATGAAGGCCGACTCAAAGCAGTTGAATTGAACGCCAGTCCATACCGACTGGATCTTGATTGGAGGTTGTGTAAACATGCAAAGGGACTTGGAGTCCCCGTCATCATCAACCCTGATGCACATTCTGTACGAGGACTTGCCGACATTAGTTACGGTGTGATGGCCGCCAGAAAAGGGTGGTTGGAAGATGATGATGTGTTGAACAGCCTCACTGCAGAAGCATTAGCGGCTCGCCTTTTGTGAGAAGGGCAATGCACACCTTCTTGACACCAAGCCTCGTGCTTGACCCATGCGCCTCTTACGAACACTGATCATGGGCGGCATCATGTTGATTCCTGGCCTGTTATTGGCGTTTTTGATATGGTACATCGCAGGAAAACCAACAACGGAGCCGATTGAGAGTTTGATTTGCAACGGTATTCCGTTTCTTTCCGTCACCATGGGTTTGGTCTTCGGGTGGATGACTGGTGAGGCCTACTCCGTGAAGATGGACCCCAATTGAGGCAAGGCCATGACTGAAAGCGTCGCTGTGGAACAGTGGTCGGAATTAGGAAACATCTTTTCTCATTTCTTTGATGGCCTTGGAGAGGTCTCATGCACGAACGAAGTCCTGAACTATCAATCCCTCCCACCTGGTGTCCCAACAGTGTTCGCCATCCACCGTGATGGTCGCGTTGATGCGTCGATGCCCCTGCATGGCATTGAGGCCATCTTTGAATTCTTTGAATTCGATGCATCAGACAATAACATAGTCTGCCAGGGCCAGCATGGGAAATACACCTATCGAGTTCCCGAGGAACTTCTTCGGTTGAGGAGTGATTCTGCTTGAAACGCATGGACAAGGCCAAACGTATCGTTTCGATGCTCGAGGAACTCTACCCCACAACACCTGTTCCGCTTGATCACACCAACCATTTTGAATTGCTCGTAGCGGTGTTAATGAGTGCTCAAACCACCGACATCAAGGTAAATCAAGTCACTCCAGCCCTGTTCGCTAAAGCAAACACACCGCAGTTGATGGCTGCATTACCTGTTGAAACGATCCTCGAGGACATACGTCAAGTCGGTTTAGCCCCTACGAAAGCAAAAAACATTCGACGGTTGTCTGAACTCTTGGTTGAGCATCATGGTGGCGTCATCCCTGATACCTTCGAAGCGTTGGAAGCATTACCGGGTGTTGGTCACAAGACCGCTGGTGTTGTTTTAGCCCAAGCATTTGGCATCCCTGCCTTCCCAGTTGACACGCACATACACCGGCTTGGCGCACGTTGGGGCCTTTCAAACGGGACAACCGTTGAGCGAACAGAACGGGATCTGAAGGCAGTTTTTCCTAAGCATCTGTGGAATAAGCTCCACTTGCAAATCATTTTCTTTGGGCGAGAATATTGCCCAGCACGCCGCCACGACCTGACGAAATGCCCAATCTGCTCATGGTCCACGACCAAGAAACGAATCACAGAGGAAGCCAAACGCTGATCATACCAAATTCAAACTGCGAGCTGCCAAGTTGGTGATGACAATGATCCCGAGGATCAGCGCTGTCACTCGGAGCGCTGTGTGCTCGTGATGACTGCTGTGGGCTTCGCGCAACAACGCATAGCCAATGAGACCCAAACCTACGGTTTGAAGCATTGAGCCTAGGGAAGTTACAACCCTGCTGAGGTCGTTGAACCCGTCAACATCCGAGATGTACTCGGACATGTCATCCAAAGTTGCTTCTTCGGAAGGGACATCGGGCGGGCCCCACATGGTGACAACTTCAGAGAACAGGGTTGCTGCAAGGATGAGAATGATTCCAATCATCAACCATCGTTCAAAAGAATACGACAAACTTGCCTTGTCGAACCCTTTTGCTGGTTGGTATGGAGAAACCGGTGCAGGTACGGGTTGAGCGGCAGGGCCGGGGGGTGGAGGAAGGGCTTGCATACTTCACCCAATTCAAAGGCTGGTTATTGTATTTGCCAAGAAGAAGCATCAAACCCCGAAGATACCGGAAGCACCTTCGAGCACGACTGAAGTCATGAAGGAGGTAATTCCAGCGACCCAAAGCAGTTGGATGGATTGCCCAAGAGCCGCTGTTCTCCCACCACCGCGCAAGCGGTTGGAAATCGTTGAGACGGCAGCGACTTGGAAAAGGATCAAGATGGAAACAATCACCTTGAACATGCGAATGTTCTCACCGACTGCAGAGGCATCTTCCATCACTGGAAGTGCAAGGTCCGAACCGAATCGGGAAAGGGCTGAAACATCGGTGTCGACAAATCCTTCAGCCACTCCGGCAATCGAATCGCCGAGTTTCAAAACGATGGCAATGGTGACGTTCAGGCTGGTCACAGTTGCAATCAACAAACCAAGTGCAGTCCCCCGCATGGTGCTTGCTGAAAGGGCACGGCGGCGGCGAAGAGAGAGAAGGTTTCCAACTGAACGAGAAACCATTTCTGCTGTCGCTGCGGGTTGGCCTGAGGATTGTGAACCTTCGATGTAGATGCGAGTGTAGCGAGAGATGACTGCTGAATTGGTATCAGCTGTGAAATAATCCCATGCACGATCTGAATCGATCCTCGTGGATAGGCGCTTTTCGAGGCGGTCAATGGAATTGTCAAGAACACCAAAATCAATGCCACGGAGGGCTTTGATGGTAGCAGAGGGTTCGGCAGAACGGGCTTGGGCGGTTCCACCCAAAGCACGGATGAAGTCGGGGTAGGTTTCGTCTCGACGAAGAACTGAACTTTCCTCCCGGCTGACCATAAAAGCAGGGATGAGCATCGGAGAAAGAGGGGCTGCAACGAGCAGTAAACCATATCGGTCCCACTGCGTGCTGACCTCGCGCCATGAAGCAATGATCACCACAATGGTGGTGATGAGTAAAATGGCCGAGATGAGGCTGGCACCGATTAAGGCCCTCAAGAAATTAATTCGAAATGGCGTGTCCATCTCGTCCCGAGCGAATGTTGGGTCTTCGGGAATGGTTGAGTTGAACGAGAGGACACCTCCAATCTGGACAACGGTGAACATTAAACTAGCCAGTAAGAGGAATCGAAGTCGACTCGCAACCTCAATCGGAGCGTCACTTGGAGAACCGACTTCGAACAACACCAAGTGGATGCCCGCAATCACAAGGCCAAACAAGCCCGCTGACACCAGGGACACATAGATTTCTTTCATTGCGTCAACGGATTCCAGTCGAGTGTCATACAGCGTTGTGTATTGCTCAGCAATGGTCTCTTGTTCCGACCTCATGAATTCATCAATGGGTTGACCTGCTTCGATGGAAAACGCCATTCGATCAAGGAAATCAGCCCACAGGGGACTCGGACTCTGCTGTGCTACAATACGAGATGCTTCAGGAAGTGAGGTGTGCCACTTGTCGACCAGTGTTTCAATCCGTTGAACTTCACCAGCAAGTTCGCCGTAATCCCTCATTTGTTTCAGGATGTCAAAAATCGACTGCGCTCCGATTTCCCCCAGAGCAAGAATACCCATTCGAGTGATGAACATGTGCATTTCCTTTTCGATGAGGGCTGCAGAACGATGAACGTCAAGGAGCGGGAATACGAGTGCTGAACCACCTGAAAGGAGGGGGAGAACAAGAAGAAGAAGAAGGCCAGAAAAACCTGAGAACAACGCTCCTTCGGCGAGTCCACCAGAGACCAAGATGAGAAGGAGTGCCAGAATAAATCCGACGAGGGCAGCGCCGCCTACAAAAATAGTAATGAATTTCAAAATGGGCATTTCAAGGCGCCGTAACGCGATTTGCCACATTGACATTCGCTGCATCTTTCATCCCTCAATCGTGGTTGATACCCTTCCATGAATCGACTGCTCGGTCGAAATGGTCCCATCCGCTGTTATAGTAAATGCCGAGTAAATCGAAAACGTCGTCGTAATGTGTGAGTTCCCGGTCAACCATCCGTTGGAGGGCTGCGGCACGCTTGAGCATCTCATCGTAGATGTCACGCTTGTTAGCGAACCCTGCCATGGCGGCAATTTTGTTCTCAAGCAAGTGGCTTTGGAACATACCTCGGAAGTAGTGCTTATCCTTGACCGGGTCCCATTCGAACATACCACGGGTGAGGACACCATCGCTGTGTTTGTTGTAACCTATGACCTCGTCAATACCCGTCACCCGACGAGCAATTCCTCCACCGGGTGCTTCAACCACTTCTTGGAAAATGGCGAAGTTTAAGTTGTCGAAGAAACGGATCGGGACATTGATCGGGTCGCCAGTGAACCGTTGAATCATTTTGACGATGGACGATGCGTGGAATGTTGCAATCACGGGGTGGCCAGTCTGCATTGCTTGGAAAGCAGTCGCTCCTTCAACACCACGAATCTCACCAATGATGATGTATCGAGGACGACTTCGCAATGCTGCTTTGAGTAAATCGAACATCTCAACACGGGATTCTTCATTCTTTGAAGAACGTGTCACTAAGCGTTGCCAGATTTTGTGTCGGACCTTTACTTCAGGCGTATCTTCAGCTGAGTAAATCTTTACGTTGTGATCGATGAATGGTAGAATTGCATTGAGGGTTGTCGTCTTTCCGGATGCGGTTTCCCCCGACACAAGAACAGACATGCCGTATTCGAGGCAAATCCAGATGTATGCTGCCACCTGAGATGAAATGGTACCCCAAGCAATGAGTTGGGTGATGGAAATGGTTTCTTCAGCGAACTTACGGATGGTGAACGACGGACCGAGCATCGATACGTCGTCAGAGAAAATGATGTTAATACGGGAACCATCAAGCAGGGCTCCATCGATGATCGGTTTGTTGTCTGAAACAGGACGACCGATACGTTCAGACATGGCGCGAAGGAACCGTGAGAGGATATCCCGGTCCCGGAAACGGATGTTTGAGGTAACCATGCCGAACACCTTGTGATCCATGTGGACGTGTTTCAGACCAATGGAGTGAATATCTTCCAATTGTTCGTCAGAGAGAAGAGGTTCAAGAGGACCGTTGCGGATGAGGTCACGAATGACAACATATTCTAAGCGTGTACGTTGTTCTTGATTGACGACAAGACGTTTGTCTTCCAAACCGAGCATTTCCCATAGACGACCTTGACGGCGAGGACTTGAACCAAGTTCAGTGTCAAGAACCGTATACCGTGCCACCATCTGGCGAAGAATGTTCTCAAATTCATTGTCTGTGGTGAACGACGGAGCCGCTGGAGCCTCTTGAAGAAGAGTTTCTGTCAATTCACGTCGAATGTTTTCTTCCTCTTCAGTGAGTTGTGGTTCGAGTCCAAACCAAAGAACTTGACCACCGCCTTCTTCATCGGCCGGAGGCTCGTAAATGTGAATAAAAATTGGTTCTTTGGCGAGGTAAATGAGGTTCAATGGACGGTCTTTTTTGGCACCACGGTCCAATTCACCGTAGTAAATCGGGCGCGTTCCGTACCTTGCTTCAAAATCACGAACCCAAGCCGCTACGTGAGGGTGAGCCGTCATGACGCTGTTCAAATCGCCTTTGGCAAATGGTGGATCATCTTTCATTCATCATCCCTCCTCAACTGACCGCCGTGATATCGACGATGAAGCCCATGCTCGGTTCGACACGCCATCCAATGGAGGTCTGGGTCGGTCCTGCGGCTCTCAAATATCTTGTCACGACAATGTTTCGCTTTATTTCGCCACCAATCATGGTGGTCTGCAAGTCAAGAACTACTTCTGCAGAAGCACGCAGAGTGTGCATGAGTTTGTGATCCATTTCTTCAGGATCCACGCAGAGCATCAATGAACGGCCGTCGGCACAAATGCGGCGAAGACGTTGCATCATAGCAAAACGTTCTTTTTCAGATAGGGCATCAGGCATCAATGAACTGGCTGCATCGATGATCACGACATCAGCAAGACCGATGGCCTCTGATTCCAAAAGTTCGTTGAATCCAACATCAGGCAAAGCTTCAGCAATGGTTCCAAAGCGGCTGAAAACCATCAGTTGGCCTTCTCGGAGGGCGTCGGTAATGCCGTATCCGATTGATTCCATTTGTTCAATCCAGCCTCTTGTGGTTAATTCTGTGGTGATGACGAGGACTTTCACACCGTTCTCGACCATACCATAGGCAAGACGTTGGGAAATCAGTGACTTTCCACCACCGACTGCTCCTTGAAGCACGTACAATGACCGGTTGGGTAATCGCAGCCCCATGGAATCAGCCAGGGAATCGGTTTCTAAGTCATATGGAAACCCGTCTTCCTTGGGTTTGTGGGCTGTCAAAAAGGGATCTTCTTTCAAGAGAGCCTCACCTCGACGTTCATTGTGGTACTGGAACTCAGACCAGCGACACTATCCGAGGTCACAATGGCGAAAATCCGCACATCTTCCCCCTCGGAAATAGCGGCGCTTGTTGCATAGTCGCTGTCTTTAAGTTGAATGACGACTAATTCTCCGGGGTCCCAGGTCGTACCAGTGATCAAGAACGGTGTGATGGTGGTTGGTGCAAGACCATTCACGAGAACTTCGATCACTGACTCATCCAAGGGATGTTCGCCTGTGTTTTGTAGATAAAAGGTGATTTCTTGGGGGCTGGCAGTTGTGTTGAGGTCAACCATCATCGGATCGCCTGCAAATTCAACGCCAAGTTCATTGGAAAACAGAATCCCTTGCTGATCTTTTTGGGCTGCTCGGGCCATGGCTGACCACTCTGTAATGAGCAATGCACTCACTGAACTCGAAATCAACAAGCCCGTTATGAGCATAATGAATGTTGATGCACCACCGTCAGCCATAATCAAACCTCAGAGTGTGGTACCAACAGTTGTGCCATCGTAAGTGAACGCAAGACGCGCATGGGTGGTCGGGGATTTGTTCCAAAACAGGTTCAAAGACTCTCCCGAGTACCAGTTTGAGCTTGTCAAAGCGGGGGATAAGTCTGCTGAAGTGTCTAGGTTTTGAGCATTCGCACCATCGATGAACATCCAAACCTCACTCGTAGGGAGTGTCATTGGACCATCGTTGGTGAGGTTCGCGTAGACATGTGTTCGGAATGTGGTGGTGAAGGTTGCATCGGTGGTGGGGGTTTGAGTCGGCGAGAACGTAAACGTCGGACTGGATGTGGAACAATCGCCGGGGCTGGTGAGAACCACGGCCAGGATTGCTCCAGAACCATCAACTGTGTACGTCGCACTAAAACCTGCACAAGGAAATCCGCCCGCTGAGGCGAGCAAAGAACCTGCCGAATAACCTGCTCCACCTGATCCAACGGCCACACTTGTAAGAGCATGCGGCCAAATATCACTGGAGTCTACGGTGAAGCTCGGTACGGGTTCAGAGGCGGTTTCAAGCGAATCCATGGAGGATTCCATTTGATACCCAATCGTTTGAACGGCCATGGAAAACACGACCAATAACGAAACCCCAATAATGAGGCCACCAATACCCACCGAGCCAGCCATCTCAGACTTCACCTCGAAGAGATCTCACGTTTCGCCAAGAACTGACGAGTGATGAGAATGTTAGCAATTCTTTGTGCGGCAAATGATCATCGAGTGCAGCTTCGGATTCTCCGGGCGCAGCAAGTTGTACAATTGCCATTACAGAACGGCCTTCTTCATCGTTCAGCATACCAGAGGCCATGGCCTTCTGAGCAAAACTGACTGCCGCCATGCCAGACATGTGGTCAAGCAAGAGAGCGGAGACAGTGGGTGCGCCAACACTGTTTCCAGATGCTGTCGCCCCGTGCGAAGGAGCATGCAAGAATGGGTTTGCAGCGAGAGCTTGCGCTTCGTACAATTCCACAAGTGGTGCTTCATCGGTTTCTTTCAAACGGTCGCTTCCTGAGACTGAGATCAGTTCGCCACTGGCGGTGACAATCATGTCACCATCGTGGGCCTCCATATCTCCATCTGCACTTCCAGCCAATGCTTCGCCTTCAGCAGGTGCTGGCGGCGACTCATCGAATCGAACCTCGACCTTGCGGAGCACATCCTCGACCATGTCGAGGCGGCTGCTGATCAAGCGTTCGAGCGCTGAGGTGTCAATCGTTGTACTGACAGGGGCGGCGGATGCCGGGGCGAGGCTTGCTGCCACGCTCGGCACACTACCGATGCTGTTGAGGCGTGCTTTGGTAGGACCAGGGGAGATGGTCCACGCATCTTCTTCACCGAGTTCCCCTTCTTCTGGAAGGGGGACCTGCTCAATGGCGATGTTCGCCATAATTTTGAGCCGATCTTCAGTGATTGCTGCGTCTTCATCGTGGTCCTTACTTGCACTACCGCCAAATGGCCATGCCATGATAAATCCTCC
>JAPKCS010000001.1 GCA_028822845.1 Candidatus Poseidoniaceae archaeon | reverse complement strand
CATCATAGTAGGAAATGTGGACTGCATCGTTGGAGTCGATGGCGATTGAAGTGTAAGATCCCACATTACCTGGTGTGTCAACGGAGACGGTTGTCCAATAGCCGGGGGTATCGGTGGCGTACTTGAGGTCATCATCGGTGTCATCATAGTAGGAAATATGCCTGTATCCATTCGAGTCGAGGGCGATTGAGGTGTAGTGTCCCACAGAACCTGATGTGTCAAGAACGCCTGATAGAATGGCACCACCTGAATTGGTTGGTGTTGCTGTAGGCGACATCACTACATTCTTTGTCAGAGTAAGCGAGCTTGGAGAATAAGAGATGCCCGGGACTTCGTCGTTCACCATGATTCTGATGGTGGTGGAACTTGAGCCGCCCGAATTATTCGCATAGATGGTGTAGGTGGTCAAAGCGGGTGTTGATACGGTAGGCGTTCCGTACAATGTCCCGTTTGTCGAACCCAAAACAAGACCTGTTGGTAGATCGGGATGAACCGCCCATGACGTGATGTCACCGTGTGCCTTCACGGGATCCGAGCCTGAGAAATGATTGACTTTGGCACTTGAGCCAGCCCAATTGTTACGCGAGGTTGCTCCATCGCCCAACTTACCATGAGTACCGTCACCCCAGCAATACAACTCGTTGGTTTGTGCTGCTATGCACGTGTGCCATTGTCCTGCAATGATGTCTTGAACCACGACCCCTGAGGCGAATGCTACGCTGGTTGGCGTGTTCTTATTCGATGTCGATGCTCCGTTGCCCATTTGACTGTATGCATCGTCGCCCCAACACTTGACAGAGTCATCGTCAAGCAAGGCACAGTTGTGCTTCCGTCCAAGTTCAACGTGAACCGCCGTTCGACCCGAACCCAAATTCGGCCAGATCACACCTGGATTGGCGGTCTGACTGGAGCCACCGGTGCCCAGGAAGCCAGTTCCCCAGCACGTAACATTCCCGTTAACCATCAAACCACAGGCAGAATAACGTCCTGTGGCAACATCCTTGGCAGGACTGGCGTCATTGAAGAAGCTCTTGAGCGATGGCGTGTTTCCACCTCCATACTTCGACCAGCAGGCGATGCTGCCGTTGTCCACTACACCGCACGCCATGTAATGGCTGATGTCCATGGTAAGGACTGGACGGCCACCCGGCATTGGAAGCGTGAGTCCTGGTGTTGCTTGGTGAGTATCCGTGGACGCGTTATTATAACCTCGGCCCAATTGCCCTTGGTTGTTTTTACCCCAACACGAAACAGACCCGTTGTCAAGCAAAGCACAGGTGAAGAACATGCCTGCTTCAACCGCCACGGCTGGTCGTCCAAGTGAAAGCGTCTGTGTCGGCGATGTGCGGGGGGAGGTGGTACCGTCACCCAGTTGGCCGTTGGTATTGGCACCCCAGCACTTGACGGAGCCGTCGTCGAGAACAGCGCATGTGTGGTCCCCACCTGCCGTGATGTCAATAGCAGTGCGACCGGTACCAAGTGAAGATGTGGCTGTGGGTGAATTTTTGTTCGCTGTACCGCCATGCCCGAGTCGTCCACTCGCACCTTCGCCCCAGCAGCGAACGGTGCCGTCGTGCTTAATCGCACAACTGTGATCTTCACCTGCAGCCATGAGGTCTGGCCTGAGTTCAAAGTCGCCAATTGGCGTCATGGTTTGGCTGTAATCAAGGGTGATGTCGTCGCCGAAGTAATTGAGAGGAACAGGATCGTAATCGTTGATGACGATGGTCACAGTTGCAAAATCGCTCCCAGCAGAATTGGTCGCTGTCACCGTGTAGATGTATGAGGCTGAAATCACCGTCGGCGTTCCACTGATCACACCTGTTGAAGCGTCGAAGGCGAGCCCCGTTGGAAGCGTTGAAGAAATGGCCCACGACGTGATCGTTCCACCGCTTGTTGTCGGGTTGAGCGTCGTCATAGCCATACCCTTGGTCAGGGTAAACGAGTTAGGAGAGTACGAGAGGATAGGGACGGTATCGCTGACAACAATCGTGATGGTGGCAGTATCGCTCCCGCCACTGTTTGTTCCAGTCACGGTGTAGGAAGCCGAGGAGGAGGCGACCGTTGGTGTTCCAGAAAGGACACCTGTTGAACTGTCAATATCCAGGCCTGAAGGAAGTGTAGGCGAGATGGACCAAGAGGTGATTGCCCCCCCGCTTGAAGTTGGCGTGACTGCAGACATTGCTGAATTTTTAGCCAAAGTGAAGGAACTTGGGCTGTAAGAAATGGAAGAAGGGGCAGCAGCGTTGACAACGATTGTTACTGTTGTCGTTCCAGTTCCACCTGAGTTTCGTGCGGTGACGGTGTAGGTCGTTGAAGAAGAGATGGCCGTTGGTGTTCCGGAGATTTTACCGGTACCAATGTCCAAAATCAATCCAGATGGCAAGGCTGGACTGACCGAATAACCGTGGATGGCTGATGACGAATCCACAACACGATAGCCAAGGTCGTAGTTGCTGTAGTCATAGTAGGCCACGTGCATAGCATTGTTGGAATCGGCAGCAATCGAAGTGTGTTTCCCCACATTTCCGGTACCGGCGAGAATACTCTTGGTCCACGAACTCCCACTGTATGAGGCAAACATCAGATTGCCGGAATTCGAAGAATACGCAATATGGGGGTTGGAACTGGAATCCAATGCAATCGAAGAGTACGCACCGGTGCTGCCGGTATCAACGGTTGAGGTCGTCCATGAGCTGCCATCATAGGTTGAATACCTCAGATTGTCCGACATAAAATCGTGATGTGAAATGTGAACATCTCCGCTTGAGTCGATCGCAATCGAAGAATGCCATCCTGAATTGATGTACAAACCGCCGTGAGCAACAGAAATTGTCCAAGAACTCACAGAAGTGCATGTCGATGTACATGTCGCATATTTGAGGTCGCCACTCGACTTTTCGTCATGGTATGAAATGTGGAGATCATCACTCAAGTCAACGGCAATTGAATTGTATTTTCCAACATCATTGGTAGTATCAATGGCGATGACGGTCCACGAAGCAGCAGATGTGCAACTGGTTGTACATGTGGCGTACTTCAAGTCATCAGAGGCATCATCAAAGATCGACATGTGAAGATCATCATTAGAATCAACTGAAAGAGAGAGGTATTCGGTCGCATCTGAAGAATCGATGGTTGTGTAGGTCCAAGAACTTGAGGTGGAACACAAACTTGAGCACGTTGCGTACTTGACATTCGTGTTGGTTAAATCGTAGTAAGCAATGTGGAGTCCATCGGCAGAGTCAATGGAAATTGAAGCACCCGCTCCAACATTCCCTCCCGAGTCAAGTGTTGTGATGGTCCAATAACCGCTGGCGTCAGTGGCATACTTGAGGTCGCTATTGGTTTCATCTTTGTATGCTACATGGATGTTACCGTTTGAATCGACATCTGTCGTAGTCGATGTCCCTACCACACCAGTTGAGTCAAGAAGCGAAGGAGCGATTGCACCACCAGTGCTGTATGGTGTTGCAGTAGGCGACATGGCTGTATCTTTGGTCAAGGTGAACGAACTTGGAGAATAAGACGTTGAAGGGGCCAATCTGTTCACTTGTAGTGTGAACTGTGCCTCATAGGATGTGCCGAGTGTTGATGTGGCTGTGACCGTGTAGGTTTTGCTTGTGGAATACATTGTAGGAGTGCCACTGATGGTGCATGTGTTTGGATTGATGGTAAGCCCGGTTGGCAGCCCAGGTGAAATGCTGCATCCTGCTGCTCCGAGGACTCCTGTTCGAGAAACTAAGCCAGTGATGTGGCCTTGAATCGTAGCGTGCCTCAGATCTTGGTATGTGTTGTATCTGTACGACACGTGAATGTCATCATTGCTATCTCTGGCAATTGAACTGTACAATCCGACGCTGTTAGCGGTATCGAGGGCTACTTCATTCCAAGAACCCGTTGCATCTGTGGTGTAGTACAGATCATCTTCTGAGTTGTCCTCATATGCGATGTGTGCGTTCCCTTTGGAATCGAACACCAGCGAATTGAACCTACCAACACTGCCAGTGGAATGAACGGTTGTTGCGCTCCACGCAGAACCGGAGTATTTCATGAATTTGAGATCTGCCGAATCGCCATCGAAGTAGGAAATACCCGGTTGACCTGTGGTTGGGTCAACGGCGATGTCGACTGCTTGATCATTGCCTGAGCCGATGTCCTCAAGCAATGACCCCGAGGACCATGAACCGGATGTATAGGTGATGTACAACAGATCATCACCCGTTGCATCGCGGAACGCAATGTGGATGTCGTCACCGGAATCAATGGCAATGGATGTTGAGTCAACATTGACAGATCCCACCGAGTAAATATTGCCGTGCGTCCATGCGGACCCGGTCTTCTCAGCATAACCAAGGTCGCCCCCATTGTTCCGGTATGCAATGTGTGGTTTGTCATTGGAATCGACAGCAATTGAAGTGTACTTTCCACCTGTGGAGTCCACAGTGGTCTTACTCCAAGACGAGCCGGAAAGGGATTTGTAAGCGTACTTGAGTTTATTGCTTCCAGTATCCCGGTATGATACGTGCAATCCATCTGTCGAATCAACAGCAATGCTTGAGTATTTCCCGACGTTTCCGTCGGTATCAATAATCGAAGAACTCCAGGTGCCTGATTTGTTGGTAGAATACATCAACTCCGTTGTATCTATGCGTCGTGAGACAATATGCAAGTCATCGTTGCCGTCCACTGCCAGACTGGTGTATTCGGCCAACTGGCCAGTCGTGGCGACATTCGTTGTCGAGTTGTAGACCTTCGATGACCACGCAGTCCAAGTAAACGTGAGCGCTGTGATGGCCGTCCCCTTGGTCCCTACAAGATTTGCCAGGCTCGGATGGACCGGATGGCTGCTTCTGCCTGAAGTCATCGAAATCGGCGGTAGAGCGTCGCTGAGAGGGGTTTCGTCGTTTGAATCACCAGTTGGTGAATCATTGGCCGACCGATCAGTAGGAGGGTTTTCTGGACACAAACTTGACTCAGATGGGGCATTTAGGTCATTTAATAATTTATCCAAGGTGGGGTCGCCTGTCGATAATGGAGGGGCTTCGCACTCATCAACCATGGTGGAATTCTGCGAATCCGGTTCAAAGAAATCTGAGGCATCGTTTCCGACGAAGGCCGTCATTGGCATAATCACCATGAGGCCTGACAAGAAAATACTGAGGAAAATTTGGTTCGAAAATATCTTCATCGCCTCTCCCCCGTAGGGGGAGGTCGGACTCAATGGTTGATATGTCTAACCGATGATGAAAGGTTGCTATTCTTCTTCGCTCTTCGACCAGGTATGCTCCGGTGTCATCGGCCAACCGCCCTTAGAGACATCAAAACCCATTTCTCGGAACTTTTTCCTCGACTTCCGCCAAACGGGAAGCATGTAGCCTATTTTTGAACGTTCAGAAAAGGTCCATCGCCAAGGGCAGCGAGGAACCCGCGAAACCCAATGCTCCAGTAAATTTTGATTTAGCGGAAGTTCAACCCCGCCCGGCATGACCCAGGAGGCAACGTTGAGCGAACCAGCTGAACCACGCGTCTCGGACCAGGTTGTCATCTCGAGGCCTCGTAATGGACCATCAAGGAGACGAATTCCAAGCGTGCGCGTGGATTGTGCCATTGGCATGATGATTGCAAAACGATCGACAAGGCGGGAGCCTTCGTGCCGTTCCATAGCCCAACCGGCTTCCTCGGCAAGTAAACGCAGTGTTTTGATGGCGTGAACCGGTGAAACACTGACCTCTAAATCGATGGTAGCACGCCGGACCATAGTGGGTCCAACGGTCAACATCGCATCAACGCTTTGATGCAGATTTGCTTAAGCAGCCTTACGGCTGGGGAGAATTGTTTCAATCAAACTTGATCGTTTGTTGATGCGTGTGCACGGTTTGCCCACAGTCCCGCCCCAAGGGGCGAGGTGTTCCGCGGGAAGGACCGAATCGGACAACCGTGCATCACGAGGCTACGCGTGCAAGACGCGTTTCCTTGTGCGCTCGGCGGCGCTCGATACCTGTTTCAACCGAAAAGGGATCCAAGACCGTCGAAGCCAGCTTCTTCTTCTTCCTCTTCCTCTTCAACAGGGGCAGGGGCTTCCGAAGCACCGCCAGCTGCAGGAGCAGCGGCAGCAGCAGGGGCAGCAACAGCTTGGGTCATTGCATCAGCAATGTCGACACCAGCAAGCGATGCAACAAGTGCTTTCACTCGAGCGTCGTCAGCGGTCACACCAGCAGCCTTCAAGATGGCGCTGATTGTCTTTTCATCAATGTCTTTTTCAGCAGCGTGCAGTAGCATAGCAGCGTATACGTATTCCATATTTTTTCACCTCATTTGTGGTCAACCGAATAGATCTCCGAGTCCGCCGAAGCTTTCCTCTTCTTCCTCTTCATCCTCTTCTGCGGCTTCGGTTGGTGCCTCAGAAGTGCTTTCAGAAGTGCTTGCGGTAGCGGATGCGGCAGCGGATGCTGCTGCGCCCAACATGGTCGCAAGTTCTTCGTCGAGTGCGTCGCTGTCAAGCGACCCCGCAACGGCCATGGCCCCACGGTGTGCTCGTCCAACGAGATGTGGCATGGTGTCTGCTGTAGCGATCGCAGCCTCCAATGCAACGGCCATTGCCTCTCGGCTGGCCTTTGCAAGAATAGTTGGCATCGTTTGGTTGGTGAACCAAGTGATGTTGCAAGCAAGGTTGAAGGCGCCTGCAGCGTAGCTGACGAGGTCGCTTTCGAATTGCTCGAAATCGATATCGAGGGTGCTTGGTGAAAACACGGTGCCGCCTTCGAGGGTTCCGCACAAGCGGAGACCGGTGACGATTGGATTGATACCAATCTTGGAGAGCATCATACCCATTTCACCTTCGAAAACATCGCCTGCTTCCATGATGACGGTTCGCTTTTGAATCTGGACGGTACCGCCCATGATCTTTGCAGGAATTCCGACTGAGTTCAAGTCACCAACAATTGGGCCTGGTGGCATACCGGTGTCCATTTTCTCAACCACGATTTGGTGAGGGGCAACGTCGCCTTCTTTTCCAGCACGGCCCGCTTCGGTCTTTTTGAGTTCTGTGAACATCTCAAACGAGTTGAGGTTCGCTGAGGAGACGAGTGCCGGTTGAATGGCCCCGTCGAAGAGGACGTCAAGGGAATCAACAGAGTGTCCAGCTTGTCCCCATGCGATGCGCATCAAGCGCTTCTTGGCGACTTGAATGCTCATGCCGGTACGCAATGTAGCGCGCATGCCGAGCATTGCTCCAGCAGGAACGCCGTGAATGTCGATCACAGCAAGGGTGTCACCGCTGTTAAGCAGGGATACAAGGTCCTTGACCGTGTCTTTCTTCCAGGATACGACCTTAGGAATCAATTGATCACCTCGACCATCTGTGCTGGGCCCATTGTGGTCTTGATGAAGAGCGATCGGATGTTACCAATGCCACGTTCAAGCTTGGAAATTACACGGTTGTAAACTTCCATAACGTTGGCGTTGAGTTCCTCTTGGGTCTGTTCGACGGTCCCGAAAGACAGGTGGAAGGTCATCTTGTCACCGGACTTGACAACCACAGTGGATTGAAGGCCAGCAGCGATGATGGCTGGGTCGAGGGTTGGAGGGACCGGGCGAGGCATTTTGCCCCGAGGACCAAGCACGACACCCAGGTATCGGCCAATGAGCCCCATGTGAGGGACTTCGGAGAGGAAGAAGTCGTATGCATTAGCGATCTTCTTGGCTTTTCCTTTGTTACCACCAAGGTCTTCAATTTCTTGAGGAGTGATGACGTGAATGCCAGCTGCTTTTGCTTTTACTGCTGCTTCACCAGCGGCAAACATAGCGATTTTTAGTTCACGACCGCGACCAGATGGGAGACGAATCTCTTCCTTGATACGGTTGTTTGGGTTCTTCAGGTCGACGTCTCTGATTGTGAATGAGATATCCACGGACTCGACAAACTTGCGCTTTGGTGCACGTTCAAGTGCGTCCGATATTGCTTGGATTATTTTCTTTTCCATTTTTGTTCACCCCTGTGGTCGGCGAGGCGCTCGAAAGCACCTCTTCCACGGTCCGTGAGTTCAGTTAAACCGCTCGTCCCATTCTCCTTTGTTAATGATGGCGAGGGCGTCATTTGCCCAGTGTCCGTCGATTTTGACTCGCATTGAAACGCATGTTCCAATGATTTCCTTGGTTTGTGCTTTCAGATCGGCGCCGGTCAAATGACCTTGGCCGTTCTTGTCTCGGGCAACGTCCATTGCCTTTTCGAGAGGGAGGTCTTCAACTGCAGCCTCAAGGCTACCGTTGCACTTCTTGACCCCGAGTGCCTTCTTGATGAGTTCTGATGTCCATGGTTTTGGCATTGTCTTCAACTCCATTACTCACTTTCGTGGGCATTCTGCCGACAAAACACCCCTATATAATCGCGCTGTGCGATTAGGGTTGGTCGACAGGCCCGGTAAAAATCACTCCACACGCTCCACGACACGGACGTGGTCGCCACGCATGTTCAAGGTCATAGGGATGGGTTGTTCATACAATTCCATGCTGACCTCTTCCTTGGTTTCTGCAACGCTCAAAACACGAGCCTTCTCGCCTTTGAATGCTCCAGTAACGATCTCGACGATGCATCCAACTTCGATGCCAGAGGTCACTGCCTTTGGTTCGAGGTATGGGAGGATATCGCCCAGAGGGGCGGCACCAGGAAGCACTGTCTTTGCGTTCTTGAGAGGGGTTTGGTTGAGGCCGCGCCGAGCAGCTGGATCTCGGCCACCAGAGCGGCCAATCAACTTCTCAACATGGTGAAGTGCGCTCGACTCGATGAAGAGGTAACCGCGCATTCCGGTCGGGTGAAGAATCGACATGATGTCGCTTTGCAGCGAAGTCAGGGAGCCGCTGCCATGGAGGCGGGCGTACATTTCGTTGGCCACACGTTGTTCGGAGCCAATGGCGGTCTTGACGATGTAGAGGAAGGAGCCGACGGATCCGTACATTTCTCCAAACACGGTGTCGCTGTTTTCCATATCGAGGTTGGAAAAGATGCAGTTGTAGTTCTGAAGGGTCCCAGGATCGATCCATTCTGCTTCAGTGTAGCGGCCCATTGGAGTCACTTCTTCTGTGTCTGCGATGACAAGCACGGGCATGACGTCCACAAGGTTGCGGCCCATGTCGACGCCGATGTCGACGCCTGTGCCGTGATAGTGGAGGGATTCCAGTTGAATGCCGGTTGCTTCGGAGACCCGAGCGAGCACTTCTTCTGGCGTGTCACCAACGCCCCAGACACCGTCCCAGAGAGCCGCGAAATCGGGGTCCTGTTTGTTGCGTCGGAGCAAGAGCAATTTTTCTTCAAATCGTACGAATGCGACAAATGCGTTAACCATTTCAAATCTCTCCTATCAGTTGCCGATGCCAATGACATCGTGTAGTACCCAAGGTACGAAGTTGTCCATGAGAACAAGCATAGCAAAGCCAATACCGCCAAGAACAAACAAGCCAATACCGCAAATGATTACGGTTTGACGGAATTCTTGTGGAGTAGGCTTACGGGCCATTCGAATGATACGAGCCCAAGAACCTCTTGAGATCCGACGGAACTGGGATTCGATCCAATCTTGACGGTCCTGGACTTTATCTTCAAAGGAGCGTTTTTCAGCAGTTTCACCAGACATGGTACGACCTCGGGCTTTTGAACCCACCAACAGGGCCATTATAACCACTCCGACGCGATAGACCGCGCCGTCATGCCTCGTTTTCTTGCGTGAAGCATCGAGGCGAGGGTTGATGTGGGAGGGGCGGTGAAGGAAAATCGAATGGCACAGAAGGACCCGTTCACCCTGTTGGGGGTGGGCAAGAATGCAGACGACGCTGAAATCAAGCGCGCGTTCCGCAAAAAGGCTCGCCAATTCCACCCTGATCGGAACCCTGGTGACGCTCAAGCAGAGGCTAAATTCAAGGAAGTACAGGAGGCATACGACACGATTGGCACCGCTAAAGAACGCCATGAATACGAACAGCAACAACGCATGTCCAGCATGTTTGGCGGTCGTGGCGGCGGCGGCGGTGGCGGCGGCGCCGGAGGCATGGATGACATGTTCAAACAGATGTTCAGCGGTGGCGGAGGCCAGCAACGCCAGCAACGCCAACAACCTCAACGGCGGCAGAAAGGCTCTGACATCAAAGTCAACCTCGATGTGACGGTTGAAGAAGCAGAAAAAGGTGGACGATTTCCATTCACATTCAAGCGCTTGAAGCCCAATGCTTCAGGGAGCATGGAGGCATCTTCGGTGACCCTGAAGACCACGGTCAAACCCGGAGTAAAGCACGGTAAAGTGACTCGTTTGCGCGGCCAGGGTCACGACCATCCCGAAGGAGAACCTGGCGATGTGCTGTTAACGGTTCGAATTCAATTTGGAGACGGCCGACGATGGGATCTATCCACCCTCGTTCAAGACGTCACTGCCCCCTACAGCACCTTGATGCTCGGTGGTAAAATCAAAGTCAAATTGCCCTCGAATAAGTCGATCATGTTGACCATCGCCCCGGAAACCCGTGCCGGCGATCGGCGAAAGATTGCTGGCGCAGGCTACGATGGTGGCGATTTGGAATTGGAATTTGTGCTTCCCGAAGTTGAAGGGATAACCAAGGCGCAAAAGAAAGCTCTTGAGCACCTCCGAAAAGAGGGGCTGTGAACAATGGCAAACCCACGAAACCGAGGGAAACCCCGCCACAATAACAAGCGAAACAAAGGCCCTCAATCCCCTCCTGATGAACGGCTATGGAAACGCCTATGCAGCCATTTCTCAGACGACCAAACCCTGTGGGATACCGAATGGGATGCTGCAGCCATCGCCGAGTTCCTCACTGAAAAAGAACACTTGAATCATCGGTTCAAACTTGATGAAAAGGCAGAGCGGGCCTTCAGAAGCGACCTGGATCAAACCTTGGCACTGGCCCGTTCGAAAGGCGAACGCTTTGTTATCGTCGATGAAAAGAGTGTACAAATCCGCAATCCAGAAGAAGTTCAAACCATCGAAACAAACGTTCGAGCATGGCAGGCATTCACATCCCTTCACACCGAAGGTTACTCTGTTGGCCTTACTGGTCGGCCTGGACTGATGGTTGGCGATTCACTCGATGAAGCCAAAGGCACCTATGTGACGCCCCAGGATGCTGAAAGGTACGCCATGTTAGAACAAGTTTGGATGGCCCACCTTGCTGGTGGTGACTACCCCGAAGAGTTCACCCTAGTGGAAGGTGCACGTGTCCGCACATGGGGTTCGTTCGATCTGGCGAAAGAGGCACGTTTCGTTGCAAAGCGACGCTCGGGCCTTCGGTTCCATGAGGCCGAACCAAGCATGGCTTTGTTGCTGCTCCAAGCAAAGCATCACACGGCTCGAAGTTTACTGGATCACAGACTTGAAGCAAAACGCAAAGGAGGCTTCAATCCCTTCCCTGCTTCCTACAACGAACGGTTGATGGATGCCGCTGAGAAAATGCGGGAGGTCGATGGAGATGAGGCGGTCGCAGGTGGCCGAACGGATCTTCGACACCTCCCCTTTGTCACCATTGACCCCCACGATGCCAAAGACTTCGACGATGCTGTCTGCCTTGTTGAAGCCGATGGAGCCCGTACATTGTGGGTGGCCATCGCCGATGTGGCACACTATGTTCGCGTTGGAACAACCCTCGATGCTGCGGCTCGAAGCCGAGCGACTTCGGTGTACTTGCCTCATACGGTCCTTCCTATGTTGCCACCAAAACTGGCGGATGACTTGTGCTCACTTCGAGCCGAAATGGACCGGTTCTCAATGGTGATCGCAATGCGCCTGAACGACGCCAACGAAATTGTCAGCACCCAAGCCCATGAGGCCGTCATCAACGTGAAGCAAAACTTGGCCTACGAAGACGCCATTGGCAGAACTGAATTCAAACCCATGTTCGATCTAGCGTCTGCATGGCAAGGTGAAGAGGTTCGCTTGAACATCCAAAATCCAGAACTTCGGCCTCGCCTCCACGGTGATGAAAGCATCCGTGTGGAAGTGAAATGGCCAAATGAAGCGACCCGAATGATCGAATCATTCATGGTCGCAACCAATGCTTCAGTTGGGCATTTACTCGGTGCGATTGGGGCTCCTTTGCCTTGGCGATGTCACACGCCACCCGATGCACCAGAAGTGGAAGAATTGAATGCAAAACTTGAGGAATTAGGTGTTGACATTGTGCTTCCACGGCCTTCGACACGAACGCATGGCCAAAGCGAAACCACCGAACTAAGCAACTTGCTTGGGGCTTGGGCTGGAACCGGTGTCGATCTTTCGGGATTGGACACCAGCGAAGAAACGCCAGAGTCTGAAGTCGAGCCCTACCTTGCCAATGTGCTCGACCCCGAAGCGCGACAAGCCATCCTCGATGCGCTTGAAAGCGCCCAAACCAAAGCATCTCAGCTCACCGGCCCAGTTCGAAGGGTCGTCGACCAAGGACTGTTCCAATTGATGCAGCGGGCTAAATACAGCGCTGAGAATCTAGGCCATTTTGGTTTGAACCTCGATGCTTATGTGCACTTCACCTCTCCGATTCGCCGTTACCCAGACCTGATGGCACACCGCCAATTGAAAGCCCATCTTCACGATTTGCCGTGGATCCATGAGGAGGAAGAAACGGCGACACTTGCAGCACACTGCTCTGAACGAGGGCACGCTGCCAAGCGATTGGAGTGGGAACTTGTTGCGAACGCCTACCACATTCACTTGTTGCGTGGTGGCGCTCTTGGAGAGCAGTCTCATGATGATGCAACGGTTCAAGGCGACATGACCTACAACGCCCGAGTCACCGGATTGCGCGGTGCTTGGGTGTTCTTAGATCTCGCTGATGATGGCTCGATTCACGGACGGATGCACGTCAGACAACTCGGTGGGAAGCGTCGATTGCTCGTCGACGAACATGGACTCAGCGTGATTCCCGCCGAACCAGATCACAACGGTGAACACCCTCCAGTGATTCGGTTAGGCCAGGTGTTCCCGTGCAAACTGCGGGGCCTCGATGTTTGGGCTGGCTCCCTCGATTTGGCGCCGCTGAAGTAATGTAGTCAAAACCAAGCGTTTATATTGACTACAATAAACCCAAAGCCATGGCACGTGTCAAGGCTCAGACCTGTGATTGTCAATGCAAGATGAAGCGCATCTACACCCGCGCTGAAGGCGGCAAAGGCTGGGATCAAATTGGCTGGATGTGCACCTGCGGTTGCGGATGCTTAACCATGGACAGTGGCGATTGGAACATCGTAAACTGTGACCCAGTCTCGTGCTGTAATTGAAGTGTGATCGTATGCAAGACCCTCTTTCTCTGAACATTACCGGTATGACCTGCGGTGCATGTGTTTCCTCGGTCGAAAAGGTTGCCTCATCGGTCCAAGGTGTCGCTGAAATTTCGGTGAACCTGCCCCTGAGTCAAGGCCGAGTTCGCTTCTCTGAAGAAGCCACCAATGCGACCATCGACGAAGTGATTCATGCCATTGAGCGCATTGGTTTTGGAGCCTCACAACGGAGGGGGCCTCCGCAAAGCAGCGAGGCTGCCCGAAGGGAATTGAACGCTCAGCGCACCAAGGTCGTGGTGGCACTTTTGCTTGCAATACCAACGCTCTGGTTAACCATGTTCGCTCCCGATATGGGCCAGTTTGGGCCGTTTGATGTTCGAATGATGTTGGCACTGATCGCCACATCCCCTGTCTATTTCTGGTCTGGGTGGCAGTTTCATATCGGTGCCTGGAAATCATTGCGCAGTGGCACAGCCAACATGGATGTCCTCGTTCATCTGGGCACCAGCGTGGCAATGCTGTGGTCGGTTCTCGTAACCCTTAGCCCGGCGCTCACCAACGCTCCTGATCTGTTGACAGATGCGAACCATGTGTTCTATGACGGCGTTGTGTTCATCATTGGCTTTGTGCTGTTGGGGAACTGGATTGAATCTGCTGCGAAGGTGAAGGCAACCGATGCCGTCCTTGGTTTGATGGCCATGCAACCGAAAACTGCTCGCTTGGTTTACGACGAAGCGCTCCTTCACACTGAAGCGCGCAATGTGCAAGCCATACCTGTTGGTGCCCTCCTCAAGGTGCTTGTTGGTGAAACGATCCCCCTCGATGGAACGGTCGAAGATGGGAAGGTAAGCATCGATGAATCGATGATGACCGGTGAGCCTTACCCGGTGAGAAAAACACACGGAGACGCCGTGATGGCTGGAACCGTCGTGTTGGATGGCACCGTGTTTGTGCGGACAACAAAGCCAGCCGGTGACACGTTGCTCGATGACATCATCGAGTTGGTCGAAGAAGCGCAAATGGGCAAAGCTCCGATTCAAAGGCTCGTAGATCGCATCGCCTCTATCTTCGTTCCAATCGTGGTCATGCTCGCTCTTCTTGCCGGTGGTTTCTGGTGGTTATCGGGAGCGGCTGATGGCCACAATCCGTTTGACACCTCGGGTGAATTAGCCATCATGGTGATCGTGTCCACCCTTGTTATCGCCTGCCCGTGTGCTCTTGGCCTGGCAACCCCAACCGCACTCATTGTTGGAACGGGCGTCGGCGCAAAACACGGGATTCTGATCAAGGGCATTCATGCCTTGGAACAAGCCCACCGTACCGATACGCTTGTGGTCGACAAAACAGGCACCCTCACCTCTGGTAAACCAAGGGTGAGCCACATTGAATTGCTTGACGCTGAAGTCAAGGAAATTCTTGCTCTCGCATCGGCATTGGAAGACGAATCCATTCACCCTCTGGCTGATGCCATTCATACTTCATGCGCCAATGTCACCACAGACCGCCCAACGGTCACCGATGTCAGAACGCTACCGGGAATGGGTTTGATCGGTGATGCTGATGGAACCTTGGTCGGCGTTGGTAACGCTGACTTGATGGAAGAAGTTGGTGTCAAATGGGACGCTGAAATCGATCAGCGGATGCAGGCTGCCGCTCGAAAAGGGGTCACGCTGATCCTGGTCAGCCATGGCCTGCGATTGCTTGGTTGGATTGAAGCAAGTGATCGAATTCGAACCTCATCGCCTCGCGCTGTCGAGGTTGCAAAGCAGATGGGTTTGGACGTCATTATGTTGACAGGGGATCGGAAAGAAGCGGCTGAATCTGCGGCCAAAGATGTTGGTATTGACACGGTGTTCGCTGGAGTCAAGCCAGATGAGAAGGCTGCACATATCCTACGACTTCAAGCAGAAGGCCGCACGGTTGCCATGGTCGGCGATGGCATCAATGATGCCGCTGCACTGTCCACAGCCGATGTTGGCATCGCCATGGGTGCGGGTTCAGACATCGCGCTCGAAGCTGCTGATTTTATTCTGCTCCGGAACGACCTCATCGATGCGGTGTCTTCGATCAAACTTGGAAAGGCTACCATGCGACGAATTCGCTCGAACCTCGCATGGGCCTTCCTGTACAACGCCATCGGAATACCGCTTGCTATGGGCGTGTTCCTGACCTCAACAGGCCTCCTGCTCCCTCCGGCTTTTGCCGCTGCTGCAATGTCCTTGTCCTCGGTGAGCGTTGTTGGAAATTCCCTGCTGCTGCGCGGCTGGAAGCCCTTGCGAGAATGACCTGTAGCCAAACCCCATCTATGAGTGCCAAAGTGCACCCATCATGGGAGAAGCGATTCACACCCTGAGCATCATGGGCATGTCCTGTGATGGATGCTCTGGGAGGGTGACAAAGGTGCTCGAAGCAACGCCTGGCGTCCTCAAAGCAGAAGTCTCACACGATGCTGACAGTGGCATCATCACCACAACTGAAGCACTGAGCACCGAAGAAGTCATTCAAATCATTGAATCCATCGGATTTTCTGCTACCGCTTGAAGCGTTTGTTTCAAATCTAAGAGGCACCGCCCTCATTTTGCGCGGGGGTCGCCCAGCTTGGTCAACGGCGGTGGGTTTAGGTCCCATTCCTTATCGGTTCGCAGGTTCGAATCCTGCTCCCCGCACCTTCTTTCTTGTAGGCTGCAGAGCATGAGCATGGACTTCATGTCCGCCACTTGAGTGGCCAACCGCGATTCATGACACACCGGTAAACTCCATGCTTCGGCGGATAAAACGCAACGAAACTAAAGGCAAACAAGGCAAGCCATTCACATGGATGAGAAAGAACCGTTGTCTGCAAATAGAAATTTGCAATTCAAAATTCACGAGGTGATCTTCGAAGCCGATACGCCGAGAGGGAAGTTTTTCGATGTGGCCCTTCTCGTGTCCATCCTTGCTTCTGTGATCGCTGTGTCTCTGGAAAGTGTTGAATCAATCGACAGCGTTTACCACACTCAATTGGTCTTCGTGGAGTGGACCTTCACCGCCTTGTTTTCCATCGAATATCTGTTGCGCCTGTACGCCACACGCCGTTCCTTCGAGTACGCTCGTTCGTTCTACGGTATCGTTGATTTGATGGCCATTTTACCAAGTTACCTCAGCCTCTTCATCCCTGGTGCACAAAGCCTGCTCGTGATCCGAGCGTTCCGACTGTTGAGGATTTTCCGAGTCTTCAAACTCAGCCGCTACCTCGGTGAAGCAAGCGTGCTAAGCGAAGCGATGATTCAATCAAAGTCACGCATCATCGTCTTCCTCTCCACAATCACCGTGCTCAGTTTCATCACCGGTGCGGGCATGTACCTTGTCGAAGGGGCGGAAAACGGATTCACGTCCATTCCTCAGAGCGTTTACTGGGCCATCACCACATTGACAAGCACCGGTTACGGCGACACAGTTCCCGTCACGCCCTTTGGAAAACTACTGGCGATTTTCATCATGATCATGGGGTACAGCCTCATCATTGTTCCAACTGGAATCATCTCGAATGAACTGATTCGAATGGGCGACATTAGCACCCAGGCATGCCTTTCTTGCTCAAAGGAAGGCCACGACTTCAATGCCAAATACTGCAAGCACTGCGGGACAAAACTCGACCTCAATCGGATGGATGCTCAAGAATAAATGGCGCCACCCCAACCGGGGACCATGGCCCTCCCTCAACGAAGCCCGTTGGCCAAGCATTGGAACCTCGATTCAAACTGCGTGTTCCTCAACCATGGCTCATTCGGCGCCACGCCCACCGTCATCCGAGAGGAGCAACGGAAGTGGCAAGATTTACTCGAAGATGAACCGGTGAGATTCTACGAAGATTTGGCGATGAACTTCATGGAAGATGCTCGCAAAGCACTCGCATTGATGCTCGAATGTGATGCAGAAGATTTGGCACTTTTGGAAAACGCAACAACGGGCGTGAACACCATTCTACGCTCACTCGAATTCAATGAGGGGGATGAAATCCTGGTTCCAGATCACGCCTACCAGGCATGCAGAAACGCCATTGATTATGTCTCAAAGCGCTGGGGTGCCAAGGTCGTCACCGTCAACATACCATTCCCAATCGAAAGCCCCAATGTGGCCATCGATGCCATCATGTCAGGCGTCAGTGAACGTACGGTTCTGGCCATGATTGATACGGTGACGAGCCCAACTGGGCTTCGCATGCCGTTCGAAACATTGGTTGGTTTGCTCGAGGGGCGCGGCGTCTCCGTTCTGCTCGATGCAGCGCATGGCATCGGCATGGTACCGCTCAGTCTCAACCAACTCGGCGCCTCATACACAACCAGCAACTGCCACAAATGGCTCTGTGCTCCAAAGGGTTCAGCGTTCTTGCATGTTCGAAAAGACCACCAAGTGAACATCCATCCGTTAACCATCAGCCATGGAATGTCATTCCCATTGGGCGACACCACTCGGTTCCGTCACGAATTCGACTGGACTGGAACGAGGGACATCTCGGCCTCATGCTCCATCCCAGCAACAATCGATTACCTAGCCACGCTGGTCGATGGCGGTTGGCCTGCCATCATGCAACGCAATCATGATTTGGTGATGGAAGGGCGTCAAATTTTGTGCGAACGGCTTGGCATTGTAGCGCCATGCCCTGAATCAATGATCACCTGCATCGCCACATTGAGGCTGCCAGCTGGAGGTGGCGCTGGCATTCCATTGCATGAACCAGACCCGCTGCACAAAATCCTGCAAGACAAGCACAACATCCAGGTCCCTGTGTGGTCATGGCCTTCTCCTGAAGGGCGGTACATTCGAATTTCAGCACAGATTTACAACCACGTCGATGAGTACCATTACCTCGCTGAAGCGCTGGCTGAGGAACTGGGACTCAAGTGAAGTACACCGTAGTACTTCCCGGTTTACTTTGGTCAATTCGTAACTTAGCGTTGAACCCATCGTTGGTCAAATCACTGTTTAATTGAGCCGAGCGAAGGTACGTTTGAATTGCGGTTCCTCTGTTGTGGCCGTGAATAAACTTCAGACCAATTTCATCTAAATGGTAATGGTTTCCAATCGAGTCGATGATGGTCGTCTTGGCACTGGACAAAGATTGCCCGTGCAGATCAATCTCTTTCATCAATCAAACATAGAATCGAGGCATTATGAAGTCTTCCATTCCTAAATCAGAAGGTGAGAACTTTCTCACTGCTGCGAACCCATTCTGAACATTCTGCCATCGTCGAAAACTGAGCACCTTCGTAATACGGTTGACCCTTGAGCACGCCACACCGGTTCTGACACGTACCGCACACCTTGACTGGCACGCCACTGGCGATGAGTTTTTTGAGCATCTTCACCATGTCTTCGATGCCTTCTGGTGGGGTGATTCCATCGCGAGCAAGGTCGACGCTGTCGTTCATCAAAAAGATGCGAACTTCGGATCCATCTTCGTGCAGACGTTGCGCCAAACGCAAGGCATTCCAGGTCACATCAGAGCCGTCGTAGGGTTGGTGGTTAAGGATCAATAAAATCGCCATGGTGCTTCCATAGAAAGGCGGTGTTTGAATCCAGCGATGCGAGGGAACATTGCGGTTTGAAAAAACATCACTTGAAAAGCACAAGGCCTGCCCAAAGGGCATGGATAGGTCATTCGCTGCATTTGCTCGATGGCTCATCCCACATCGGAAAAAGGTGCACATCGCCATCTTTATGCTGACTTTATTGATGATTCCAGGTGCTATGACGGCGCTCCAACCCATCGACATGGAATCCTATGAGATGGAATCGGCAGAACTCACCGCACAGGATATCATCGATAACGAGTTTGCCAACTCTGAAATTATTCTCGGGTTCCTGGTTTCTGCTCGAGATCCGACCTATGTTCCATCGATTGATGAATGGCAACCTGTGCCGCTGATGAGCGATGGTGCCCCCGATTATGCAAACCTTCCAGCCGCAACAGAAATGCTTGATGCCGGTGAACCCTGGGAAGGCATCTATGCTCCAACAGGTGGCATCTTGAACCTCTCATTGCTGCAGGAAATCGATGGTAAAATTAACCTCATTCAAGACCATCCGCTCGCACCGGCAATGAAGCCGTTGGTGAACGACGTCACTGGTTCCCAAGCGCCTGGCGCCATTTCATTGTCCGATCACTTTCGTGGTTTCATGAACAACACCTCGGTGTTGACTCAGCCCGGACTTACCGCTCAAGGCATCACCACAGAACCACCAACCAACTGGTATGACTGTGGCGAGTTGGAATGCCTTACCTTCGACGATGCAAACGTGACACAAGCGCACATCGACTTGGCTGCTGCTCGAATGGCAGAGGCTTCAAACAATAATTTCCTCCGATGGTTATCCCTTGACAGAGGATTTGTTGCTGACATGAATGCGCTCCAAGAAGGCCCAGTTGGAGGCGTTCTCTCCTCTGATGGTACCTGGGAAGGTGGGTTCACCGGCAATGGTCGATGGTCTGCTTCTTCGACCTGGTTGCTCGTTCAATTCGACAGAGGAACGCTTGAGTCCATGGGCTGGGAAGTTGTTTGGAAAGACGCCCACCCTGAAAAGAAGATTGTTTTCTCCGATGAAGGAACTCGAATTGGAGGCTATCGAATCGCCGATAACTCGCTTGTGCTCCACCCACCGCAATACAACCAAACCACGTGTTTGGAAATGCTCAAAGAATCAGGAGGATGTTCAACTGAATGGTCATACATGGACCTTGAAGGGCAATTGCGAACTCACGATCGGAGCACCATCACCCTCCTTGTGGGCCAAGGTGTGAACGTCGAAGTGAACCGAGAACTCCAAGCCAGTGCAGGGCTCATTTTACTGATGGGCCTCGCCATTGTCGTCCTGTTGTATGTCAGCCTCAGACGGGTCTCGGATGTGATCATCGTCATGTTTGCTTTAGGTACAGCGTTGCTTTGGATGCAAGGCATGATTGGTCACTTCTCGAACTTTACAACCATGATGGGCCTGAGTTTGATTGCGAGATCGCAATTTTCCAACCTGTTGCCAATCCTTGTCCTTGCCTTAGGAATCGACGATTCACTGCACGCGCTGCACCGCTACAAGGAAGAGCGAAGCGCCAAGGCGACACCTACTGAATCTGCAGAAGTGACCCTCTCTCGCGTCGGACGGGCGATCATGTTGACCTCCGTGACCACCATGGCGGCGTTTGCTGCAAACCTGTTCAGTGATATTGCGGCCTTGCGTTCGTTTGGGATCGAAGCAGCCCTGGGCATCCTTGCAGCGTTCATTCTCACCGGCCTTTGGGTGCCGTTGATTCGACTCTCAGTCGACGAATGGCTGGAATCAAGAGGGCGTTCCACTGAACCAAAGAAAGGCTCAACCCATCTCGTTCCTGAAGACTTCCTCAAGCGTGTTTCAAGCGCCTCTGGCACCTGGAGAAACGCCCTCATCATCACGGCAATCGCAGTGATGGTCACCGTGCCCGCTGCGTACGGCATGGCTCAACTTGAGGGCGATTTCGCAGTGGAGGATTTCCTCGATGAATCTTCAGATTTCGCCATTGGAGTCGCCCAGATTTCAGAACGGTTTGCCGATGAAGGTGAGCCTGCAAACCTGCTCATCATCGGCGACGTGCTCGACCCTGAGGTCTTCGCAGCCATCGATAAATTCCGGCAAGACATGGATGTCCTGCCCGAAGGTGTCCCGAATAAAATCACCCGCCAGCCTGACGGAACCATCGACATCCTCGCACTGGATGAGATGGTGTTTGCAGCACAGGGATCGCTCATCCTCAACCCCGATCCGTTCGTAGCTGCTGGCTGGCAACTCAACGAAACCGGCCATGGCATGAACTGCACCGAAGACGATGGTGGCTTGTTGATGGATTTGACAAACCGAGATTGTTTAGCCTTCTTCTATGGATTCCTCTCCCTCAACGGAGTCCCTGGTGTGGGCCCAATCCCTGACATTCCTCCGAGCATCGTCAGCTTGTACATCGCGCCTGTCGTCGCTTTGGATCCAATTCAGCCTTGGCTTGACATCAACGGTGAAGATGCACGCTACGAACACATGCTCATCCGGTTTGGAATGACATCTCCAGAAGACTTCCCCGGCATGGCTGCCGGCTTGGAAGAAGTGTGGCGGGACCTTTCCTCGTTCACCAACTTGTCAACAGGCGACCGGCTTGAGGCTGGTCCTGAGAGCGAGGATAAGCCGCTGACATGGGTCATGCCAACCGGCCGACCTGTGACCCGATTCGTTGCCTCCACAACCATGCAAGAAGAAATGCAATCTTCCCTCATCTTGGGTTCATTGTTTGTCTTTGGAACCCTTTCGATTGGTTTCCGATCGTTCAAACAAGCAAGCGTCACGTTGGTACCAATCCTCTTGGTTGTGGTGTGGTTGTACGGCTTGATGTATGTGGCCGGCTCGTCGCTGAACATTGTCACAGTCACCATCGCAACAATCTCCCTGGGGGTCGGCATCGACTACTGTATCCACGTCACAGAACGCTACCGTGAAGGCCGTGAAATGGGCGAGACTCACAACCAAGCCCTCATCGGCGTCGGTGGCGCATGTGGCTTGGCATTGGTTGGTAGCGCCGCATCTGACATCGCTGGATTCTCAATGATTGCCCTCTCACCAATGGGTCTGTTCAGCAACTTTGGCCTCTTCTCCGCAGCCATGATTGCCCTGTCCCTCATCGCAAGCCTTGTGCTGACCACAGCGGCCCTCGGCCTCATTGCTTCACTCGACCCCGACCCAACGCCTCCATTGGAGGAGGCTTGATGATCAATGTTCGACCGCTGAACCTGAGCGATGTTCCACGCATGGTGGTCATCAATGAACAGGGCCTTCCGGGAACTGGAAAGGTCTCTGAATTGGAAATGGAAGATGTGTTGAGTCTTTGTGAAACAGCACTCGGTGCGTACCAAGATGGGGTGCTGGTTGGCTTTGTCCTCTGCCTCTTGCCCCAAACACGGTATGCCAGCCTCAACTATGCTTGGTTCAATCAACGGTACACAGAATTCCTCTACGTCGATCGGGTTGCTGTTGCAGATGATGCTCGAAACAACGGTGTTGGCACCCTGTTGTACGAGCGCGTCTTTGCCCATGCTGATGCCCTGAATTCGCCCGTGGCAGCAGAAGTCAGCCTGCGCCCACCCAACCCCGGTTCCATTCGATTTCATGAGCGCCACGGGTTTGACACCGTTGGTGTGTTTGAGCAGAAAGAGAAAGCAGTGACCATGATGGTTCGCAGTTAGGACGAAACCGAACCTGATTCCACCGGTGCGTTCATCAATGAGCGGACGCCCCCCCAAATTGCTATCTTAGGGGTTGGCCCCGAGAAAGTGGTGATCCCATGACAAACGATACTCCCGATGAAACGGACGACGGCGAAGAAGATTGGATGAAATATGCCAACGCTGGCTTTGGAGAAACTGATTATTCTTTGTGGGATGAACAACCTGATGAAAAAGCGGCACCGAAAGAGGAAGAAGAGGAATTCGACCTGAATTCAACACCAAATCAACTGGGCACCCACATGGAAGAAATTCCACGTGCACCCTCGCCTGCTGGGCACAAGCACCTCGTTCGAATTGGCACCTGTGATCCTTGCATGGGTCGCCTTGGTGGCAAGAAGCGTTTTGAACAAACCATCACAGAATCTGGGGTTGAAATTCGTGCCAGCGTCGTTCGACGTGATTCGCATCTTGAAAAAGCACGCATCGAAATCCCTCTGTGTCCCTTCTGCGAAAATTTGTATGAGGAAGCAAACCTGCTTGCAGACATCATCTACGATGCAATTCAACCCTACCAAGCGAACCGTTTGCAACTCGGCGCCCGCATTCCAAAAGATCAAATCGAAGCTGAAGAAGACATTCGAAAGCGCCTTGGTGCAGGTGGTTCAGATGCACTCAAATCTGGTCTTGTCACCGAGATTGCCCGCAACCTCAATGACCGATTAGAGGGCAAGAAACTCGTCAGTGATAAACCACAAATCTTGGCTCTTATCGATGTGCTCACCCTCACGGTAGAACTCGATATTCGTGCGCATTACCTCTACGGCCGCTATCAGAAATTGGAGCGCGGTATCCCTCAGACCCGTTGGCCTTGCCGAGCCTGCAAAGGACGCGGCTGTGAGAAGTGTGACAACACAGGACTTCAATACAAGAAAAGCGTTCAAGACCTCATCGGCAATCCATTGCTCAGCCATTTTGAAGCAACAGAACATGCCTTCCACGGCATGGGACGGGAAGACATCGATGTCCGCTGCATGGGTCAAGGACGACCCTTTGTCATCGAAATGAAAGAACCAAAAATACGAACTGTTGATTTGAAAGCGGCACAGAAACTGATCAACGATGCCGCTGAAGGCAGCATCATCATCACCAGCCTACGCGATTCAAACCGAAGCGAAGTGGTGCGGGTGAAAGACACTCCAGCTGAGAAATCATACACCATCCGTTTCCGAGTTATGCCGCTCAGCGAGGCTGAACACGCCGTCTTGACCGCCCCTGTCGACTTGACACACGTCGATGTCCAGGACCGTGGTGGCAAAGGACGGAAGAACCCGAAGCGTCGCAACCGCCGTGGCGATAAGAAAAACGACCACAAGAAACCACTTCCAGCCGTGATTGAAGTCCCAGAAGGTCCTTCCGAAGAAGAACTCAAGGGCCTCAAAAAGGCAGAACTGGTCGAAAAAGCAGAAGCACTGGGCCTTGCAAAATCAGGAACAAAAGACGACCTTGTCCAACGCATCATGAGCGCTGGACCACCTCCTCTTGCAACCTTTGATCTGCCTGACCGTGAGTTTATCTTAGACATCATCAGCAAACTCGCTGGTGTGAAATTGGCTCAACGCACCCCTGAGCGTGTGGCCCACCGGCGCGCTGATCTTATCCGTCGGCGAACCGTGTTTGAGACATCCATTCCGATCATCGACGTCATGGAAGACGGCGTGATGGAAGTCGAATTTACCCTCCGCTGTGAGTCTGGAACCTACGTCAAAGAAACCATCCACGGCGATGCCGGCCGCACCCAACCAAGCCTCTCATCCCTCATCAAAGCCAAGTGCGATGTGTTGTGGCTCGATGTGGGCGACATCCACGCTGATTGATGGTTTTGCGGTGGAATGAACCCTCAACGAGCCCGCTTTTGGCGACATGTTCGCCTCTTGCGTCCGTCGCGGTTCTTATATGGCGAAGGCAGGTCGCCGAATTGCTTGGAAGATGCATATCTGCTCATTCAAGCATACAGGAGGCGAACAACATGAAGCGATCCAAGGGACTGCGAGTCGGAACACGAAGTGTTCTACGACGACGCAAGAGTGAACGAAGCCGAGTAAACATCGCCCGCGTCATGCATGACTATCAAGAAGGCGACAGTGTCGCCATCGTCCTCGATGGAGGAGAACAAATGGGTATGCCTCACCGCCGATTCAACGGCCGTACAGGAGTCATCACCAAGCGCCAAGGAATTGCTTGGGTCATCGCTGTTAAAGACGGTAACATGCCAAAGACTGTGATTGCTCGTGCCGAGCACTTGCGCCCAATTCAGTGAGGAATGCCAAATGAAAGAAGAAGAACGATTCGTTGATTTTGCTACCGTTCGAGAGATGTTGTTGGAAGCTCAAGGCCGACGCAACAACCTCACCTACGAGCAGAAAGCCGCTCTACAACACGCAGAATGGGCTTCCAGCGATCATCGCAACGGCTACAAGACCGACCCTGAAGTGTTCAATGCTCTACGCGATGCATTGACCGCTACTGAGAAGCTTGCTCCCCATCCACAACTCGCCGCTAAGTTGGCTGAGTTGATGCCAATGTACCCTGACACTGTGAAGGCTGTTCTTGCCTCC
Source organism: Candidatus Poseidoniaceae archaeon (assembly GCA_028822845.1). GTDB lineage: Archaea > Thermoplasmatota > Poseidoniia > Poseidoniales > Poseidoniaceae > MGIIa-L1. Next base: position 228,149 of record JAPKCS010000001.1, on the reverse strand, counting down.
CGCCGTCTTGGTATTGAAGACAGCGAGATTAAGGAGATCTTGGATCTCGTTCGTCAACACGTTGGCGTCGAGTGAAACCCCCCCCTAACCGTGGTGATCCGCTATGTCTGGAGTACGTCGTGACCGTAACATCAAGGTCCCATCCCGTGGGAACAAAAACGAACGCGCCAGTGACAGCGAACATCGCCCGTCCCGTCCTGCTGAAGGACGCGCTACGGTCCCAAAGCCTCAACCGAAGAAGGCGGCAGTACAGCCCCGGAAGAACACCACTCCACGCGATGGTGAGCGAAAGCAGAACAACCGCCAAGGTGGTCAACGCCAAGGTAGCCAACGTCCAGGTGGTCAACGCCAAGGTGGTCAGCGCAGCGGACGCCCATTGCAAAAATCTCCTTTGATGGAAGAGTCGTGGGCCCGTGTCATCGACCATGATACGGCTGAAAACGTCGTCGTCGCCATCAGTGAAGGCCAAATGCTGCTTTGCCGATTGGAACCAAAGAGTGGAATTGAAACACTCCTCACCACATCAAGGGTGTACATTGGCACCGATGCTGCAAAGCGAGTGAACATTGAACGCGTGCTTGGCATGACCAATCTTGGCCGAGTTGCAAACCACGTCAAGGCAGACCTGCCGCTAGTGATTCAAATCTTCATCGAAGAGAATGAGAAGCATTTCATTGACACATTCTTCAACCGCGCCGGCAACATGTCATTGAAGCAACATGCCTTCGAACTTTTAGCAGGCGTAGGCAACAAGAAAGCCATGCAAATGGTTGGCGCTCGAGGATCGAGCGGATTTGAATCCCTCGCTGCTCTGAACGAATCCTGCAACATCGATGCAGCAGATCTCCTCGCAAAACGGTTCCTTGTGGAACTGGATGACCGAAATATCCAACCACGGTTGATTGACCTGCTCCTTCCGGTGAAGGCATGAGGGGCGCCCGTTGGTTAGTGGACAGTCTTCGGGCAAAACTCCCGTTTGACAAGTCGCTTGGCCAACACTTTCTCATCAATGACGCTCTCATTCGACGTGCTGTTGAACTTGGTCAGGTCACCGAAACAGACCACGTGTTGGAAGTGGGCCCTGGGCCCGGTGTTCTCACTGAAGTTCTGCTTAGCGTCGGCTGTCGCGTGACCGCGATTGAACTCGACCCAGTGGCTGCTGAACACCTCCGTGGGGCCTTTGCTCCCGAGATCAAGGGTGGACAGCTTGTGTTGCTTGAAGGCGATGCCCTGACCCTTCCATGGCCCGAGGATGTCGACAAGATGGTGGCCAACATCCCGTATCAAATCTCATCACCCCTCATCGAACACCTGACGCGCTACCTGCGCAACCCTCGTACCAGCGACCTTGATCTGGTCGTTCTCTTGGTCCAGGAAGAGTTCGCTGAACGGTTGGTCATGGAGTATGAAAGCGATGTTGGGTCGCTTGGAATGACAGTGGCCTTGGATTGGGACTGTGAAATTGAGGATAAAATCGCTCCGCAACACTTCAGCCCAAACCCCAAAGTCAATTCTCGATACATCACAATGGAAGCCCATCACGAAGAATGGGAATGTGATGTCAAATTGGTTCGTCAAATGATTCATCAAGCCTTTGGCGAGCGCCGGAAGAAATTGCGAAGCACGCTCAAGCGCTCGCCTCGTCGAATCAACCGAGTCGCTGGCTGGCACAACGACCGATGGAAGGTCGCGTACGCTGCACATGCCGAAGATGAACGAATGGATTCTCGACCTGAAGAATTGGAGCATGATGAGTGGATTGCACTCGCTATTTCGTTCACAGAACGTTCAGCTCAATCTTGAGTTAAAATACCCTCGAAATCTGTATTTTTAAGACGCCGTTACGGGAGAGCCTTTTCTTAGTGGGGCCGCCTCGGATGGACTTGTCGGAGGGGATGCTATGGCAAAGAAGGACACTTATCTCGCTTTACTTCGTCGAGGGATCGACGATACAACCGCTCAGCAGTTGGCCGATGCCGGCTTGAAAATTGGCGATTTGAAGAAAATCGACAAGGACATGCTGATCGAAAATTACGGGCTGAAAGCGGACATTGCCGACGGTGTGATTTCAATCATCGCTGCTGGCCCTCAAAGCCACGGAAAAGAACGCTACCTCTCCAAGATTCTCGCACCTGAAAAGAAGCAGGAATCAAAGATTGAAGAAATCAAATTCCAACGGAAGCAAAAGGACGTTCTCACCGAACTTGCTGAACAGAAAGAGCGCCTAAAAATCGCTAAGGTCGAGGCTTTTAGAGCCCAAAAGTTGGTCATGAACCGACTTGGTAAGACCGTGGAACTCATTGTCAAGTTGGAAAACAACTTGCACGATGAAGGCAAGGACGATCAAAAGGTCAAGATTCGAGATCAACTCGAAACCCGAGGCCTCGAAGCTGCACGTGACCATGAGATGCTGGAATTGGAAGGCACACCACAAGACATCGTCGACTTCCGCCGAAACCACGTCCCTGGACTCATCTTCCACGCCTGCCCTAAATGTGGCGATGAAATGGATCCTCGTCAAGCGCGTGACCAAGACCGACCTGAGGATTGGGCGTTCATGTGCTGGGAATGTGAGACAAGTTTCACATCTGGCCTGGGCGACCTCGTCGAAACACGCATGTCGAACGGAACTCGAATCGTGATTGATTCAGAGAAGTCACCCCGCAACCCAGTCCCACCACGACCAGCCTCGATGGATTTGAACCGTGTCAATGAAATGATTCGAAAGGATTTGGAAGAAACCGGAGCAACCGCTGACGAGATGACCAAGGTTGTCGAAGAAGGCGGCCTCACCGGTGGCCTCATGGACATCAACGACTGGATCGACCAGGTCTTGGAAGCCAAGAACTACATCCAAGCCCAAGAAGACCGTGAGGACTTCATCCTCCGGACTGGAGCTGGAGCAACGAAATTCAACAAGTGGATGAAGAAGGCTGGTTTGTACTTCAACAAGCAAACCGGACGCTGGACACGCCACAAAGATATGCGATGAGGTGGCTTCGATGTCCGCAAATGCGGTTGCAGCAACCTTAGATCTTGAACCATTCAACGATGAAGTTCGTCCTGTGGTTCGTTTCTTACGTGGCCCACATTTGCTAGGCCAAACACCTTTCGTTGCCGGGAAGACCTTGGTTGAGCATGCTTTAGAGGCAGGCGTTGAGATTCCAACAAATTGCTCCTCAGGTACATGTGGAGCGTGCATGGTGACCTTGATGCTTGGTGACGTACCACTTTCAGACCCCTTGCCACCTGGATTGGATGATTTTCTGGTCGAAGAAGGGGCGCGACTCGGGTGCATCGGGTTACCAAATGGGGACGTCGACATCGACATGCGCCCCCCATTGTGAAGGAGGAATGGTTCTGTTCGAGGAATGGGGTACAATCGAGTGGGTGATCCTCGCTGTTGACATCATTGCTCTCGTCCTTGTAGTTGGCTTTCTTAAATGGAAAATTCAGCGAAAACTAAACGAAGTCGAAATCCGTCAACGGCATCACCTTCATCTGCGACGCCCATCGGCCCAAAAAACGGAACAAGAAACCTCTGAAGAGTGAAACGGTCATCAAAGAGAAGCACGACGGCATAGCATGGCCGAGTTGCGTTTACAAACCGCTGCGTCCGGTCGGATCCCAAGCGATTCATTCACCTTAGATGGTGTGCTGGGGGCCATTGAAGGCGAAGGTTTGGCTTGGCTTGACATCCTTCGACCGGATGATGAAGTGCGTGCCTTTCTGCTGGAAACAATGGATTTTGCAGAATTAGCAGTTGAGGATGTTTTTGGTCCGGCTGATACAACCGCTCAGAAGTTCAAGAACCATCGGTTCGTTGTGGTGAAAGCACGGGACGCTGACAATCAACTCGACACGGAACCTGTTGCCGTGTTCATCAAAGAAAACCTCCTCATCACCGTTCGCCATTGCACCATCCCTGCGTTGAAAATCTTAGCGCGGCGGTTCAAGAAAGCAGACGAAGAAGAACTTGAACTCGGTATCGACTTCCTGTTGTACGAAATGCTCGACGCTGTTGCTGACGATTGGACGCCAATCTTGAACAAATATTCGAAGCAGCTTGATGATTTGGAATTCCAAGTGTTCGATCCGATCATCGAATACGATGGTGTCCTCGAAGGCCTCCATAACCTCAAGCGACAACTGCGTGAAGCAAGCAAATCCATCGAATCACTCAACACCGTCACCATGCGCTTGCTAAAGCCCAATGAGCGACTCATCAGCGAAGGCGTCATGCGCTATTTCTCTGACCTCAACCAACTTTCACTGGCGCTTGTGAAGCGAGCCAACAACTACGCCTCAGGTGCGACTTCTGCCCGGGACAGTTACCTCTCCAACATCAGCTTGCAACTTGCTGAATCCAATGCCCAACTCACCGAAGTCATGACCACGCTAACCATCATTGGTGCGATCATGCTTCCGTTGACCCTCATCGCAGGAATCTTTGGAATGAACAACGACGACTTGCCGCTCGAATTGGTCGGTGGGTTTTGGGGCATCATTACGATCATGGTTGCTTTCGCTTGCTTGATGTTGACCTTCTTTTGGCGTCGAGGCTGGCTCAAAACCTTCGAAAAATGAGCGCAGATGGTTCAAGAACCGTTGACGCCCCTTTCGATTCATGACGGGGCGAGGTGACGTGACGACCGGCCCGCTCGCCGTTGGTCAATTTGTCTCGATGGTCAAGCGAACGCTTTCGCATGAACCGATGTTTCAACGCCAAGCCATCAAAGGCGAAGTGTCTCAGTGGAAGCCTTACGCTTCTGGCCACACCTACTTCACCCTCAGGGACGATGAAGGGCAAATCAGTGCGGTGATTTGGAAAGGTCGCTGCTCCATCCACCCATCGATCAAGGAAGGCAGTGAAGTTGTCGTGACGGCGAACCTCGATCTGTATGTCAAACGAGGCAACATCCAACTCATCGTCGAACGCATCGAACCGATCAACGCCCTTGGAGCCATGGAAGAGGCGAGAAGGCACTTGGTTGAGCGCTTGCGCAACGAAGGTGAACTCGACCGAGTGCGCCATCAACCACCCTTTGCACCAAAGCACATTGCGATTGTCACAGGTGAAGGATCTGCAGCCCTAGCCGATATGCAACGCTTGATCGACAACCGCTGGCCCGGACTAAGGCGAACGGTCATTGGCGTGCTCGTGCAAGGCGATCGTGCTGCAGAAGAAATCGTCCGAGCCCTTGCACTAACCCGGCGTTTGGCCAACCCCAGCGTCGCCGCGCTGCGCGGAGAACCTCCCGTGGACTTGGTCATCGTTGGGCGTGGTGGCGGTTCCCCCGAAGATTTGTGGGCGTTCAACCTCGAACCCGTTGTTCGTGCCATCCTCGCCAGCCCGGTTCCTGTTGTTTCAGCAGTCGGTCATGAATCTGATTTATTGGTCTCGGACCTTGTTGCTGACATCAGGGCTTCAACACCATCAAACGCCATCGAACGGAGCGTTCCAATACGCGCCGAACTCGAGCAATGGTTGGACGAAACTGATGAGCGGTTAAACCACGCCACACTCCGCACGTTCGGCGACGCTCGTCAGCAACTGGTCGCTCTCCACGCTCGATTGAAGGTGGCCCCGCTTGCTGGAATCAATGGTGGGAAGCGTTCGATGCTCGCCCTGCAATCGAAACTCAACAGAGCCACTGAAGCGAGGTTTGCTCATGAGCGAACCCGCATTGCTGGCTTGGAGGCATCGTTGCATTCGATTCATCCGCAACGGGTGCTCGAACGAGGCTATGCCATGACCCAAACAGCTGATGGCGAAGTCATCACCAACGCCAGCATGTTGACGGTTGGCCAACGGTTTAACCTGCAATTTGTCGACGGTGCTGCAGAAGCTGCAGTCACTGAGATCCACACCACAGAGGAATGAAACATGACTGAAAAGCAACCAACCTACAACGAAGCAGCACAACGATTGGAAGCCATTGTGGCGACGCTCGAGCGCGGCGGTTTGGGCCTGGATGAAACACTCAAACTCTACGAAGAAGGCGCAGCATTGTTGAAAACATGCCAAGCAGAACTCGTTGCAGCCGAGGGACGGCTGAATGAACTTCGATTGGAAGACCTCGAACAGGAACTTCAGACCCAAGAGGCTGAAAACCAGGACTGAATAGGAAGGACGGTCATCGCATGAAACCTCGACAGCACCAAGCCCTTTCCAGGAAAGTGGTGCGGTTGTTGAACGCTTGGAAGGACCCTCACAGCGATCAAGCTTACACGGCAACACAGGCAATGCGTAGCATTGACATTGACCAACAAGGACGGTTGTCGATGATCATCGTACCTGCCCGCCCGCATTGTCCATGCTGCTTGCTGGACCTGCGTGCATTGCACAAAAAATCTTCAGGCATCAGGGGCGTGACAGAAGTCAACATCACTGTTGAAGGGGTTCCTGCTGCTGAGCGTTGGACACGCGAAGTGAATGGCTAATGTCCCTTCTTCGTAGAACGAGGAAGGTTGGGAACGACCAGCCTCCAACTGCGATCACCCAAGCCAAAATTGAGCCGCCGACTGCCCCATAGGCCGGTATCGACCACATGATGACCACCGCATAGACTGCGACACTGACACCGCCGAGCATCATCGGACCAACTGCTCCTTGTGGAACTGTTTGACCTTGAGCCAACCACAGTGCAACCATGCTGGTCAAGAAGATTGCAGGGAACACGGCTGCAAGACCTGCCAGCAAGGGAAGCCCTTGCCCTGACAGCCACACAGCACATCCAATGGCCACAGCTGCCGCTGCGCCACGCCCAATGAGGACTTGCCACCGAACGCTTTGACTGCCTTTGGGGGCTTCACGTGGTTCTAAATTGAACAAGATTGCAAGCGTTATGACGCTGAAAAGACCAAAAATACTGATGGTAAAAGAAGACACACCGCTCTGTAAAATTCTGTCAATTGAAGTCAGCAGGATAAAACCCGCAATCGCCCAGACCAAAAGGGAACAAAGCGTGGTGATCAACAATGGATGCTTCGAGGATAATCGGCTTGGAAGAACCACCCACACCGAAAGGAAAAGACCGTTCACTAGCATCCCCAAAGGTACGATTGACATGCTCTCGATCATTGCGATCTCATTGCCAGCAAGGTACATCCCAGCAGCAGCAGGTACGATGGTAGAGGGGACGGTTCCAAGAACGCCACCAACAAGACCGCCCCAGCGTTCGATCGCTAAGGTGACACATGTAGCGACAAGGCCCGCAAACAATGCTGAAAAAAGCACGGAGGATGAAAGCATGAATCACAGGTACCGATTCAATCGGTTCACCAAGCGATCAATGTTTCCGCCAGCCCATTCTTTGACCCGTTCTCCGTTGACAAAAATTGCGTTATAGGGGAGCACGTCAACTTCTGCAACCCATGGTTGAGCGATTTTGAATCGGCCAAGCCCGGGCGTGTCCAGCAATAATTTACCGAACTTCACATTCTCAGGAGCATCGTCGCCCTCGAGGTAAGCGGTGAGGTCTTCAGTCCAAGTAGCGCAAGCTGCACAGTTGTTCTTTCCAAGCATGAGAACGGCGATGGGCGCTGAAAGGCATGCTTCCCACGTTCCTCGTTCGAGCACTTCAAGTTCCGGCATATTGAAACCTCCATGGTGTTGGTTCAAAGGCAGAATCAAGCGATGTACTCGTCGCCTTTCTTCCAGTTAGCGCCACAAAGGCCGCCAGCCATGGTTGCTTGAGCGGTTCGGAGCACTTCTGCTGGGGAACGGCCTGCATCCATGTTGTTGATGGACCACATCTGGACCTTGCCTTCGTCATCGACGAGGACGGTGCCTCGGTATGAGCAGCCGAGAGCATCGTTGCGCATGCCGAAGTCCTTGGTGATCTCTTGTGTGCAGTCTGCAATCACGTTGTGGTTTACGCCGCCAGGGAAGATGGTTTCATCCTTGAACCATGCGTTGTGGGAGTGCCAAGAGTCGGTTGAGCAGCCAATCACGGTGATGCCATCGTCTTGGAAATCTTCCTTCAAGTGTTCAAATCCAACAATCTCGGTTGGGCAGATGAATGTAAAGTCGAATGGGTACCAGTACATCAAGTACCATTTGCCCTTCATGTCCTCGTTGCTGATGTTCACGCTTTCGCCGCTGATGTAAGTTCGAGCGTTCCAAGCAGGTGCTGGTTTTCCAATCATGTTATCCATGTTATTTCCTCAATCCGTCCAACGGGCCGAGGTATAAGAACACGGTGGCGGCAGTTCATCACATTCTCATTCGAACGGATCGATGTGTACAATCTGTTCAATGTCGATGCGCTTGTAGCCGCGCTCCCTTGCTGTTTCTGCGGCCTTGGTGAGCATAGCACGCATCCAACCCAGCGACATGAGGGTTTTCATTCGCCCAATTGACTCGATGAACTGAACGGGATTCCCGCCCAGTTGAGCATGCTTTCGAATATCGGATTCGAGTTGTTCAATGACCATGTAGTAGGTTTCCAGCAACTCTTCGACTGCTTCACGGGTGACTGGCATTTTGGCATGGGTACGAGCGAGGGAAAGCAACGAAGATTCGGTGAGAACGCCGCCGCCTTGACTGACCACGAAGTCTTCTGTCTGAACGACTTCTGGCACCGCGCCGGGCTCACCATCGTCTTCCAAGCCCATGCCCTGAATGGCGATTTCTAGATGGCGGGGTTTGATGGTTGCAACTCGATCTTTTTCTGCAGCCGCCTCTGCGTGCTTGAGCAGGGCTGCAAGGTGACGTTCGATGTGTTCGATTCCGGCTTGAACCGCTGCGGACCCAACCGATTCAACAGCGCTCAGTTGATCGATCATCAATTCTCGAGTACGGTTGTAATTTAGCCGTGTTCGATGGGGATCGTCGAGGGTTTTTCTCTCTTCATCCTGGGCAAGGGTGGCTTGCTCCATGTCTGGGACAAGTCGCTCAATCTCTTGGCAAAGGAGTTCAACCATTCGCTCCTTGACTGCGCCTGCCAATCGCATTTCAGTGAAATTCGAGGCAACTGCACCGATGTGACTGGGGGAGTAAGGCTTGGCCATGCCCCACACTCAGCGAGGGCGCATCTTGAACACTATGGTCGCTCTTGATGGAGAACTCATTCCGTGAGGCCATCTTCACGGCTCATGGCTTGGGAGATTTCCCATGCATGGAGGCACTCATGGCCGCCAAGGAATCCCCCTGCTTCTCGGCTTGGTCCGACAAATTCAGAACCGCAGAATTGGCAGAAGACGGCGACGATTGGCTCGTTGTAATACGTACCATTGGGCGTGGTACGCATTGGAATTCGCTTTCCAACATCTTCATGGATCCAGCCTTCAAGTTTCTCGCATATTTCGTCATCGGTTTGTTCTTGTTCAGCCATCTTTACCACTCCGTTATCGAAGGCCACAGTCCACCAGCAGTGATGGGACGCATTCCTTCTTCATCTCGAATCCATGTGTCTTCGGTACCGATGCTACCTTCAGCGTGCACGACTTTTGGCTCAATGGCCATCGTAGCGCCGATCGGAAGAGGTCGGTCAAAGCCTGCGGCAACCACAGGTGATTCATCGAGTTGAAGGCCAACTGAATGACCGAGGAAGCGGCTTTGGTCGGGCGCCATGCCCATCAAATGAGAGGTGTGGCCGAGTTCCTCTGCCAACATTATGCCCTCATCCCATGCTTCGCTGCATAGACCACCTCGGTCGAGAACGTCGACCACTGTGTCCTTGACAGCAACCATATCCTCAAGGCGGGAAATCCAAGATTCATCGAGGGAACCTGCCACGAACATACGGGTCATGTCCACGATGTAGCCTCGGTGAGCATGGACCAAATCGACAAGCACCGGTTCGTTGCTTTTGATGCGGGTAAAACCGGAACCCATGCCATTGAGAGGATGGGCTCCCGTGCCGCCAACGGCTGAATCGAAAAAGGAAGGAATGCCTCCTGCGCGTCCTGCCACAATGACACCTCGGTCGCATTGAAGCGGGTAGCGGCGCATTTGGACATGGCCGCCAAAGCCTTCGGAACGGCTCACTGCCTCTGCTGCTGCAACCAACTCTAATTCGGTTACACCTTCGCCTCCAACAGCCTGCACGGCCTCGAACATCCGAAGTTGGACATCAGCCGCAGAATCCATTTGTTTCTGTTCCCAGGCTGATTTTACTTCGCGCTGAGCGTGGATCACTTGGGTTGCGTCCATGCAAGCACCCAAGGGGGCGAGGGCGTTGACAAAGCGATCAGAGTAGGTCTTTGGGACCTCGCCGAACTGCAAGCATGGTGCTGCTTCGACGCCTCGCTCAGCAAGGTGTTCGGCGAGCAAACTCATGCTCGGGAAGGGGATGACTTCGTGGGGGCAATCGCTACCGCCACCCTCATGCTGTGCGCGTTTCAATGAACGACGAACAAACAGGACCGGCCCGTTTCCGCCTGCTTCAATGCTGCCTCCAGCATGTTGGGCCGGAATAAACATCGAAGCATTCTGACGCCCACCCGCGTAATAGTACAGATCGACTGGATGTTGTACGAGGGCACCTGGGAGGCCTGCTTTTGCCAAGAGACGCGCTAATTCTTGCTGTCGCGCATCGAGTTCGCTCGTTGGGACGCGCCAATCCTCGCCGTCTGGGCCGGACAAATCTGTCACATCCCATCCGGTCATTACCCAACGGTGAATGGCAACCGTTCAAAATGGCTCCTATCCCTTGGGCCAAAATGGGGCGCAATACCGCTGATGAACACGTTGATAACAATGAAGTCCATGACCCACACATGCACATTGCAAGCAAAGTCACAATCCTCATCGGCGTCGTCCTGTTCTTTGCAAGTGCAATTGGTATGGTCGTAGGGTTCGGCAGCGCCATCGACGCTGGAGACAATAAAAGCTACGTTGAAGAGCAAACCAATGGTACATTTACCATCGATGGAAATGAATCTTGGGAGATCAATGTGTATGTGATCCACCCCGTGGATTGCGATTCGATACAGCTCACCATCGTTGACAGCAACGGCCGAGATGTTCTTGGAGGGTGTACCCTTTGGACTGAGATGAATGCAAGTGCAGGTGATGAAGAGTTCTATGCAAGCATCGACCACATGACTGCAGGCATGGAATACACCTTTGATAGCAACGTCAAAGTGAACGTTCGAGGGACGTATTGTGATGAGGCATGTACGGAGGCCGTGCTCGGCGGCATAGCCGCATCGGGTTTGGGATTCATTGGCGCCTGTTGTGCTGTTCCATTGACCATTCTCGGCATCATTCTAGCCTTCGTGTTGGATGATCCGAAAACCAACGCCGTGATGCCAGTTGGACAAATGACAGTTGGACAATCAGTGTACGCTGCGCCAATTGGAAGCCAAGCACCTGTGGCACAGGCAGGGTACCAGACCCCGGTTGGTCAAGCATATCAACCAGCAGCAGTCCCCATAACACCAATTACGCCCCCAATGAATCAACAACAAACTCAACCGGCTCAACCAGCACAGAGTCCATGGGACAACGTGTTGCCACCGAAGTGAACCTCAAACGGGGACTTCTGGGGCAACCCATGCTTCGACGGTGTCAAGGCGGTTTTCTGCAATCGTGCAGTACGCCTCTGAGAGATCAACACCGATGTAGGTTCGACCTGTCGACTTTGCAGCAACGCATGTTGTCCCTGAACCATTGAATGGATCAAGGACCACATCACCAACAAAGCTGTACATCTCGATGCATCGTTTTGGCAATTCGACGGGGAAGGGCGCTGGGTGATTGACGCGAGAGGCGCGTTCGGTAGCAAACGACCAGATCGATTTGGTGTGTTTGATGAAATCGTCCCTCGGTATGGTGTCGATGCGACCTTCCGCTCGTTCTTTTTTGTCACGCTTCAATTTGTAATCGCCCTTTGAAAACACCAAGAGGTATTCATGGACGTCGCGCAGGCAAGGGTTACTGGCACTCTGGAAGGAGCCCCAGGCGCAGGAAGAGCCAGCACTTGCAGACTTATCCCAAATGATTTCGCCTCGCATCAAGAAGCCAATTTCCGACATCATAACGTTGATGTGGCTTGAAAGAGGAATGTACGGTTTTCGTCCAAGGTTCGCGACGTTGATCACCATACGGCCCCCTGGGGCAAGCACACGGTAACACTCGGCAAAGACGCCGTGGAGCAGATCTAAATATTCACCAAGCGACAAATCATCATCGTAATCTTTGCTGGCGTTGTAGGGTGGAGAAGTAACGACAAGATGCACGCAGTTGTCTGGCAAGTCCAAGTTCCTTGAATCAGCAGAAATCACGGTGTTTGCCATGGTTGGCGGCAAGGGTTGTTCCTCACCGACCTCTCTGTTCGAAACAAGCCCTTCGTTCAACCTGCTCCCGTAGTAGGTCGAGGCGTCATGCCCTTCCCTTCTTGATACGCCAAAAGACGAGGTGCTGGTGCTGGCGCGACGGCGTGCTCCTTCCAGCGAGGTGTCCCTTTCGGGTGCTTCGCGTGCCATCCTTGGGAAGCGATGTTCGCGGCTATATCACCTTTCGGACACACAGCCACCGGCAGACGCGCGATTGAGCAGTGGTTACCACCGACCGCAAAAGGGGATTTTAACCCGTCTCAATCAAAAACCCGCACCGTTTGGACTGACCAATGGCGAGTGTTCTCACCCTCGAGAATGTCAATGTCGAAGGACGGACAGTAATCGTCCGTGTCGATGTCAATTCACCGATGGCTCCTGACACCAAACTGTTCCTTGATGACTCGCGCATCAAGGCCATCGTTCCAACCTTGAACCGTCTTTCAAAATCGAAAGTCGTCCTCTTGGCCCATCAATCTCGACCCGGAAAAAATGATTTCACAAGCACCCTTGGGCACGCTCGGGAACTTGGCCGCATCCTCGGACGCCCTGTCAAGTGGGTCGACGACCTTGCTGGAGACAAAGCAATGGCAGCCATAGAAGTCATGAGCGATGGTGACATCTTGATGCTCAACAACGTACGGATGTACGATGAAGAAATCAACACGAAGGGAACCTTTGATGATATGGCTGAGACTCAAATGGTTCAGAAACTTGCAAGCGTTGCGGACCTCTTTGTCTACGACGCCTTTGCTTGTGCACATCGAGCCACACCCTCTGGTGTTGGATTCACCAACTTGATCCCCTGTGTGGCTGGAGAACTGATGGCCGAGGAAATTAAAAAACTCGATCAGGCGCTCGAAAATCCTGCTCGGCCCTGCATTGCTGTGCTTGGTGGCGTGAAGGTCGACGATTCAATTGCTGTTGCTGACAACATGCTTCGTAACGATATCTGCGACGAAGTATGGGTCACTGGTGGTGTGGCGAACCTCATGATTGAACTCGCTGGCCATGACATCGGGTTGATCAATCATGATTTCTTGGTTGGGGAATTGGGTAAACAATGGTACTCCACCGTTGAAAAAGCCAAGGCTTTGCTCGCTGATTTCCCAGGTAAGATTCGTTTGCCTGTGGATGTTGCAGCAAACATCGAAGACAATCGCGTGGACATGTCCCTCGATCAATTACCGATCTCTGCACCAATCTTTGATTTAGGCATCCAGTCCATTCGAAACCTTTCAGTGGCTATCAAGCAGGCTGGGACCGTTCACTTGAATGGCCCTGCAGGTGTGTTTGAACTGCCTGACTTCGCTTTGGGCACCATTGAGATGCTCAACGCTTGCGCTGAATCAGAGGGCTATGTCGTGGTTGGTGGAGGCCACACAGCGACCCTGATCATGAAACGAAACCTCGCCTCAAAAATGGGACACGTATCCACCGGTGGCGGGGCCTGCTTGGATTATATTTCAGGACGCAGTCTACCTGCAGTCGCTGGTTTGGAAGCAAGTGCAAGAGCGTTCTCGATGGAAACTCAATCCTCGATCAACACGTTGTGATTGGAGCCACTGGGGAGATTCGAACTCCCGACCTCCTGATTACGAATCAGGTGCTATACCAGCTAAGCCACAGTGGCGCAAGTTGTGGGCGGAGGCTGATGAACATAAGCCACACGGTCGAAAAGCCAGCGTTGATGAGGGGGGGGCTCCACGCCATTCCATGGGCGAAGACGGAGCGGTGCGTTACCGCAACACTGTGCTCTACGATGAGGTCGGCAAGAGGCACATCGGAGATGTGTTGTTGCACGATGACGGGTCTTGGGCCCCATCAAATGGGGATGAAGATGTCAGCTTAGACGTCGATGGCTCAAGCCGTTTAATCACACGAAGTTTACAGAATTGGCACACGCATTTGGCCATGCAACTCAACGCTCGAGACTTCAGCGACGGCTTTCCGCTTCACCGATGGTTGAACGAAGCAATCTTCCCTACTGAAGCTAAAATCACGCCTGAGTTTGTTCGCGTAGGTGCACAAGCCGCTGCTGCTGAACTGATCAAAACAGGCACCACCTTTGCTGCTGACATGTACTTCTATCCCGCCGTCACTGGTAAGGTGCTCAACGACGCCGGCCTACGGGGTCTTGTCGGCGGTCCTGTCAGCGATGCTGCATTGCCTTCACACGATGATGCGGCCTCAGCCCTCGAGGAACTTGATGTGATGCTCAAGCAACAGTCACCGCTCGATAAGGTGCAATACGCCATCGCAACCCACTCGGTCTACCTGTGCAGTGAAGAAACCCTTCGGAGGGCTTCAGAACTTGCTGAACGTCGAAACGCCCGTTTGCATATTCACGTGAGTGAGACCCGCAAGGAAGTCGCAGATTGCCATGAGGCAACAGGCATGTATCCCGTCGAATACCTGGACAGCATCGACTTCTTTCAACCTGGAACGGTCTGCGCTCACGCCTCGTGGATGAAGAAAAACGAAATCCGCACCCTTGCCCGTCACGAAGTAACGGCGGTTCATTGCCCCTCATCGAACATGAAATTAGCATGCGGTGGCACCTTGTCCCTGCCTGCGTTCAATGAAGCAGGTGTTGATGTGCGACTCGGCACGGATGGAGCCGCCTCTTCCGGAAGTGGGCTCGACCTGCTTGCTGAGGCTCGCCTCGCCGCCCTCGTTCAACGCCATGACCACTGGGACCCAACCCTCATGACCGCGAATGATGCGTTCACGATGGCGACCAAAGGAAGCAAAGATTGGGCGGTCTGGGACATTGATGATGTGCGCATGCGACCTGTTGGCCGATCGAACAACCGACACATCACCAACCTCTTGTTCAATGGAGCATCATGCCTCGACCTTTGGGTCGACGGAGAAGCGTTGCGCTTCGATGGCACCACCAAGACCCTCGATGAACGCCAATCATGGATGGACCTCGATGAAGCCGTTATGTCGTATTACGATGGTGTCGAGTGAACCTCAATCTTGACGGGTGAGGACAAAGCCTGCACCCTCGCCAAGAAGCAAGAAAAGATACCCGACAGCGCTCAGTGCAAGGTCAATGGAATAGCCAATGTTGAGGTCCGTGCCCCCGGGGAGCACTCCGTCTTTGGTGCCAATCCCAGCATAGAATTCGCCAGAAGCAACCCGCCAGTCAACACCCTTTTCGCCGTCATCTCCCCCAGCGGCATAGCCATCATCTCCATAGGAACAGATTTTGCTGGTGGTGTCAAAACCACTCAAGCTTCCACCGTTTGCCATATCATCGCATTGTTTCTTTTTTCCACCGTCAGCAATAACGACGAAGATATCATCTCGATCCCAAGTAAGGGTGGTATCGGCGTTGAGGATAAGGGCTGCTGCGTTACCGGCCAAGGGATCGTCAGCAAAGAAAACCAAACCTTGGACGTTGGGTGTAGGGACGTCATCAACGGTTCCTTCCATAGTGAAACCAACGGTCCCACCGACCAACAGCAATGTTGAAATTAAGATCAGAGCGTAGCCAAATTTTTTCATTCATTTCACTCCATTCAAAGTAAGAAAAAGGCTGCGCCAAGAATGGTATAGCTGCCAAGCAGCATGGCGCCTTCAAGCCAGTTTGTCTTGCCGTCTGCTAAAATTGAGTTCGCTACCAGAACGGCAATGAAGGTCGCTGAAGTTTCAAGAAGTCCGAATTCTAACGTCAGAGGAACCTTGAGCGCCCAACCGAGAAGGACCATGGCCGGCGCCACGAAGAGGGCGATTTGAACACTGGAACCGATGGCAATGGCGATGGCGAGGTCCATTTTGTCCTTCCCAGCCACGAGCACTGCTGCGAAGTGTTCTGCTGCGTTGCCGAAGAATGGCACGAGAATGACGCCAATAAACAATTCAGGCATACCAAGCTCGTGAACAGCAGTTTCCAAATTGTGAACCAAAATGTGAGCCATCCACCCGACCATTGCTGTTGCAAACAGCAACAATGCCCAAGCATCTCGAATGCTCATTGTCGGATCTTCATGTGTACCATGGCCGGCTTCAGTTGCAAACACATCGACGTGTGTTTTGAGTTGGAACAGCAGAGCAAGGCCGTAGATGATGAGCAAGATAATCGCTGCATAGTGCGAAAGATCGCGCACTGCATCAGCATTACCGCCAGCGTAATTAACAGCGCTTGGAATGATGAACGCAACGATCGCAAGCAACAACAAGGAGCCATTCATTTGGCCTGAATCATGGTTGAAATGCTGGATCTTGTGGTTCACACCGCCCCACACCATAGCGAGGCCAAGTACGAGCAGAAGGTTGCCCAGAATAGAACCAATAAGTGAGGCTTGAGTAACGGTGATCATGGTGTCAATGGTTTCTTGGTCAAAGGATTTTGAAGCCGTATAAAGGGCCAAACCAGCGATGATCATCTCGACTGCATTGCCAAAAGTAGCGTTGAGTAAACCACCAACCGTTTCACCAGTCCGCAATGCAATCTCTTCGGTTGCCTTCCCCATGAGGAAAGCAAGCGGCATGATGGCGACCATAGAGAAAACGAAAGCAATCTCGCCCTGCCCGCTCAAATTCGCCCACAGAGCAACTGGGAAGGCAAGGAGCAACCAATTCAATTTGTTGTGCATTGGATTGAATGAATCAATAAGACGGTCAAAAACCACCTCGACCTGTTCGGTAAGGTCTTGATTCGTCTCTTCCTTTGCCACAGAAGCCTCGCCCATAGGCAAATGCAACGAGGCTCAGGTCTTGATTTCACCGCTTAAACAGGAAGGTCAGTCTTTGCTTTTCTTACGACCGACCGCTCGGCGTGTTGGTGCCTTGCGTGGTGCGACTCGACGACCAACGGTTCGCTTCGTTGCGACTGGAGCAGGTTCGTCCTCCTCTTCTTCGTCTTCGTCCTCATCATCCCAGTGGAACATGTTGTCGTCATCGTCTTCGTCTTCGTCCTCTTCCTCTTCCTCATCAACTGCAGCCTTTTTGTTGCGAGTCTTCCTTTTGACGAGGTTCACTGCGAAGGGATCGTCTTCCTTCTTGAGTTCAGCAGGAGGCACATCTTTAGTTTCTTCCTCCTTCTTGTCATCGCCGCCGCTTACGTCGGTCATTGCGTCCATATCAAGCTCTTGAGATGTCCCAATGAATTCTGACATCCAGTCGTCGTCTTCTTCTTCATCGCCTGCCTTGGCTTTCTTCTTCTTTGGACCAGACATGCTGGTTTGAAGAATCATGAACATAACAAGCAATGAAACAACGAACACACCTGTGAGGACCCAAACCAAGACGTATGGTGGGTCTGACATGGATGGGGTGACAATGATTGGTTCAGGTACGGGTTTCAGCGATTCCACGTAGTTGCAGGAAGTTGTTCCATCCATGCGGTGTCGGCACTGGTCGACAACGAAGATGACGTTCTTGGACACTTCATTTCCAGCTGAATCGATGGCCCGCACGTAAACAGCATGTTGACCAGCCTCAAAATTGCCGGCTGAGAATTCCAAATCGAGCACCATTGAGCGGTTGTCACCGTCTAAATCAGTCACCGTTGTGGCTTCTGACCAAGGTGTTGATTGAGATTCCCCGGTTCCGTAGTTGTAGGTGAATTTGTATTGGAACGAAGTAATCATCACGTCGTCGGTCGCTCCAGCGAGCAGTTGAATCGAATTTCCGTACAGGTACTTCGAACCGTCATTCCCTGAGGAAGGAGAAAAGATGGACACTGTAGGGCGTCTTGCATCGACAGATCGGTCAGTCCAACTTTGACTGACTTCGTTGCCAGATTCGTCTTCCATCATCAATTCAATCAGCATCTCACCTGCAACGGTGTTCTCGCTGATGAAGAATTCAAAGGCGTAAACTGGTCCACGGTCAGGATTGTTATTGTTGTCCGCAATCATGTTCATTTCGATGTCACCACCTGAAATGTCACCGCCAGCAACGGTGGTGATGTTGACCGATGGATTGCCTTGGAGGTATTCATCGATTTCAACTTGAAGCACATAGGTGCCAGAAACTAACGAAGGGCTCTGGAACGCTGATCCGCTCTCATCCAGAAGCATCATTGAGGCTTCTGGGAATTTGGTGTCTTCATCAATTTTCACTGCGTTGCCACCGATGCCGTTGAACATCTCAGCGTTTTGGTTGCCCCATTGATCTTCAATGATCACAGCGTACCACACTTCGCGGTCAACACCTTCTGGAATCGGGAGTTGGCGGACAATGGTGCTCTGGACGCCGAGACCAGGTCTGATGTCACCCTGAACGAATTCCCATCCGTCGTCAGTGATGGCTCCAATTTGATCTTCGTTTACGCCGAATGGTACACCGTAGTGTCGCCAGACTTCGTACCCTTCATTGACTTCCTGTTCGTTGAACCATTCAAGGGTGATGAGGTTCAGTGCGCCAAGCGAACTCGCTTCCTTGATCCGAGCTGGATTCGGAGCACGTGTGTCTTCAGAAATTGGTCCGAAGTGATTCTGATTCAGTCGTGTGTCCATGTAGGTGCCGTTCACGTGACCGTAGAGTGCTTCTGTCGTCACATAGTAATGAGCGTTGTCGCGAAGAATATCAGAGTCAAGTGTGACGTCAAACGTACCGATGCCGTCGCTGACAGAGCCAAGCCATTCCATCGATTGATTTGCTACGAACTCAGCACCAGTGACACGGAAGTTGGAACGCCAGACGTGGTAGCGTTCGCCTTCAACACCGAGTTGGTCTTGCCAAGTGACGCGTGTCGTTTGCTCGCCGATGAAGGCAGCGACGACTTGGGTTGGTTCGGCAATCCACGGTGTGAATGCATCTTCATACAGAGGGCCTGCACAGGAATTAACGGTTGTGTTGGCGCTGTAAACACCATACAAATCGATGGTGATGATGCAGTAGTTGGCATAGCCGAGGCGCCCGATTGGCACGTTGTAATTGAATGATCCAACACCTTCAGAAATCGTAGCAATCAACTGCACGTCAGAACTGATAATGGTAGAAAACGGATTGCCGGACATGTAGATTCGGTATGATTCACCGGTTTCATCAGGAACATCGGTCCATGAGATTGTGGTCGTTCCGCCGCCACCGCTTGGTGTTGCAATGAATTCTGCATACATAATGCCTACCTGTGAAGGTGGCATGTTGTCTTCCACCAACACACTGCTCATGGCATTGTTCGATAGGAAGCGGATATCTTGGTAATCTTCACCAGCGACCGTCCAGTTTGGTAACACATAGGTCACGGCGTAGTATACATCTCGATCTGTGCTTGTTGGAATGTCCAACACAACGCTTGATGTCCCTGCTGTGAGGGTGGCAACTGGAGAATTGGTGGCGATCATGTCTGCACCGTTTCCTCGTGTGATTTGGTAGTCAGCGCGCCAGATGTTAATTTGGTAAGCATTGTCACCTGTCTCAGGCAGGATGGGGAAAATATCGTTGTAATTGACCCAGGTCAATGTGGTCTTGCTAAGTTCAGGGTTGAAGGATGCAGCGAGGTTGTAGGGGGTACGAATCGGTGTGGTCACCTCTTCAACTGGAGATTGGATAACGGAAGCACCAACATCGAGGTCCAGCAGTTCAGTGCCATCAGCAAGCGTTGTTGTCACAGCGTAGTAAAACGAGCCGTTGACACCGGGTGGAACCAAGAACGAGGCCGTGTGGTAATCGACGGTACCGTTGATGCCTCTGCACTTGAAAGCGTCATTGACAACTTGTGCCGCTGAACAAGCGGTGATGCCTGAGACAAACGGTGTGAGACCGGGTGCTGAAATCGAGGTGATTGGATCTTCAGAACGGTAGACATTGTACGTTGCAGAAAAGAGGCCCTGCAAGACCGAACCATCGAAATCAATGTTGCGCCAGGAGATGGTCGTTGTCTCGCTTGATGGGTCGAAGGTCGCGGAGATTTCTTGAGCTTGAAGGTTGTTTTCATCGCCAATATCTTCTGCCGCAGCATTCGAGAGTGGCACAACAGCCAGCAACATGCAGAACACAAGGAAAAGTGCCTTCTTTTCAGTGGCATTACCGAACATTTCGTCTGTCATCAATGTTCTTGTGGCATCCTACGGTTATGAGTATGCCGCCTCATTTGTTGACAAATGTGCGGTTCAGTGCATCCCGTAGGGGGGCCGGAATCACTCTGATTCTTCGTGTTGATTTGGTTGAGGCAGGGGGTCGTCCCGGTCAATTTGAGAGATCTCATGGTTGGCTTGGACGAAACGAATCAAAAAGGTCCACAGACCGCCGAAAGCCGAAATCAAAACAACCAAACTGATCGGGTTGATTTCAATGTGATCAAGCACGCCAGGGAATGTACCGAAGCTGCCGATATCAAGGTGAATGAACACGCCCATCAAGGCAATTGAAATGATTGTCAAAATAGTGCGGTCTGCGCGCCCAAATCCGCGGTAATTCCGAGTGCCAGCAACCGCTTGGGCCTGAGTGCCCATGTAGGAGCCGAGCAGAATGACCCAGGCCGCCGCTAAACCGAGTGTTAAGTCGTTCACAAAGACTGAACCCGCCAAGCATACAATCCAAACAGCATCAAGCAAGCGATCGAAGGTGTGATCGAGGTAATCGCCCCAACGAGTGACCTGTCCTGTTCTACGAGCTAGCGGGCCATCGAGGGCATCCAATGTGATGGCCATGGTGATGAGGAGGGTTCCTCCAAACAACATGTTGGCGCCATATGTATCGTTTGGAGCCATTAAAACCGCAAGTCCGCCAAGGACACCAATCGGTAATGCAATCCATGTAAGGGTGGAAGGTTTCCAAGTTGAAATCGAGTCAATGAGCGGGTTAACGATGCTCTCCCATGTGTCGCGGAATTTCTCAAGTGCCATACCAATCGAACTGTGTGCCCTCGTGGGGGGTGTTTGTTCTTTGGGTGGTCAGGCCAACCAATCGATGGCTTCGGTGGCTGCGGTTTCAATGCCGTCGGCCGGGCAACCTGCCTCGATCCATTCGAGAATTTGTAAGGTCGATGCTTCGCTTGTCGCTTCGCTTGTGTCCACTTCGAGCACCGGCGTATCAAGTTCAAATTCAAGCATTTCAGACCAGGTCCCACCGAGCATTTCCCATTCGACGTTGGCCGTGATTTTTGCTTCGGCATACTCACGCTCTTGCAACCGCGCACGCAAATGGTCTGGGTGGCATCGCAAGAGAACAACCGCATCGACGTCCAAAAGATGGGAAAGGTGGCCATCGACGAACAACAGTCCATCAGATTCATCTTCCCAGAGTTCTGCTAATTTATGCACATCGACAGGTGCAGCCCCATCGCTGGGATCTTCATCGCCCAAGCAACCATGCTTCGAAGCCAAATCGACAACCGTTTCGACAGCAAAACCCGCGTCGTGTAAGGCCGTGCATAGCGTGGTTTTCCCACATCCGGGGGTTCCTGCAATGGCGATGATGCGGTGTGAATCCATGGTTGGGCGAGGAACTCGGGGTTAATACATCCACCTAACAAACCTCAGAACAGGGGGCTGGTGAAGCACGCTAAATCGTGTGAACAAAGGCATCAATAGGTGGGACGCGTAGCGCCCTTTGCTACCATGTTTGGAATGGACGACCCCGCTCAAACGCTCTTACAACTTGAGCGTTATATCTTGGACGGGCGAATGGAAATGTCCGAAGTCATGGCTTCACAATTCACAGAGATGCTCCTTCTTCGCAAGAAGCGAACCGCTGATGAGCAAAGTATGCTAGTCAAAGGGTTGAGGATGCTGTGCGATGTGTTGGTGGCACGTGGCAAAGGGGCCAGAGCGGTCGCAAGCGTTGGCATCCTTCTCAAAGAACGCCGCAAACTGGTCAAGGTCCTCCGCTCAGGAGCCCCTCATCTGCTCAGTCAAATGACGCCAGAGGCTGAAGATCAACACCGTGTTGGAAACGTACTCGCTGCAGCTGGAAAAACTCGCAAGGCCCGAAAAGCGTACACAAGAGCTGAGAAGCTCGCACCAGGAAACCTAGCGAGTGCCCTCGATGCATGCCGTTTCATTGGTTATGAAGCAAAACTCATCACTCGATTGGCGGTGTGTTCCGCTGCTTCTGGGCCTGTGATTTATGCCAATGAATCGTTCAAATTAGAACCTCAAGGCAACAAATCTGTAGACGCTGGACAGGTGGCTGAGGCTCTTCTTGGAGCGGTCCCCCACAGCAAAGGTGATTCTTCGCTGTGCGCATCTGAAGCAAAACGGATCGAGGATGAAACATCTGCGATCCTTCGCGGTGAAGCTGCTGCAAACGCCCATTTGCAAAGTGCACTTGATGCACTTACGCCAAAACACGACTACTATGAGTACGGTTGACCTATTTGGTTGGTAACGAGGGATGGATTTGAACCACCGATCTCCGGGTTATGAGCCCGACGGGATATCCAGACTACCCCACCTCGTTAACCAAACGGCGGACCTCCCCCGCTTTGAAACCACCGATGGGGACCCGTCGTAACATGGTCCAAAATTCAGGCATTAGACCTTGATTTTTAGTGCAGGTGTTGATTTGATGAAGGAGAACCCCATCTCGTGAACATGCGCACCCAAACGCTCAGGCCAATGCTGCTTGGTGCCGTATTGCTAGCAGCAATGTTCGCAGGCTGCCTCGACGGTGCTGAGGATGAAGCATACGATGGTCCAATCGACTTCATCGCGTACTATGAAGTCACTTCGGGGACCATCCTCGAATCGATTCAAAACAACCAACAGGTGTCCGAAGACGGAGTGGATGTTGCCTTTGATTTGTCGTACACCAAATCAAGTAAAGGGCTCATGTCGACGTTTTGGTTCAACGCTGGTGATGGATCAAACACGGTCACCGTCAACGCTGCAGATACGGGCGAAGTCACCTACACCTACCTCACCCACGGAATGTTTTCCGCCGCCATTGGTGCGACCGATGATTTAGGAAATGAATATTATGAGAACATCACCATTCGAATCGACAAGCAGATCACTTGGGCAGACACAAACACGGTCGACCCACGAACCATGAACATCGACGTGACGCCTGACTGTGTGTGTCAACTTGCTGAACAAATTCAAATCGACTCAACCGTTGAGAACATCGAAAACGGTTTCAACTTTGGTGGGTCCCCAGTGACGGTCACATGGTACCTCAACAACAGTGAGGGCGAAGCAGTGGTCGAATCCCCACCTGAACAAATCGCAGACGGCCAAAATGCAAACTGGCAGCACAATGAGTTCGCTCCCGCAACCGGCACCTGGACATTGGACGTCGGCCTCAGTCAAGATCAAGAGCGGGTTGACATCGACCACTTGGTGACGATCGCTTACGCTGCTGAAGAAAGTACCTCAAATCCGTTCCCAACTGACGAAGAAGTCCCTGAAGATGAGGGGAATTGAACAGGTTTCGATTCACTTTCACTCTTGCGAAATCTGAACTAAAAGTGAAATAAAACGCCTACTGCGCCGCATTCGAATGGCGAAATTTGTTTGAAAACATGCCGAGAGGAAGCGCGCCGCCGTTTGGGCTTTCATATACCCTAGCCGGACCAGCATGGGTTGAGAGTGAACCAAAATGGCGACCAAATCGAAAAAGAAAGCGACGATAGAGATTGAAAACAATGAAGACCTTCAAGACCAGCCATTGCCAGTGATGCCAACGGAAGATGAAGCCCCAGAGGTCCAAATCGAAGACCTCCCTGGCGTAGGACCAGCCACTGCTGAAAAGTTGCGAGAAGCCGGCTTTGATGACCTCCTCGCACTCGCTGTGATGTCCGCAGGGGACCTCGCTGACCAAGCTGAACTCGGTGAAGCAGTTGCTACCAAGATCATCGGCGCCGCTAAGAAAATGGCCAACATCGGTGGCTTCGTTTCAGGTGACGCATTGCTCGAACGACGACGTGAAGTGTTGAAACTGACCTCAAAGGTTCAATCCATCGACGATTTGCTGGGTGGCGGATTTGAAACCCAAGCCCTCGTTGAAGTGTACGGAGCTTTCGGCAGCGGTAAGACCCAGATTGGGCATCAGCTCGCCGTGAACTGCACCCTTCCTATGGATGAAGGCGGATTCGATGGTGATGTAT
Source organism: Candidatus Poseidoniaceae archaeon (assembly GCA_028822845.1). GTDB lineage: Archaea > Thermoplasmatota > Poseidoniia > Poseidoniales > Poseidoniaceae > MGIIa-L1. Next base: position 203,854 of record JAPKCS010000001.1, on the reverse strand, counting down.
TTTACATCGATACCGAAGACACCTTCCGACCAGAACGAATCACCCAAATGGCCCGAGGTCACGGTCTTGACCCCGATGCTGTGCTTGCCCGAATTCACGTGGCACGTGCCTACAACTCAGACCACCAAATGCTTCTGGTCGATGAAATCAAGCGAATGAGCAAAGGCCTCAACGTCAAGATGATCATCGTGGATTCGTTGACAAGCCACTTCCGTGCTGAATACATTGGACGAGGCATGCTTGCCAACCGCCAACAGAAACTCAATCGGCACCTCAAGGATTTGAAGCAACTTGCTGACATCAACAACGCCCTTGTCCTTGTCACCAACCAAGTTCATTCCAAGCCTGATGCAATGTGGGGCGACCCAACCAAGCCAATCGGAGGCCACGTGCTCGCTCACGCTTCGACCTTCAGACTCTATCTCCGTAAAGCAAAAGCTGGACGACGTATTGCTCGACTGGTTGACTCCCCCAACCTCCCTGATGGCGAATGTGTCTATCAGGTGACCCAAGAGGGTCTCCGAGATTGATCATACGGTAAGAAAAGCCTGTTTTGGCCCTTTTTAGGTGCGGCACATTCAAGGTCACGTCAGCAAGCAAAGCAGCATGCGACACCTCGTTGAACGAGTCTTGGAACTAACCGAAGCCGAACAATCGGCAAGTGAAACCGTCGCTCCACCAATGGGTGAAAACTCTGAAGTCGAACTGCAAGCTTTGCTTGAATCACTGCAACCAAGGATCCGTGTCTACGGTGTTGGCGGGGCAGGATGCAACGCAGTCAACCGACTGTTCAACGAACGATTGTTCAAGAATTCATACGTCACAGGATACGCGATCAACACAGACGCTCAAGCCTTGCTGATGTCACCCTTGGAAGAAAAGATACTGATCGGCCGAACTGCACGTGGCAGAGGCGCAGGTGGCGACCCGACAAAGGGAGAAGCTGCTGCTCTTGAATCGGAACTTTCTCTTCGACGCATCACCAACGACACCCAACTCGCAATCATTACTGCTGGAATGGGTGGCGGTTCTGGGACCGGTGCTGCTGGACAAATCGCTCGCTTAGCAAAGCAACAAGGGGCCATGACCATTGCTGTGGTCACCTATCCATTCAATTCTGAAGGAGCTCTCCGACGGCAAAATGCCGAATGGGGGCTGGAGCGATTGCGTGAACATTGTGATACCATCCTCGTGATCCCCAACGAACGCTTGCTCGAAATCGAAGGCGTCAAGGATTTACCAATCGGCGATGCGTTTCGAGTCGGCGATGAACTGTTGGTCCGTTCGATCACCGGTGTCGCAGAAATGCTCACGACCGATGGCATGGTCAACCTCGATTTCGAAGATCTCCGATCCGTCATCCAATACGGCAGCGGTGTGGCCATGATTGGTCTGGGTGAAGCAAGTGGTCCTGGGCGAGTCGAGGCTGCAACCGAAGAGGCAATGCATTCACCTCTGCTTGATATTGATTCATCCGATGCGCGCGGTGCCCTGATCAACGTGGTCGGCGGTCCAAGCCTGACCCTTGGTGAGGCAGAGAGATGTGCCAAGATCATCACCGACCAAATATCCCCACATGCTCAAGTGATTTGGGGAGCGGCTGTCCGTGAAGAATTGGGCGACGAGATTCGAGTGATGCTTGTGCTCACCGGGGTAAAGAGCGATCAAATCCACGGTGCGAGTGAAAACCGCCAACTACGAGCTCTCCAGAACAGGCACATCGAGTTCGTAAACTGAGTCAACGAACAGCCCGAACAAGGCAGAACGCTAGGGTGGAGAGCCCAAGGGTGAACACCAACCAATCGAGAAGACCTATTTCACGATCAAACACAGGTTGTTCCACCTCGATTGGGTTGTCAACATGGGCAATGGTTCGTCCAAAGCTGTTCCAAGCATCTCCACTCGACATGTTGTTTCCGTTTACGGCGTTGCCATGGACGATGAATTCGACGGGTTCAATCGAATCATTCGAAGAAGTCCAAGTGAAATTCCATCCTCGCTGATAGGTGCCATCGATCTCGTGTGTCCAGCCATCATCGAGTTCCTGGGTGGCTGTCGAATTTTCAAAAGCAATCGTTCCATTACCCTGCACGCTCAACCGGAAACCACCCTGGTGGCCGTCGTCATTTTCTGAAATTGAGCTCACAATTGAGATTGAAAGATTGTAACTGGTGTTCGATTCAAACGAAGATGGGAGGCCAACGATGGAGACAGCGACTTGTTCTGAATCACCGCCGTGGCAGATGCACCCACCGCCTCCCATTTGCCCCACGCCCGTTGGAACGCTGGACAGGCTTGGAAGGCAGAGAAGCATGAACGCCAAAGCCGCTAACAAAACGGTCGAACGAGTTGGAGAGAACCTCATGTGCTTCATCTCAACCGAATCGGCCCGCCCCTTTGACACTTGGGCCATTAAGATGCACTTGTTCATTGATAATCTATCGGTGGTATGTGTGGAAATAACTTCGTAAAAAAAAAGACTCGGAAAACATCCTTTGATGTACTAGGGTGATGACAAATCGAAGTGATACTATGATGGGACCTTGGGAATCTGCACCAGAACACGTCGAAGAAGAAGAGTTGGATATCTTTGCTGAATTGGGCGCTGTGCGTCCCGTTCCAGCTCAGACCGTTCCAATGAATCAACAACCACAGGCCTACCAACACGCAGACCTGCTCACTGCTTTCATGGATGACGATGACGACGATGAACAATCATTGATCGCAGGTGAGTCCACCTTCTCTTTGGAGATGGGCACAACCACAGAGTCACCCGTCGAAGTTGCCCCCCTCGAAGCAGTGGTTCCACAAGCATCACCCATGGCCCCACTTTCCAACGATGTCGTAGCGGAACTCCTCGAAATTCTTGTTAAGAAGGAACTCCAATCAATGATTGAACGTGGTGAAGATTGGTTGAGTGGCCTTCCTGCTGAAGCCATCGCCAAGATCGAAACTGCAAAAGTCATCAAGGATCAGCAAGCCTACCACCTCTCATTGATCATCGACATGGCCGGTACGGGTGAAGTTCGCCCCTTCGCCACAGTGTTGTCAACCGATCAAGGAACCTTGCCGGTCGCAGCACCAGCACAAATTCCGCAGGCATGGCATCCACTGTACAATGCATTGAGGGAACTGCTGCTTAACGCAATGAACTCACTGACAGCATTGCGAGTTGTGACAAACTGAGCGTCACTTGTGAACTTCACAAGCATGCGTCATCTTGACGTTGACGAACATCTGGGAGACAGTGCAGTATTTTTCATGGCTTTTGGCGACGATGCGCTCGAGAAGTTTCAGAGGAACATCGCCACGAACGTGGTAAACCATGTGAATGTTGGTGAACACCTTGGGGCGCTCTTCTGCGCGTGTGGCATCCATCTCGACCCAAGCTTCCGTGAAGGGTCGTTCTTTCAAACCAAGAACAACATCAGCCATCGAACAAGCACCGATCATCTGCAGAACAACTTGCATTGGCGTAGGACCTTCTTCCCAGTTCAAATCAAGACGGTCGCCGCGTTCATTGGTGCTCGCTAGGTTGTCGCCACCAGTCCAATCTACGCGTCCGTACATAGAACTCCTAAGGGCGGTTCATTCTTGAAGGGGATGCATCTGCGTTGAATCGATTGCAATGGCAGGAACCCCAGTCACAATGGACAACGGCATACTCAACATCCCAAATGACCCAGTAATTCATTTCATCGAAGGCGATGGAATTGGAGTCGACGTCACCCCGGTGATGATCAAGGTCGTCGATGCGTCGGTAAGCAAGGCTTACGGCGGCGAACGTGCTATTGTTTGGTCAGAAGTGTTGGCTGGAGAAAAAGCATTCAACGCTACTGGCGAATGGTTGCCTGAGGCTACGCTCGATGCAATGAGGACCGGTTTGGTCTCGATCAAAGGACCATTGACGACACCCGTCGGCGGTGGCATTCGTTCACTCAACGTCGCTCTGCGACAGAAGCTCGACTTGTTCGCTTGTGTGCGACCCGTTCGCTGGTTCGAGGGAACACCTTCACCTGTCAAAGCACCTGGTGATGTGGACATGATCATCTTCCGAGAAAACAGCGAAGACGTTTACGCTGGAATTGAATGGGAAGCAGGATCGCCTGAAGTCAAGAAGGTCATCGACTTCCTACAGAATGAAATGGGCGTTGACAAGATTCGATTCCCAAACACCTCTGGAATCGGCATCAAGCCAATCTCCCAAGAAGGCACAGCAAGAATCGTTCGTGCTGCCATCCGTCACACGTTGGAGAATGACAAGGAAAGCCTCACACTGGTTCACAAAGGTAACATCATGAAATTCACAGAAGGTGGATTCCGTGATTGGGGTTACGCTGTTGCAAAGGAAGAGTTTGGTGCAGTCGAAATCGATGGTGGCCCATGGTGCACCCTCAAGAATCCAACAACTGGACGAGATATTCTGATCAAGGACGTCATCGCAGACGCTATGTTGCAACAAATCATCACCCGTCCTGCTGAGTACTCTGTTCTCGCTACAATGAACCTCAACGGCGACTACATCTCTGATGCTCTTGCTGCTCAAGTCGGTGGAATTGGCATTGCACCAGGTGCAAACATCAACTACGACACTGGAATTTCAATCTTTGAAGCAACCCACGGTACGGCTCCAAAGTATGCAGGCATGAACAAGGTGAACCCGGGTTCGATCATCCTCTCCGCTGAAATGATGCTTCGCCACATGGGATGGACTGAAGCTGCTGACATGATTGTCAAAGGCATGGAAGGCGCAATCTCTGCACGAACTGTAACCTATGATTTCGAGCGATTGATGGATAACGCCACATTGCTTTCTTGCAGCGCCTTCGGCGATGCAATGATTTCACACATGTGAGCAAAAACTCATCCGTGCAGGAAACTGTTCAGAGCACGGCTGTTCTTAGCCACGCCGAATCCAAACCGTTCTTCGAAGGCTCGTGAGACAAGCGTGAAGTCGCTGTCTCGAGTTGCAACAAGGACTGTTCCGAGGTTTCCAAGAGTTTGCTGAGCAAGATGCAGCGCAATTCGCATGAGGGTTCGATCCGGTGCCTCAGGATAGACATCCAAGCCATCAACAACCGTTCGAGCTGGCTCTCCACGGGTTCGCTTCATAGCGGTGATTTCTTCATAAATTTCGGTGTACTCTCTCAAGAAGTCGACCACAAGTTCCTTGTTTGCTTCATCGTCTGCTTCTTCTTCAATTTGAAGATCCATTGGGCGCCACGTGTTGTAATCTTGGAGCACCTGATCGACGAGTTCACCGATGACTTCCTTGCAGAACACAGTGTCAAGCATTGATGGTGGAACCAAAAGGTCGTTGAATCGAGAACGAAGGAAACCAAGATCGCTGGCGATACCAGACAGTTCTTGCTTGACAATCTTAGGGAGCCAAAGTTCGATCTTTCCTTCTTGAGCGCGCTTCAACAGCACATGGTGGAAGTGACCGTGCCCTGCGATGTCGAGGCTGGCTTCAGTGAACACTTCCAAGCGTTGCTTGATGGCATCCATCAGTGCGTCGACCAGCACGTTGGTGTCGACAAGGACAAGCGGGGAAAGCGAAAGGTTGCGGAGGTAACGTCGTGAGGCGTTTGGGATATTTTCTCTAAAGGTCGAGAACAAACCTTGCTCGGCTACAGCGATTCGCTTAATTTCACGTACACTGAATTGACCTTTGTTTTGTGCTCGCTCGAGGAACATCAATCCTTCAACTGGCTTTTCTTGGGCTGCCTCGCTTGCCAATTCATAGAGATCTTTGAGCGAAGGAGAAGGGCCTTGCATCAATTGCGTAAAGCGGGTGTCGAAGGCATTGCGTTGTCGACGACGGTTCTTCTGGAGGGAGTTCACCGCCGCAGTTACTCGACCACTGAACGGATCTGCTGGAAGCACACGGGAATGTTCCAACGGGTAGGTTTTGAGCATGTCAAGGTCGTCTTCAGCAAAGTAAGTGACTTCCACATCAACCATTTCGCCTTCCTCGTTTTCTTGAGGGACCATCTTTGTGGAGCGGACGAAATCCTTCAGCAAACGGGTTGCTGCGTTCGTGTCTTTGGTTGACATGTGCGAGACTCGCAGGTAGAGTTGGAACCGCTTTGTGAGGGCACTGCGCAAAGCTGGCTGCGCATCAAGGAGTTCAACCGCTTCTTTCCACTGCTCAGCAAATGCAAGGTGGATGAGGGACTTTCGATAGAGAACGATTTTGTGTTCATAGTCAAATCCTTCATGATCGCCAGCTCGGCGATAATCCCGTGCTGCGTTCAGTTCATCTTTGTCCGAAGCAGACACCGAGGCTCTTGCGAGGGTGTGCCATGGTGACAATGGGTCATTGGTTTGGTACCAGCGAACCATCGAAGGGAGGCCTAAGTCGTGTTCCAGCACCAAGTGACGGACGGAATGGATCATTGCGGTTGGAATGTTTTCGTTGCTCAAAAGGGTGTTCACGCCCTCCACAATGTCGCCGTTCGAAGTGCCGTGTTGAAGCATCAAAGCGACGCGGTTGAGGCGAAGGGTGTCGATCACAGCAGCGAACAAGTTTCGTTCCATGTGGGAAAGTTCTGCCTCGGCAATGCTCTCTTCTAACGAAGTGAGTTCCTTGGTTTCGACAACACCTGAGCCACCTTCACGGAGAGCACGGCGGATGACACCGAAGGCGAGAAGTCCGCTCTTATCCAGCAGGGTACCGATGCGTTCATCATCGACGTTTTCACCTTCGAAAAGCATCAACAACGCTTCACTTGTCGAGGAGAACGCAGGTGGGGCATCGGTGCTGTGAATGGAGTCGAGTGCCTTTTCACGAGCCGCTCGAACTGCGTGCCAAAGGTCGTTGTCCTTACCGGCTGCAAGCAGATGTGCTGCAAGCAACGTCTCGTATGGGTGGGACATTGGTGTGAGGTCGTTCTTGACGATGATTTCCGACAATCTTCGGAGGTTCATCGAACGGGTGTAGATGTCGATGACAATTGGGAGCACGCTTTCCCATGCTTCTCCATTTTCTTCGCTGAGGTGCTTCGCTGCCCACGCTTGAAGGTCCGTATCGAGGCCTTCTGAGGAAATGATATCGACCAACGCACCGTCATCGAGATGCGGAATTTGACCGTTTAACCAGGCTTGAACATCTTCGTTGTTCAAGTCTGAAATCAAGGGGAGGAGGTGGGAGAGTTCCGCATGAGCGTCGAGTTTCAAAGCGGTAAGGGTCTGAACGGTCTCTTCGGTGCTTCCTTCACGGTGAAGGGCAGCCAGGCGCCACCACATCACACGCTCAATGGCTTGTGTAGGTGCTTTGCCTTCTCGCAAAAGTTCCATACCTTCTGTCAGGACTTTGGCTTTCAGGGCCGCCGTTGATTCCGGTGGGTGGTGCCATGCGAGGAAGCGGCGGGAGCGGGCAAGAGAATGATCGCCTGAAGCGTTTGCACTGGCCTTCCAATCGGCCACTTGCCCGTTGCGCAACTGCACAAGGTCGGTGAGGGCCGCTGCTAAATCCGCATCGACTTTTTCAACCTTCGAAAGGGATGGTTCAGGATCAAGACCAGCGGCGATCGACAAGAGGGCAGAGATAATCGAAGCAGGACCTTCGAGTTCAAACAGCAAAGGAGCGGGATTCAATGACCTTCCAGAGGACAACTGTGAGCCAACAGTTCGCATGGCCACTTGTGCTTCTGCCGTATCAACGGCTCCGGAAAGAGCCTCCAAAGCCTCTGCTAGGTCGTTGGTGTTCATTGGATCGATGGCCCCAGCGGAACTGTTGACCTTCTTTTTCGAAGCGGTTTTCTTTGGTTTAGCGACTGGGAAAGCAGCAAATTGCCCAAACAATGGGGTGTGCTGGGCAAGATCGGCCCACACCGGGTGGACGCCATCCGCAAGGCAAGCATTCCGCAGGGAGGTTTCTGTGGTTTCCCATTCAGAATCCCAGTCATCTTTGTTGAGGAGTTTGTGTGCAAGCAAAACAGCGAGCCGGTATGCGTCCGAAAAGTCACTCGGAAGAATCATCTCTTGGGCCGATGGAATGGTGTCCATTGGGCCTGATGTGCCGCGACCACCTCGGCGGTTTCGAGTACGGCGGGCGTTGCTTGAGCGGCGCATTGGAGAGGGTTGATCATCTTCATCTGCTGCTGGCAGTTCAGTTTCTGCTACGGCGAGCAGGAGGATTGGGCGCCATTGTTTTTCTAACAATTGCCAATCCGGAGTTCGGACGACAAAGGACTGACGACGGACTTTGGGTGCGTTCGATTTGAACGCAGCTTCAAGGCAATTCGCCAGATAGTTCTCCTGCAGAATGCTCGCCCCTCATCTGTTGGCTCCACCTACCCTCCTTCAACCCACCGGCAGGGTGCACTCCTCGATGAACCATCGATTGAGCCAACTTGCCCAGCAACATCCATGAAGCAAGGAAACCTGCCAAGGTGTGAAGGCGAGTTCAATGGACCCCGTGAATGCAATCGTGATGCTTCTGCACCCACTGCTTGCGTCAGCGTTGTTGGTCTGGATTTGGTGGCAATATTCATGGCGGAAAAAAGGCCATGAACTCAAAGGTGAGGAACGCAAGGATGCTCGCAGCCGTCACGAACGTATGGGTGAGCGGTTGCTCTGGGCGACCTTTGGCGTGATCTTGGTGGCTTTTATGGCTCGAGCCGTAGTTGGCCTTCGCACAAATGGAGATGCTTTATCGAACCTTATGCCGCAAAGTCTGCACGGATTCATGGGTCCTGTGGGCTTCACGTTGTTGTTCTTACTCGCACGCATGGGTCGAAAAGCGAAAATCGCGCGAACCAATGGCGAAAAATTCAGCCACCATGTGTTGAAGCATGGTCGAGCAGCCGACTTGGTTGTCGTTCTCGTTTTTATTCACGCTTTCCTCGGATTCCTGTACCTGTTTATGGTCCTCGGATAATCAACGAATGGCCAATGCATTGTCGCGGTTGATCCACATGCCCAACCACACTTCGAGGTTGGCATCAACGCCAGGTGGCTGAACCCGGCACCCACACGCATTCGCATGGCCGCCACCTGTTGGGTCAAGCGCCGTAGCAAGGCGAGAGAGGTCGTACTTCCCCTGCCCGTTTGGAAGGAAGGAATTCGCATAAAAACTGGCAGATAAAGCAGGGCGCTCAGGTGTATCAATGGACCCGTCAGCATAGCCGTGGACAATGCAACACGCATCGGCCTTATCGCCCGCCCAAGCCGTCACGAGATAACCGTTTGAACGGACTCCTTTTTCATCCATCCTGCAGATCGCCAATCGGTCAACAATGGTCGTATGGGCTTCAACAACAAGTTGTGCCGCTGCGCGTTCAGATTTCGCCCGTTTCACATGTGGAGCAATGGCTTGGTCAGCCAACACTTCCGAAAGCCGGAGGCCTTTGGAAAGCATGTCAAGAACTCGAAGCATGTGGTCCGGCTCCCGAAGCGAAAGGGAACGGGCAAGTTGCAAAATTGGTCCGTCTTTCATGAAGGCTTCACGACTGATTTGCCCAGAGTCTAAAGCGTCCACGACGGGCATGATTTCTTCAAGATGAGTCAAATCGATGTAGGGGCTAAGAACATCGTAAGCCAAGCGAGCTGCCGAAGGTGTGGCTTCCCAGTGACATGTCCCCCCGTTGGCCACAAAAACGGCCTCTTCTGCCTCATTGGGACGGTTGGTTTGGTGGTGGTCCAAATACCACCCACAATCAGGATGGAACGGTAAATCGACCATGGCGGTTTGGCGGTCGACCAAGTGATCGATGGCGCCTGAACGGACCAAAGCAGCATGTGCAAAATGAACGGTAGCATCTGGGTTCGCAGCTTTTAGAACTGCAGCAGCGCACAATCCATCAAGGTCTGAATCAGCAATGATGGAAGTAAATTGCGGCAGACCTGCCGCCTCAAGCACGTTGCCTTGCTGCCCCATGACCTGAAGGGGAGGCAACGCCCACAAGAAGATTTGTGGAATCACAACCGCCACAAAGGACTTGAGCAACGGCCTTCCAGTGAGGGTTATGGAGACTTCCTGTGGCGTTGTGTTGGTCAACTACGGGACAGTCTTGTTGTTGCAGTATCCTCAGGGCCACTGGGATTTTCCAAAGGGTCACGTCGAAGAAGACGATGATGATCACCATGCCACTGCTCGAAGAGAGTTGGCTGAAGAAACCGGCATCGATAAAATCAACTTCGTCGATGGGTTTGCTGAACGGAGCGAATACACCTACAGGCACAGGGGCAAGAAAAAGGAGAAGCAGGTTTACTGGTACCTTGCTCAAACCGAGCAACTTACAGTCAAACTTTCTCATGAACACCGTGGTTACATGTGGTTGGATTGGGACATGGCCGAGCAACAATTGTCTCATGAAGAAACAACCCGTGTTCTTCAATTGGCGCGCCAACACATGGTGTCCGCTGGCCTCGACTGATCAAAGTGCTTCGAAATCTTCATCCGATGCATGCAGGCGACGAATTCGTTCCGCTACGCCTTTTTCAGGTCCTCTTTTTCCAAGTGGTTGCCACAAGGTTTCATCGTGACCGAGTCCCGCTGTCACCCAACGGCCCAACACGAACAACCAATCAGAAAGACGGTTCAGGTACACCTGCACGTTTGGCCGGACCGACCCTTCGCCTTCGTGTTCCTTGAGTCGAATGACGGAACGTTCGAGGCGACGTGCCACCGTCCTTGCCAGGTGGAGCATGGCCTCTGGACCATGACCCGCTGGAAGAATGAAACTTGTAAGAGGCTCCAGGTGCTCGAGCCAAGCGTCCATCTCGCTGACCAGAACATCGCTTTGTTGCTCACTGATCAAGACCATGTATTCTGGCAGTTCTGTCGGAACACACGCCAATTCAGCACCAAGATCGAACAGTTCGTTCTGAATGCGAGTGAGAACCATGGATAGGATGGTTTGAACGCGCTGTACAGTCGCACGGTCGCCGCCATCCTCGTGCTTTGGCAAGCGGTTTGCCTCCATGGCAACCAAGCCGAAAACCGAATTCAGTTCATCGCATGTGCCAACGACTTCGAAGCGTAGATCTGCTTTCGAACGACGTGAGCCGTCAACGAGTGATGTTTGACCTTCGTCGCCGCCGCCAGTGTAAACACGATTGATTCGAACCATATGCTCCCCTAAGCCGAGCCAGGTCACGCCTCTATGAGGGGTTTTCGGGCCATAAAGCTGGCATCGATTGGATGATACCACTCGATGTCCTCTTCACCAAGGCTCCAGGAATACAAAGCCAAATGCTCATCCACAACGCCATACCACTCCAATCGCCCAGGTTCAAGACAAGCGATTCGTGTTCCTGTTGCTTCAATCTTAGCGGTTGTTTTTTGCCAATGGGCGACGAGTTGAGCAAGGTGTTCAGCAACCTCAACAACATGCTCATTTTCTGCGTCGAGGGATTCGAGAAGAACTTCAAGTTCCTCGGTAAGGTCGTGAGCTTCATCGCTCATCGCTTGAAGTTCAGCCAACCATCGCGTGACCTTTGGTAGGTTCTCACGTGCCTCTTCGATGGTGACAAGACGGGCACCTCGTGGAAGAACCCTGAGAGCTACATCCTGATCTCGTAATGAACATGTGTCCATTGGTCGACCTGAAAAGAACGGCGCCTCTCCTGTATCTCTCACATGCGTTCCTTTACTTGACGGGCCATCAAGTCATCGGCGAAAACGTTTGATTTTTGCCAGATTTCGGAGGTCGTGTTCATTTTCGCCGATACTGAAATGTGAGAGCAGCAATACAAGGATTTTGAAAAAGAACACTAAGCCATGGACGGTTGAGTTGTGTTTCCAAACCATGTCTTCTGCACTATTTTCTTAAGCAAAAGGACACCCAGAGTGATCCAGACTGCAACTTCAATCCCCACAACGAGGTAATACAACGGACCCAGATCTTGGAGGAGCATTAACGCATCATAGGGTACGCCGTTGAACGCCATGTACAGGGATTGGGAAAAGAGGCTTGAAGCAAACCAAATGAAGATTGCATACCAAAGCATTGCACTCATGGTCGTGTTGTTCCGCTTGGTTTCCACTTGTTCCATGATACTATATCGACTTCTAAGATATTAAATCCTTTGCTTATTTGTTCGTAATCTCGCCACAAGGAGCGGTTTACCGTAGTATTCTTCTCGGAAAAAGCGTTTTTTAACCCGGAAAAGGGAATCATTCCTCTTCTGCACTCAGGGCTGGAAGAGTGGAAGCAGCTTCAGAATCGAGGCGGATGAGTGCATCGTGGATGGCCGCGATCCATTCTGGGGCAACGCCTTTTTCACCGCCCACATCGCTGAGTGCTTGCCACCATTCCTCTGCTTTTTCATCATTGCCAATGAACAGGTTAAGACGGTGCAAAGCGACGTACGCCATTGGATTAAGGTGCTCTTCTTCTGCATCCCATCCTTTCTCAAAGCATGAAATCGCTCCGTCTGGGCCGTCGAGGAAACCACGGTGCAAGGCAACCATGCCTGCTTGACTCCACGCCAACGGCAAACGGCCGATCAACAAACCTCGGAACACAAGCCATGTCTGGCCGCCTCCAAGCACAACGAGAGAAAGGAAGCCCGACCACTGTTCAATGGTGTTCAAATCTTTCCAAGTTGTGACCATCAAGCCACCAACACCCACGCAGAACATGAACCCAGAAAAGGGTGCAATCAAGACTTCTCTGCGCGTTCGAATCAAGTGGTGAATGCCCACTAAAAGTCCGAACGAACCGATTGCGGTGAGCACAGCAAGGTGGCCAACCACCGACACGGGTCTTGGTGCCAATTGGCCCAAAGCAAGGAGGAAAGCGATGCTCAGCACCAGGGAGCCGAACCGTTTCGATGGAAGAGGGAAAGGCTGACTACGAGAGCCGAGGATCAAAACAAGTCCGATTAGGGCTTCGAAACCGACTAAAACCCAGCGAAGGCTCTCCTGTTCTAACAACAACATGTCTTGCCTCCAAAGTGGGCGATTCTTCGATGCTTCTTGACCCTTTTGTCAGGCGTTGTGGTAGTCTGAGCCTCGAAGAATTTCTGTGCATCGGTACACTTGTTCCAATAAGACGACGCTCGCCAGTTCGTGGGGCATCGTCATCGGCGAGAGCGAAAGTCGTTGGCAAACGCATGTTGGTTTTTCAGTCCAACCCTCTGCAGGGCCAATCGCCAGATGAACTGTTTTCGTACCAACAGACCACTTTTTGAACCGTTCCGCAAAGGCGAGCGATGAATCCATAACTCCACCCTCGTCCATCAAATACAGTTCGCCAGGCAAACCACAGAGTAAATCGAGGTAGGCTTTTGAAGAGATTTTACTCGAGTGAACTTCCAACTTCACGCCTCGGTTTTGAGTCCGTTCTGCGTACATTTCGAGCACACGACGCAGATCTTTCTGTTTGGTCACACCGTGAAGATGAATGACAACGCGACCCATGATGTTGCCTGATGCTCTTGGTTGATGAACTTGCATCAAGCCTTGAGTTTGTTGACAATCAAAAAGCCAGCAACAAAGCTGGCTCCAAATGTGCCGAGTTCAACAAAGGATTCGAGCAAGGTAATGGCCTCTTCAAGCGCTTTGTTACCGTTTTCAACAAGACCCAAGGACAAACGTTCCCAGTCCACGACGAGAATTCCGCGCGATTCAAGCCATTTCAAAAGAACGAACTCACCAATCAAAAACCACTGCAGGACTTTGCTTGCCATCGACCAAAGAAAGCCAAGAACAGCGCCCAAAATAACGCCTTCGATGGCCGCTGACCCTAACAGTGCCATCCACATATCTGCATCCATGAGTCGCCCATCACTCCGAGGATTATATCTCTTTCAACAGATGGCGTTAAGGGTTCTCGGTCCTTCAGCAAATCATGGGATGGTGGCCGTTTGCGTCAAAGAACACATCGAAGCGGAAGCGCGTTGATGATCCGCTTCTGAAAGATGCTCGGTCCTGGGTCTCAGAATTGCGCGACCTATGCGAGATGAATTTCGAGCAACCCGAAGAGGCACGCAGGCGGATTCGCCACATGCAGGTTGAATGGCATGATGCCATGGAAGAAGGGGTTCTCAGCGCGCCAAACCGTGAGGGACTTGAAGCACGTGCGTTCCGTTTGCTCAGCTGTGAAGACGATGAATGGATGCAGTGGCTCGATGACCTCGATTTCTGGAAACTTGGTTGGAAACCTGCTTCCTCGACTGATAACGAGGCTTGAAGAAGGGGGGGCGGTACGCCCAACCATGGGTCAAACCCCAACCCTTCACATGCTCTACACTTGTCCTTTCTGTTGGAAGGTACGAAGCGTGATTGAACACCTTGGTATGGACGTCAACTATGTCAGTGTCAATGGTATGAAGATCAAGAAAACTGTGGCATTTGCTGATGATTGGGGCAGGGTGCCTGTGTTCACCGATGAAAACGGAGACCATTTTGTTGATTCGACGCCGCTCATGAAGCACATTGATGCTGCATACAACGACGGGAAAATGGCTGCCATGGGTGATTCCACTCGGCAGCAAACCTGGCTTGACTGGGCCGATGCAAAGGTCTCCAAAGCAACGGTTCCGATCCTCTATGGATCTCTTGGTGCAGCGTTTAAGACCACCATGCGGATTTCGAAATTAGAGAAATTCGGCTTCTTTTCAAAGCGACTCTATGCATGGGCAGGATTCCCAATCATGTGGGGAATCATCGCACGCAAGCGGGTCAAGAAAGACGGTCGAACTCCAAAGAAACTGTGGCACGACTTGTTGACTGAATTCACCGATGAACATGGTGACAAGCCATTTTTCGGTGGCAGTGAACCTGACCTCGTCGATTTTTCGATGTTTGGCTACACCCGCTCCATCTCACCCTTCTCCCAATTTGCTTTGCTCGAAGATCACGAAAAGGGCATGGCGTGGTACCGTCGTATGGAAGCTACACTCCAATGAGGGATTGGCCTGAAATCTGTTGAATTTTCAGGGATTCGCTTTGATTGCGTACCTGCAACAACCATCTTCATCGGGACCGATAAGGGCGGTTGGGTGTACGCTGGACAACGCCCAAGGCACGAAGTCCGCCTGCCTGAGTTCTACATCATGAGCCAAACGCTCACCAACACCCAAGCCGAAATCTTCCAGGGCTTGGTACCAAGTGACGATGAAGCACCTTTCGAAGTCGACGCAGATGCATTGAAGCACATCATGAAGGCTGGATATCAAGCCATCACGGATGGTATTGAAGGCTTGAGTGATGAGGTTCGATGGGAGGTTCGATGCCCAACAGAATCGGAATGGCGATGCGCTGAAGAAGCCATTGGACTTGGTCTCAAAAGAAAACAAATCGAGGTGCTCGCTGATGCGGTGAATTCGAATTATCGCGGCGCCATGATGGACGGCCGCCCTCGTCGCTTCGAAGGATTGGGCCCGATGGCACTCCATCGAGCAGCGATTGAAACACATCCATCAAAAGATGGAGTCACTGCACTGTCAAGCGTTCCACTTGACCGACCGATTGCAGGTGTTCTGGCCCGCCTTGTCATCGCCCCAATTCGAGAAGGAGAACCAATACGGGTTCCGGAATCTGCTGATATGGCTGCGAACATCCGTACTGAATTGATCTGGACCTTCCTTCTGGGCGTTGTGCCCTCATTCATCATCCCCATTCTCCGCGGCATGAGCGGTTACGTCCAAACCGGTTGGGCGAACCTGTTGTTTGGAGGGTTGTGTGCTGGATTTGTCACCGGTGCATTCTGGCGACCACGCCGCCCAACGATCACCTTCGACGAACGGTGAGGTTCAATCTTCCTTTAGTGGCGTAACCAAACTTTCCCAATACGGTTCTTTCCGAATCGCATCTGCAGCACAAATGGCAGCCATGTTCACGATGTGGCGGACACCATCTTGGCGTGCAACCAACTGAACTGGATGATTCATGCCTTCCAAAATTGGACCCGTCATTTCAGCGTCGCCCAATTCCTCAAGGAGTTTGTAAGCGATGTTGGCAGCTGCTAAATTCGGCAGCACCAAGACGTTGGCCGCCCCGGTGAATTCCATGAATGGGTATTCACCTTGGACCCCACCGTTGAGGGCTGTGTCTGCTTGCATTGGTCCGTCGATAACAAGCGACGGGTCGAGTTCACGAGCAAAGGCGATGGCGTCTTCAATCCGCTCCGAGCGCTGAGCACGGCTGCTTCCAAAATTGGAAAAGGAAAGCATTGCCACAACTGGGTCAACACCAAAGCGGCGTGCAACCTTTGCAGTTTGTACGGCGATTTCCGCGAGTGTTCTGCTGTCTGGATAGACGTTCACCGTGGCATCGGCCAAGAAGATCGTTCGCCCTTTGACGTTCATCATGTAACATCCAACAATGCAGTGTGCCTTCTCATCCGCTCCAATCAGTTCCAAGGTCGGCCGGAGCACATCAGCATAGTTTCGACTGACACCTCCAACAAACCCGTCAGCGTCCCCATTCGCAACCATTTGGCTGGCAAAGTACGGGCGAGATTTGAGCAAACGTGCTGCATCTGCAACGGTCATACCCTTGCGGTTTCGCCGATCCAGCATGGACTGTGAATAGATCCCCTTTCTTCGCGCATCCTTTCGAGGGTCGTACACTTCATAATCAAAATTCAAACTCAGGTCGTCCATCATTCTACGGATTCGCTTTTCTGGGCCAAGTAAGATCGGGTAGCATATTTTCTGATCGACCAGTTGAGCAGCTGCTCGAATCACCTTTTCATTGTCACCTTCAGGGAACACGATTCGCTTGCCTCGCCCTCGAACTTGATTGATGACATGGCGCATGATGGAATAGGATTGGCCAAGGCGTCCTTCGAGTTCTTCACGGTACTTTTTAATCGAAAAGTCCTCCGGTGAAACACCAGCAACACCCTCGTCAACTGCGGCTTGGGCCACTGCAGATGCTTCCCAAAGCAGGACCCTGCGGTCGAATGGTTTTGGAATGATATACTCAGGGCCATACTGCATCACTGCGCCGTCGTATGCTGCGGAGATGTAGTCCGGAACTGGCTCTTTGGCAAGGGCTGCTAACGCCCGAGTTGCTGCCATTTTCATGCCCTGCGTAATGTCACGAGCACGGACATCCAGTGCGCCCCTGAAAATGTAGGGGAACCCGAGAACATTGTTGACTTGGTTCGAATAATCTGAACGGCCTGTCGCAATGATGGCATCGCTGCGTACTTCAAGAATCTCCTCCGGAAGGATTTCTGGAGTTGGGTTGGCAAGAGCGAATATGATTGGCTTGGGGGCCATTGTTGCAATCATTTCTTTGTTCACTAAACCGCCTCTTGAGAGGCCCAACATCACATCGGCTCCTTTGAGGGCATCTGCCAAATCCCCTGGTTCACGATCATGGGCAAATGGGGCCTTGTATTCATTGAGTTCACCAGCCTCAAGCCTCGCTTTGGTGACGATTCCTTTGCTGTCGACCATCGCAATGTTTGCGCGGGTAACGCCGATGGCGACGTAATGGTTCGCACAAGCAATCGCGCTTGCTCCAGCACCGATCACAACGACGTTGATCTCAGCGAGTTCTTTGCCCTGTAATTCAGCGGCGTTGAGAAGCGCTGCGGCTGAAATGATAGCCGTCCCGTGTTGATCGTCGTGCATCACTGGAATGTCGGTTGCTTCCGCAATACGTCGTTCAATTTCAAAACACTCGGGTGCCTTGATGTCTTCGAGGTTGATGCCTCCAAATGTTTTGGCAATGTTGACGACTGTTTCGATAAAGGCTTCTGGATCTTCTGTGTCCACTTCGATGTCAAACACATCGATATCGGCGAAGGTCTTGAGGAGCAGGCCTTTTCCTTCCATGACTGGTTTGCTCGCAAGCGCCCCGATGTTTCCGAGGCCCAGCACTGCAGTTCCGTTGGAAATCACAGCCACTAAGTTGCCTTTTGAGGTGTAGCGATATGCATCCTCGGGGCGTTCTGCGATTGCCAAACAAGGGTAGGCTACTCCGGGCGAATAGGCGAGACTCAATTCATGAGCCGTGCTGTGTGGTTTGGTTGGTACGACCTTGATTTTCCCACGTGGTTCTGCCTCGTGGTACTCGAGCGCTTCCTTCTTGAGCAGGCGCTCTTTTTTTTCTCGATTCATGGGCAATCGACTCTAACGAATGTGGTTGTCGGTTTGAGTGTTGTGTGTGAACGGAACCGGGGAAGGCGAAAACAGAAGCCGTGAAACAAGCCCAACATCACAAAATACCCTGGTGTGAAGGGCCTCGAGTCGAATGTTTTCGTTCGGATTTGGCATGATATTTACCATCGCTGATGTGATAATTTCGCGCACGACTGGGGGCCGCGTTGAAATACCCCAAAAGTCCGCTTGTGTATCATGAACCAACTTGTTGACCCAGTTTTCGCCGGCCGAGCCGGCAAAAGGGCCTTCATGCTGGTTGCGATAATGCTCTGTTCTTCCATCGCGCCAATGATGGCGCTTCCTGGTGTTTCGGCTCACGAGTCGACCATCGATACCATTTGGCCTAAGTCCGGGAGCAACGATACTGGATGGGTTCAACTGGATGCTGTGATGGGACAATCATTCCAAGCCACAGCGCCTTGGACCCTTGAGTTCGCACCAGGCGCAGACCTATCGAATGTTTCATTCCAAGTCCGAGTCAATGGAAGTGATGGTTTGATGATTGAAGAGCCACTGTTGGTAGCAAGCGATATTGGAATCAGTCTCCTCGACTGGCGAGGTCTTGGCATGCTTGGTTCAGCTGATTCATTCGTCGGTGCGAATCCTCACAACGGACGCCTATCGCCAAACAGCGACTCTGGCGCAACGTGGACCCTCCCCTCGGATGCTGAGATTACCGACCTCGTGATCGAAGCATTGGCTCCTGTTGATCCCGCGGTTTCATTCGAACCGATTCAATTGGACCTCGGTGCCAATGCCATCCACCCAGATGACGGAAGGATGTATTTGGCAGTCAACGATGATGTGATCATACTCGATTACAACAACGACCCGACAATCATCGACATGATCGAATTTGAGAGCGATGTGCTCGATATGGAGATTGATGCAACAAACAACCTCATCCATTTCCTGACCGCTGAAGATGGATTTACCGCCCTCTCGCTTGTTGACAGCAGCGCTCAGGTCGTCCTACCAAACGCATCTAGCCCCGCATTTGTTGACTTTGATCAATTCCAGATTACCAGCACAGGCGACGTCTATGCTGCAAATGAAGAAGGGGTGTCACTTTGGAACGGAGCCGCTTGGGTGAGCGTCGCAACAACGGATTCACCCAATGAGGCAATCTCCATGATTGAATTGAATGGCATCCTCTACACCTCGATTGACGACACTGGCGTTAGCCGCTATGACTTGAGCACGGGCCAATCCCTCTCAACCTGGTCAACAGCCAACAGCCTTCACTCGGATGAAGTCACTCAACTCATGGTCTCAGGAAATCAACTCCTGATGGCCTCATCGGATGCAGGCTTGGCTCGTTATGATTGGAGTTCTGGATTCTGGCTCTCGACTTGGAACAGTGGCAACTGGCTGGCCAGTGACGATGTCGCTGGGCTTGCACAATCTGGGAACACACTCTACATCCTCAACGGTGATTCACTTCACACTTACAACACGGCGAGCAATGTATTCTCAGGATCCCAATCCATCGAAGATTTCGGTCTGACAAGTGAAGGACAAAAGTTGATTCTATGGCCAACTTCGGGAGCCCGTTCCCCGGGTTCTGAACTCATGCTCCTCAGCGATGGGAACGGTGCATTGGTGGAACTTACGCCGGGCTCAACCCCCCTCAACACGGGTGTTTTGTTGCTCGGCAGCGGCCCGACGACCGAACAAATGATCGACGCCACTGAACTTGATGGCGTGCTGTTTGTGGCCACTGACGACCAGTACCTGAACAGATTTGACACCCAAACTTCGCGCTGGATTGAGCCGGTGTTCATTGGAGCTGACATCAACCGGTTGAGCAACGATGGCATTCACGTCTACATCGCCGCCGACAACGGGGCTCATCAAATGCACAACAATGGAACTGTCCTCCAAACGTGGGACACGACAAACACGGCGCTCTCAAGCAACGAAGTTACCGTCGTCCAATCGGACGGTTCAACCGTCGTTGTGCTCAACGAGTTTTACAGCGAATTTTTGGCCATTAACCTCACAGGGTCTCAACCAGTTGTGTTCGAAAGCATCGTGTTGGATACAGGCTCGGTCACCGATGCCGCTCTCCACAATGGAGTGGCATATGTAGGAACCCAAAACGACGGGCTGCTCCGTTATCACATCGTGAACGATACTTGGCTCACGCCCTGGATTTCGACTGGCGTCAATGGGGCAAACGAGGTACCAGTGGCGGTTGTTGGTGACATCCTGTACTTCGGAATCCCCGGATATGGAGTTGCACGGAAAGATTTGTCCACTGGCGAATTGATGGCACCGCTCACAGCGGCTGGCCAACAAAGCAACGGTGTCCTACCCAGCGACAACATCTACGCTCTCGAATCCGACGGTGCTAACCTCTACATCGGAACACAACAAGGTGCAAGCCGATGGGACGGAAACCAAATGACGACGTTCGGCCAAGGTTCCTCTTGGGACAAACGCCCTCAACAATTTTACGACTTCGTAGCCATTTCTAGCATCTCTGGTGGCAGCCTCTACGCTGGCACCAACATCGGCGTATGCAAGTACAGCATTGCTACATTGGGGATCAACGAATGCCTCAACGTATACGACGGTATGCCGAATTGGGCGACCTACTCGATTGGAGCAGGCCTCTCGAACTCATACCTCTTCGGAGGGACGAATTCTGGCGTTGGCATCATCACCACCTCGCCCTTTGAAGTGGTCGGTGAGTGGACCGCTGGAGAACAAACAAACAACGCCCCTGTCGTGGTGATTGGAGATGTGGCGTTCATTGCTTTGGATGGCATTGGTATCGCTCGGTATGACCTCACTAACGACGAATGGCTCACCCTGTGGACCGATGACAATGTACTCGATGATGGAAATGAGGATGCGACCGCAATCTCGGCCGATATCAATCCAAATTACATTTGGATTGGAGGCGCTGATGGATTCCAATTGCTCAACGCTACGACAGGAGTCGAAGTGTATGACATCGAAAAATCAAGCAGCCTGTTTGCTGGAAATGGTGACCCTCTTGATATGATTCTCAAAGGCAATGTCATGTACTACCATGACGGAGCCAGCAGCGATAATCTGTATCGGTTTGATGCTCAAAATTTCACTTCCCTTCCTGCCCTTGATGCTGGCGCACAGGTGGGCCAGAACAACGGCGATGTCAATGGAATGAACCTTATTGGCGACATCATCATGATCAGCGTAGCCTCTCAAAATTGGTGGCAGGTTGATGGCTCTGGTGGCATCGCACAATTCAACACAAGCAACGGTTCGTGGGGCGAAAACATTCTGCCAATTGGGCAAGTTGACCGCGTGACAGCTTACCAATCTTCAACAGGAAACATGTGGGTTTCATGGGGCGAAAATTCCCTCCAATACATGGCCGCTAATGGGACACTGCTCGGTGAATGGGACGATGATGACTTTGAGTTCCCAATCCGTGAGATCATCGAATACAACGGCGAAGTGATGTTTGCAACCGAGGATGGTGTCGCACGGTACAATGAATCTGCAGGTCAATGGTTGTCCGAATGGACCCCTGGCTCCGGCCTACCAAGTGATGCTGGCGACCAAATCTACGAGTTGTGGACCGACGGCACAGACTTGGTTGTTGGCAGCGGTGAAGTGAGTCAATTCGGCCAGTTCAGAAATGGCGCCATTTCCCATTGGGATGGCGCAACATGGAATAATTACGAAACCGGATCCAACGGATTGCCAAATGGTTACCCGATTACGATGACCGAGTGTGCGGGCATTGTCCACATTGGCATTTACGCAAACAATGGAGGCGTAGCCCGATTTGACATGGCAAATGATTCCTTCTTGACCACCTTTAGAGAAGCCGACTGGAACGAGAATTATGGCGAAGTGTCTGGTGTCGCTTGTGACAGCGCAGACACCCTCTATGTGGCCTTCTATGAAGATGAAGCAGACGTCAAGAAGTACAGTTACACCACCAATACGTGGCTCAACCCAATCACCACAGCAAACCACAACTTACCGAGCGATCGTATTTGGTGGGACGCTATTGATTATTCCAACAACATGCTTGTGCTGGGCCATGGCATCGGTACGAGCGGGGACAATGTCATCGGAGGAGGCTACAGCGTTGTTGCAACATCTGGCGGCTCCACTGCACAAGTGGCCTTCAACGGACAAGGCTCTTCGGTTACTTCCTTCCAATGGCTCACCAATGAGTGGTTGGTCGGACAAGCTGGTGGTTCATCTGGATACAGCCATGTCGACACCATCAGTTCGCTGGGGCAAAACACGTTGCTGGACTTCCCAGGGCTTGTAAGCGGTCAAGTGACCAGCATGGCCGGCAATGCAACGCACCTATGGATCTCAACTCAAGGCGCGAACCAAGGGTTCGGACAAGGCGGCTCGGCAGGCGCTGGATTGCTTCAGGGCGAGCGACAAGCCGATGGAACGATGGATTGGCAGCAAGGATGGACAATGATTGCAAACACTGTGGTCAAAGACATGGAACTCATGGGCACTGACCTTTACATCACGACAACACCGACAGGGCTCTACAAACTCGACACGTTAACCGGCGTACTCAGTCGAGTCGGCGGTGCTTTGCACAACAACATGGATGGGCTTTTCGCCTATGGAAACACCTTCGTCATCGGATTGCAAGGTAGTTCAGGTTCAGCAGCTGGAGTCCAGGTGTACGACCCGAACACAGGCTTCGGAAACGGGAGATTGCTTGGCGGCCTGCCCTCAAACAACATCAACGCATTCACTGAATCCTCAACCATGCTCTACATCGCAACCAATGGAGGGATTGGGCGATGGGACTACGCACTATCGGATTGGGCAAACCCGCTTACAACAAGCGATGGGCTACCAACAAATGTAGTCGAGGACGTTCAGATCATCGGAACCGACCTCTGGATTGCTACAGCAGCGGGTGTCGTCAAAATGGACACGCTCACCAACGCAACAACCCTCTATTCGAGTGGCACGGGCCTCATGGCAACCTCGGCACAATCCTTGACCACTGCCGTCACCACCACTGTTGTCAATGGCACGTCATCAACTTCCACTTCCCTCTTCATCGGCCACGATGGTGCGGGATCTGAACGGCCTGGTGTCACCAGCGTCGACGCTTCGACAAACGCCGTCATCTGGCATAAATTCGATCAACTGTCCTCGAACACTGTTGATGCTTTGGCTGCAGACTGGTGGGGCTTGCATATTGCAACCGACATCGGTCCAATGACGCATTACAATGGACAATCCAATCAATTTGAAGATGGGGCTCCGTCTTTCCAAGTTGCTGGGTGGCCCATACAGAAGATGGTCAGTGATGGCGATCATGTCCTTGCCATTGGTGAAAATGGCGCCTCAATTCTGAGCGCTCGCACACCAACACATGCAACCCTCAAGATGTTCCAAGGCCCTGGAATGACAGGCGGTACAATCACAACCGACGCCATCTGGCTGACTACGAGTGACAACGGCTTGTTTGGCTTTGAAAACAACGCACAGTACGCCGAAATGGAACGGTTCTCACTCCGCAAGGCCGATCCACTAAGCGTTGGATTCAATCTTCAATCCCTTGACATCAGCGACATGACGCACCCCGGCATGCCAATCACATTGGCAGACGCTTCCAACACCGTTCCTCTCGATCCAACGTTCGGCGTTGAAGGCACAAACGGAATCATGTTCCAAACGGTGCCGTTGGCGTTCACTTCTCCGGTAAACAACGCAGCAACATGGGCGAAATCTGTTAGCCTGAAGTACAACGCAACCATTGAACTCAACAACAATCCAGATTTCGAAACCACCATGCAAATGGCTGTTGATAACGGCGTCATCGTCAACGGAACTCAATTCCTCCAACTGACACTCCGCTCACCGTCAAATGGTTCAATGCATGTTCGTCTGATCTACGATTACATCAAGGTCGAAACACCAATTGAACTTACTGATTTAGTTGATCGCGCTGACGATGGCGGTGGCGCATTGCTCGCCGATTGGAGCCTTGTTCACGATGACGACTTTGCACGTTACCTGATTTATGTCAACGAAGGCCCATTCATTGTGGGTGGAATGATTGATGACTTCGATTTAACGAACAGGCAAATCGACAAGGCCATTTCCCTTCACAGCCGCCTGTCGAGCGAAATCACCACTGCAAACGGTGTACCACTGGTCGATGGGACAGACTACTACGCAATCGTCGTTGTCGAATATGACGATGGTCGCTTGGGCACCCCATCAGCGGAGCTCGGCCCCGCCTCACCAAGTGACGAAGTACCTCTACCGCCAATTTGGGCGAACGCTGGACCTCACGAAGGTGGCGAAGATGGCGATCTCGATGTCGAATGGGCACGATGCACAAGCCTCGACTTAGCTCAAACCAACATCTACACTTCCACTCAACCAATGACCGATGTGTTGGGCCTTACACCTGAATCTGAAGTCATGAAGATGGAAGGAAATTCGACGGTGCTCGCACTTGAACCAGGCCAGCCGTATTGGCTCGGCCTCACGTGTGTCGACGAAGCTGGGCAAGAAGACTTGTCGAACGCTCTCATCGTTGGACCATTCGTTCCAACCGGTGGCTTGAACGACAACACGGCTCCACCAAAGATGGAAAACGTTGCAGCCATTGACACACCTGACGATGACGGTGGACGAATCACCGTTTCATGGGATGTAAACCCGGCAGAGGACTGCACTTTCTACGCTGTCTTCATGCGCCTATGGGAAGATGCTGATGCCGAGAATGAGCAAATGTTATTCACAGAATTCGGATTTTCCCAGGCTAAGATCATCAACGACTGTTCTGAAGAATCAACGATCGTCACAAGCATTGACGGAGTTGCACTCCAAGACGGGCAGATGTACTATGTTGGCGTCGTGGCTTACGATGATTGGTTGAACGTCAACTTCGAAGATGTCGATCTGATCAACGTCACACCGCTCCGTAACACCGCTGGAAGCGGCACGACCCCAAGCCGAATCACCACGGTTCAGGCCTTCGATCATCCAGAAGATGACGGAACTGCAATCGATGTTCTGTGGTCCATCTCTGATGCGGACGACTTCTCACATTACACGGTGTGGGCCGCAGATCAACCCCTCACAGACCTCTCGGCTGCATGGGCTGCATTTGGCGAAAACTCGGACCTTTGTGGATGCCTGAAAATCAACAAGCAATGGGTCGATGAAGAGTTTAATCCAATCGAGGTTACCATCTCATCTGCCCTTTATGGTGGCCAAGGTAACCTGATGGACATCACCCAGACGACGCCGCAACCAATTCGGCCCAACATCGAACTCTATGTTGTCGTGACCGTTCATGACCTCGCTGGCAATGTGTACCTCACGGACTTGGTTCAAGCAACAGTCACTCCAATCGATAACGAACAAGACGTTGAGGCTCCTGCTCGTCTTGAAGCGATTGATTTGTTCGACCGTCCAAACGATGATGGCAGCGCACTGATGCTTGAATTTAATTTGAGCACAGCAAGCGATGTTGGATCCTACGAAGTCTACGCCGCAACATGGTCGTTCACGAGCGTCGGACCAGGAACACTTGGCCCAAGCACACCAGTTGCCATACTCGAACGAGCTCCAACCCTCCCGCTCACCATTGACTTGGTTGCCGGTGACACACCAGTCATACCGGGCCAAGAAATTTGGGCTGTTGTTGTGGTACGGGACACCTCTGATAACGCATTCACCTCCGACCTCGTGACCGTGTCTTCACAATCGGTTGACGATGGCGTTGATGCAAAGGGCGATTACTTGCCGGATGTGGGTGGCATCGCCCTTACTTGGGTTGATGAAACCAATATTTTGGTGACATGGACGCTTTCACAGAATGAAGACATTGAAGGCTACAACATCTACATCGCTGAAGAAGAATATTCGACGACCTTGGAAGCGACTTGGTTGGCTGGAGTGAAGCAATCAAACTCCTTCTTGATCACATCTGATTCCTTCGGAGACCTCACCAACGCCACGGCCTGGTATGTGGCCGTGAGCGCGGAAGACGACCTGTTTGAGAAACAAGCCGTTTCACCCGTTATGCTGGATGCTTTCAACGCTGTTGGAAGTGGAAATATTGGCGAAGAAGGTGCCAACGATGGCGCTGAGTTCTCATCGCTTTTGACCACTCCGAACATGCTTGCTGCAGGCTTGTTCCTAACAGCTGTGATCCTCTTTGTCGCCGTGATTCGATCCCGTGGAAATCAGCGTGGTCGTTCCAAATCATGGGAACTTCAAGAAGCAACTTGGGGTATTCAAGACGACCAGGGATGGAGTGATGCTGATTCAACTGCACCACCTGCACCACCTGCGCCGCCAACCACCGCAGCACAACCAGCTGCCGTAGCGGCACCTGCAACCAACATGTACGCTCAACCAGCAGGCCAGCAGGACATCTATGGAAGGACACAATACCAGGCAAACCAGCCTGTCATGCAGCCAGTTCAGAACAACAACCTGTTGAACGATCTGGGTGTAGGAAATGCGCCAGCTCAACCAGCGAAGACCATTGACACATCCTTCTTGGATGACTTGCTCTGAGGATGAAGGATGCCGGAATCAATTGAGTCGAACCCACGTGACAGCGTGTTCACCACCATTGTCTGGGACCAAGGCAGCCACCTCGCAGACTTTGGCCCTCAGTTGAAACGAATGGAGCAGCATGCCCGTCGCTTACGAATTCCATGGCCTGATGACATGGGCCAAGATTTTGCCAAGGTTTGGCAAAAGAGCGTGAAGCATCAAGTTTCATCGCACCCATGCACGCCTCTCGGGTTGATTCGAGTTCAATTAACGCGCACTGGTGACCTTTCCGTCGAGGCACGAACGTTTGATTTGCGAAATGAAGGCGTTGAGGCAATCACCCTTCCAGCCCCGCGTTGGTCGCCTAAAGTTAATGGAACAAAACATGGCGATTGGCAGCCTTATCGCGAGGCAAGTAAAATTGCTGATTCCAAAGGAGCAGACCTTGCACTCTTAATCCACGACTTTGCAGTGGTGGATGCGGATCGTGCCACACCGGTTGTTTTTGATGAGGATGGAACTGCTTGGCTCGCAGAAAGAAGTGAAGGTGGTGTTTCGAGCATCACCGCCGAAGCCTTAGCGCCGATGTTGGAAAGTGAAGGGATCCCCGTCCATCGAGGAAGGCTCAATGAACGGCTCATCGCAAGGGCGTTGGAAGTTGTCGCTTTGGGCAGTGGCATTGGAGCAGCAAGAATCGAATCAATCGATGGAGAAGCTGTTGGTGAAGAACGCGGCTTCACTGAGAAATGTCAAACCTTACTGACCCAACACTATGAAAACGACAACGCTTGGAGTCATGTGGGGGCGTGACCATCGAAGAGCGTACGTTGGCCCTCATGCACCATCTTGAACGAGCTGGACTGGTTGGTCCATCTGCGATTAAGTACGGCGGTCCTGATGAAGTGGTTCTCCTTTCAGGTGGTCCTGCTTCGCACCTGTCAACACACTCAATGTTCTCTGGACCCTCTTCCCGACGGTTCATTGTTCGTCAGCCCTCGATTGATCCTGCACCACCTCACAAGCCAAGCGAAGGAGAAACACTCCTCGCCCAACAATCGGTCCAATTGGTCGGACGAATCGAAGAATGGAAGCATGGCTGTTGGTACCACGCGACATCGATTTTTGACGAGACTCTTGCAGGATTGTTGGGGAAACTGAAAGGATTCTCCAATTCAAAAACCTTCACCGAACTTCCAGCAAATGAACTACCACAACGACCATTTTGGGCGGGAAGCCTCGCGTACGACCTCGTCCAATGGACGCAACCACTTGCATTACAACACCCGCCAAAAGAAGGCAGCATCCTCTGTGTGCTGTGGTTGGTTGAGCGCTTTGTTGTCGAAACCCGAGCAACGGGTCAAACCGAGGCCTTTGCAGTGGAAGGCGATGATTGGGCAGAGCGTGTCAATGCCCTGAAAGAAACCGCCTCCGAATGGCACCCTCCGTCACATCACACCAACCCTCACCCTGAGGTCTCCAGCATGTCCGATGCTGAACACGAACAAGGGATTGAAACAATCCGAAAGAGCATTGCTGCGGGCCAACTCTACCAAGTGAACCTTGGAAGATGGTGGGAGGGACTACTCAATGAGCACCCAAGAACCATTTTTGAGCGTCTGTGCCATACCAACCCAGCGCCATTCTCCGCATACCTTCATTCAGATGATCTTGGGCTTGCTTTGGTAAGTTCGTCTCCAGAATTGTTGCTCCGGTCGGACGGAAAAAGATTGAAAACGTCACCAATCAAAGGCACTCGGCCTCGTGGAGCGACTGCTGAACAAGAAAAGGAACTGCGCTTTGAGATGCTCAATGACGAAAAGGAGCGTGCTGAACATCGAATGCTTGTCGACCTTATGCGCAATGATTTGGGCTCTGTATGCGCTGTTGGTTCCATCAAAGTCGAGCGGTTTGACGTGGAGGCTTATGCCACTGTTCAACACCTCGTGTCCCAAGTGACTGGAAATTTATCCGAAGGTGTGACCTCACTCGACGCTTTGCAAGCAGTGTTCCCGGGTGGCAGCATCACCGGATGTCCACGCACTGTTGTCTGTGCCACCATCGATGAACTTGAAGCGCGACCCCGTTCATTCTGGACTGGGTCCATCGGCTGGTTTGATGCCCATTCAGGTGCATCTGCCTGGAACATTTTGATTCGAACATTGATTGCACACAAAACCAAGAAGCAGTGGCATGGTGCAATTGCAGCAGGCGGCGGGATCACCATTGGCTCATCCCCCACCAATGAAGTTGAAGAAGCAAAATGGAAAGCTGCCGCACTTCGAACAGCTTGCGGATGGGATGCACAAAAGATTGGAGACCTTCCCCAAGGCCGATTAGAAATTCATGCACTTGAGCCAGAACCTGTGCCCACACTTGTGGAAGAAGGACGCATTTACCCAGATACTGAAGAGCTGGAATTGGAACAGTGCGTGCTGTTGATCGATAACCTTGATTCGTTTACTCAGAACATCGCTCACGCTATTGCAGGCCTCGGCCACACCGTTGTGATTCATCAATCACGATCGGCCATCGAACACACAGCCACAGAAGCAGAAGTGTTTGCATCCCTTGTCCAACGGCTAAACCCGACCCATGTCATCCTCGGGCCAGGGCCCGGTGAACCAAGCGACTCACCCCTCACCCTCGAGATTGCAAACCAAGCGGTTAGCGGACGTCTCAGCCTGCCAATCTTGGGCATCTGCCTCGGGCATCAAGCCCTCGGTGTCGCTGCGGGTATGGAACTGATCCAAGTCCCTTCAGGCCCCGTGCATGGCTCACCTCGAGCGACAAGGCACGAACAAACTCATGTTTTCGAAGGGCTTGATTCACCACATCCCTTTGCATTGTACAACTCACTGGTTCTCGTGAACAAAGGTGGTTCCACTTGGGTTGAAACTGCGCACCTCGAATCAACAGGAGACATCATGGGGATTCGTCATGAAAAAGACATGGTCTTCGGGGTTCAATTCCATCCAGAGTCTGTTGGCTCTCCAAATGGAATCAAAGTGCTGCGTAATTTCCTCAAGATGAGAGCGGATGCTTGAAGAATCTTGAGTGTGTGGGACGGTTTGAGGGAAGACCATGCCAACCTGCCGTCATTGCTCGAGCACCTATCCCCGTGAGCAGTTCATTCATGGAAATGGCCCAATGAGCCAAGTCTGTGTTCGCTGCGGAGTTGAGAAAGGTTTGGTGTCCAAAGAGGATGCTGCAAACATGTTTGACAGCGGTACCGGAAGCGCTCGTCTTCAAATCATGGCTCGAAGGTACAGCATCTTCCTCTACATCCCTTTGCTGTGGACCCTTTGGATCATGGTGCTCAAGGATGTTCAGCCATGGGGCTTCTACTTCCTCCTCCTCTTCCTCGTCTTGACCTTGATCACACCTGTTTGGTTCATCTACCGTGGTGGCCAATATTCGGGAGACATGGCACGGCTTACGCCTGCTTATGAGCGACCAAAAGGCCACTGATCACGATTTAGCGTGTATCTTCAACACATCACCGTCTTGAAGTTCATAATCTGAGCCAACAACTCGGCGACTTCGTCCGTCAACACCGCGAATAAATCCGTCACCGAGGTCACTGTGTACCTTGTATGCAAGGGCCTTTGCTAAGATTGCAGATGGAACGACGAAGGCATCGGGGAGAATTTTCCCATCACCATCCGTCCATCGTGCTTCGTCTTGGACGGGGTACACAACAATGTGGTCCAGTTCGTCGAACAACACGGTGTCAAGCACGGTAGCCACGCCTGTTCCTTGATTGGAGTGAAGGCGTTCTTGCATGTGATCTAAGGCTTTGAGTTGGGCATCATTCAATGAAGAGGCGTCAGTAAACGCAAACCCACTCGAACCAGGAACATAGGCGATCAGTTCCGCACCTGCTGCACGTCGCAGACCGAGTTCAACATCGGCCATGCAGGGCACGATGATGCCATTCGCCACCACGCCGTCTAACACACCCGCAGGAGCGACATCAAATTTGTTCGCAGCGATATGAATTGGGAACAACGCCTTTCGCAAATGGACGGCAAGGGAAGCGATGACGGATCCATTCCAATCCCAAGGGGAGCCCAGTTCAGTTTGCTCTGAGCGAAATGCTTCATGTGCGAGAGTGACCGATTGAAGGGTTGCTCCAAGCCCTGTCAGCCGTTCATGGATGAAGGAAACCAATCCTTTGTCGCCTTCTGCTTGCACGCGTCGGACGCCTCGAACCCACCCATCGCTCAGCAGACCTGCAATCCAAGCATCAAGTTCGAAGCCAAGGAATTCAATTTCTTCATTCACCCTCGAGCGAGCGATTTCAACCGTCTGGTTCAATCCCTGGGGGTTGCCTTCAAGATCGGTGCTGCCTGCTGCATCCACCACCTGAATCAGAGCGTTGCAGTTGGCAAGGTCGGCCAAGAAGGCATTGCCACGCCCACGGCCCTCACTCGCACCGGGAACCAGGCCCGCAATATCGACGAGGAAACAAGGTACAAGTCGGCGGTGGCCGACGCATGAACCAGTACGAGGTTCGCACAAGCTGCCTTCCCTCGCATCGTCATCTGCAACGGGGTCAAGCCTTCCTTCAGCTTCCAGTTTCGCTCGAAGGTCCTTGCAGGGGCATGGAAGGCGAGCTGCAACAAAGGCGACACCGACGTTTGGTTCAATGGTACAGAAGGGGTAATTCGCAATGTCGACTTTGGCTAAAGTAGCAGCACTGAAGAATGTTGATTTGCCAACATTTGGTTTGCCAACAAGGCCGATTCGCACCTTGTTCACATCCACGTTTAACGAGATCACTCTTCTTCTGAACTGCCTTGACTTGCTTGGATCTTCATCAAAGCTATCTGGAGTTCTGGGAGGTTGAGCTTTCCATCACCATCAAGATCCATTGCTTCAAGCAATGCACCCATTTCCCATGGAGGAAGGTTGGCGATCTCTGCTCCCTTCAACGCTTTTTGGAATTCATAGCCATCAACGGTCCCTGAGCCATCCAAGTCAATGGATTTGAAGAATTGAGCAAGGGTCAGGTCAGATTTGGCGAGGTAATCTGCAAGCATGACGAGTTCTTGCGCTGATTCTTTTCCATCGTCTGGGAATTCTGTCACTTCGTCGTTGTGCAAATGGGCGCCAACGGCAATGATGGTCGATCCCGATTCTTCTTCCGTGTGGCCGATGTTGAGTTGAGTGTCGATACCGACGCCACGGCCCAGAAGGGTGCGGATGGTCGTTGTTCCTTCCACAAGTGTGTAGGCATTAATGTCGCTCAATGTGGTTGATTCCTCGGCATCTGCATTGCTTCGGTTTCCGGTCCGAATCATGATCAAAGCAGCCATGATGGCAGCAAGAGCGCAGAGGTAGAACAGAGCAGAGGATACCAGAAGGAAGCCGCCACTCGATGGAACGGCGTCTTCAACGCCAGAGTTGACCACGGCCTGGGTGGTGAAATCTCCCATCAGGCGAACGATGGTTGATGTGGCTCCACCAATCAAAGTGAACCAAACAGCGAGTTGGGCGTTCGAGGGGTTTGCAAGTTGCTTGCGAGCAGCCAGTGGGTAGGCTGTGAAGATGCTTGCAAGCATCATAAGACCGCCAACAGTGTACATGAATCCTTGATCCACAGTTTCAGCCATGGTGCCAAGGTTACCGAGGCCGACGAAGACATCCATGCCGGTGAAGTACCCGCCAACGGCGAACACTGGCAAGAGGAGCATGGCTCCTGTTGCTGCAAATGCACCTGGACTCTTGACAATTGCTTCTGCATTGGATTTTGCTGTGATCAGGAGGTTGAACGAACCTGCAAGGATTGGCAGTAAGCCAAGGGTGAGCAGGATTGCACCGAGGTTTTGGAGCAACTCAGCGCTTGAAGCAGCCGCCATGTAGAACGGTGGAACGGTGAGGAAGAGCAAGACCATGTTGACCTTGAGCAGGGATTCGGACCAAACAGGCGTGCCTGTTGTGTACGGGATGATGTGGTATGCAAGTCCAAACATGAGGGCGAGTGGTACCCATCCGGTGATCACGTGTTCAGCCATCCAAACCGTCTGCGAAGAACCAGCAAGTTCACCAAAGAAGGCCATCATTCCACCTGCAATCTTAGCCACAAGGGCGAGAACGAGGAACCAGGTCGTTGGCGTAAGGTTCTCTGAATCACGGTTTGCAACGGTGATCAAAACGTTGATCAAAATCGCAGCGTGGAGCAGACCTCCAAGGACATAGGAAGACAGGTTGGTAACATTCTCA
Organism: Candidatus Poseidoniaceae archaeon; assembly: GCA_028822845.1. Lineage (GTDB taxonomy): Archaea > Thermoplasmatota > Poseidoniia > Poseidoniales > Poseidoniaceae > MGIIa-L1. The sequence goes on along the minus strand of JAPKCS010000001.1, from coordinate 171,040 downwards.
ATGATGCCAGCCTCGTTATCCAAAGACACGAAGGAGAGAAGCGCTGGTAACAAGAGGTAGGCTACTGTTGATACTGTCAACAGCAAAGCGACCATGGATGCGCTCTTTTCACTGGCCAATCGGCCTTTTGCAGTTCGGGAAACCGCAACAAGAGCGCCACCGACGAGCATGTAATTGAGCGCCGTCATAAAGAAGACATTCGAGTACGTGGTGAGCATCGAACCGTCGTCGTACGACCAGCCAATGCTGGCAAGGGAATCCAATGCAGCACCGTCATAACTGTGCCATAGGCCGAGGAAAGAAGCAATGGCTGCAAACAAAAACCAAACCATACCGAATCGGATCCATGTTTTGCTTCCACTTCCTGCTTCGTCATTGAACAGGTCAATGAGACCGGCTGGGGCTTTGTTAAGCAAGAATAGACCGATTTGTTGCAAGGGGGCACTCATGCCACCGATGCCTTTGACGAGGTAATTTGCTGTCAGCGCAAGGATGACAAGCAAAAGGCCGGAAGTAATGAAGACGGTTTCCATACATCACACCTCCTAATCGACGATAACCTCTGCTAAAACCGATGCAACAATCGCACCTAGGCCAATCAAGAGCCCAATGAGGTAGTACCAGATGCCACTGCCGCCGAGATTACCGATCAATGGCACGAGTTCGCCGAGGAGAGGGATGTTATCCCATCCAAAGACATTTGAGAACAGAGCGAGCATGCCGATGACGCCCACAAAGAGGAGGGTCAAAAGAATACGACTGGAAGCCGGTTCGCCGGTTCCAACGGTTACATCAGGGAGACTGGTTGCGTTTGTCATGAGGTTCACCCGAACACGACCCCAAAGGGGACATTCCGCCCACTCGTACAGCAGTCATAAAGATTCACACCCCGCAAAGAGGGATACGAGGGATTACTGGGAACCAATCAAGGCGCCCGGAGAGCGTTCAATAGGTTGCCTCGGCGGGGTTTAGAAATGCCCAATGGTGTCGGCAATGCGTGTTCCAGAGCGACTTCTTCAGCCCATGCTTTTTGACAATCACACGCAAGTCCATCAAACTCTTGAATATCGCCTGAAACTGCATAGCGTTCGATTGCAGCAACAACATGTGAGTCGCAAGCACCACAATTGTGTGCACCGCGAACCCTTCCGCCTGCTGTTGGGTGGACGATGAGCCGACTCACTTGGCCGGCGCCTCCGTTTCCAGTCCCTTGAGGATGAATGGTTGGGTGAGCTCTGGTGATCATTTCAACAAGTGACCACAACCAAGGTGGCCGATACTCGTTGTGCCTGTGCAATCGGTCGATGATTGTCCCTCGTTGAATGTTCATTGGATTCACTGAAATCTCATCGCTTCGGTCTGCAACGGCTTCAATCCACTTAACGCCGTGCAACAACGCATCTGCTTCGTTCATGAATGGAGGTTTGAACATCAGGTATGTCTTCACACGAATCTTGTATTTTTGGAGGTTTGTCACCGCACGGTCCCACGATTTGGTGGTGAATCCTTTGTTGACGTGGAACCTCAGCACCTCATCATCATACGCCTCGAGGCCAATTGCAACAGCAAAACTGGTGTTGATCGAAGTTGCCCATTCGAGCTTCTCTTCCGTTAGTTGCTCACAGCGAGATTCAACGATCAGCTCCTTGCCGAGTTCTTGGCAATCACGAAGCACGGTTTCTTGGAATGGGACGGGGATCTCTCGGTCTTCGAGCAGTGAGCCACTGGTGTAGACCTTGACCATGCCATGGTCCTTAAAATCATCAAATTTGTTTTTTGCATAAGCCCATTGAGCGTGCAAATCTTCGTTGGTTACATCGTCCCGTGTGTCGTTGAAATAACCGCAAAAAGTACAGCCGCTCGACCACCACCAATGGCAACCCTTGGTGCGCAAAATGACGGTTACTGCGCTGGTTGGTGTGCCATCTGCAAGCGTTTCTGGAGTGAAGTACACAGTGGCAGGTTCATTGGCATCCCAGGACTGTTGTCTGGCCTTTGCCCAGGGCGTGTTGGCAGGGGCTTTGACCAGGTCGTGAATGCGAGCGCCTTTGTTGCCTTCGCCGACCAATGTGAGTGATTTGTGATTCGACATCGAAGTCCCCCTTGATTCAACTGGCTGGTCAAGTGTGTTTCAATCCACCGACGCGGCTCAAGCCTTCGGGTGAAACAAAATTGAAGACCCTGCTTGGACAAACTGGCCCTTTGGATGCTGTGAATCGTTCATCTCGGCTGAGATCAATGAGGATGTGAACGCCTGAGCAGGAACCCGTACATCGACACGAGAGCCGAGGCGAATCATTCCGTACCTTTGGCCGCGTCTCATTTCGTCTCCGATGCCTTGCCAAGGTATGATTGTGCGAGCGAGGGCCCCTGAAATCTGAGTCACTTCGATTCGAACGCCATCGTCGTTCAGGAACACGGTTCGCACCCGTTCATTGTATTCGCTTTCTTTTTTGTAAGCAGCGAGAAATGGTCCGCGCTTCAAACCCTTTCCAGTCCGATGCTCCATGTGTTCAATGGTTGAAGCCATTGGAGCACGGTTGACGTGTACGTCGAGCGGTGACATAAACACGGCAATTCGAACCACATCGTTGGGATCTTCATCGCCCGAGGCCACTGCTTCGAACCGTTGTTCGGTGGAGAAGGAGAGGGGGTTCTTGCATGGGCCGGGGGTCCAATCCCCACTCAGTGCATCGCTTTCTATGAGGCCAGATTCCTGTTCCGTTTTCGAAGGACGGCGTCCTGTGGCCCGCTCCCGACGAATGAACATGACATGCCCGTCGGCTGGAGAAACTAAGATTCCGGATGCTTTTGGAATTGGACGGTCTGGATCGCGCCAAAAGTTGACGAAAAAGGCCGATGCCATCAGGCACAGGATGCCGAAAAGGGGGATCAACCCACTCAACGGATCAATGAGTGAACCAACGATGATGGAACTCACGCCCATCATGAACGTGATGAGCACCGGCGCATGGCCGCCATGGGCCAGCCCAGTCATTGGAAAGCCTCACTCTGCCCAGGGGTCGTCACCGTCGGACCAACCTTCAGGAGATGCCGCTTTGGCTTCCACGTCGGTGGCTTTGGATGGTTCCTCTGCTGGTGCTTCTTCGCTGGTGTCCGGAGTGGCCTCGTCAAGAGGTTCTTCGACTTCTTCCTCGCCAACGACTTCAACGGTGGCTGAATCGGTTTCAGTGGAGATTTGTTCTGCTTTTTCGATGGTCATGTCGGCTGCTCGTGCATCGACCATGTCGTCCATTCGCTCAGTGAACGCACGGGACATGTGCTGTGATTTGCGCTCGGCTTCAACAGCTCGCTCAATCATCTCATAGCGTTCCTTGATGGCCTTGTTGAGGTCTTCGAAGATTTGCATGTGGCCGACGTACCAGTCGTCACGAGCCTTCATTTCTGAAACGGCGAGGCGGAGATCGTTATCGAGTTCTTCTGCAATTCCGAACACCTTACCGAGGCGATCTTTTTCACGGGAATATTTCTCTTCCATCTTTTCGAGTTCTGGCTTGAGGTGTTCGACCTGCTTTCCTGCCTTCACTGCACGAAGTTCAAGTTCTCGAACCCGGATTTCACGCTCATTGAGGAGCGCTTCTTGGGTTTCTTTTTCGATTTCACGTTCAATGATTTCCTTTTCGAGGACTTCATTTTCAGTTCGTGAATCAAAAAGGTCCTTTTCTACAGCTTCATACGCTGCAAACAACTTCTGAAGACGGTCCGTCTCAGTCGAGAGTTGTTCCTCAAGTTGCTGGATTCGAATCTCTGGCGTGACGGTCCCTTCTTCTGTCATGGTTTCACCGGGAGGCAAGCCTCCATGCGAGTCCACCTAACTCCACCCTATCAAGCCGACGCCTAAACGACCCCGTAAATGGCCTTGAACGCGAGCGTCGGTCATTCGCAGAGGGCGTTTGTTGCAGAAACGAGTTCGCGAGCAATGCTTACTTCACCCATTGAGTGTCCGGCATCGGGCACCATAACCAAGCGGCTGTTTGGCAAGGCTTTGTGCAATTCCCAGGCACTCCGCGCAGGGCAAACCACATCATACCGGCCTTGTACAATCACTGTAGGGATGTGTTCAATGATGGATGCGTGGTTGAGGATGTGTGCTTCTTCAACAAAGATTGCGTTGATGAAATAATGGCATTCAATGCGTGCAAAGGCAACTGCGAAATCCAAATCATCTGCTTTTTCGAGGTAGGATGGGTCAGGGAACAACCTGCTCGTAGCCATCTCCCATCGGGTCCATTCCTTTGCAGCAGCACGGCGAACTTCGCCATCTTCACTGGTGAGGCGGGTGTGATAGGCTTGAATCAGATCTGAGCGTTCTTCTTCTGGGATGTGCTCTCTGTAGGGCTCAAATGCATCGGGGAATATGTGGCTGGCCCCGTCTTGGTAGAACCATTTCAATTCACTCTTTCTGCACATGAATATGCCACGTAGAACGAGACTGATGACCCGTTCAGGATATGTCTGGGCATAAATGAGGGAAAGCGTCGAACCCCATGAACCTCCAAAGACATGCCATTCCTCAATGCCAAAAGACACCCGGAGCGCTTCAATGTCTGCGACCATGGCCTGAGTTGTGTTGTCCCTCAATTCAGCGTGCGGCGTGGATTTTCCACAGCCTCGTTGATCGAATTGGATGATGTGAAATTGCTCTGGATCGAAGTATTGCCGGTAGGTTGGTTGTCCGCCGCCGCCGGGCCCGCCGTGGATCACAACGACTGGAATTCCTACCGGGTTTCCTGTTTTCTCCCAGGCGATTGTATGAAGATCTGTCACTTGAAGCGTTCCAGCATCATAGGCCTCAATCGGTGGGTAGAGCACGTCTTCGAGTGTGGCGGTTGTGTCCAGCATGGTTTCGGCCACGGAACGACCAACCATGTGCCTTTCGTTTGAGAGGCATCTTCATGGAACGGGGGGTAAGCCACGGTGCATGACCACCCGAGCGGCTACTGATCTGTTTTCAGAATGGGCGAACAAGAACAAGGACGAAGGCATGGAGCGAGGCCATGCCGCCTCTGTCACTGCGATGCTGAACTTAGCTCTGCCAAAGGTTGGAAAGCCATTTTCTGCCATTGATGTCGGGTGTGGAAACGGATGGGTCTGCAGAGCAATCGAAGCAACCGACGGATGCACGCATGCGGTTGGTGTCGATGGGTCACAGGCAATGATCGAAAAGGCACGCAGCCTTGGCGACGGAGAGTTTCATCTCGCACTCTTACCTGAATGGCAACCGAATGAGCGTTTTGATTTGCTCCACTCAATGGAATTCCTCTACTACCTCCACGACCCCGCCTCGATGCTCAAAGCACTGCATGACGGTTGGTTGAGCGATGGTGGAGTGTTGGTGGCCGGAGTGGACCACTACCTCGAAAACGATGACAGTCATGGATGGCCTTCGGCTTTGAACGTGCACATGACGTTGTTGAGTCAAGCACAATGGGAACAGGCCATGACCGATGCTGGGTTTGTTGATGTCGAGATGCACCGAGTCGCAGCAACCGATGATTTTGTCGGCACGCTCGTCATGATGGGCAAGAAACTGGCCAACTAAACTTCAGCATCAAAAGGACCGAGTCCGAGTGGGCTGCCTGCTGGGCCACACAGCCGGACATCGCCAGTGTAGAACGGACATGTTTGGCAAGGTTCGGATGTTTCAGGATCAAGACGCTCTGGCTCATCCAGCGTTTCAGGAACCACGGCAAGATGGCCGATCCACTCGAGTTGATCTTCGAGGTCTTTTCGGGCTTTGACAAATGCTTCGGGTGACAACTGTATCATTCGGCCCGATGCCCCAACGAGCAAAGCAGGAGGAAGAATCGTTCGTTGTTCTTTAGCAGGTTTGCTCTTTTCAATGGCCTCGAGCGCCATGGAATACAGCGTCAGTTGAAGGCGGTGTTCCTCCAGAAGAGCACGTTCTGCATCGGTGGATGGTTTTGGATTGAGCAGGTCATCCTTGTAATGTTGAAGCGCTGTTCCCTTTGACGGATTGGTGGCATTAAATCCATCACGGCATCCCTTGGTTTTGAGATCGACAATCTGGAGGAAACCTTGGTTGGCCTCATTGCGAAGGGCGAGCACCAAGTCTGCCCGCCCGTCGAAAATCAAGGTCAGGTCTTCGATGGTGGCATGGTTGCTCGGTTCGACGACATCGAACGTGGTTCGCTTCAAACCATCAACGCCAACACTGTGAGAATAGTAGAAGGGCAATTCTGTCCGCAGACCCTCGACTGTAAGGCCGAAATGAGTTTCTCCCGCTGCTAATTTTCCAAGCAAGCCATTTCGAACCAGCGAACCAAGTTCGGCTAAACGTTCACCTGCTCGTTTGGCGACATGATTTGAAGCATCTTTTGTGCCCCGAATGTACCCCTCTTCCGCGAGAACAACATCGATCATAGCCTTGTCATCGAGCCCGTCTTTCCCCTCGAACTGCCAGGCAGCAGGAAGGGTGACTGAATGAGGCGCTGCACGGGGTGAAGGGTTGGCCAGACCAAGTTCCACCAAACGGTGCATCATGGTCCCAAACACAGTTGCCAGTGGATACTGCCTCGACGTTCCCCTCGATTCGTTCTTCGCTCCAATCAAGTTGAGTTTTTCAGGCATCCACCCTTTGACTTCGGACAACCAGTGGCGGCGATGGCAGAGGTTGCTGGTGTCCAGTCCGTGAGCAGTCATGCGAACGGATTCCTTGACCATGAGCGGTGGGCTCTGGGGTTGGGGCTCGACGGGGAGGTCCTCGATCCGTTGTTCCAAGAGCCGCCAATCTTCCAAAGGCGTGCTTTTTTGACCTGCTTCAAAACAGTCTGGATGATGATAAATTCGAACCGATTGGATGGCTTCTTCACCCAATTGAGCGTTCTGAGAGAGGGAGAAAGGATCGAGACAGAGGGTCGTTTTGTCATAGGGAGTCAGGGTTTGGTGTGATAAATCGTCAGTCAACAACCATGGTGAATCTGCGATTTGTCCTTCATGCGCAAGGCTCCTGAGCCCTTCGATCCACATACCGCCCATGGTTTTCCTTGATGCTTTGGAATCAACTTCGAGTTCACCTGACGCTGGATTGATGGTTGATGCGTTCTTATGTGCACCGACAAGAATCAGACGGTCCCGGGCTCGGGTGAGCGCCACATAGAACGAACGACGGCGTTCTGCTTGAGTCTGAGCTTGGTCCAGTTGAAGGGTGAACTCCCATAATCCATCTTGAGGCCTGGTGAGGGAACGCCATGGATTGATTCGCCCAGCGATAATTTGGGGCGTCACAAGCACGTTTTCTTTGGTGTTCAGTTGTGTATCTGAGGCTCCTGCTTTGAACAAGCCAGCAACAAACACAACATCGGCTTCCAACCCTTTGGCGTTGTGCACCGTCATGATTCGAACGGCTCCACCTGCTGGCACATTGGTTGCCGAGGGACCTTTCTGGCCCAAGCGTTGTAGCTCACACATCCGTTCATGGATCGCTGCTGCTTCATGCCCAAGTTCGTTGCCAATCGAAGCCGCTAAACTGTACCATGCCTCTGCGTTTTGACGATCTGTATCCTCTGGGAAAGCAACGAGCAAATCTGAATGATCGAGCACCGCATCGACGACTTCATACAACGCTCCTTTTCGAACAAGGCGGCCTAAATGGGCCACTAAAGTAGCGATGCTTTGGTTTGGTGCATGGTGTTCCAGATGGTTCCACCAATCGCCCTCTGGTGATTGCTCCATCATGGTCTGGATTTGGCCATCGGTAAAACCGAGCACCGGTGAGCGAGCAATACCGAGCACAGCCGCCCGCGAACCGGGGTTGGCAATCAGATTGAGCAAAGCCATCAATGGCTGGACGATTGGTCTTCCAAGCAAACTCCCTTGGCGGTCCGCAACCACGGGAATACCTCGTTGTTGTAGACGACGAATCAGATCTGGAACGTGCTTTCGAGAGTGCACTAAGATCATGACATCTGAGGGATCGACTGCCGCATCTTGGCCCTCAACATCCCGGAACGCTTTGTCTGCTGCGCTCCACACCTGGGTGGTTTGTCCCTGAAGAAGCGCTGAAAGCCGGGCAGCAATCAGTTCGTGTTCCAAGTGTATGTCCTTCGATTTCTTGTTTGAAAACACATCAACGGGCACGGAAAGGTCAGAGGAAACTACGCCTTCTTCCGTGCTCAACGGCATGAGCCACTCAAGGACACCTGGGGTGTCTTCAGCCGGCCGGCCAGCCTCAAGGTCTTGCGCTGTAGCGTGCCATTCGCCTGGTAAAAGGTGGTGGCGTGGATGAAACACGTCCCTGAAAATGCCATTCATGGTGTGAACGAGGTTTGGTTTGGTCCTGTAGTTGCTGGTGAGGTCAATGAGTCCATGCTGCCTGAACATTTGCCTGTCTCCACCCGAAAATTCTGGAGCATAATCGCCAGTATCGGTTCCAAGGCTCACATGAGTCCATGCCTGTGAAACAACTTCGCCTGGAACTAACGCATCAGCCGTGATGAACGCTGAAGTTTCACCGCCCGCACCAAGTGGTCGCGGGTCCCGCCCATAGCCGTCTCGGCGAACCTCTGGCGGCCAGCGACTTTCGTACAATTCATCTTCATTGGCAGCCATAATTGCGGCGACTGCACGCCTCATAACGGACACCTCTGCCTGCCGGAACCTGTAGATACTCTGCTTCATATCACCGACAATACAAACGGTTGGATCCCAAGGACCGAGCGGGCGTTCTGGCTCACCGTGATGTAAAGATCTGTGACCCCACAAGCGTGCTAAAAGACGGAAGTGGGCGGGGTTGGTGTCTTGATATTCATCGATGATGAAGGCGCGGTATTGCCGACGAATGGTTTGGAGGACGTGGTGCCTTCGTTGCAAATCCATCGCACATGCTTCGTTATCTCCTGCAAGTATGAGCGCTCTGGAAATATGATGATCGCTCCAAGGCTCGTTGCCGAGACCGTCCAAAGCCTCAACCACAGCAACGGGATAGTCAAATCGAACCATGTCTGGGCACCGAGCAAGCAGTAAATCTGCTGCAAGGTTTTGGATGTCATCAAAATCATGCACCCCTTCATGCGCCTTCAGTTGGGCGAGAATATCCTTGCAAGCCTCGTGAACCCTCAACAGATCCAAAAGAATCTGAGACTGGAGTGCTGCACCGACCCTCATGTTTCCAACATCGCCCATCGTTTCGGGAAGTTGAACTTCAAGTTCGGTCAAGCTGTACGTGCTTCCTTCAGGGATGTAGGGGGATTCGATGGCTGGCGATAGCAAAGTGGCGCTGCGCCCCATCAAGCAAATGAGCCGACCGGTTTGAGAATTGAGCATATTGGACATCGTTTCTCCAAGGGCTTTTGCGCTCGCATTGATCGCATCTTTTTGACTTCCCGTCACGCCTTTTGCCTTTGATTTTGTGAGCAAACCAGGATGCCAGCCACTGGTGCTGGTTGGAGGGAGGGCCCCGTTTGGGAAGAATGTGGTTTTGGTTCCATCTGTTTTGATTTTCCCTCCGGCTGCAATCGCCGTGTTCCAAACCCATTGCATCCGGAGCAAGGGTTCCTCGTCGAAAGCATGGCGCGCCATATGACGCAGATGATTGAAGCGTGTTTCTGGTCCTCCAGCAGTCGCCTGTGCTGGATCGATGTAGGATGTGGCGTGGGGTAAATACAGGTCGATGTAATCATTGAGAAGAGCATGGAGTTCCACTGCAAAGGAATCGATGTCCTCGGCAATCGGTTGTAAAAACATCTCCAAAAACAACTGTTCAGGGATCTGAGTGTCATGGCTAAATGGGGCCCCTAAACGCAGCGAATGGGCTTCAATGGCTCGCTTTGATTCCTCTACGAAGAGAGATTTGTTGAGCATGCCCGACAACACGACTGAGGCTTGCTCTTGGCCACCAAGCGCTACAGCAAGCCGATTTCTGGCCTCGATAAAAGAATTGACGTAGCCCAAAACACCTGCTTCTTGGGCATCGTTTACCGTTCGAATTCGCCATGCAGAATGCAGGGCTTCTTCAATCAACAATGGTGCTCGTTCTTGGGCAATTTGCTCGCGGCTCGGATGGACCGCAACCAAATCCAAGTGAGGGGCAAGCAATTGGGAAAGGAAGGCGTCAATGGTTGAAATCGGTGCTTCATCAAGCGATGAAAGGAGCATCTCTACATCGGCATCCGAGCTGATTCTCGGATCAAAAATACCAGCATCATCGCCGCCCTGGACCGGTGATTTCCTGGTCGCTGCGACCCGCGCTCTGATTCGCGCCTTCAGTTCGGATGCGGCCTTTCTGGTGAATGTAATCGCCACAACTTCGCTTGGAAGCAAGCCTTGCCATGCCTTGCGTTCTGTCCGCTCACGTGCAGGAGCGCGCAACGAACCATGCCCGCTCAAAGGCTCTCTTGGTCCGTTTGGAAGCACCAATGTTGAGCGTTGAAGGGGTGAAATGAGGTGTTGAACATAACGCTCAGCCATCACTGTGGTCTTCCCAGTCCCTGCACCAGCATCGAGGGCGATGTGCCGATCGATGTCAAGGCCCAGGCGCTGACTGCGGTTGAACGGGATTCGATTGTTGCTCAACGTGACTCACCTCCAAGGACGGACGATGGGCAAATTGACCTGACATTACAAAAGGAACATGAGGAACTTGGGACAGGATGGATGTGACCTGAAGCTGCAGTGTCCACGGCTCGACGAGCAGTCTGTAGCCGCTCATTCATCCATGCTCGGAACCCGTTGCTCTGATAGGAGTCATCATCAGAAAATCGGAACTGGTTGGCGCTTAGCAGCGTGCGTTCACCAAGCGAAAGTCCGTCGAGGTAAGGTTCGATTTCTGGATCGAGTTCAACGTAATGGGTTGAACCTTCACCAACTTCCATGACGCCGACGCCAACGACACGATCGCCTGGATGAGCAAGTTCCCAAGCCCGGGCGTAAAGACCCAGTTGGATTTCATTGAACAGTGCCTTTAGATGACGCTTCCCGCTTTCGCCAACCTTTGGACCATTAACGGTTTTCAAATCACGAATAATCACCCAACGACGGGCTGGACCACTCGATGTTGGGTTTCGAAGATCAAGAGGTGTTCTGGTGTCGCCACCAGGGAAAAGCAGGTTGTCTTTGATGGCTTTGTCGTGCATCTCTTGACTCAGAATCACTTCGTCAACTCGGTCCACATTCCCTCGAATGTTGAACGGGCGAGGCTCCCCCGCATCGTTGAGCGAATCAACTTCCACGAACGATGAATCGCCGTTGGAAACAGGCCATTCACAGGCCAATGGTCCTGCATTTTCAAGAGCATAATCTGCATCTAACATTCGCCAGATTCGGCCACCTGGTTCAAGTTCATGCTCGCCATCAAGATGAGCGCGCCATGCTTCAGGATCGACGCCGAGAAGATCGCGGCATCGATGGGTGGCGATGGCATCGTTTCGAGTCAACCAAGGAACGTTTTCTTCGAGGTGAATCAAGATGGCCTGCCATCCTTGAATTGGGTCTGAGTTCGGCCCAAGATGCAGGGGTGTCGATTCTTGTTCTGTTTCGCCGCCGGTTGGAACGCCATGGGACGCCAGAAGGGCTGCTTCAGCATCGTGAATAATCTGCCCGCGTGTGCGGTGATCGATGTCTTCGAGTTCGTCTTCTTCATCTTCGGCTTGAAGGTGGCCAGTCACCCAAGCTTGTCGTGGGCAGGAAAGCCAAGGCTGCAAACGGCTTGCTGACCAAACCTTTCGATGGACCCCTGGTGAACGGATTCCAAGGACATCAGGGAGGACACCTTCGCTCAGTGGCGTTGGAGGCAAAGGGCGTGGATCGATGGAAACGCCTCGGCTGACTGCGTTCTTGCGCATGCCCAAATGGGGCCATACCGCTTGCTCCCGGCTGCCAATTTTAGCTTGGTTGAGCGTCGGTTCGAGCGAAAGAAGGTCTGTTGAGACCAAACGATTCCTGGCCTCCCATGGCATGTATTCTAGATTCTCAAGATCGTCAAACGAAGGTTGACGTTGCTTACGGTCGTTCAGAACTTGTGCCTCATAAGCCATCGCCAAACCGGGTACTGCGTTGATTCGACCGATGGTTTTGCGGTCTTCTCGCAACCCCAATCCGATGCGTTGGCGCTCATCTCTTGGCCTGTGTCCGGAGCGCAGACCGCTGACGACACCACCGCTCGCATGCATCGTGAACGGGCGAGGGGTCAACCAAGTGTATTCAGGCGTCGAGGGGTCGATTTGCCATGCTCTTCGGGGATCTTCGCCGCTGATTGCCTCATCTGGCACACATGCAGGAGCGCCCTGGAAAGTCAAAAAGTCCCCATCACGTTTCGAATCTGCCAGCCATTCAGCAAAGGGGGCTGCTGGGCCTCCACCTTCCTCGAGGGTGCTGTCGAACACAACAACCGTTGAGCCTGCTTGCAGCAAATGGCGCAGATGGTGTCGCCCTCGACGGACGGCTAAATCGGTGTGAAGCATGCCCAATTTCAATTTGGTCGGGGCATCGAGCCAAGGCACTTTAGGAAGTTTCATCGACCAGGCGTCGACATCCATGCCAACCAATAAAATCAGCTCTGCTGAGACTCCATGGGCCTCTTCTGGTGTTAAAACGCGGACATCTTTGCTGGCGGCTCGTTCGCTTGGCATTTTCGTTTCCGAGACAAGGCGCTCGAGGTATTCGATGAATGCCAGCCCTGACTTCGGTGTGTCGAATTTAGCCTTCTGGAGAAGGGTTTTCGCATCGTTGTGGGCGGTCGAAAGGTGTTGCAATGCTGGTAAGGTGCGATCATAATCGCCTACTCTGTCGCTTAACGCCCCCCAATCCAAATGCGAGAGAATATGATTCAGCCATGCTTCCCCACTTTTGATCACAGGCGGGAGGGGGAGTGTTTCGTCTGAGATACATCCGGCAACACGCTCGCCGAGCGTTTCTTGGTCATCGCCTTCGATGAACGGTGCCCACACTCTGGCAACACATGCAAGCCACCATTGCGTTTCTTCAAGGGCGCGGCGGGCTTGATCTGAATCCCGGCCGAGTTGAGGTTGGGCGTTTGCTAACGTTCGTGTCCACCGAGTGAGTGCGCCCGGTCCACCGCGAACATGGAAACTTCGCGCCATGCTTTCGAGCACCTCTGGATGAGGTTTTGGAAGCCAGCCGGCAACACTCGGATGTTGTAATTCAGGCACTCCGCCGTTGAGGAGGGGCAAGGCTTGATGGGAAGTTAGGCCTCGAAGTTGGGGCATTGACCATGCTTCTGCACCGACGCCTAATCGCAGAAGGCGTGTCAAATGATTGATTCCAGGAACGGCGTTCAAAGGCTCCGTTCCCCGGCCTAAATTCACCCCGAGTTCCGACAAACGGGAGCGCCAGAGGTCGATTGTTGACGTCGCTTGGCCGTCGATGATCAAAACCGTTCCTTCGTTGGCAGCCTTGAAATGCCGCACGATGTCGATGGCCCCGTCCATTGCATGCATTCGTTGGTGCAGTTGCACCCTGTGAATGTCAGGCTTCGAGCCGGTGTCGTTCTTTGCTGCGCTGGCAGAAGTATGGACGGTGTGGTGTGGTACCCACGACGGGAGGTCTTCTTGGCCGACATAAGGCACATCGTCGATGTAGGTGCCATGGTGGCCAAGGCGGAACGATCCCGGATTGCATAATTGATGGATTGGGCGATGCATCGAAAGTGCTCGAAGCAAGCTGATTTCGGTTTCAGTGTAATCTGGTGCGGCGTCCAGAATCAATATGCCATCAACGTCGTTCAAGGTGAAGGGCGTTGACGCGGTTTCTAAGGCCTTGACCAATGAGGATTCAACCAAAGAGGGATGGGTCCCTTCCAGACGTTTGCCAACCTCTCGAAGAACACGATCGAGCTCTCTGGCGCCAGGATCTTCGTCCCACGACCAGGGGTGATCAAGGTCCATCAACGCTCGATGAAGGGAGAGGATTCGCTCCGTGTTGTAGGGCTTCCAAACCCTGTTTTGTTTCGTGGGAGCGAACAACAGTGGCAGATCTCCTCGCTCCGCTGCTTGCTTGGTGAGTTCGTGAACAACGTTGAACAATGTTGGGCCGTCCTGTAATTTACGAGGTCGTTTCAAATCAAGATGGACCAAGTCGACCAGCCGCGTAAGCGTCAGATGGTGTGTCGTGTCGACCGATAGACCGTGGCTTGCAAGTAAACGAAGAGCTTGGCTTCGTGCTTCCTCATTCGGATAGAGGACAAGAAGTGCATGCCCCTCTCGAGCTAGAAGAGCGTCCTTCAACCACACGGGAAAGTGCTCGCCAACAGGCTGCACTTCGATGGTGATGGGAGGTTGTTCTCGATTCATGGCCCGCCCTCTCCACTCCAATACGGTCGAGGGTTTTTGAGGAACACGGTGAAAGTCGTTCATACCTCATGTTCTGGCTTTCGTTTTTTGCATACTGCTGAGGGCTCCCGAGCACCATACAAGGAACTGGAACTTTAATTGGCTTAAATCAGTTCAAAGGGCGATGAGCCCAATTTCTTAGCTGTTTCAGCGCCATCTATACAAGCCAAATAATCGCCATTTACGATTTGCTCAGAATCATTTGCACCGACCAATTTACCGTGCAGATCAATAATTTCGTACCCGGCATCAAATAATGGCTGTAACGCTTGTCGCGAGGTACGGTTAATCGAATGTAGAATTGAATCTTGTAATTCAAAAAGAACATAGTCAATTTGCTTGTTCGCGAGTAATTCTTGTGCTCCGAGCAAGACATCGACCTCAAAGCCTTCCACATCTATCTTCAGGAAATTGATGTGATTGACTTCGAGTTCTTTGGCAAGAGCGTCAAGGCGCTTCACATCAACATCGATGTGTTCGATTGTCGGACTATTATCCACATCACCGAGAGAATGGTGGCCATGAAATCCCTTTACATGCAGTTTCATTGTCGTATTTTCCTTTCCAACCGCTGTTGAATGCAGTGAAATATTTGTCATGTTCCTCAAATCAATTTGATTTTTTATTGTGTTGAAGTTACCTGGGTGCGGTTCAAAGGCATGAACAACGGCGCATCTATCAGCGAACCAATGACAGACAACGCCTATATTTGCACCGACATCAAAGACAGTATCATTTTTGCCTATCAGCGGAGTAATTCGATCTAACCAAGGCACTGCATCGCATGCCTTACCGGATTCGAGACTCCAATTGACTCGTTCTGCAGTAGTTAATTCCCGCAGCAATCCTCTTTCCTGGTCGTGGACGTAAAGATCTAATTTGCTGTTGGCCATTTTTTTATCCAAAAGTGGATAGATGATGTAATGGTTGAAAAATCTCCCTGGCATTCTTAGTCCGAACTTTATGGCACGGATTGGAAAAGATTGTTTGGTTGAGGTTTTAGAAATGTTAGACCCTCCGTGTGTATTATGGCAAAACATACTTGCTTATGATACCTTTATGCAAACAACTTTCATTCAATATTGAGACGTATATGCCAAAAGAACACAGTCCATCAAGAATGCTCTGAGGGTTGATTGCCACTCTTCAAGATCGTGTTCCATGGCCCAATCTTCATCTGTGGTTTTTCTACCGCTGGCTCTGGTTCGATTCGCCTACGGTCGCTTATATACTGTTGAAGACGATGTTGTTGTGAAGAGATGGGAGGAAGTGAACAAGGTTAACTCTTGTTTACTCATAATTACTCTTGTCGACCGGAAGTTTTATCGGCCTCGGCGTGCAGAGTAGAATGTATGCTGTGCGAACCGGAGCCAATGAGGCCGCTTTTAGGGGCGCCGAAGTTTTTGGCGATCGGGCTTTGCACTCGCAGAACACAAAAAAAGGAACGGTGATATGAATGGAGAAGAAGAACATGAAAGGAAAAGACGACTGCATCGAATGCGGTGCTGGCAAGATGGAACTGGACGCCCGGAAGGGTGAGCTTGAGTGCAACAGTTGTGGCATTGTGGTGAGCTCAGCTGACATGCTTGATACAAACCCAGGCAAGACGACCTACGGTGGTGAATCCGCAACTCACGAAGCGGTTCGCAACAACTGCGACATCAACGGCAACATGGGTACGAGTGGCGGTTACATGGACACAAAGGGACTTGTTGGAGGCAACCGAAAGAAGTGGAACCGGTTGCGCAAGGTCAACCGCAGCACAACGCGACTCAAGCATCCTCTCGCTGAGGCCGTTCGTAAGAAGGTCAAGGAGATGTACGGTTCCTTCGCTATGCAAGCGGCTGAACCGTTCATTAAGATGATGTGCAAACCGCTCAAGGGCGAGTTGGAACTGCAACGTCAAGCCTTGGATAACAAGGCCCTCAAAAAGCAACTGGGCATGCCTAAGCAGAGCATCTGCCGCAAGAAGTCAGGGGTCCGGGGCGAAAGCAGCGAGCTCAACATCATCTTGCTGGCTATGGCAGCCGTCGAAGTCGCTGGCGAACTGGGGTTGCTCTCGAAGATGGACCGACGAGCTGGAATGGCCCAGCACAAACTCACGCGAAAGCAACTCATCAATGCCAAGCGAACGTTGCTCAACCACTTCAAAGCCCGAATCACGATGGGTTGGGAAGAGAAGCCAGCAACGAAGACGCCAGATGACATCCGAGAAGATGGGGTTGAGCAAGCGATCGAGCACATTCACGACATGTTGGGCGAGTCCCTTCGTGAAGAATTGCTGGATGAAGTGAACTATGAGACCGAAGCACGGCTTGCTTTGCTTGGTGAAGGCTCTACGAGTGCACTGACTGCGAACACCGAGGTCCGCATGGCCGTTTGCGTCGCCTTCTTTGCGACCCTTGTGTCGATGGGGTTGCAAGCGGGCATGGCCGATCGGCTTGGCGCTGTGTTTGGCATGACTGGCAGCGGCATCCGCTCTCGCTACGAGGCGTTGTCTGCGGCTGAAAAGGCCGGGGAAGCTGACTACAACGGCGTGTTTCTCCAATGTGAGATGACGTGCCTGGAAATCTTAGCGACGCTGCATCCAGCCCACGCCTTGATAACACGCGCCGGGCTCGGTGACTTATGGTCACACAAGGAAGGCTCTTCAGCCTCTTGATTACGCTCGTGTTATGCTCTTCTGGAGCAAGCGCAGGGGTTGCAGAAACCCTTGATGCGGGAGCCGTCTTTGGCGGTCAATCGACTCAAGCCAACGAGACCTCTGCCAGCATTGTCAACCTGAGTGAGTTGCCAAGCATCGTCGAAGTTTACACCGCCACATGGTGTTCCAATTGTGTGGATGTGGAGCATGCTTTGGATGATGTGGAAGCCAATGTTTCGATGCAGCAATACCACATACATCGTTCGATTTCAGAAGTTCAAGACCCCTTCGGAACCGATGTCATCGACAAACGGTTCCACGATCGCTATGGCCGCTGGTCACCACCAGCAGTGGTGTTCAATGGCACAACAATGGTGAAAGGGAGTGTTGCACAAACTGACAGCCTTCAGCAAGACTTCACCACCATCGTACAACAACCATTGCTGCTTGGAAACGGCAGCAGCACGTTTGGTTGGACGCCCATCAGCGACTCTCAAGGGACCGTGACATGGAGCCTCGATGTCGATATGGCGCAGTTTGGTGAAGGCACCCTCAGCGCATACCTCTGGGTTGTCGAAGGGTCTGCATACTTCGAAGAAGGTTCCAACGGCCTTGGCGATTACCCTCACATCGTTCGGGACATCATACACCTCAGCAACGAAACACAAGGGAGCATGAGCGTTGACTTGCCTGCAGCTTTTGATGGCGATGATCTCTCTGTCCACCTTGTCTACCAGTTCAACCCCTTGATTCCTGAGGAACTGATTGCAGATGAATCAACTGATCCAGAAACTGTTCCCTTTCTCTCCAGCATATCGACACTCGCTATGATCGGTGTTGCTGTTGCCGTGCGCCGTTCGTAATCACGGTTGGAAATCTCCTTCCATCCGAGGCCCTGGATTGTCACGAAGATCTATGCCCAACTCCCAACGGAATTCTGGCACCGCCTCCGGTGCCTGTTGAACGTCCATGTAATGCCACCACCAAGGTGGAGCGCCCCGAAACCCAAAGCGTTCTTGGGCCCGATTGAGACTCTCACTCAGGTTTCTGCGAGCCCATTGGCGTGGATGGTCTCTGCGAAGGTATGTGATGCGGCCCTGCTCATGCCCTTCTTCTACATACCCAAGTAAGGTCGCAAAGCGACGCACAAGTCGTCGTTCTGCCCCATTGCGAAGCGTCACATTGAGCATGCAATGCTCGAATTGTAATTCACCACCGTCTGCTGCGTCAAATCGAAGATTGGAACCGATTGGTTGGAGCAGCATCGCTTCCCACAGTCTTGGAAACACTTCGCAGAATCGACGCTCTCCGTTCCGGATGTCCCCGATGACGCCGGCGACTTCTGCTTGGCCATGATTTCTCAAAAACATCCAATCGTTTCGCTGGAATTGATCGATGTAATTGTGATCAAGGCCTTCTCCATCGACCATCGCTTGAGGTTCTTCAAGAAATGATGTAAGGGACTTCGCCCACATTTCAGCCATCGCTTCAAACGGCACGGGTCGTTTTACTGCAACTGCATGCTCCACAAGCGTAGTAGCCCCCCCGATATGACCGTCAACAGGGGTGTAATTCTGTTGATAATCTCGGTTTCGATGTTCCATGTATCTGAAATAGCGACGGTTATTTGGTGGATTCACCTCATTACCTCTGGCACGGAACTGATCACGGAATTCTTCCAACCAGTAAGGTGCGACCATCCCGTTCAAGGTTTGTAGCAACTGTTTGAGTTGGGCGACTGCTCCTTCGTCGAGCAGAGCAAGATGATGTTCATCCAAAAGTCCAGGGAACCCAAGAGGAGATTGGTGGCCGAGGTGTGCAAGGAGTGGAGGGATTTGACGGGTGCTACCAACGTCATCCAAGAGGGTGAGCACAACCGAAGCCATTGTGTCACCGAGGGGGACTGCGGCGTGGAAGTTGCCGTGGTGAATACACACGGGTGTCGTACGCCGAGGGAGGAGGGAATCGATGATGTGAATCACAAATGGGGCTCCGTGGACGCCTAAACCGACGGACACTTCGTAGAAATGGCCGAGACGGCCCACGACGAGCATATGCTTTTGATGAACGAAAACCCGTCCATCGCTGCCTTCGATGATGTCATTCAAAAACCGAATTGAACGTTTGAGGGGTGCAGCGATGTGTGTTGGAGCTGTTGCAACCGAAGTCCAGTTATGTTGAATGGCAAACAACATTTCACCTGAATGGGACGTAACTGGAGAGAGTGCCAAGGATAAAAGAAGGGACCAAAGGGCCGGGCTTTCGGGAACGTTGGTGTGGAGCGTCGTACCCTTTTTGGTCCGAACACGAAGTTTCAGCTTTGAACCGATGATGCGTAATGGCCACTTTACAGGCGCGTTGCCTTGTTGTGTGCCTCGGTAATTCTTCCATCGTTGAAGCCAAGGGTAACTGTCGAGTTCTTCAAGATCTGGTGGGTGATTGAGGAAAGCCTCCACGATGTTTCCATCAAAACCAGATCGTTTGTCTAACCGCTGCCGGATGTCCCTCGCCCAAGCGGCGAGAGGATGAAGAATGTGATTTCGGGGCGGAGGGATATGCTCTTCTGCCATCCACCCAACCCAAGTTAACAGACCATTGACAGCATGCCTGCTTGGCTGGTTAGCTCGGCGTAAGAGCCGACGGCGTTGGTAAAAGTTATCCCTTCCATGCCTTTGTTCATTGACTTCATGCCCTGCTTCAGGCATAGCAACTGGGTCCGAGCAACCGAAGACAATCAACAACTTGCTCAAATCCCATCCCACTCTGAGCTTGGAGGACGAAAGGACACGCAGAAGCGATACGGTTGGGACTGCACGTGGAAGTTTTCGGCCGTTCATGCTCATTGCGTCGTCTTGAAAAGAGAAATGAAGCCCATCATGCATCAAAAAACCACGATGAAGAATCAATCGCTCTTCTGAAGAGAGTTTGAGCCCTTGCTCGATATGATCGATGATGGCGGTGAGGTCGTGTTCAGGCGCAGGAAGTTCCAACACCGGATCAGAAGCCTTTGGCAACCTGGCCCAATTCACATCGTCAGAGGCTTGGTAAGCACGCTCCAAGGCTTTCCACCTTTGTTTTGTGTTTGGGTGTGGCCCCCCAAGGGAGGCTGCAACTTCGTTGTGAAGCATTTCTGGAATTTCGAAATCCCACGCCGTCTTAGGAGCACCCCGAATCATTGAGGCACACAGTTCGCACGGTGAGACTGGTTTCTTGCGCCCACACACATCGCACTTGTTGCGATTCCGTCCTGTCATGGAAGGTTACCATTCAAGGCTATATCAACTCAATTGAGTGATTTGAAGATGTTGATCACCGCATCCACGTCTTCATCGGTGACGTGAAGGTGAACGACAATCCTACAACTGTTTGGCCCGATGTCGAGCACATCGACGCCGGCAGTGGACAGAGCCTCGACAATCGTGGTGGCATCAACCGTTGAGTCAAAGTAAACCATGTTGGTTTCCACAGTCGGCAAATCGACGGAAAAGCCATCCAATTCATTGATTGATTTTGCGATTCTTATGGTGCGAGCATGGTCCTCTGCCATGCGATCAACATGATGGTCGAGGGCATGCAATCCGCCGGCTGCAAGCATTCCAGCCTGCCTCATTCCGCCACCAAACATTTTGCGCCATCGGTGTGCTTGGGTGATGAATGAAGTTGAGCCAACGAGCAGGGACCCGATGGGTGCACCGAGGCCTTTGGAAAGGCAAATCGAAATTGAATCATAGTCGCGCACCATTCGATCGAGGGGCGTATTTGTGGCAACTGCAGCATTGAACGCCCGTGCCCCATCCATGTGAACAGCGCAATTATTTTCTTTTGCCACTGCGGCGATTTCATCCAGGGTCGATTGGGGATAACAGGCACCTCCACCTCGGTTGGATGTGTTTTCGACGCACACCAATGTGCCATCTGGGTAGTGGGACAACGATCCTGCCTGCTTACGAATCGCTCCTTGGACATCCTCGGGACGCATAAGGCCACCATGAACGTCAACCAGAGCGATCGAGGCGCCACATAGAGCAGCGTACCCGCCACCTTCGTAGATGTAGATGTGGCTGTTCTTGGCGGTAATGATTTCATCGCCGGGAGAGGTGTGGCATCGCAAAGCGATGGCATTAGCCATCGTACCTGATGGGACAAACAGAGCAGCTTCTTTGCCGCACATGGTTGCAATCCTCGCTTCGAGTTGCTTGACCGTGGGGTCGTCGCCGAGGACATCGTCCCCAACGGCAGCCGTATGCATTGCTTCGCGCATTGCAGGGGTCGGCTGAGTCACGGTGTCTGAGCGCAGATCGATTCGGCTTGATGAATAGTGGCGCATGATGTTGCCACAGCGCCCCCCTTCATCAAGACGGTGGCGAATCAAAGCAGTTTGAGAGCCCCGGTCACCGGTTCTAATTTCGCCTCTTCGGCTGGACCAAGGGCCAAGATCGTGAATGAGCCACTTGGGATTTGAGTGTGGCCGGCGTCATGAACGCGGGCTGTGAGAATGTTGAGTTGTTTCGCTTCCTGTTCCAACCGTTCAAGATGTTCAGCATCGTTCCCCTTGACACAGATTTTCTTCTGTCCAGAGGAGAGCCAGGACTCGAGGTGACCGGGTCGTTCCTTGCCTGCCTTCATCGTCGCAATCACGGCACCATGGCCAACTTGAGCGGCGATTTTCCCTTTGCCCATTTTTAGTCCATGATTGACGACGAACACCATCTTGACTTCATCTTCAGGTGCTTCGCCCCGAGTGCGTGGGGCGGTCATGCTGTGAATGAATGAACGAAGACCCATGCTGGCTCGTGGAGTCAGTAGGGTTTCAATTCTCCGACGAGGGCGTCGATGGCACGCCGAGGCCCTGGTCCAAGACCAAGAACGGTGATGGTGCCAGGCTCGACCTCTGTGTGACCCGCATCTTTGACCAGGTAACTGACGATGCCTGCGGATTGGGCTTGGCCAGCCAGACGTTGAAGATCAGCGAGATCTTCCACCTTGAGGCAGATTTTCCGAGCCCCGGATTGACGCCACCGTTCAACCAACCGCCCGTTTGTTTTCTTGGCGTTAAGGGTGCAGGTAACCGCTGCATGAGCGCACTGCACTGCAACCTTACCGGTCGACAGGTTGAGATCGTGACGAACGATGAGGGCCATCGTTGGTTCATCAAGCGTCGATGCCATGGCTGTCCATCACCGCGTATTCCAATGCTTCAATTGTTGGTTGGCGCACGAGGAGGCTGCTGAACCAAGCACCGAACCAAATTGCAAAGGTTAGGTTGCCCAAGGCGTGCAGACCATCGAACGGAAGGCCGTTCACCAGGTACAACAAGAACTCCATGGCACCAAAGGTGCCGTCGAGGATTGAAAAAGAGACGATGAGGCCAAACAAAAACGCCGAGATAACAGCAGCAAGACATGTGCGTCCAGCATTGTAAACACCATCGACGACGAGGGAGAAATTCGCTCCAAATACGGCAACCGCCGACCATCCAGCAGCTTGGAACAACGTCCACCAGCCATCGCCCATGAAGAAATTCGACAGCATGGCGACCATGACAGCAAACGCTGCGCCACGCCGAGCGCCAAGTTGGGCACCGACGAGAAGACAAGCGACTGTGACGGGTTGAATGTTCGGAAGCGGCTGCATAACGACGCGCAGCAGAGAAACACTCAACACAAGCGTTGCCATCAAGACAACATCGTGGACTGAACGGCGGTTTTGACCAGCGAGAAGCCAGAAAGCGGCTCCAAGCAAAAGCACATCCAGAACCAACCCCATTGTTGGAGAAAGTTCGGGACCGTGGGTGCCTAGGGCTCGGAACATATCCATGGCCACCGGCCCCCACGATTTGAGGCTTACCTCGCTTCCACTGGATACCACTGCACTATCGAACCGGCGTCAAGCATGGCAGAGTCGGCAGCGAGGGTTGCTAAACGCCCATCGACGGTGTACTCCCAACCTTCACCCGTCACGCCGTCAAAAGCCACAACGTAAGTCCCGAGGCTGGTGCTTTCTGCACGGATCTCAAGACCGAGTTCTTCACAAGCAGCCGTGGTGAGTTCGTAGGCATTGGTGTACCCTTCAAGGCCGCCAACTGAATGGAGTTCCCCCTCGATGGTGATCGAGACAATTTGCGTCCCTTGCCAAGATTCGTTCCATGACGGATCCCATACGTCTTGAGCATCGGCATCCGGGGTGACTTCCTCGATGAAATGGGACCATTGAACCGCCACTTGGTCAACAACCAGAAGAGCAATGATGAGCAGATAGATGCTTAAGAATTTCAACACTGAAGTTCCCTCGTTCCGTAAGAACTGGACACCTGCGCCGCCGAGTGAAAGGAACAACAGAAACGTCATCCCTTGGACAAACCAGTCGAATTCCGTCTGCTCGACTTCGATGTTCTCAACAGTGTGGGTCGGGTTCGAGGTGTAGACATAGACCACGCTGTCATCGCTACCAAAGGCAAGATAAGTCGTCTCCTCGTAAGTGAGGACGCCTGGTGCAGAAGTAGCGTAACCGTCCGCTCCTGTGGTGAATGTTTCGAGCAGAAGGTCGCCACTTGACGACACGTTCACGAGGCCCCAGCCACGTTCAAGGCCGTTGTATGGGAGTGAAAACTGACCTTCGCCCAGCACCCCTATTTCACCGTTTGAGCGGAATGAAACGCGGTTGACTTCTTCACAGGAAACCGCACAACTGAACAAACGTATGGCTTCTGAATCGGCTGAGAGCACAAATGAATCATACATGACGGGGACGGCAGGTGAGGCACCAATTCGAAGGGTCGATTGGGAAGTGAAACCGTCAACATCGATGATGTGAACCGTGCTGGATGTGGGCCCTTGAACTTGAACGAACAGGCCCGCAGTTGTCATCAGGGGGGCGTGTCGAATTTTACCTTCTCCGAGATTGATTGAACGTACAACGCCATCTCGGGTGACGCCCCAGAGAACGCCGGATTCATCGCCCAAGAAATATTCCTCTGCTCCGATGGCTACGCCATTGCGCCAACCAAGACCCGTGTCTGCCTCCATTTCGAGCACTCCATTTGAGGCGCAGAGGGCGACTACACCGGAGCGAGTCGGGGCCACAATGCGGTCTTCATCGACTGCCATCGCTCCTGTGATCCCCCAGATTGTTGGTTCGGATTGATGCGCCCAAATCAAGGCGCCGTCCTCGGTTGATCTGGCCTCAATCTGACCATCAGACCAACCAACAACGAGCATGTTTGGCCACGAGCCACACGAGCCTTCCCCTTCTGAAACATGAAGCAATGGAGCCATGTCATGGTGGGTCGAATTCGCATTGGTGTGCGACCAAAGAGGTTCGCCATCAAGTGAAAAAGCCGCCAGGGTTGGTGAATTGTCACCTCCCCATGAGGCCGAGGTGCGGACAAACAACTGCTGATCGACAAAGAGTGGGGCTGTGGTGATGTAAGAACCGCCGAAATCATGCGTCCAATCGAGGGTGTAAGTTTCGTCAAATGCCACGGGTTCTGCGCTTGCATTCACCGCAGGCAACGTCAACAGAATCAGTGCGGCAAGAATCAACGGACGGAGGTCCATTTTGTTCACTCCATCGTCGTTTGAATGGCTTCCCGGAGCAGAGCGCTGACAACTTTGCCATCTGCTGCACCGACGGTCTGCATGACAACACCCATCAGCGGCCCCATGGCGCCCATGCCTCGTTCTTTGACGAAATCCGCTCGCTCTTGGACAATCGCTTGAATGGTTGAAGCAAGGTCTCCGGCGTCAGCTGGCTTGTAGCCATGAGCTTCACCGTAAGCTGCAATCTCAGCCATTGACGGGCGTTGAGTCGAAAAGGCCGCGATGATTTCGTTCATCGATTCACGCGTGATGTCGCCTTGTTCCTTGACCTTCAGCACCTTCGCACAGAGTTCTGGGTCTGCTTCGTCGTTCTCGAGCACAACGCTGGCCCAACCTTTGTGGGGGAGGGTTTCGGCATGCTTGACAAACACGTCATCGAGTTCTCGGGCAACCAATTGTTTGGCTTGATCTGCAGATACTTCGTAATCAGACATACGAGTTGAGCGTTCCTCATCGCTCATTGGCAAGGTCGCAAGGGTTGCTTTCCAGAGTTCTGCATCGATGACGATGGAGGGGACATCTGTTTCAGGATACATCCGTGCGCCACCAGGAAGAGGGCGCATAGGTGCTGTTGTGCCGTCTTCAGGTGCTCCTTTCTTGACCACCACATTTCGAACCTCTTGTCGGATTCGGTGCCAAGCCATCCTTGCTCTTTGAAGGACGCTCTCAAGCGCTAATTCGGCCTGCCAACGTGGGGCAAGGCACAGAATGAATCCGTCGTCCTCTGTGAGTGACAGCTCTTGACGAACCAAATCGATGTGCTCTTGTTCGATGCCGTACGCCGGTAATTCATCAGAGTGGAACACACCTTTGACGCCTGCAAGTTTTGCTGCGCCGGCCAATTCTCGGCCGAGTCGAGGCATTTGAGCGCCTTCTTTATCCAGGGTTTTGGAACCAATCTTTCCACTCAAGCCAGCCAACGGTAGGCTGAGCATGGTGTGGCCGTTCGACAGGCCTGTGGAAACCATTTTTGATTCGCAGGAAGCAAACGCAGACGAAACATCGACGAGGTGAAGAGGAAGATGTTCAGCGACTGATGAGGCCACTGTGGCTTCGAGTTCTGCATCGTCGCTTCTTCGATCTGGTGGCAGAAGAGGGAGTTGAAGTGAGGCCCTCAGGTCATTCGCGAGTCTGTAGAAGTGGAGTTGCCGGGACATCTCAAGTCGAATGATTCGAGGGATCCAGTTGAGGTCTTGGCAACCTTTGATTTCCACTCTGTCGCCGCAGGCCAGCGAGACGTTGAGATCTTGGCGGATGCTGCCGAGTCCACGGCGTACCCGTCGAGTTTGACGTAAGACACGCCCAAGGGCCATCGAAGTTACTTGGGCATGCTCTGGAGAGACGACATCGGGTGCTGTTGCGATTTCAATCAGAGGAAGCCCGAGACGATCGAGGTTGTAGATGACCTGCTCCCCATTCGCCGTTGCGAGTGTGTCCAGTTTACGAGCACTGTCTTCTTCCAAGCACAGCACGTCAATGCCCACTGGGCCAGCCTCCGTGTGCAGCACTCCATCAGTGGCAACAAGCGAAGTGCGTTGAAAGCCACCAGTGTTGGATCCATCAACGACTGTTTTTCTCATCGTCTGAAGCAGGGAAACTGGTTTGGCCTCGAGCAATGCTGACACCGTGAGGGCAATTTGAATGGCGTTGCTGTCATGCTTCAACGGTGGTTGGTCATCAAGTTCAATCAAGCCTGCATTTGGACTTTGGACATAGACAAACGAGCGGTTTCGACGGGTTTCGAACCGAGCTGCGATGTCAATTGCTCCACCTTCGCCGCGTGCTGCTCGTAATTTTCGCTCAAAGCGTTTCCAATCGGAGGGGACAGTATCGATCGTCACATCATAAAGGACGCCTGGTTGGCGCGAATGCAACTTTCCTGTCGCCAATTGCTGATGAACTTCGATGCCGCACATGAACCCAAGTTGCTCAGGTGAAAGCGCTGTAGCGTCATCAACCTGACCGACGGGCTCGGTGGTGCGCGGTTCGGCCATACTTCCACCCAAGCGTTCATCCTTCAAGATTCAAACCCATGAACCTCAAGGGATTCCATGGGTGTCATAGCCGCTTGGCCTGAACATTTTTCCATCTCGGTGGAACTTTTCAAGGATGTCTTCTGCCCGGCTCCGATCGATTTTATGCCGCTCTGCTTCGTTCAATACGTCGTTGTGTTGTGCTACGCCACCGTTATCGACAGCAAGCGTTGATACAATGTCAAACATGAGTTTTTCTCGGTTCCTTGCACCGCCTTTCTTGCCGGTGTGCATGGCGGTTTCATCGAAATTAGCGCCCATGAGATCTGCACGCCAGTTCTTTGTGAGGCGAACGGCCCGTTCTGCGTCTACGATTGTGGCAACCTGTGACAAACGGATGCGTGCGCTTGCCTCAGCCAAGCGTGCCAAAGCCTCGAGGGAACGGGCTGTGATGGCAACCGTGTCGGTAAAGTCGCCAATTTGCTTTCTGGTATCAACGTAATAGTTGACAATTGCATCGCGCGCTTCCTGATCCAGCGAGGGGTGGATGCTTCGCTTGGCGTAGGCCACGTACTTTCGAATCAAGTCCCTCGAAAGCACATCGCCCTGTTCTTTGGTGGCTTTGACGCCTGCTTCTGCAGCGGTTTTGGTTGGGTCCGGTGCTGTGCCTTCGTTGACGAGCAATTCGCTCACACCGAGCAACCGGGTGTTGATGATGTGCCTGGCAATCTTTGCGTCATTTTCAGCTTCAGGGGTGTCCGTCAACAGCCAAATGATATCAAAACGGGAAACCAAAGGTGGTGCGAGGTTTATCTGTGAAGTGAATGGGACATCGGTCACCGATTCGAACCGTCCGCTCTTGGGGTTGGCTGCTGCTAACACTGCACAGCGGGTGCGAAGGCTAGCGTTGATGCCAGCTTTTGAAATCGAAATCTTTTGTTGTTCCATCGCTTCGTGCATGCTTGAACGATCGCCTTCATTCATTTTGTCGAATTCGTCGATGGCGGCCAGACCAAGATCGGCCAACACAAGCGCACCGGCTTCCAATGTCCAGCGACCATCAGCGGCTGGATCTTGAACCGCTGCTGCGGTAAGACCTGCTGCGGAAGCCGATTGCCCAGATGTGAACCGTCCACGTGGAGAAATATCTGCCATGTAGTTGAGCAACTGCGACTTTGCAACCCCGGGGTCCCCCATCAACAAGATGTGGAGGTCGCCACGGTTTCTGGTCCCGTCAGCATTCAGTCGAGCCACGCCGCCAAAGAGTTGGAGCGCAAGTGATCGCTTCACAAACTCCATTCCAAAGATGGATGGGGCGATGCTGTTTGTGAACACCTCATAGATGTCGGGACGGCGGGCGAGTTCTTTGATTTCCAACTCTTCGTCTTCCGTGATCACGATTTCTTCAAGCGGAATGTTTTGCCGCTCAAGCGAATGCATGCGTAGGAACATGTCGAACACTGGCGTGTCTTTTCCACCCTTGCGCTGTGAACGGATAAACAGCACACCGTTGGCTTTGACGCGATCGCCGGGGTTGAGTTTTCCTGCGAGGTCATGTTCGACAATGCACAGAATACGTTCTGGCTGGATACCGCCCTTCATTTGTTCTGGTAATTCTTGGAGTTCGACAAATTGAGAGTTGATCAAAATCGAATCTTTCTGCCTCAATTCAAACCGTGTTTGGCGTTTTGCACGCCCACAACCGCCATCGATTTGTTGGCATTCGATCGGTTCAATCAATTCTTGTTCATTTGGTTGGTTGATGACCATGGTGTGACCGCAACCAACGCATTCGAAGGTGGCTGCATAGATGCGAGGACGTACGCCGGTGATCTTTGTAGCAACGGCGTCAATGGCCAGCATGTGGCCAATATCATCGGCTCTCAGATGAGACACGATGCGGATTTGGTCGCTGGGCAAATGGACAATCCTGACAAACGGGTACATGTTGCTGTGCCCAGCATCGAGTAAGAACTGTCGAAGGGCTTGGTTCGAGGCATGGAAATGCAGTTCAGGATGCTCGACGATGTCATGTGCGAATTCGGGATCAAATCCTTCGATGACACGGTAGGAAATTTCAATCGATTGTTCGTCAGGCCACATTTGTGCAAGGTTGTGAACCGCTTCTGCAAAATGATCTTGAATCAAGGAGGTCCAACGGGCAGGGAGGTCGAATTCTTGCAACATCTTGGGCACCAATGGGAGTTCTTTGTCAACCGAACTCTCTCTGTGTAACGCCAACTGTTTATGAGCGTATCTTTACCAAATCGCCACCCCCCTGTTTCCACTGGAGAGCCGCGTTGGCGGCGTAACCTGTTTTTCTGATTCTGCTGTGTCCACTGACCGAACGCCATCACCGCATCATCCATGTGCAAGCACCCCAAGGCAGCATCATGCCCGACCATGCTTTTGCACCCACGCGCGGCTTGCTCGAACGGTGGTCGGTTGACTCCCCTTTGTTGAACAACCGCCTCGGCGATCCAACCGAACGGGAAGTGCTCGTTCACATCCCCCCCCAAGGCGTCGCTGCGATGGCTGATGGAGTGGCACTTCCTGTCATCGTCTATCTTGCACCGTTCACCTCCTCTGGGCCTGCACGAGCCGGATGGAAAGCGTTTGGAGAAACAATCCCCCAACGCCATGAACGACTCGTTTCAGAAGGAAAGATGGGGCCATCAATTTTGGTCATGCCCGATACATTCACCAGCTTAGGTGGCAATCAATTCGTGGATTCACCGGCCCTCGGCCAGTGGTCGACGTGGTTGGCTGAAGTGTTGAAACCAGCCGTTATTCGCCGGTATTCAACAAATGAGAACTTCGGTTTGGTCGGAAAGTCTTCTGGCGGGTACGGTGCGCTTGTCAACGCCATGATGGCACCTGGATGCTGGGGTGCAATCGCTTGCCACTCTGGTGATGTTGGGTTTGAAACAATGTTCAAACCGACCTTGAGTGAGACCCTCACGCATGTCGCCTCGTTTGGCTCAGCCGCTGGTTATGTCGAACATGTTCGCCAAGCAGCAAAGTTATCTGGCCCTGATTTCCACAGCCTGATGATCTGCGCAATGGCGGCTTCCTATGACCCGAGGCAACCAACAACAAACAATCCAATCGGCATTGAATTACCTGTTGAAGCACGAACCGCTCACATCGATGCAGCGGCATGGAACCGATGGTTGGCCTTTGATCCACTGGTGATGATTGAAACACAAGCAGAAGGATTGCAAAACCTCTCTGGATTTTGGATTGACTGCGGAGACCGCGATCAATACCACATCCAATATGGGTCCCGCTCCCTGACCGATCGACTTTCACAACTCGGTATCAAACACCATTGGGAAGAATTCAGTGGCACACATTCTGGTATTGACCACCGCTTGGACCTCAGTCTGCCGTTTCTGGCCAATGCACTGAAGTGAAGGCCTGAACAGTTCAGCCGGTTGGTTCTTGAAACGCCTTTCTGTGGAAGGGGTATGGCCGAGCCAATGGATTACGCGAGTGCTGGTGTTGACATCGACCTTGAGGGTGCGGCTGTAGCATCGCTCATCGCCTCGCTTGGCCGCTCAACAAGGCAACCGGGTACGCCCGGTGCTCCGGTCGATTTGCCTGGCGGTTTTGGCGGATTGATTGAGTTTGGAGATTCATTGTTGGCCCTCGCAACCGATGGGGTTGGAAGCAAATTACAAATTGCCTCAGCGCTCAAGCAGTGGGGCGGTGTTGGCATCGATTGCATGGCAATGAACGTCAACGATCTGCTTTGTGTCGGTGCAGAACCAATCGCTTTTGTCGACTATGTGGCTGTACCAAAGCCAGATCCGGAGACACACGCTGCACTCGGTGCCTCGCTCGCTCAAGCCTGCAGGCTTGCACGCGTTACGCTCGCTGGAGGCGAAACGGCCTCTCTGCCAGGTATTGTTACCGAACTGGATCTTTCAGGTACGGCGCTTGGTTACGTCAAGAAAGGTGATGCTATCACGGGTGAACATCTCAAAGCTGGAGATGTTTTGATTGGCTTGCCTTCCTCTGGTGTGCATTCCAACGGCTACTCACTGGTTCGAAAGGTGATGTCGCACGTTGGTGCAGAGTACACCGATGAGGCTCCATTTGCAGTTGCAAGTGTTGGACGCACTGTCCTCAGGTTCGAAGGTCGTGACGATCTATCCTTCACTTTGGGTGAAGTGTTTCTCAACCCTACTCGGATTTATTGTGACCCAGTTGTTGATTTGTTCCACGCCTGCGCTACAGAGGATGTACCGTTTTCCATCAGCGACCTTCACGGCATCTGTCACGTGACCGGTGGCGGTTTGTCGAACCTCTTGCGTTTGCATGATAGCCTTGGTTGGCACATCGGATCTCCACTTCAGCCTCATCCCGAATTTGAATGGCTTCAAGCCGCTGGTGGCATCGAAACACGAGAGATGTATCGAACCTTCAACATGGGCTGTGGCATGATTTTGGCAGTTGACCAAGACCACGCAGAAGGCATCTGTGAGTGGTTAAGCCAACGCATGTCTGGCGTCGCAATCATTGGGTCTGTCAACGATGATGGACACAAAGTCACACACGCCCTTGAAGGCGTGGAATTCAGTCATTACTGACTGTGTGTCTCACGATCATGCATCACTTGGATGCTCGTTCGAGAACGCCTGTTGGCGCCTCAAAGCAATCCTAGACTCACTCTTCTTTTCCAGAGAGGACAACACCGTAGCCGATGCATCCAACCGCTGCAATGTAGAAGAGCAGGGTGATGTAATCTGCGATGTTGTCAAAGTTGGACCAGTAACCAAAGAATTCCTGGTTCTGGACGATCTTCGATTCCAAGTCCTCTGCATCAGCATCGCCGATGGTGCCAGTTGACACAATCTTGAACACTGGTTGAAGGTCGGTGAAAGCCGGTGCTTCGTTCATTGAAGTGATTGGGCGAGTGTCGAGGTAGAAGTACGATTCAGAACTGCCTGCAATTGCAGCGCCACTGACTTGTTCCACGCTCATCGAGACATCGCTTCCAAAGTACACTGGAAGAGCACCTGGGACTGCGTCAAGCAGCGTGTCGGTGTCCAACAGCTTTGCTTGGATGTTGCGGGTCAAAGGATCGAGTGAAGCGGTGCATGTGTCGACTGGGATGCCCTTCAGGACATCTGTGCCTTCACAAACGATTGGTGCTGTAGCGTATCCAGAAAGGTCGACGGTGTTGTTACCGTCAGCAAGGAAGCCACCAATGGTGCCAGCACGTTGCTCGGCGGTGATGAGCCCGAAGGTGTTCATCATCTTGGCAGGGTCCTTCCAGGAGAAGTAAGAGCTGTCGTCAATGGCGAGGGTTGTGCCCTTGTCGCAATCGCTGCTTTCTCCGGTGCAAATGGTGTAGGAGGTGCCGGTTGAACTCACGATGCCACCGGATCCGTAGTAGGTTGCATTTGATTCAAGGCTGGTCCATCCAACGGTCATGTCCATTGGGTTGCCAGATGCAAGGAACGCATTCACAGGATCGTGCCATCCGAGCAACCAGTTGTTGAATTCTTGAGTCAAGTATGGGGAGGTGCCAAAGGAATCAACGAGGAATCCTGGGACAAAGTCACCAAAGATAGCACCAAACATGAACGCACGCATTGCTGCGGCTGCATTTTCATCAACGCCGTAAAGCATGGCAACGGTGGAGGTGTTCCATTCCATTGGGGTGCCTGCGCCCATTGTCGTAAAGTCGATTGGAGGGGTCATGCCACTCAATTCACCGTAGAGGAACAGGGTTGCTCCGGCTGTGGTGGTAAGGCCGAGAGGGCCATAGAGGACGTTTCCGGATTGAGCCTGTGTGAGGGCGACTGCTGGTGCGCCGGCGCTTCCGGGCACGAGTGCTGTTCCCCATGCTCCACCCATGTTGAGGGAGTTAGTGAGGTAAGGATCCCCAACTGGGCTCATGCCACCAAAGGTTTGGTTGGCAAATTGTTCTGCACTCATGGTGCCAACGCCGCCAAGAAGACCGAGTTCTGCTGAGGATGCAGAGGTTGCCCAGCCACCAGCCCATGTCATGACTGCAGTGTATTGCTCAACGGTGAGGTTGTAGGCACCCATTGCGTCTGCTGCATCCATAGTCAGGAATGCTGCAAGGCCGAATCCTGTGCCTCCAGCGTTGGTAGCGATGAGGCCAGTTGGCGTAGCGGTCAAGTGACCGGCGACCATGAGTGAGATACCGTTTACACCGGTGAAGTCGACGCCCAAGAGGTTGTGGAGTCGGCTGGCGATGTCTTCTGTGCTGCTTGCGTTGAAGTCAGATCCGCCGCCGTAGCCGAGGAAGCTTGTTCCAACTGCAGCGTACATGGTCCAGTCTCGGACGAATGTTTTGTAGAAATCTGGAATTGGTGTTTCTGGGATTCCATCCCCGTCGAGGTCCATGATTGTGGCGATGCTAACATAACCATAGGTGGTTGCGCGTTGCATCACAGTCGAGTTTGCGGGATCGGCCATGACGTCAGAAACAAGCATTTCTGGAGCGCCCATGCCAATGAAGGCAACTGGGCCGAGTGTGCCCATCAAGGAGATGTTGAAGTCTGCATCATAGGGGTGAGATGTGTTCATCATTGCTGCGTCCAAATCGCCAGATACCCAATTCCCAGCAGTATTGTTGAGCGTTTCATCGTTGTTCATCATATGAATGCCTTGGCCTGTTGCGGAAGCTCTCCACGATGCTTCAGCACCGTTCGCCCACATATCGCATGGAATTGAGACCATACCAACAGCAGGTACAGCAGCCTTGCAGAGGTCACCGGTGGTGGCTTGGCCTGCTTGGGTTGTGTTCATGTCTTGGTTGATCATTTGGGCAGCGAATCCGACCTTGGTCAAATCCATGACGCCGTTCATTGCGGTTCCTGTAGCTCCAATGACTTGAGGCATGAAACCAATGTTGAGTTGGGTGATGTGAACATCACAAGGGACTGCACTGTCCACTGCACATGCATAGGATGTGTTCTCGTGATAGGTGAGTTCACCGGATGTTGAGTTGTGATTGGTCAAGTAACGATCTGAGGTGATGGTGTAGGTGACCGGTCCGATTTCTTCGTACACCGCTGCATTACCGAGCATCACTTCACCAACGTTGGTGAGGTTCCAGGCGTAGAAATCTCGGTCGGCGGAAGAGGAAAGCCAATCGGATTCAAATTCTGTGCAGTCGTCGTTCGAGCAGATAGCGTCTTTTGGAGCTTCTTTCGTTGCTTCAGCTACGGCGTCCGGTACAGCACTTGTGGCGATTGGAGCCAAGACTGCGAGGTTCAAGATAAGGAACAGGGCACCTGCTCCAAGCATGGTCTTTGATGTTGACGTCAAGAGAGACATATTTCATGGAGGCATTGGGTTCTCGTATAAGCGTTGGTGTACTATTGAACACCAAGTGTGCTATCTGAATGCTGGTGTACCCTCCCACTTCATTCCTCATCGGTGTGGTCTTCAATGGGAAGCGACACGGAGGGGTATGGCCGAGCGGCAACAACAGCATGCCTCCCCTCCTGGGTGGCCTGGTCACCTCTGGCTTGAGGGGCGCACTCTTGTTCACCTTCGTGAGGAACAAGAGCGCCCGACGCACATGCCAAGGGGCCCTGCAAAACACACTGGTGTGGGTTTTCTCAATCCAGCCATGGCGCCCGCCCGCACTCGAAGCGTGATGCTCTTAGCTGACGCTTTAGAGCACAATTGGTTGGTCAAACCGGGGCGCCCCATTCGAGCGCTTGATGCTCTGTGTGCTACCGGCGTGAGAATACGCCGCTGGCGCAATGAAATCCCTGCGGAACTTCAACACCGGTTGCGCATCACTGCCAATGACTTGGATGAGTTCGCTCTGGCTTGGGCCCAATCCTCGCATGAACAACACCCTCCACAGCAACCGGTTGAACATGAACAAGAAGACGACCGGCACGGGCAAACTTCCAATGTTGTGTTCGACAATGGCCTTCACTTTCAACGGCTTGATGCACGTATGGCGATGGTTGGTGCTGCTTACCAATGGGTCGATTTGGATCCATTTGGATCTCCTGTTCAATTCCTTGATGCCGCATTGCAAAGCCTCTCCCGTACCGGCGTAGTCGAAGTGACCGCAACAGATACCGCTGCATTGACGGGCTCCTCACCATCAAGTCAGGCTCGACGCTACCAAGCAAAGGGCTTGGTCGACGCTTATGCTCACGATGACGCGGTTCGATTGTTGATCGCAACAGTCGCCACCACGGCTGCTCGCCTGGACAAGGTGGTCACGCCATTGCTTGCTTTGTTCGATGGCCACCATGTTCGAATTTCCTTATTGGTCAGAACCAGTAAGTCAGAAGCTACAGCGATTCGAAAGTCGATTGGATGGCGTGTCCGCTGCAAAGACGTCCCCTATCGGTTTGTGCAACACCCTTCACCAGAGGACCTACCAAACGCAAGTGGGCCTCTTTGGATTGGCCCAATGTGGCACAGTGAAATCGCAGGGAGAATGACCGAGGAACGGGCATTGGAAATGTGTCATCCGACGGTCGAAGACATCGAACTGGCTCGGAACCAAGGTCTGATTTGGGATGAGGAAGACATCGAACATTCTGCCCGAGAAGTTCGAAGAAGCGTCCGCCACATTGCTGATGCTGCAGATTTGATGAGCAGAGAACATCTCTTGTTGAACCTCGATGCCTTGCCCCGTCTTGCCGGCGTCGGCGGGGCTCCGAAAATGGAGAAGCTCATCGCCGCTTTGATTGAAACCGGGCATGCAGCAGCGCGCTACCCTGATTTAGAACCGATGCTTGTGACCGATGCACCGTTTGAGACGGTTGTTAAAGTTGTACAGAATGCTCGGGAATCATCCGACTGAAGGGTCGAGTGAAGGGTCATTGCCCAAATCAAGTTCAGGCCCCGGGAGCATGGTCCTCGAATTTTCAATAACATCTTGCACGCTTGATTCGATGGTTTGTGCATTCTCCAGAAGTTCACTCAATGGGATTTCGAGGCCGGTTAATTCACCGATCGCTTCAACCGCAAGAGCCGCAGCCCTTGCATCCGGATACAAAGGGCTGGCTTCCGCTAACAAAGCCGTCACATCAATGCCAAGTCGATCGCCTTCACCAAGAAGGAAACCTGTGATACCTGCAACAATACCTTGCTGAATTGGTTCGATGCCTGAGGTTCGAAGCCGTGCTCGTGCTGCATCAGAAGAACCGACGCCAAACAATTGCCCTGTTGGAACATCGCTTGAACCGACCAGTCCATCGATGATAATGAGGCGATCAAAGCCACCTTTCGTGAACCATTCCAAAACCGTCGATGCGAACATGATGTCTTGTTCATTCTTGAATTGTATTTCGGAGGTGAACACCCCGATGCCTTCGCCTTGGTACACCCGCACTGGATGCTTTGGAACTTCGTTATGAATCAGTGCCACGGCCGGAAATTCGGCGTTGAGGACCGTCCCTAATTGACGGAGTTTGAGGGTCTTGATGATGTGTGAAGCGGCAATAACACCAACCATTCCGGCTGTGGTGAAACCAGCGATTGCAACACCGCCAGTTCGTGGGTCAGCGCCCTCTTGCAGAACAAGTGCGTACCCTTTGAACTCATGCTCCATGAAACGCCCTCTGTAATGAGGGTGAGAACGGTTGTATGAAAAGACCTACGATGGGGTTAGTCTTCCCAAACTGCCCAATCTTCCCATCCTTCTTCGCGGTACCACCAGACGCCTTCTTCATCTTCCCACCATTCAGTACCGTTTTCATCCGTACTGATGTCGGCCTCTTCGGCGACTTCATCGGCCTCTTCGAGAGAAGATTCGTCCTCAGTTGTTTCGACTTCATAGTCCTCAATCTCATCAACAGGGGAAGTGTCGAACTCATCAAACAGACTTGAAGCACGTTCTTCTGGAACTTCGATGTCCTCGATTGAACGCCCTTCAGATTTCAGTTCATGAAGAGATTTGCTGGATTCTCTTCCTGGTTTCTCCACCACAGGATCAGCAGTTTCTTCTTCCTCTTCGACGTACCAGTCGTCCTCTTCCTCTTCCTTATTTCGTAACACGATCACACCGCCAGCAACAGCCAGCAGCAAGAGAAGTCCGAGAATGCCGCCAACCAGAAGTGGAGTGGAACTCTTTGTCTCGGTTGGCGTTGTGTCGATTGGTGCATCGATTTTCAATGGTTCATCAAGCGTCCATTGTAATTCGCCCTCGGTGCTTGCGGATGGCGTGGACATGGCGTCGCACTGATTGGCTCCACCGAGCTCCGAGCATGTGATGTAGACGACGTAGCCAACACCCTGGATGCCGGGGAACAAACCGTCAGATGGCCCATTACGAACCGGTAGGAATTCAACTTGAGTCGAGCCCTCCGCAGAAATGGTGAGGGTTGGTCCGCTACCCGTCAAGGAAGACGACTCAAAGGTGAACGGTGGAGGCGTTGTTGGAATCACTTTCCATGAGAACCCTACGAACACATCAAACGGATTCGGATTGGTGATGGTGCAGGTGAAGGCCAAGTCTGCTCCATTGTCTTCCCAAGTGTACGCTCCTGCATCGCATACAACGGTGCCAGGGAGGGTTGCATCGGGGAACGATGGCTCGTCTGTCTGATTGTTCCCCGTCTCATTGGAGTCCGTCTCGTTTGTGTCATTGCCGCTGTCATCGGGACCGCCGGTAAAGGAGAACACGAGCGGATTGATCGATGGAATGATCCAAGACTTGCTTGGGTCAGAGGTGAGGGTCAAGGTATCAGTGGAATTGGCCGTGCCTGAAAGAATCAATTGGCCCCCTTTCACCTCAATCGTACCGCTGCTGGTGACATTGCCACTGGCGTTGTGCTGCTCCCAACTGTAGGTTAGCCCTTCGAGGTAGGTGTTCTGTGTTGGCAATTCCGCAGACAAGTCAACCTCAAGGTTGTAGACGCCTGATTCATCAACACTGAGAACGGAGCCATCCATGCTGATCTCAGCACGAAGCAAACCAATTCCTTCCAATGTGAGGGTCGCTGGTGCAACAGGTTGCATGCTGATACCACCACTGTTTCCAAGGTATTCGATGGTGAATGAAGCACTGTCAAAGAACGTGGTGAAGGTCCCACCGAGTTCTGTGAGGTCTTCCGCTGCTACAGCTTGCCAGACCCCTTCGCTATCGGTGGTTCCCGAGATACTGAACGTGATGCCTGATGCCTCGGCGTGAAGTTCGAGGGCCTCACCGGCCAGGAATTCGCCGTTGGCGCTCAAAGTGATGTTGAGGTACAATGAATCAAGAGCACTCAAACCGAATTGGTTGAGGGTATGATCGCTGCTCGATGAGAGGGTGTATTCAATCAACGCACTTCGCATTGAGTTGTTCAGTGGACTCACAGGGCCTGCAGTGCTGAAGGACGAGGTTGCGTTACCATAGTTGTCGAATGCAACGACTGCAGCATAGTAAGGGGTTCCATCTACAAGGATGGAACCAAGTTCTGCCGTGTTGACAGACATCGTTGGTTGATTTGTGGAATGAGGCAGGGTTGCGATGGCTACCAAACCGTCAAGGGAGATGATGTTGGAACTTTCAACATAGACGCGATATTCGACAGGCCCATCGCCCGAAATGTTCCATGTCACATCAAGTGAACCACCGGTGTCATCTGTGGTATCGGACAGGGTAAGCCCGTTCACTGCAGATGGGGGTGCTGGGTATGGGATGGTGACGAGCAACGGTGTGGACATGGAGCTCGTCACACCAAACGAATGGAGGGAGCGGACGCCATAGACATAGGATTCACCATGAACGATGTCGCCATCAATGGTCATGTTGCCTCCTTCAATGGTCAGCGGAGAAGTGAGATCGAATGCAGCATTCGGAGCGGACCGAAACACTTCGAATTGGATCAGTTCGTCACCGAAATCAGAGATGTCTTGCCATTCAAACGTAACACGGTCTGAAGTTAATTCAGTCACCGAAAGAACCGGTGTTGGAGGGAGGGACAGGTTTGGTGCACCCGGGACGTATTGTGCGTTCAGTCCTGAAACTGCGAAGGTCCCATTCCGGGTTGCATTGACTGGAATCGGGATGAGAATTGTCCCGGTACCGGCTGTTTGCTGCTGATTGATGATGTTGGTCAGGTTCCCCGCTGAAAATGGATTGTTTTCGACGATGAAAAATGCGTCATACCCAATGTCCATCCCTGAGAGGTTGAACGTGCCATTTCCAGTGTTCGATAAAGAGAAATCCAGGATGGATAGACGCACACCGTAGCCATCGGCTGTGTAGGGGAGTGCGTTCATCAGGGTTGAAAGGATGGTCGAAGTGTTCCCCATAGGGTCTTCGATGTAGAGCGGCATCATGCCAAACGAAGCATCGCCTGAATAACCTGATGTCACAAGATCATCTTGGCCATCATTGTTCACATCCAGGCCGATCTGGTGCCACCCACCAATGTACAAACCAAGAGCACTTTCACCGGCAGCGACAATGTGTTCGAGAAAACCATCGCCGTTCATATCAACGGCTTGGACATTGGTTGGTATTGACCAAGGTTGCACAATGGCGGAAACATTTCCAATCAATGTAGCGTTCAAGGCAAAGACCGTCAAATTGCCATCAACGGTCTGGGCGCTGCCGTCACTGGACCCGGGAGAGGGCACAACAAGCGAAGTTGTACCATCGCCATCGTGGTCGAAGACTGAGGCGTTGGTGAGGGCAACAGTGGACAGAACATTCGTGGTGTTCCATTGCAGCCCATCATTCAATGCGATGGTGTAGCCTTGTTGATTGGTCCCGATAAAGTCGATGTTTCCGTCGCCATTGAAGTCACCAGCCACAAGGTCTGATTCTATGCCATCGAAGTGGTTTGGGTTTTCCGAGATACCGCTACCGAGCGTCCATCCGAGCGGTGTGCTGTGGCCGAAAAAATCCGTGACAACAGCTGAGAACGTGGTTGAATTTACCCCAAACACTCCACCTGTCATTGAGGTGAGCGTGGTTGCCGTTGCGGTGTTGTTCATCATGACTGTGTGAGTTTGGTTGTCGGTAAATGCGCTGATTTTGTCACTGTATGTTCGGACCACAAATTGTCCACCTGCGTGAATTGAAACCACATCTGCATAACCGTCGTTGTTGAAATCGCCGACCGCTGCAGAAATACTGTTGCTGTACAGGGAAAGAGGCTGCGCGGCCCCGATGGCAGATGTTGTAGCATTGGTGAAATGGACACAAGCTAAATCTGAGCCGTAAGCGAAGGTGACGATGTCATCATGGCCGTCATCATTGAAGTCGCCGACAGCAACCTCGCTGGCACCAGCGCAGGTCTGAGCCCAACTGGATACATCGAGGCCTGAAGCAGAATCCCAATCAATACGGAGAACGCCTGCATTGAATCCGGTCACCGTTGAATCCCTTGAAAGAACAACGATTTCTGGTAATGTATCGTTGTCGACATCCCCCGAGGTGTAGTCGGTGACCGCGCCAACGGGCATGAGGCCTCCGTTCACTTCAGGTGCAAACGAAGTGTTGACCTGAGCTGATTCAATCGCTGATGCGAATGGAAGGATAAATGGAAGCGATGACACGGAGCCATTTGAGAAGACTTCAGAAGTTGTGTTTCCATTGGCAAATGTATTTTGATGCCCAAGATCGCCATACCCTTGACCTTCGAAAGCCCATTCTTTGACCCCATCTTGACCGATGTCAATGTAGACTTGCCCAGGTGATGGCACCTCATCTCTGGCGTTGATGATAAACGAAGCCGTATTGAAAGTCACGTTTCGTGGCACTTCAATTCCTAGCTGGGTGTTTATCTGACCCTCGATGAGGTTCACCGTTGGCGCTGCAATGCCTCCATCGAAAGTGCTCACGGCCCCCGCAGTGGGGTTTGCAGACACGGAAATGGCCGCAAATGACTGGAGCAACAAGAGCAGAACAAGAACATACGGGCCGGTTCGGCGAGGGCTATCCATGGTTGTCACTGAACCTCTGGGGTCGCATGCCCTTCAAGTTCCTTACGGCTGATGGAGGGGTTTCCCATGGATAATTTGGATTTTTTACTATGTTTCAGGCTCGAATGTTCATTGACATGAACGCTAAAGGGTTATACGGAAAAGAGAGGCACTTTCACATTGAGGGGCATCAAATGGAAACGAGCAGCAAAGTCTCCGTCATCGCAGGTGACATCGAAATCGATCTTGAAGGCGCTCCTATGGAAGTCGAAGAGCAGTTAGCCCTTCACCGACAAGACGACACGTGGACCCTGATGCTCGACAGGCTTACTCAAGCCCGTGCTGAAGCAATGCAGGCCGCTGTTTCTGCTGCGAAAGAGAAGGGCCTCCCTGAACGTGGGTCTGCCTTCAGAGTCTTGCTGGAAACCTGTTCATTGGAACGAAAACCTGATCAGGTCCTCGGTGCGATTCACTACCTCCGAGAAGTCGAAGGCATCCAAGACAGCCCGCCGCGTATCATCAACCAATTGTTCGATGATGCAAAGATCGATCCACCCGGTAACCTCTCGCTTTATCTCAATCGATTGAGGGAACGAAACTTCCTCGCCATTCCTGAAGGAAAGGAAGACAAAAACAGGTTTGCTCTTTTGACCGAAGAAGGTCGCGCTCACCTTGATAAACGGTCCACTGCATGAGGCTACACTATGGTGATGTCTGGCGGAGGGGGCGACGACCCAAGAGAATCAACCGGTGAAATCGAATCCGTCGTACTGGATTGGTCCTTCCAAAACCACGCCTCTGATATCTTGAGGAAAGGAAGGCATGCTGGTTCGAACTTTCGCAGGAGCATCCTTGATGGAGCCGACCTTACCGAGGGTGATTTTTCAAACTGCGATTTCCGAAAAGCATCGATGTATGAAGTGGATTTGATGAAATCTGCATTCGATGGCGCTGATTTTAGGGGGGCAGATTTGAGGAAAGCCCGACTCAACCTTTCCAACTTCAGAAATTGTAAATTCTCCGGTGCAGATCTACGAGGCATACGCGGCAAATACGCTATTTGGCAAGGCAGTGACTGGTGGAACGCTACAATGGATGAAGGGTTGCAAAAGGCGCTTGCCAAGAAATGGCCCCGCCCCAGCGATGCTTGAATCGGATCATTCTTGCTCTGAAACAAGAACCACTTTTGGATTTGAATACAGTGCGAGCCTTGCGCGAGCATTGAGCAACGGCAAAGCAGCAAGGCTGAGACAAGTCACCATGCAAACGCCACAAAAATAAGTTGAAATCTCATAGGTGAGCAACAAAGGACCAGTGAGGCTGTTCACTGCTGCGCCACCAACCAACCAACTCCCGGCGACGCCCGTGGTCAGGCCAATACCGGCTCCAATCACGTTCAACCAGGCGCCGAGTGGTTTGAGTTGAAACAGCAAAACCGAACCGATCATCATCATCAGGGCCGTGATCGCAAACCCGGCCGCACGAAGGCCGTAGCCGCCAGAATCACGGGCTTGGTCATGAAATTCTTGGTACTGTTCGACCGTTAGATCATCAGCATCGCTCGCCTGACTGTTGGGTGTAATCAATAAGGTTTCAACTTCAGAATCAGACAGGTCTTCTGCGTTGTGGAATTGATAATCGCCATAGGCTTGATAGGCCAATAAAATGGCTCCAAGCAGAATCAGCACAGCCACTGTTTTGGGACCTTTAGGGTCGGGACGGACGGCAAACATGTCCACGGGCGGAGCAGGCACGGCATCTGCGTCATCCATTCGCATCGTGAATCCTAAATCTAAATCACTCACTGTGATTCCTCCACGAGGTGAGCAAGCAATCCTACTCGGAGGTCATCGGGAATCGGTTTGGACTCCAACGTGTCCATGTCCACACAAACGGTCACTTGACTGGAACGCCATAGCACATCGTGATTTTGGTTTTGCAGGAGGTAGCCCCAGGTGCATGAAGAGGTTCCTACGTGTTCAATGGATAACGTTGCGTGGATTGTATCGCCATAGCGCAAGGGGGCGATGAAATCAGTTTCAACACGAACAACTGGGAATCCAATCTTGCGTTCATTGATCATGACTGGATAGGATACGCCACACATTGGCTCCCATGCTTCTTCGAAAAAACGGTGGGCGAGGTCAAAGATTCGAGGGTAGTATGCGATGTTCGCACCATCCAGCATCGGGTAATCGACCCTTCGCGACAGTTCCACCGCCATGTTCCGTCCAAACGGTGAGGCGTGAAGAAGGCTTGCTTGGCTCAGGGTTTGGCAACGGGAAAACGTAACCCGTTGCGCTTATATCCAAGCGGTCGGTGGACCGAACACCAAGGCCCTATAGTGTAGCTTGGATATCACGCCGGCTTGCGGAGCCAGCAACCCGTGTTCGAATCGCGGTGGGGCCGCTCTTTACTCAATGGTGCGATAGCGTTCGTGTTCAAACCCGCCATTCATGCATCGGCCAGTCTTGCTTTTTGGCTAAGGTTCGTAGCGAGCCTTCTGCATTGATCGCAACTGGGTTTCCAGTGATTCGCATGAACCAAGAATCTGCAAGCGTGTTGCCATAACCGTAGCATTGTGAAAGATCATGCCCATTCGCCAGAGCGTCGGCTTCGACAACGGGAACCTTGCCTTTTCTTCGAGGAACCGACCAGCCTCGTTCAGATCCGCTGAGGATGCCGGTGCGTAACGCTGGCCCACAGCCGTAAACTGCATCCATGCCAAGCACCTCACCCATCGCTTCAGCCATGGGCGCAATGGTAGCGGTCACCAGGACGAGTCGGTGCCCTTGTTCACGATGCCAAGCCAACTTAGCCTTGGCTTCTTCACAGACACAGGGCGCAAGACGTTCTGCTGCCAAACGGGTCGAATACGCTTCGAGGACACGCCAAGAAGCGAGTGAAAAATGACCCCGGTTTCGAGCAGCATCATAGAAAGCCCGCCCACGGAGCAGGTTGCCGACCAACCCAAGCGTCCAGCTTACTGCCGCCACAGGAATTCGCCAAGGGCGGCGCTTGCCAAGTTCGGCAGCGAGGGTCTTTTCACTCGATGCATCCAGAAGGGTGCCATCGAGATCAAAGTAAGCCGCGACGGTGGCTGTCATGTTTCGTGGGTGAACAACACCATACATGAGTGCGCCCCCATTGGTGGGGGAAAGATCACAGTTTTTCGGGTGCTTGAACACAGCCAAGTTCACCATAGACTCTTCGTCCAGCGGTATGATCTTGCCACCATTCCAGACAATCACCGAGGTGACGTGGTATGAAGAATCCAACTTTTCGCGGCGTAAGTCCATGGTTTCGCATGGCTCGGTCGTTTGAAAGACAGGCGACGATGGATTGAGCGGAGCACCCTGGGTTGGCGCCAACAAAGCGTAATATCTCGTTTTTTAGGCGTTCGTAACGTGCTTGCTTC
The DNA here is from genome assembly GCA_028822845.1 of Candidatus Poseidoniaceae archaeon. Taxonomy (GTDB): domain Archaea; phylum Thermoplasmatota; class Poseidoniia; order Poseidoniales; family Poseidoniaceae; genus MGIIa-L1. Next base: position 127,202 of record JAPKCS010000001.1, on the reverse strand, counting down.
TGGGATCCTTTACCTTCTCTTCTAGGGGGCATGTACTGAAAAATCAAAATGAACCGCTATGAAAGACACGGTGGCTGTCCCAAACCCCAAAAGGGTTCAAATTTCACTCGAAAGAGACTTTTTGGGTGGTTTTCCAGTTTGCAGTAGCAAGTTTCTTTGCCTTCCCATCTGCAATAATTGGGTGGATTTTGTAGAGTTCTCCGTGCATGCCGCGGACTTGGAATTTCACACGGAGTTCTGCGGCTTCATCGCGCACAACTGCTTCCATCTGTTCTTCATTGAGTTCGATAGAAGCAAGGGTAGCGCCGTCGCTGTGGTTTGAAATCGTGAAGGTGTTTCCTGCAACTGAAAGTGAGGGCCTGAAGTCCATATCGTTCGGGTGGTGCATCCAGACTGAAACGTCAACAGACAACGAATCTCGGATGTTGACGCGGCTGATTTCGAGGGTATCGACCATTGCAATCAGTCCATGCGAAGGGCTGGTGATTGATACGCCTTTCCATTGACCAAAGTGGTCACTCGTAAGCAATCTCGACAAGTTCCGGTACATGCAACTTGACAACGACGGTAAGGGTCCAGTCGTTTCCTGGATCAGGGTCGGGTGTGCCTTCGAAGAGTGGGTCGGGGTCGGCTTGTTGAGCGACAACGGTCCACGTCCAGTCACCTTGACCAGCCCGAGCGTTTGCATCCATCAACAGCATCTGCAAGAGATCTTCTTCTGAGTCTGAGTCAAACATACCGTCTTCACCCAACGTGTTCAAATCCTCTGCTGAAACCGTCGCTGTGGCTGATTCATTCGAGGTGAGGTTCTCCCCTGAGGTTTGATCAGAGCGCTTGAAGCCATCATTGATGATCAGCACATTGAGGGTGAAATTATCTTGGGGAGCCAACACATCTTGCGAAAGAGCGAGGATACCTTCGAAGCTCAACACACGCCCTTCCAAGCCAGGCGTTATGTTGCCTTGCCATTCATCCCCTTGATCGAGGTATTCATCCCACGTGTACTCCAGTTCCATTGTTTTCCATGTCACTTCATACCTTCGAGTTAACACATTAAGGGTGAACACCTGTTGTGCCGTCGCCCCTTCACCATCATCAAGGAACAAACTTCCAGTGATGATTCCTGAACGGTTGGTTGGAATCAGAACTGTATCGGTGGTTGCGTCGATGTCGTTTCGTGAATCGCCGTCCTTGTCACTGTCTTCGCTCCAGTCCAAATCCCATGCAAACTTCAGAGATTTGCCTTCTGGGTCATAGCTGTCACTGGCATCGAGCAGAGCAGAGTCACCGGAACGAATGAGTTCAGGGAAGGTGAGGTTGAGTTGGGGGGCACCGTTCACGATGACGGTCGCCGTGATGTCATCCACTCCACCTTGGTCGTTTGTGATGGTGAGTTGAGCGGTAAAGATGCCATAGGTTGCGTATGTGTGAGAGGTGAAACCAGACACTGTTTCTGATTGTCTGCCGTCGCCGAACGACCAAGCATACGAGGTGATGACGCCTTCCACTGCTTCGGATTGACGTGCATCAAAGGTGACGGTCTCGCCTTCTTGAATGAGCAACGGGTAGGCGTTGAGTGAGGCTCGAGGGTTCACCGTTGTATCCAAAACACCGGTGCAGCCTGAGAGTGAAGTCGTTGCCATCACGAGGGCGGCCAAGAGCACGAAACCGACGCGCCGGGCTTCTCGTGAACTCCACATTATTCAAGTCGAGCCCGCTTCCCTTTCTAACGCTTGGGGGCATAGATGTCTTTGTGCACCCCGTTCTAGAGGTGGATAAAAGACGCAACCTTACACACGCCAACGTTGCTTGGTACCATAGGTCATCGTACGCCAAAGCCATTCTGCAGGGCCGAAGGCGTAGCGGTTCAACCACCAAGGACTCACAAGAAGCTGAAGCACCCAGATTGCGAGGACAACGAGGTACAATTCCCAGCGCTCGAACATGCCAACTAAACCGAATCCTGCGCCCGTAAACAGCACCAGGCAAATCAGCGAATGGAGAAGGTAATTGCTCAAAGCACTGCGCCCGACAGCTGACAATCTGAGGCGCAGTGAAGGGAGCATCTGGCTTTGGCAAAACAGCATGATGAGGCCTAACCAGCCCATGGCCATGGACACTCGACCAACTTGGTAGGTGCCCTGAAAGTAGCCCGATATCACGATCGCATCAAATCCAGAATCAATCGCCTGATACAACTCATACCCATTCACGAGCAAGCCCACGCCAAAGCCGCCCACCGTCAACCGCATGTAGAACATACGCGAACCTTTTGCCGACAAGATCCCCTTCCGATACATTGCCATTCCAAGAAGCATCATTCCTATGACATCCCAAAGCATGAACACAGGGGCGAAAAACAGCAGATTCTCATTGACGCCTTTTGCGTTATAGGCCGCAACTTCTCCATAGGATCCTTTGCGAATGTCAAGTTCTTTGTCGACTGCCGTTTCATTGTATTCAAATGAATTTTCTGATTCGTGCCAAAGGGTTGCTTCATCGAGGAAAGCCTGAGAATGATTGCCGTCAGGGTCCGATTCAACAACATCTGCTGCAGCCCTTGCATCCATCATGACTCCACCAGCGGTGATGAACAGCAAGGAAGAGCAAAACAAAATGGTGACTGAAAGGGTGACCAAGGTTTTTGGTTGTGCGTGCCGCAATGGGTAAAGCAAAGCCCCCGCAACGGCGTAAAGCATTAGAATATCGCCTTTCCATAGCAGGATATAGGCATCAAAGATCCCAAAGAGAAGCAAAAAGAACGTGCGGCGATAATGCAACCAGCCGCTTTTTTCAACACCTGACTTGCTGCCGAGACCCGTCGTAAACATCACGATACCTGCCCCAAACAACAAGGAGAAAAGGGCCCGCATCGAACCCTCGAAAAAGAGATTGACGCCGCCCCAAACGGCGTAATTTAGTTCGGGATGATTGCCAAGCCCCACAAATGGATTGTAATACCCGACTGAGGCCATTCCAAATGCGAGAATGTTGAGCAAAAGCACACCGAGCAAAGCCACACCTCGAAGCACGTCCAAAGATTCAATTCGACGGAATCCAGCAACGGGTGTTGAAACAGACTGGAGTGGTAAATCTGCCCCTTTCATACCTGCGTGTTCGGTGCCCGAGGGTTAAATCTTCAGCCGTTTGATGTCTGAATATCCAAGTTTTTCGATGCTTTGTGCCCGGTGGTTTGCCGCCTGTTCAAACATGGCCTCTTCTCTATGGTTGGGAGATGTTGAAAGAGGGACGGCGTTAGTGTGTTGCTATGGCCGCAGACCTCTTGGCTGGTGAGCGAGTGCTCGCTTTCGATTTGGAGACGACTGGCGTGTCCACTCAATACGACCGAGTGGTCCAGTTAGCCCTGGTCGGAGCCAACCCTGACGGGTCCGAAATTCATTATGAGCAACTCGTCAATCCCCGACGCCCCATCCCCGCTGGAGCAAGTGGCGTTCATGGCATCTACGATCCGGATGTTCGTTCAAAAGGGGACTTTTCGACCATCGCTGACGCTGTCAGCGAACTCATCGAAGGTGCAATCATCGTCGGTCATAACGTGCGGAAATTCGACATGTCAATGTTGGAAAACGAGTACCTCCGCCTCGGAAAACAAGCACCAAAACCCAAAGCAATCATGGACACCTATGAACTGGTCCGCCGGTTGAAAATCGGACGGCCGCACGGCCTTGGGCCGCAATGCACGCGCCATGGAATTGAACTCAAAAACGCCCACACCGCTGCTGCTGACGCTGCTGCATCGCTGCTTCTGTTTTGGAGGCTCTCTGTTGATCATGCACCATCATTCCGCAAATCTGTTGAAGAGATTGAACGCTGGGCTGTCCACGGAGCTGCCAGCCCTGACTCTTCGGACCTTGGGCGTGGTTTAACCGACCTTGAACCGGTCGACAACCTTGGGAAAATTCGAATTGATGGTGGACATATGGTGCTCGCCTTTGGCCGGCACAAAGGACGCCACCTGAGCGAAGTTCAAAATGAAGATCCGCGTTACATCCAATGGCTGCTGTCACCCAAAGGCATCGAAGACGATGATGCGAGAGAACGCGTTCGGACCTACCTTGGAAATCTGTGAACCAAAGCCTTGCTATGGCTTGTTAACCATGGCTAGAGAATGCACTTCCTTCTCACGTTCGGTGGTGTTCAACGCCGTCCGGCATCGGGCTCCAGGGCAAAACATCGCACCAATGACCAACGCGCCAAACCCGTTGAGCCGTCATGATGGATCCGAGGAAGAGTGCTCCTTGGTGCCCGCTTGCAAGTGTTTCTTGGAGGGCTTCTTTGCCACGGTCAGAAAACCGAGCAGATTGATGCACCCCTGTTGGAACGGCGCGTCCATCTTTGTTTAGCGGCTCGCAGAGCTCCAACACGGCAGCACCAGTAGAAGGATCGAATTCTTGGAGGAGGACAACGGCATCTGCGAAATCACTTTTGTGAAGCGTTCCGTTCTCATGCCGCCAATTCCACCAATGTGGGCACCATGCTTTCCAATCGCAGAACCCGCCGCATGAGGCGTCCCCCACTGTGGGTTCCATGGGGAGGGGCGTTGGTATGGTGGCCTGCCAAGCAGCATAAGCGTCTTCCAAAACGCTCTCGCCGACCGCAGCCCACTTTGACGAATCGTGTGTGTACCAGCCTTCCGTTCGTACCGGTGGAGCACCCGGGTTATTGGAGAGGAGAATGTCGCGATACATCCGCAATTGACGGTTGACATCAACCTTCAACTCGCCTTCAGGGATCCGTCCGGTCTTGAGATCTGCAACCAGCCACCCTTGGGGTTGGCCTGCTTCGTCAAGGTCGGTCATCAACAAATCGAGACGCCCCATCAAACGACCATCAGCCGTTTTCAATTCACCTTCCACTGCGATTGCTGCGGATTGGATTCTTCGCCACAATGCGGCGGTAATTCTTTCGTGATCGAGGCCCCGAACGCCGACGTGGTCGAGAAGCATGATGATACCACCGCGTTGGTGTTGTAAGGCGTCCTTCCACTTTTCTTCCTTCCATTTTGGCCGACGTGGTGTGGCCATGAACACGGCTTTCTCTTCCTCCCAGCGTACCTTCAGTACCCGCTCAGCCTCAGCAACAATCCATCCGCTTTCGGCATCTGGTTTTGCGCTGATGTCAAGGTTGACGAGGTCCTCAATTGAGGCGTGGACGGCGGTTCCGACTGATGCCGCCATACCTGCTTTCCTTGGCAGGCCTTGCCGGCTCAACCAGTACATACGGGGGCAGGTTTCGTAACGGTTCCAGGCTGATGGAGAAAGCATGTGGGGTCGTGCTACATCGGCCATAGAATATGCTTGACCTCAACGAACATGAAGCCACCGGCCTCATCCAATGGAGGCAAAGTGTTGATACAGAAGGGGGCTTGTCAGGAAAGCATGGAAGGCGCAAAAGTTCGCATCACGAAGGACGTCAACACGGAAAACGCACTCGTTGTCGCGTGCTTCCCAAGCATCGGCATGGTTTCGAGCGTGGTAGCTCATTTTCTAATCGATCACCTCGGCCTTGAATTCGTTGGGGCTGTTGTCGACAACCGTCTACCGGTGATTACCCTCGTCAACGATGGTGAACCAATGCCGGTTATTCGCGCCTATGCAGGCAGTCCTAAGTGCACCATTGAAGGCTGCGATCAGGTCATTCTATTGATGAGCGAACTTGTGATTCCTGAACCATTGATCCACGACATTGTCTGGGCTATGTTTGAATGGTCAAAAGAAAATAACATCGTTGCGGGTGTCGTCATCGATGCATTTGCCAAAGAAGGAATGAAAGGCAACCTCAATGGTTCAGAACCGTCCGTTGAATACGATGACACCGAAGGCGTCGACGTCGTCGGTATTGGTGCCAATGCAAAGGTCCGAGAAATGCTCAAAGAATTGGGCATCCCGCTCCTGAACCAAGGCGTGATCAAGGGCATCAACGCCGCGATTCTTAGCGAAGCACGACGAAGAGGTTTGGACCTCATGTCCATTATGGTTGAAGCGGATCCTCGCTTCCCTGATGCTCGCGCAGCAGCAACCCTTATCGAACATCTGAATGCCTATCTGCCGGCTATTGATTTACCTCATCAGCCGCTTATTGAGGAAGCAGAACTCCTCGAAGCTCAAATCAAATCGATGATGGATGGCGCTGACTTACCTGAATCGACCCAGGGCAACTCGATGTACAGTTAATCGGTAGGCCTGAAGCCAATCACGGTGCAAGTAAGCCCGAGAAGAAGCAAGATTACGCTGAGGTATGTTGGCATCAGCATAACCTCATTGTAGGGTAGATGGAGCCAGTCCAGCAAGGACTCGCCTCGTGAGAACTTTCCACCGGCTGAGGCTGTAAGCAACATCAGACCTGTTGCACCCGCTCCCGAACATGCTTGAATGATGCTCGATCGCTTCGTCTCCCAAATCGCGGCCCCAATGCGCCAACGGCCAACCAGCGCGCCCAAAGCAAGTCCGAGCCCGCTCATTGAAAGCAGCATTTTGTTGGCCAGCAATGGGCTTCCCATGTCCCCGCTAGGAGCAGAAGATAACCCGCTCCAGATGGCAAAAGGTGTAGCAATGATGCCGAACATGAGGGCGGAATGGGCAACTGCGTCGCCCGCTGATCGCTTTTCTTTGAGGGATGTTGGCAACCACGGACAAACCAAACAAAACACGAAGGCGATGCCTGCAAGAGAATAAGCCCCCACCACCAATTCGGTCGCAACGACGTGGAACGTATTGGACGAGACCATCACTGGCCACCTCCGTAAGTTCCGGCGAGGTATTCATGCCCATACCAAGCCCACTGCTCTTCGGTCCAACCCGGTGGCAAGCCCCCTTCTGGCAGCGGTGCAGGAGCGTCTGATGTCGACTCGACCACCGAATCTGCGGCTTGGATGGTTTGGATTTCTACTGTTTGATCAAAGGTTTTGAGAAGATCTTCTGAGTTTGTTCGAGGCTTTTGTAAAGCCACAACAGCACCGAAAAGAAGCAGGCCCATGGCGAGACCTTGGATGTAAATCGGCCGGTCATCAACTTCTGCCGGCGTGACTTGGGCAGCGAGTGTAAACCAGGGTGTGGTTTGTTCAGGACCTTGCCCGGTGAAGGTAGCACGCCATTGTAGGCTTGAGGGTTTGAGTGTTGCAGGGAGCGTGAATTCCCACACCTGTTCTCCCGATGCGTTCACCGATGCTTCGAGGGTCACCCCATCTTCGGTTTGCCATTCGACGGCAACCGTTTCCGTGAATTTGGTCTGAAGTTCGACAAGCGTCACTTCGCCGACTTCCCTCATGCTGGGTGGCACGAAATCTTCGTGCAAGCGTGGGAGGTCTTCAGGCACCGGTTCGATGTTGATCACAAAGGCTTCAGAGATTCCGAAAAAGGGCCGGCCTTGAGATGAGCCCGTTGCATCACCATGATGCACTGAAGCGAACAGGGTCCGCTCCCCGATTGCATCTGCTCGTAAGATCCAGGTGTGTTGAAGCGAGGCGCCGCTGCCATCGGTTGAGCGTTCGACGTAATTACCGGTCCCTCCGCTGCCATCAGAGAGGATTTCCCAGCCATTCGATAGAGGCGTGTCTCCGTTCGCATTTGTACTCGACAAAAGGAAGAGGCCAACCAAATCTTCGTCATGGCTCACATCAACACCCGCGACGACGATGGTCACTTCTGTGGGCTGGCCGGCCCACACATGTTCAGGCGTTTCAATGGAAAGAGAAAGCGAAGACGTCGCATTTTGTCCAGCGTCACCATGGCAGGCCCCACCGCATTGCATGTCGCGAAGACCGTCCCCGTTTCCACCAGGTTCAGCTGCTCCGAAGGTTGTGGAACCAAGAAGAACCAGCAGAAGAAGAAGGACTTTTACTCGGAGTTGGAACACATCAGTCCCTCCTTTCAAACAAGACCAATCCGAGAGCACCCGCACCAAGGAAGACCAACAAAAATCCAATCACTGAGCCGCTAAAAGACACTTGACTGTTCGCAGTTTCGACCGCCGGCATCACTTCAACAACGGTTGAGGCCGATGACCCTGATTGCAATGAAAGCCCATCGATCACTGGGCGTACTGTGTAAGAAGTCTGCCCGGAAATCAAAGGCTCATCTGAATATTCCAGTGTCGCTACTGTGGCGACGATTGCACCATTTCGTTCGATGTTAAAGGTGGCATTTGGTCCATCATAGGTCCATTCCAAATTGACGGTTTGTCCATCAACAGATGCTTCGAGTTCGGTGACAACTGGCCCTTGCACTGGCATCAGCGGTAGGTTGGCGGTTGCTGTCGCACCAAGGTCGTCGGTGACCAAGAGGTTGACTGAAGCCCCACCCGTTGGAATCAGCGTGAACGTGGCCCCTGTCCCAGAACCGGAACCGCCGTTGACATCCGACCATGTCCAAACATAGGACACAACCTGTCCGTCAACATCCGAGGAAGTGCTGGCGTCCAGAATGACGACCTCACCAATCCAAACCGATGGAGATTGTTGTTCAATCGATGCGGTTGGAGGGAGGTTGGCAATCGAGACTTCGCCATAAGCCGCCGTTCCGAATTCTGTGCCATCATGGACAGAAACCTCGACCGACCATTGCTGGCCCGGGCCGAGGAAGTTTGCTGGAACGGTCGTTTGATTCGAAAGAGACGCTTCAAGGAAGCCATTTCTGTACCACTGAATCGATGTTGTTGGGAGGTCACCGTCGACATCTGCAGTGGTGGTGGTGAGGACGAGTGGATTGAGAATTGAAGGTGATTCGCTCAGCAGCAGTTCAACCGAAGGGGCGCTGTTGATGATGGAAAGTTCTGCCTCAAGCATGGTCTCACTCAGGGAAGTTCCGTCGCCAGCCCTCACTTGTACAGTCCAAACCTCGCCTTTTGAGGTGTGCTGAGCAAAGAGCGTCGTGCTGTCGTCAAGAGCATTGATTTGCACGCCATCTTTGAGCCAAATGATTTGAGAATTCGCTCGAAGGTCGCCGTCGACATCGCTTTGTGAAAACTGAACCGTTGCATCTTCAAGGGTCGTTATGCTGGTCTGACTCAGTTGGATCGAGGTGGTAACCGGCGGGGTGTTTCCGATGATGACGGTGTTCGAAGAGATCCATGCTGACCAGGCTGCGCCATCGTTCACTCGGACCTTGGCGAACCATGATTGCCCTTTAGCAGTGGAACTCGCTGGCACACTCGAACCCTTGAACACTGGATCGACTGCCCCGTTTCGGTACCATTCCATCTCGCTGCGAGTTTCGGCATCACCGTCGGCATCTGTGAAGCCATAAGTCAACACTAAATCATCTCCAGTAACAGGATTTGACGGGCCTACAATGGCTGATGAAACCGATGGTGGGGTGTTTGGCGTTTCACCACCAATCTGGACGGTTTGAGAAGTCTGCCATGCTGTTGTAGCTTCACCGTCGCTGGCGCGAACTTCCATTGACCAGTTCTCGCCAACTCGTGTTGCATACGAAGGAACCTGCGCGCTGTTATCCAAATCAGAAACGACAACCCCTTCGAGCAACCAACGGGTTTCGATCGTGATATTGTCTTGATCATTATCGATGATAGCGCTGCCTATCCAGAATGAGAGATTGTCTGCACTTTCTGGTGACGACGGAGCGATGGAAGGAGGATACATCGTTGGCACGGAATTCGCGATGATCAGCAGATTGCTCGTCACGCTTGTACCTGCATCTGCTCCATCGGAAGGGGTCACGACTGCGTACCATTCTTGATGCTTGCTTGTCAGCGAGGGGGAGGCCGTTGCAGTACCACCTGTGTTTGAAAGCAGGCTGCCGTCCCTAAACCATTCAATGGTCGTGCCAGAGTCTGGATCGTTCTCTTGGTCGGAGTAGGTGTAACTAAGTGAGAGTGTTGAGGTGGTCGTTGCCCCAGAAGGGCCCAGCACAACGTTGCTGGCAGTCGGTGGAGTGTTAGGGGCCGCACCCGCTTCGGGAACTTGATAGACTGCAGTTGCCCATCGATCGCCGCCGTTTTGCGAGTTCCCATCTGCCGTCAAGCCAGCCACGCTGAGCGTTGCTTGGCCCGAGCCTGTTGAAGGGGCTGTCCAATCAAGGCTCCATGACCGTTGACTGCTCCCCGTGATTGAATGGGTCCCGCTTGTTCCAGCGCTGTCGACATTGACTGCAAACCCTATTCCTGAAGAAAGACTGCCTTTGTTGACATCGAGGCTGAACCCGCCATCGTTTCCTGAAACACCGCCTGTCACGGCAATGGAAAGCGTGTAAGTTTGGCCGGCAGTGTAACTGCTTGGATGGCCGCTTAGTGCCACGCTCGCTGCGGTCGTGCCACTTGTTGCATGGCAGGAGCAACCTGCGCTTTGATTGTACTTTCCTGCAGAGTTCCCTTCGGTGAGAGGGATTGCTGAAAGCAACAGCAAAGTTACCAACAAAATCGATGCTGGTTTGTTGAACATGCGTTTTGGTTGTCCGTGCTCTATGAGAGGGTTTCGCTTCGATGGAAGGAGAAACTGCGTTTGCAGGTCAATCATTCATAGTCGAATAACGATGGTTGCGCGGATTTCTTGGGTGCTGGGGTTGGTGGTGTTTCGGCGGGTGATGAGGGCGGTGATTTGCATGCATCATGCAATTGTTTTTCGCTCCAAACGGTCACGCCGAGTGTTTCAGCCTTGGTGAGTTTCGACCCTGCTTTCTCACCTGCAACGAGAATATCGAGGTGGGCGGAAACGCTTCCAACAACTTTACCGCCTGCTGCTTTAATGGCCAACTGGACCTCTTTTCGAGGGCGCTCAAGCGACCCAGTGAGGCACAGTGTCATGCCTGAAAGGGGTCCACTCTCTGCTGCTTTCGGTTCGTTCATGACCTCGATCATCGAGGCAAGATCTTCGAGCATGCTTCGGCGTTGATGCAGGCCATCGCGCACTTGAAGGGCGACTTTGCTACCGATACCATCGACTTCACACAGCGACCGAATGGCTTGATTATCCGCGTATTGTTTTCCTTTTTCGTCGGCTTCGGGCCCGAATTCTTCGTCACCCGCTACCGCCCTAGCCTGGCTGACCCAGAGCATCATGTTGGAGAATGATGTGAACCGTTGGGCAACCGATGTAGCCAATTCAGGACCGATGCCAGGAAGCCCTAGGGCGTGTAAGAAATGACCCAACCTCAACGATTTCGTTTTGCCAAGTTCGACGATGACGTTGAGGGCTGATTTCTCACCCATGCGGTCGATGTTTTCCAGTTCTGCTTGTTGAAGGCGGTACAAATCTGGTATGTTCTGGATCAGTTCAAGATGCAGCAGTTGGTCGACCAGCTTTTCACCAATCCCGTCCATCTCAAGGCTCCTGCACCAGTACAAAATGGCCCGACTTGTTCGAGCTTCGCACATCATGTTCTCACATCGAATAAACGCTCCAAGCGGAATGAGGGTAGCGTCACATGCAGGGCATTGGGTTGGAATTGTAATTGGAGAAGGTGTTGGCATTGGTTCATCGAAAGGAGCGCCATCTGCATGGAAACGTGAGGTGAGGTCGCCAGCAGTACCGGGTCCTAAACCTGCTTCGATCTTTGGAATCACATCGCCCCTGCGTACGATTAAAACCCGATCGCCGAGGTTGACACCAAGTCGTTCAACCTCGCCTACGTTGTGAAGCGTCGTGTGTTCCACAGTCACGCCGCCAACCGATTGGGGTGCGATGCGGGCAACCGGTGTGACCGCTCCTGTTCGGCCTGTTTGCCATGTGACTTCCAATAAAATTGATGTCGCTTCCTCGGGAGGGAATTTCCATGCCAGAGCCCAGCGTGGGTGGTGGGCTGTCATGCCAAGCAGATCCCTTGTTTCAAGCGCATCGACTTTGAACACAACGCCATCGATCTCAAACGCATATGGTTCACGTTGTTGGCCCCAATTGGTCGTTGTTTCAATCATGTTTTGAGCAACTGATGCCGCTGAATCTTCACTGTGAACGGTCCAAGGAGCAGGCTCGATACCGGCCGTATCCCTGAGCCAAAGAAGGCGGTCACTGTCGAAAGCATCGTTTGGAGGGGGGGTTGAATCGGGGTGACGGTTGTCTTCGGTTGGGAACTTGGCATCGTATGCTTGGAAGACCAGGTCTTCCGCCTTGGCTTTGCCCTCGCCTCGCTTTTGACGGAGCGCTCCGGCTGCTAGGTTGCGGGGGTTTGGGGAGACTTCTCGGTACTTTTGCAAAAACACATCCTTCCGCATGACCACCTCACCGCGCACATGCACGTCGACATCCGAACCGAGATGTTCGGGTACGTTGGCCAGCCGGCGTGCGTTTCTCGTCACGTCTTCGCCGCGTGTACCGCTGCCTCGAGTCGATGCTCGTACGAGCCGCCCTTTTCTGTATTCAAGAGAAAGAGCCGAACCATCCAGTTTCGGTTGGCTTAGAAAGCGCTTTGCGCCAAGGGCCGTTTCGTTGACAAAATGTAAAATCTCTTCATCGCTGGTGGCTTTGTCGAGGCTTTGCATTGGAAATTGGTGAATCACTTTCTCCGAACCGGGATCAACATCGGAGCCGACCTTCTTGAGTTGAGCGTGGTCTGAATCAAGCTGTTTCAATTCCTCCCACAAGCGGTCGAATTCAGCATCGCTCAAGGTTGGTGCGGCGAGGTTGTAATACAGATGGGAATGGTGTGCAATTTGGCTTGCAAGCCATGAAACGCGAGCCGCCTCATCGCTTGGAGAGGGGCCGGTTTGCGCCATGATTCAAACAGATGGTCCAGACCTATTGAAGCATCGCCTGTAGCCACTTCAATCAAATTTGAGAGCAACGAATTCGCTGTCCGCCATTGGGCAGCGGGTCATGATGGCTTTCGAAAGAATGCGCAAATGAATCTCTGCTACAACTTCAACAGTCGCTTCGAACATGTGCCCGGCATGGACGACGTTGTCGTTGTCGGTGAATGTGGCGTGAATGTGGGTAAATGGGCTTCCATCTTCCATGAGTGCAAGGTTGCCTTGGAGGCTGACCAATTCGCAGGGTTCTTCCTGAGTCCAGCGGTGGTAAATGTGCTTGTGATCCATGAACCCGTGAACGTTCATTCGGGTGCGGCCAATACCGCTTGTGATCGCTGCGGCCTTGATGTCCAACTTTTCTGCAAGCGCACGAATTGAGGCGTGAATTTCTTCACCTGGTTCAAGCACCAAAAATAAATCATCGTTGCTTCGTGTCCATTCCATGAATCACTGACAGCGAACTCGATTATTGAGCATAACGCTCATTCCTCTTGCTTCTTGGATTCAAACCGAGGCCATTGTTCGGCATGGTCGATGGCGATAGAGATGCGCTCACGTGCGATGGTCAAATCGTTTTGGACTCCGCCGAGGGGCAATGGGCCAAAGATGCCCCAGCCCTTTCTGAGCAGCATAATTCTGCGAGCGGGTTGGCGGCCTGCAAGGCGGAGTCGTTGCCAATCGTACCGCTGCCCATCGGCAAAAGCATGGGTTCGAGTGACCGCATATCGCTTTGGAATCAAAAGGGAAATCAAATGCAATGTCAGGCATACATCCCACGCGATGGCGTAGGCGGGGCTTGTGTTTGAGGCACCGACGAGCCCCCAGGGCAAAACCATCATCGCTGCCATTGAACCGAGGTTGCCCCACTGCCGAATCAATTCCTGAGCGCCCTGGCTCTCCCAGGCAAACCCTCCATTGGATAATTCACCCAATGTTGGAACATCGAGGCGTTGCCGTGTGAGCCAATAAGCGTCCCAAACAACAATGCCGAAAAGCACAGCTACTGCCAATGCTGCAAACGTGTTCGGGTCTGGCAAGGATGGTTCCATGATTCCACCTCAAAGATGCCCTAGATTGAGCTCGCCGATGTCATCGCCGCCGCCTTTACGCATGCGAAGAACAAACAGCAAAATTGCGGCTCCAATCAAGGCCATGAGGAGCAGCGTTCCCGTAGAAAAGTCACTGGTTTCTTTGGTGGTCGTGCCTTCCATGACATCAGGGACGCCGTCGTTGTCGTCGTCTTGGTCTGCGAACAACCAGGTTGTCATACCTGCAGGGCAATCCACGGTGTCTGGTTGCCCATCCTGATCGGTGTCAATCCATGCACATGGGTCCATCGGGTAGTCATCTCGGGCATCGGGGTAGCCATCGTTGTCGTCGTCTGTGTCTTGTTGATCTGGGCCGCAAGGGAACCCGAGTTCTGCGTTAAACCAAACCTCAGTCGCCTGAGTGTAGATGCAAGCGTTGTTCCAGTCCCCATCGGTATCGAGTTGTGTGATTTCAAAATCAACGGTGTCGCTTGAGGATGCACCAAGTGCATCGGTGACCACCGCTTCGAGCACATAGAACCCGTAAGGTAGGCCTGTGATGTTGAATTGGGATTCGTTTGGACCCTGCGTGACTTCATCGCCTGTAGCGTCGGTGATGATCCATTGAATCGCCAAATCCTCGATTGAATCAAGGTCGTCGCTGTAGGTCACCTCGGCTGCTAACGGTGTTGTTTCCATGGCCCGTTGGCCGGAATATGGTTTCGAAATCTCAACAAGTGGTGCGCCGTTCAAAGCCATTGCCACCACAAGTGTCGTGTTCATGCCTTCGCTGACGTTGACCGTTCGTGATTGAAGTGGTAGCCCGGTTGCTGAGGCTACAACCGTGATTGATTGCAACGATGTCGAAGCACCCTCTTCAACCACCATCATTGGTAGTTCAAGCAAGACGGATGAACCGCTGGCTACCATCGAGTAAGAGGGCGTATGTCCAATTGTGTCGATGGTGAAATCAACTGCGATTGAGGCCCCGTTGACCTGTGCATCGATGTTGAATGTCTTCCACATCTTCAGCACAGCCCCGTCGTAGACCGAGGTTAGATCGGCGGTCACATCAACCAAGTCGATCGTGATTGAGCCTGAGGCAGCAACCTCGCCAACAAGTTGACCTCCTTCGATCCGAGCAGGGTACACTTCGGCTGAGAGGACAGAGGATGCAAGAAGGTCCGGGGAGCGAAGGATCAAGGGAGCAACGCTCCCGTCGTTTTCATCTGCATGTAAATCGACCGCAACAGCATAATTTGCTGCGCTGAGGCCCTCGACGATGAGCGAATCCATTGAGCGACCATGGTGGCTCGAAAAGGCTGTACCTGTTCCCAAACCATTCAAGATCATTCCGTTTATCTCACCAGCTGTGTTATCGAAATCAACAGCTGGAGCGCCGGTGATTTGGATGGTTTCCAGATCAAGGAACCGATTGTTGGCACCTGCAAGACCGCCCATCGACCCAACTGTACCGTTGAGGTTGGACAGCAAAAAGTCGCCATCAATGGATTCCAACCACCCGATGTATCCGCTGCCATCAAAGCCTGTCGCATCGATGTTTGCCATGCTTCCTTTAACGGCAGTCAGTTCAAATCCGTGCGTAAATCCGTTGTTGAGTGTGAATCCATCCACGTGGATGTTTGCCTGCCTGGCCCAGAGACCAACACCATTGCATGTCGCCACGGTGAGGTCGGTGAGATGGAGTTGCCCTTCTGTTGCAAAGGATTTGATGCAGCCGCTTCCGGCGTCGTAGAGATGGCTTTCGCTGAATTCAACGCTTGCGTTGCTGGAAGAACCAATCATAATCAGAGGGTCCGCTCCAGAAGAGCGAGCAAAGTCTGAGCCGTCTGCACTGAACCTACCGAGGCTTGACACGGTGAGTGCTGGTGAGGCTTCGAAGATGGAAGTTGCAGACAAATCGATCGAAGAAGACGTGAGGGAACCCAAGTGCATCCCTCCCCACCTCGCCCCTTGTCCGGTTGATGAAAGGGTGGCGTCACCGACGTTCATTGTTCCGTCAACGGTGATTGTGTGGCCTTCTGAAATACGTACGGAAACCCCGTCATCGATGCTCAGCGTACCTGTTTGGGCCACCGTCAAATCTTCATCGAGGAAATATGGGCTCCATTGTGATTCAAGCACGAGCCATTGTTCGAGCGTTCCACCATCGATCCTTGAAGCCATGAATGTGTGGTCAAAGGAGGTGGAGGAATCCCATGTTACAAAATCTGTAAAGGAGCCGATTTGAAGGTTGATGTTTTTGATACCGCCAACGATTTCACTGCTGTCGGTGACTTTACGAGCGATCGCAGTGGTGCTCAAACGGCCATCGGTGCCAGTTGATGCAACCGCGCCATCCACTGAGATTAACGCACCTTCGACAGGCGTTCCTTGGTCGAGAACCCGGACGGTCAGTTTGGAAAGCACATTCAATTCCGCACCAGTAAGAGCCGAAACTGACCCCGAAACTGTTCCTGCGAGAAGATCCAGTTTGCATCCGGGCTGCAGCATCAAATTGCCTTGAATATGAACATACTCCGAAGTGCGTAGGGTCTGGCATGACCACGAAACGTTGCCAATCACCGTCAACCCGTCTTCGGCGTTGGAAGAAGAAAGGGTGCTGTCCAAACCCATCGTGAAGGATTGTGCAGAAATGGTGGAGGCGTCTCCGAACAGTTGGGCCGTACCTTGCACGCTTACGCTTCCAGTTGAAGGCAACAAAAGCGTGGTGTGGTCCAATTGCAAACCGCTGCCAGTCTCGAGGGTGAGGTCGCCACTGAGAATGTGAGGTGAGCCATCCAGTCGGGCTCCAAGGTACACTGTTTGTCCACTTGTGATGGTCCAATCACCTTGCGGAATTACCGCGACCTGAACCGATTGGCCCATCGTTGCCCCGTACAAGACCACGCGGATGCCTGCGCCACCAAGGCTCACGTCAACCGTGCTGCCTTGAGCGAGTAAAGGAAGCGTTGCGGCTCCGTTGCTGTTGCTCATAACCGTGAAACCATGCACCAAGATGGTGGCTTCCACAGGTGAGCCTGCGAGGTCGGTGAAGGTCACAGGTGTTTCTTCGAAGAAGGCGGAAGAAGAGGTTGCAATCGATGCGGTGGTCGAACCGCCGTACAAAAGAGAGCCATCGCCCAAAGCATCCGATGAGGAGGCTTGGGTGTTTTGAGGCTGGAAGTTACGAACGATGGCTGTGCAATCGGTATCGAGGTTCAACGGTGTTGCGTGCAAGTCTGCAAGCCAATCTGTCACATGAAGCGTTGAGTCGCCTTCCATGTGGACGCCGGTGGAAAAGACCCGTGTCGAGAGGGTGTCGACGGTGACAGCGGAGTCGTGGAGGACAAGGCCGGTCGTCTTTCCATCGACAGCAGTGATCGTGTCGCCCGTAATCGTTGCATCACTGGCGTCAATTCCAGTTGCAAAATGAGTGATTGAAAGTGCCTGGACAGCGATGGTGCTGTACCATGCTTTCACACCAATGGAAGTGAGGTCCTGGGAAGAATAGGGTTTCGAGATTTCGACATCCTTCCAGTCATGGAGACCATCGAGTACATCCAAGCCAATCGAGTTAGCAGAAGTCAATGAAATCGATGCTCCATCGATGTCGCTGTCTGGCCCTCGAAGGCTGATGGCTGCAGCTGAACCGCTCAGATTGAGTTCGGTAGCGATAAGAGCCCCGTTGCCAGAAGCATCGAGGTTGCGCTCGGTTGCCACGGCGGTCACATTGGTCAACATGTGCGTGCCCTCGCCAGAGAGAGCAAGGCCCCACACGACGTTGTTGAGCGTTGTCTCTGTCCAACTGCATACGCCGCTGCACCGCTGATCGATGGTGGCCCGTGTTTCGTTGAGGTCGCCGACAAAGGTGATGTCGTGCCCTGAGACCATGGTTGCTCCACTTGCGACCAGCAATCGGTGGCCTTCGACGACCATGTTGGTCAATGTGAGATCGTCGCTGTTGCCAGCGTCAACGGTGAGTGCAACGTCCGTTCCTGTGATGCTCGAGACCGACATGGACGCTCCTGCGCGGCTAGCAATACCAACCGTCACAGCATCGAAACCGATGCGGGTAGCGTCAAATTGTCCGGCGGTTGCTTTGAGAGCAGAGCCTGTCTGAATGAATGAAGCGTCTGAAATGGTGGCGGTTCCAGACGAAATAATGCCCCCTGCCACCTTGGTGATGGTTGCTTCTTCGAGAGTGAAATGCCCTGGGTTGCGTACCACGTCGTAATCGATGTCGTTGGCCGTGAGTCGTGCAACTGTAGCGGTACCTGCGTTGTTGATGCCTATGTAGGCGTCATTGATGATGAGGTCTGATGCGTGAAGCTGTCCGTCGTTGCGAACGGCGGTTTTGGCGTTGTTGATGGTGATGTTGGTGAGCACGGCATGGCCTGTTGTTTCAACATGGAGCCCGACCCAGAGGCCCGCACCATGGGAACCTTGGGTAAGCGGGGTGTGTGAAGAAGAGAAGGTTGTCTCGGTGGCTAGGAGGGTTCCTTTGACGAGGATCCAGTGATCATCACCACCATCCACCGTTGTGCCGGGCTTGATGGTGAGCGTTGTTCCATTGGCCACAGTAACGTTTCCTGTCAGCACAACAGCGCCTGACCATGTGGTTTCGCTGTTGACCGTGGTATCAGCTGCTAGGGCGTGTGGAAACACTGCGCTGAGGGATGCCAACAAAAGCAGAGAGACCAGCGTGGAGGCCTGAAGGGTTCGCATGGTCGATTGTTCTCGCGCCAGCCATATCAAACCAAAGGGTTCCTGTTAATCGATGTGGAGCACTTCGCGTCGATTGAAATCAAAGGAGAGAAGATCAGATGGGCCCGCCCAGATTTGAACTGGGGTCTGACGGCCCCCAGCCGCCAAGTATAGGCCAAGCTAACCCACGGGCCCCCGTGTTTTGATCTTCGATCGAGACTCACTGAGTCGAAGCGCTGAAAGGAGCTGCCTCGTAGATGAGGTCGATGTGACCCACATACATACGGCGGCAGCAATAACGCATCAAGCCAACCTTGTCAAGAGCTTCCGCTTCCTCAAGACCTGCGGCCTTAAGTTCGTTGAATTCTTCCCATTTATGGGCAATAACGCCACCGCAACTGAAACATCGTACTGGAATAATCATTTCATCACCTCATCGATAGGACTTCTGCTTCTTGCGTCGAGCACCGCGACCAAGTTGGTGCTTCGCTTCCTTGCGCCGTGGATCGTTCACCAAGAGGCTGCGATCGAAGCGAAGGTATTCGTCTCGGAGTTCTTCATCGATTCCTTCCTTGCCGCCGTTGTAGTGGACGAGTCCACGTGCAATTGCGGTTCGGATGGCGTCTGTTTGACCCATGATTCCGCCACCAAGCGTTGTGATGCTGATGTCGACCTTGCTGAGTCGCTTCATTGCATCAGCAATGATGAGTGGTTCCATAGCCTTACGTCGTGCGAGGGAAGGTGAAAGAATTTCGATAGGTGCGCTGTTGACACGAACCCGTCCTTTACCTGCCTTCAACGATGCACGAGCAACGGCGGTCTTACGCTTTCCTGAAGATTGAACTGACTTTTGTTGTTTCTTACGAGCCATCATTGCTCACCTCCGTCCCAGCGGTGGGTTGGTGCGCCGAGATCGGCGCTAATGTCACCCAAGCGAATGAATCGCTCAGGCATTGCCTTACGAATCTTGGTGAGGTCACCGTGTTGGTGGCCGTCAGGAAGATCTCCAGCAAGGTGGGCTGGACAACCAATCTCAACGCGTAGGTTGCGGAGAGCACGGCGGCCACTGGATATCTTTTGGTATGGAAGCATTCCACGAACTGCACGCTTGAGGATCATATCAGGCATACGTGGGAAGAAAGGTCCCTTTCGAGCGTGGTTCAGTTCATACTTCTTGTGGTATGTGTTCAGAACAGAGCGTGGTCGTCCGGAAACGATTGCTTTCTCTGCGTTGATGATGATGACTTTGTCGTCACGATCAGCCCGAGTAGCCTTCAGAAGAAGGTCTGCAGAGGCAGAGGCGAGGCGACCTAGGATCAGGCCATCAGCGTCAAAGACGTAGGTTGTTTCATCCAAGGATAACAACCCCCGTGCCTGTTGGGTTTTCATTCATCAGCTCGCCGTAGGTCATGAATCGACCTCCAGCGGCTTCTATTTTCTCACGTGCACCATTGCTGACACTGTAGGCGGCGATCGTGTGGTTGGCAGACAATTCACCTGAGCCGAGCAGCTTGCCTGGAACGAGGATGGTTGCACCCTCGGGGGCGAAGCGGCTTACACGGCTCAAGTTCGGCTGCGCCCAATTTTTACGACTCTTAGAGAGTCTCATGGCCACATCTCGCCAAACAGCGGCTCCGGTATCACGCGACTGGGCTTTCAACTGGCTGATTACATCAACCAGTCGGGCGTTTGTCTTTTGTGTCGGATTGCTCATTTGACTCCCTCGATGCTTTGAAGCAATTCGCCGACTCGCCATCCCATTATCAATGCACCGACGCGGGCGGTCACTTCTTCGCGCCGCAGTGCGTTGATTCTAGGGCGCGGCAATGAGCAAAGTGAAAGCGCCGAATTAGCCTCATTCAAGAAGAATATCGCCTTGTGCATCGAGAAGTTCGATGGTCAAACCTGCGGCTCGACCTTGGATGATGATTTCGTCATGAAGCGTGTCCGAGAATGCGTCCATAGCGCCCAATTCAGTTCCACCTGTGACATCTGTGAGCTTGTCGATGAGGTGGTTGAGAACACATGAGACACCGTAGGCTTGGCCTGCTCGGAAAGCGTGGTCCACTCCACCAATCTCTGGATCTTCTGCCTTCATGCGGAGCATAATGGTTTGAGAATAAGCAACCAGAGCGCCATAAATGGCTTCGATGATCTGTGCTGCCTCGACGTCATCCAAGAGGTTCTGCGAGGTTGTGAGGCCTGCAATCACCGCACGTTCGTAAATTTTGAACGCCGCAATGGTGTCTGTTGTCTCAATTTGCATAGCCTCGCCGATAAGTTCCTTCCAATCGTCCATGGTATCACCACACAACATCTGCTCCTTGAATGTTAAGGCGAACATGAAGCTCAAAGGGGCCTCATGTGAGGCCCCTCTGATGCCTTCAATCAGGTTTCAAATCTTGAAATCTGTGCCTTCGCCTTCGACGATTCCGGCTTGGCGAACCGAGCCATCTGCTGCGACGAATTCACCAGCCTTGGTTTGCTGATCGTACAGGCCAACCAATTCTTTGCGGCCGACTGCTGCTTCCTCGCCAAGAGCGGCGGTCAGCGAGCGAACGATTGCGTCGAGTGTTTGGAGTGCTCTGTCTCGGTGTGAAGCATCGATGGTGTGATCAGAGTAGCGTGCTTCTTCGAAGATCGACAGGAACCCGCCGAGTTGGTCAGAAGGAACCATGCTGAATGCTGCACGGACTGCAGACTCGAATTCACGAGTGGTTTCGTACACCTTCTTCATGAATCCATAGCGCTTGAAGTACTTCACCAAACTCTTGTAGCAATCAAAGATCGCTGCAATGTATTCATTGGTTGCTTGAAGTTGCATCATGGTGTCGGTGAGAATACCCTTCAATGCTTGGACCTGGCGACGTTCTTGGGCGCGTTGGTAGTAGACCAAGCCACCGATCAACAGCGCCATCAGAAGGATACCGAGGGCCATACCACGCGCTGGTGTGAAGAACGCAGACTGGGCGTCAATGCCCGATGGTGTTTCGTAAATCAATTCGTGCGTGATGTTGTCCTGTGATTCTGCAAAGTATGTCGAGCCAGGGTAGTAAGCGATGATTCGCCAGCGACCTTCACAAGGTTCACCGTCACACGATTCGCCACCGAAAGCCCATTCGAAGTCTGCAACACCTTGTTCGTTTGTCTTGGACTTGTTTGTGCCCTCAACAACCCATTCGGTGTTAGCTTCCGACCAGTATTGACGGACGAACCAAACCTCTTCGTTCTCGACAGCGAGGTCGAGACGATCTCGGAGCAAAGCAATCGAACCAACGACGGCTTCATCGTTGTCCAATCCATTTCCTGCAAGGTGGCTCCATGTTTGCTTGACTTGCAAATCCACACGGGAGCGGACGAGGATGCCCATGTCAACGAACGAACCGTTCAAGACATTGGAGGAATCTTTGTCACAGCCGCCTGGAACGTTGACGTCAGGCTCAAAGGCAACACGAAGTGTTCGGAATCCTTCCAACTTACCGCCCGTAGTTTCAACACCCTTCAAGGTCGGGTTTTGACTTGGGTCGCCGCTGAACCATTCGATGCTTCCATCAATTTCGCTGGTGCGGATTGTGGACACTGGGCGGATGTTTTGCTCAGGGTCGAGGTAGATGTTCAAGCACTTTCCACCGACAAACTGCCCGTTGGATTGAGTCAGTTTAGCATCGATGTGGAACGACTCTTTGAGGTACAGCACTGGGAAGTTCGAACCATTTGGAGCAGTCCACGATTCAACGCTGGACTTGAATGGTCCAACTTCGTTGATAGCAAGGGTGGAATTCGAGAACACGTCGAATTCTGTCTGAATGGTCTTGTTCTCATAGCGGTAAGCATCGTTGTTATCGTACGAAGAGTACGTCACGCTGACCTTAGCCTTTCCAGCCATCACGTCAGAAAGCGGGCAGAGGATCGAGTATTGGCCGTCCATATCCGTCATGCCACTCAGGCACGAGGTTGGGTTGGATTGGCCGTTGATCATCTCGTAGCTGACACGGATGTTTCGGTTGGTGAGGTTGGTTCCGAGTTCATCTTGCAGTTGACCAGTGACAATCATTGGCTTTGGCACAATTTCGCCCGTGACCGGGTTGACTTCGCTGGTGTAGACGATTTGATCGTCCACTGTTAGCGTCGTTCGTCCAATCAAGGAGAACCCGTTGGCGTTGTTGGTCATCTTGAGCCGGAAGTGATCGTTTCCTGGAACGCTCGTACAAGAATCCCATGCACCTTGAATGGTCAGGGAACTGGCTTGGAGCCCCTGGCATCCTTCATTCGGTAGGTTTTCTTCGAACCGGAGAATTACGTTGACAGGGCCGAATCCATCGGGAAGGAAGGATTCTGGGTCATCGCGGAGCAACTGCGGATTCAATGGACTGATGTTGGATTTCAAGCAGCCAACTGTTTCATTCCGATCAAGAATTCCGTCTTGATTGAAGTCACGGTCTGGGAAGTTGTCGCCGTTTCCGTCATAGAAGCACAGGTGAGAGTTGTCAGGTTGTGGCTCAGGGAGTGAAATCAATCCTGCAGATGGAGCCAGGGTGGCAACCACTTGTCGGTAGAAGACGCCACTGAAATCAGTGCCTTCGAAGATCACGTCAACCAGACCGGAGTTGGCTCCGTCAAGAGCTGACCCGCCTGCATCGCGTATGGAGGTCTTATTGTCGTCCACAACTTGAGCTGTGAAATCCCATCGGTCACCTGATTGTCTTATGTTCGGATCTGCCGTAATGACAGAAAGATAGGTTCTCGAAACAACCCAGACTTCCTGGACCATGGTGTTGCCTTTGAGCAACGGCGTTCCAGCAAACTCAAACTGCAAGCTAAAGTTGCCGAGCGAATCTTGAGCTGAGATGTTAAACGGTATTTCGAAGAAACCATTTTCATCGGTGTAATTGACACCGCTTCGCCCATCCGCAGACCACGTGTAATTCACAGGGACATTGCGTACGGGTTGCAAGGAGTTGTCAACCAACTTTGCCTGAATCGTTGTGCTGCTGTTTCGATACAAGCGAGGCAACGAGGTTGTTTGGAAGTCAGTTGTCCCTACGACAGTGACGTTGATGTACGCACCAGTTGCTGCAAGGGTTGAACTGTTTCCAGTAAAGTAGTATGCAGAATTGGTGAAATCGACACGCATGCCGTAGGTTCCAGAACCGTATTGGCTGTACCAGGACCAGTTGTAGTCGAACTCTGCAACACCGTTGTTCATGATCGGACGTTGCGTGTATGCAGTTTCACCCGCACCCAAGAATTGCCCATTGCCATCGACGTCGACTTGAAGAGCGACTGGGTCTGCATCCCAAGCATCGTTGGTGCGGTTGGTCACTGAACCAATGATTTGGAGGGAGTCTCCTGTGTTCATTTCTGGAACAATTTCACATCGCACTTCGCTAAGTGGGTCTGTTGGATCAACTGCACCACAAGGGGGCAAGTCACCGTCGCCACCATTGACGAGGTTGATGAACCAGTGTGTGGAATTTGTGCTGATGAAATTGCGGAGGTTTGCGGCCTCACCAAGCAATGATGCCGGCGCACCATCCCAGTTGGTTGGGTATGGTTTAGCCTTCGAAACGTCATTGAAATTGAGGTTCGCACCGTTGAGGGCTTCTTGGTGGAACAATGTTGCCCAGTTACCGAAGCTTCCGTCCCCGTTGTTGATGGTTGCATCATAGTAGAAGACTGGATTGATTCCTTCCAAGATCATTTGTGCCTCGATGTTCATACGATGCATGACACGGATGGATTGTGGTTCTGTATCGTCGCCGTGGAGGTACGGGAATGGCCATTCACTTGCGATTTCTGGACGAACACTTGCTGTGACTTCGTAATCGCCAGCAGGTAAACTTGTGTTGGTATAATCATATTCGATGATGCTTCCAGTACTGTCAAGCAACGGCTCAAGCATGTTGGTGTTTGAGTTCCAAGCGACTTCTTCGTAACCGCCTGGCACCTTTCCTACACCGTTATCTCGAGTGGAATTCCATTTGATTTGCTTCCAGACGCCGTTGATACCGATGTCTTGCACGAAGGTAACGGATACCAAACCAGATGGTCCGCTTCGATAGCCATCGCCACCTAGACCTGTGAAGTTGGTCGGGTGAGTGAGGTTACCAAAGATGCCACCACGAACCGAGAAGGTCATGGGTATGCTTGGGACGAGGTTGTCGAAAATTCCACGTTGAATGTCGGCAGTGTAGTAGGACCACATGTCAACCCAGAATGGTTGTTCATCGCTTCGGAAGTAACCGTTCATGAAGATGTCAGCAGTCAAGTTGGCTTCTGCGCCAACATAGTATGACTGAGATTGATTGCCGTTGAAGGCAAACATCTCTGTAACTTCTGCATAGACCCTGTAGGTTGTGTTGTCACCCACTGTGAGGTCCTCTGGATAGAGGAACTGCCCAACGCTGAAGTTTCCTGAAGCGGTGGTGAGGACGTCGATTGTTTCGATCGCTGTCGTGTTGTTTCCAGTCCACTCGATGTGAACTTGGACAGGGAGCCCTGTTGCTGCTTCAAGTTGGCCGGTGATTGGGTTGACCCAGTCGACGTGCCCGCTGAATATTGCTGGGGCTTGTGCATCAAGCCACAGGTTGTTTGGTAGATTGAGCGTGATGAAGGTCGGGGCTTTGTCATCCCGATCAAGGTTGCAATCATTGTCGCTGTCCCAGTCGCTGGATTCCCCGCCATTGTAGCAAGGGGTGCTGGTGAACGTTTCCTCAAGGTGATCGAAGTCAAGATCGTTGCGCGAATCGTTGTCGTCGTCTTGATCGATGCCGTCTGGACCTGTGTTGAGGTCAAGGGTGTTGGCGATGCCTTCTCCGTTGCCGAAATCGTCGTGGTCCCAAGGATTGGTTGAGTTGCGATCGAAACGGGTTGGCCAAAGAAGCACTTCGTCTTCGTCTTTCATACCGTCTTCATCGTCGTCTTCGTCGATATCGTCGCGTGTGCCGTCGTTATCGTGGTCAAAGGCTCGAGTGAGACTGATGGCCAACTCGACGTCGTTTGCGATGCCATCGCCGTCCCAATCATCGTCTGCCCAATCGACAATGTTGTCGTTGTCATGGTCGAATGGTGAGGATTCTTCGCCCCAGAAACAACCAGGAAGGAGTTCCTGATCGACATCGAGGATACCGTTGTTGTCGTCGTCTGTATCTTCGGCGTCAGGGACGCCGTCGTTGTCGTTATCGACGTCATAGAGAGCGGGTTCGCGAAGACCTTGTGACATGATTCCTTGATCCCAAACTGCTTGGAAGAAACCGTCATTGTCGATGTCAGCATCGTTTCCGTCATCGTCGTTGTCGTCACAGTTCGTACCGCTGAAGAAATTGCCGTTCTCTTGGCCAGCATCGTTGTCGTAATCGTCGTCCGAGTCTATTTCGAAATAGTCCCAAATACCGTCGTTATCATCGTCGACATCGTACCAATCATAGACAGAATCGTAATCGTTGTCCAGATCGACTGTCATGTTGGTGAAATCACCATCAACGTCGCCGTCCACGTCGTTCTTAAGCAAGTCAGCGCCCAATTCGTCAGGGAAGTCAGCAATAGGTCCGTTATCGGAGGTCCATTGCCAAAGTCCTGTCGAGAGACCCACCCAGGTGACGAAAGCGTCCCTGTTATCGGTCATTTGAACATGAGAAATACCTGATTCAATGGTGCCGTCGCCTCCGAAATCGTAGTGGTAGCAACCGCCTTGGGCACCAGGGGTGCAACTCCAGTTATTTGTCGCCCCACCTGGAGTGGCGCCTTGATTAACAAAAGCATCGGGGCGCGTGGAATATGGAGAGCCGAATTGGGCGTTGATGCCATTTAGAGGCATGTGGTATGCTGTAGCGTAAGCGTAGCCGCAGGCAAAGCCGCTACCGAGGTTTCCAGCTGTCCAGCCACACTGTGACAAATTGAAGGAACCACCCATCTTCGGATCGTCGACGTCCATCACACCGTCATTGGATTCGTCTTGATCCCACCAATCGGGTAAACCATCGGCATCCTGGTCAGTATCAAGACCGTTGGTTAGGGAGTCGCCATCGGCGTCGATGTCCCAGTCGTTTCCTCCGTTGTATGAGGACCAGCGTGCGAACATGAACCAGTAGAATTCCGGAACAGTCCCCGGGGTCGCCGGAGAAGTGGTCGCGTCGTATCCGTTGTAGTTTAGGACGACATCGCTGAATGGATTGTGCCAGAAGAGGAGGTTCCAATGGTCTGTAGCGTTGTCGATGTAGGGGGTGCTGTCTTGACTTCCGTCAAGGGTACCGCCGTCATCAACTGGATAGAAAGGACGAGCGAAGGCATCGCTTGGATCGTAATCGACCGTTCCACAATTACCGTCATCTGGATCGTACAAATCTGCGATTCCATCGTTGTCATCGTCCCAATCGATGGAGTTTTCAAGACCGTCACCGTCGATGTCGGAATCGATGGAGTTTGGACCATCGTCACGGTAGAGTGCACCGTTGATAGCGTGAAGATCTGCATCGTTATCGAGGTCACAATCCCAGTCGATGTCAAGAACGTCAATGATCCCGTCACCGTCGTCATCGACGTCGTCCCAGTTTGCAATGCCATCGCCATCCCAGTCGTTAAACTGAGAGAAAGATGCACGTCGCGTGATGCACCGCGGATCCGGGTTTGTTGGGTTCGGAGTAGCCATTGTCGGGCAGTTCCATGTGGCAACCTCGGAGGTTTTATCGAGTGGGAATGAATCGTTTTCGTTCTGGATTTGATCGTCGTCCAAATCATATTCGAAGTTGCTTGCATCGCCGCTTACAGTGATGTCGCCGAGGTTATCAGGTGAGGTCGTGCCACCCATGTCAGCGTCCAACCAGTCGTAGATTGCGTTGTAGTTTTGATCGAATGGCCTGAGGCGGTCATCGTCGAGGTCTTGATCGTAATCGATTTCACAGTCGATGTTTCCATCGCCATCGCCATCCGCACCGGGTGTTTCGAAATTGATGGTCGTAACGCTCGCTACGTCAATGGAGGCTCCGGAGTTGCCACCGGTCACGGAAATTTGCTCTCCAACTGAGTAGCCGTATCCAGCTGCGTTGATGGTCACCGAAGTTACTTCGCCACCAGAGGCGGCGTTTGCTACGATATCGACCGTCATACCGGTGCCTGATTGAGCAGAGGTGGCAACGCCTGTGGAGGTTACGTAGCCCAGACCAGATGCAAGTGTGCTTGCGTCTAATGCTGTTGATTCGCCGTTAAGCAAACCGTTGTAGTCGCCCTTATTATCGCCGTTGACGTCAATATTGATGCAAACATCGTGAATACCGTCGTTGTCGTCATCGGGGTCAGACATGTCGAGGATTCCATCGTTGTCATCATCTGTATCCGAGCTGTCGGGTGTACCGTCGTTGTCGTTGTCAGGATCGATAAAGTTAGGAATCATGTCGCCGTCAAGATCACCATCAATGATGGTTGTGAAGGCTGGAATGCCATTTGGGGAAGTTGAAGTGACTGAGGGTGCAGTAACTGCGTTCACTCGGTTCAATTCAGCGTTGAGGAAGTTCACACCGCCGGAATACACTCGGTAGGAATTGAAATCCCAACTCACGGCTGCATCGTAAAGGTTGCCTGCTTCAACATGAGTCGAAGTAATGGAGGCGTCGTATGGGTGAGAGTCGGTAACGTCGTCTACGCCGTCACCGTCGTCATCGTTGTCGAAGTAATCTTGGATGCCGTCGCTATCAAGATCGCAAGGCCACTTGAATTGATCAATTCGAGCGTCGTTGTCATCGTCTTCATCGTAGCGGCCGGGGCCTGAGCCATCGGAATCTTCGTCGGTCACGCCGTCGTTGTCGTGATCCATTGGGTTCTGGTCGGCGAGGTAGAAGGCCCCAACTGGGTCTCCAGTCCACGGATGGATAATGAATTCGTCAAGTCGGCGGTCTGTGGTCACGTTGATCGGATCGAGGCCGAGCGCTTCCAGGGCAGCGATGTCGAGAGGACCTTCGAGGATTCCATCGTTGTCGTCATCCCAGTCATCCGCATCGAGGATACCGTCGTTGTCGTGATCGAATGGGTTGGTGCCGTAGCATCCGTCAAATCGCTCAAGCAAGTCATAGATTCCATCGTTGTCGTCATCGAGATCGGCCAAATCATTGATTCCATCGTTGTCGTGATCGTTTGTGTTTGATTCTTCGAGGTAAAGAGAGTAGGCAGGTGCGAGGGCTTCAATGGCACTCAAATCGGTGATGATTCCAGACATCACACCAGGGTCGGACCACATCAAATCAGTGACGGAGGGGTGGTTGGAGTTGTGCCACGGATCTTGATCGCCGTTCCAGTCGCCTTGGCCGCCTTGGGTGGTGGATTGGGCAATGCTTTGCCCAACACGCTGGCCTTCTTGGAAGCCGGTGATTTCGACCATATCTTCGGAACTGAAATCTTGAACCACAGCGAGAAGGGTGCTGGAGAGCATCAAGAATACAATCGTCAATGACATTGTGAGCTTTTGGCGGGTTTGCAGGGTTTCGTTTTGTACGTTCGAAAGCATATAGGCACCTCTGGAATCACCTTTGCACCGTCATGCCCTATTTCAAAGGGATGGCGCGGTCGATGCTTTGTGTATCACAGACTCAATTGCGTATCATCGCCAAGAGGGTTTTGAAATTCAGCGTTAAAGCAGGTCATGCAACACTTGTTTGAAGAAAAAAAAAGGGAGACACGGAGGGCGAACCCTCCGAGTCTCCGGCTCACCCGATACCTCAGCATCGGTGGTTACGATGTTCAATCCGTCTAACTTCAGACTTCGAGTACGTCGAGAATGCCGTCGTCATCGTCGTCAGCATCTTCGTTGTCGTCTAGTCCGTCGTTGTCGTGATCGAATTGACCGGTAAGCGAGTTACCGTCGTTCTGCTCGAACCAGTCGAGAAGTCCGTCGTTATCGTCGTCGTTATCGGTTGCATCCCAAATTCCGTCGTTGTCATGGTCGTAGCGGTAGGTACCGGTGCCACCATTGATTTCATCGACGTCAAGAATGTCGTCGTTGTCGTCATCGGTGTCAACAGCGTCATCCATGCCATCGTTGTCGTGGTCACGGGAGAGATCCGCGCCGTTTTCGTCCATGTCGTTTCGGTTGTCAATGCCATCGTTGTCGATGTCGAGGTCAACAGCATCGGAGATGCCGTCGTTGTCGTGGTCGTAGATGTTGGAGTTGGGGTCGCCGTCCTGAACTTCTTCAGAATCGTCTATACCATCACCATCGTCGTCGGAGTCCTCGCTGTCATCAAGTCCATCGTTGTCGTGATCCA
Organism: Candidatus Poseidoniaceae archaeon; assembly: GCA_028822845.1. GTDB lineage: Archaea > Thermoplasmatota > Poseidoniia > Poseidoniales > Poseidoniaceae > MGIIa-L1. The sequence goes on along the minus strand of JAPKCS010000001.1, from coordinate 97,495 downwards.
TTGGGGTCTCGTCAACGCTGTCAGGGATACCGTCGTTGTCATCGTCGTTGTCGACATCGTTAGGGATGCCGTCACCGTCGTTGTCGTTTTCGCCGTTTTCAGCTTGGTTGTCAAGTTGTTGACCTTGCTGCTGCTCGGTTTGTTGACCCTGTTGGCCTTGTTGACCATTTTGGGTTTGACCTTGCTGCTGCTCGCTCTGACCATTTTGGTTTTCACCGTTCTGGTTTTCGCTGGTTTGGTCTCCTTGCTGGCCGCCTTGTTCGCCGCCTTGCTGTTGTTGACCTTGGCCGTTATCTTGTTGCTGACCTTGCTGACCCTGCTGACCTTGCTGACCTTGCTGACCTTGTTGGCCCTGCTGTCCTTGCTGTCCTTGCTGACCCTGCTGGCCTTGCTGACCTTGCTGTCCCTGCTGACCTTGCTGACCTTGTTGACCCTGTTGTCCTTGGCCCTGGCCTTGTTGTTGGCCTTGACCTTGTCCTTGTCCCTGTCCTTGTCCTTGACCTTGACCTTGTCCTTGACCTTGTCCTTGACCTTGTCCTTGGCCTTGTCCTTGGCCTTGTCCTTGTCCTTGTCCTTGTCCTTGTCCTTGTCCTTGGCCCTGTCCTTGTCCTTGTCCTTGACCTTGTCCTTGACCTTGTCCTTGTCCTTGGCCTTGTCCTTGGCCTTGACCTTGTCCTTGTCCTTGTCCTTGTCCTTGTCCGTTAGGAGTACCGGCATCAGATTCGCCACCGCCTTCAGTGTCGCCATCGCCAGCGCCGGAGTCAGACTCGGTAAAGTCTGGATCGTAGGCGTCTGGGATACCGTCACCGTCGGAGTCGGAATATTCACCGTCGTTCGGATCGTTCGGGAACGAGTCAACGTTGTCGGCCTTACCGTCACCGTCGGTGTCGGAATTGTTAGGGTTGGTACCCTTTGCATATTCTTGGGAGTTGGTCAAGCCATCTCCGTCAGGGTCTGCATTTCCGTCGCCGCCATTGGTCGGGTTGAGGCCGTTCGCAACTTCCCAACCATCGGGTAGTCCGTCGCCATCGCTGTCTGCATTGTTCATATTGGTGCCTTGGTTCTGTTCCTCAGAGTTGGTGAGACCGTCACCGTCCCAATCGGCGCCACCATCAGATGGGTCGAGTGGGTCAGATCCGTCACCGCTCACTGCAGAAACTGCAGAGAGAGCAAGGAACATTGCAATTAGCACGCTCATTATTTTTTTATCATTCATGTTTTTCACTTCCTATTTTTTGGTTGTTTTTACACAGAGAACCCGCTGTTCTCTCTCTCCAGATCATTGGCCCACTGAGTGGGATAACAATTCTGGGATGTCAACGATGCTGCGCACTGATTCATGCCGCTGTTCAAGGAAGTAACAAGGGGGTTTCCGGGCGCGTCGCTTGAGCGATAGTGCGCACTGGACTGACTCGCAGTCCATCGGTTTAGTTCCTTGTTTACTTGCTTGTAGTGTTCCTCCGAATGCATCGTTTTTCACGGGTAGGTCATAGGGAACCCAGTGTTCCCTCTAACATTTGGAACGAACCAACCCTATATGAAGAGCGCGACGCGATGTGCGGGGGTGTTATCGGGCTTGGACCATCGATGGAGGTAGGAGGATTGAAGCCTTTTTTGAAAGCACGAAACGGGCGACAAGATCTGCTAAATTTGCGTCTGCAAACGAGTGAAGGCGTTCCACTCCATTCCCTTTTGCTGGAGCGAAGAGCTGCAACGGTTTGGCGTGTCGGCTTAATGCGATTTTTGCTGCACGAATAGCATTCGAACTCGGTAAACCACCAATTCCATCGAGGCCGTTGCCCAAGAAGTGAGCTAGTTTCCCCTGGCGGACGCCTGAGCGGCCCTCCATGGCGAGCATGCCGAGGATGATGTATTGGTCTCGAGTTGGGGCGTCCCACCGTTGGTGGTCTCCTGAAAATTTCTGTTCGAGTTTTGATAGAAACAAGGATTGGAGTTCTGGTAAATTTTCTTTTCTCGGTGCATCGACTTCTATTCGCTTCGTGATGTGGGCATCTTTGGGTAGAATTTCTCCGAAATCTTCCCATTTGTAAGCAATTTTAAACCAGTTTTCGAGTTTCTCTGAAAAATATGGATCTGGGCCTCTAAGGTTCCAGACGCTTCTTTTAATCAATTCTGGGGCAAGGTTTGAGAAACCTTCTGGATCTTTTTCAGCCAACGTTTGAAGTGCTTTGAGGTACTTCTCATTGCGAGATTTTTGTACATCGGGTTCGTTAGGCATTGATTCTATGGGGCCGGGGGCCACATAATATGGTTTGTTCTTGTTGATTTGTCTTGTTTTCATCATATCACCTCCGAACGACGTACGTCGTGGGAAGATCACATACGGTGTCGGTTCGTTCTTGTTTTCATGTTTACACAAAATCGCACTGGGCGGGTATGAGTCTCTGGATTGTAGATCAGTTCGACAATATATAACAGAAAATTATCATTTTAATTGTTTCATCATTGAACGATGTGGCCCTATGTTCGAAATTGTGTAAGGGTCATCGATCAGTTGCCAGCCCCGAGAGAGGTAGAAGGGGATGGCGTCCTGTCTGGCTTGAAGGAGGCCTATTTTAGCCGAGAAATGGGTTGTAGCAGCAGATTCGAGGGCGGAAAGAACGTCGCTGGCATGGCCCATGCGTTGGGCTTCGGCGCGGGTGCCCATTTGTCGAATTTGAATCGCAGGTCGGTTTTCTGCGTCTGCAAGTGGGCCAAAAGCTGGGCATGTCGTCGCCCCAGGCCCAGCATGATCAGGTGCGGAACCATCGCTGCCTTCGGGGATAAGGTGAGCCCTCCCGACTGATAGAACACGATCACCCTGAGCCACCCAAGCATGAATCGCAGCTGAATCATCGGCGAGGTGTTCTGCGCCCCGTTCAAACCCGAGGGGTTCTCGGAGCACGGCGTACCGGCAGTCGAAATACGAACTTGCAGGGTTGCTTCCAGGGAGCATCACAGCGGGGTTCACGATTTTCACAAGATAGCCTCGTACCGACCTGCGGCCGGATGAAGATTAACCCTACGATGCTGAGGCGTGTTTCAGAAACCGCCCGAATAAGCAGCGATGAGCAACACAAAGAACGCGCCGATCAGGAGAACCGTGGCTGCCCCAGATGAGACGAGCCCCCAGCCGAGTCCCTTGTTGCCCCGAACAAAGGCCATGATAATGGCCCCCAAGTAAACCAGCGGCATGCAACAAAAAGATCCATTCACAGCCTCCCTCCAAAAGTAATTTGCATCATCTGTCCGCTCATCATAAATCTGAATCTCAAAGAAATAATCATTGGTATACGAGCCGTTTGGAACAAACCAAAGGGTGCTGTTTCTCAATGTATATTCTCCAATGAGATCGCCATCGCGCCATCCTGTTTCCCCTGTAAAGATGTAATGGCCCTCTTGATGTAGGCCCCCCATCTGATCACCGCTGTCCCAGTTATTGATCTGAACATATTCTGAATGCTCGTGGAAATACAACATGAGGTAAACATCAACGGATTCGCTCTGTGGGGGGAAGGAGTGGTTGAAAGAACCGTTCTGTTCATTGTTCACAAACGTTGTTTGGGAGTTGAAGTTAGAAACAAAATTACCAGAATCAGTGTAAATGGTGCCATAGATACCGGGTCGTTCTTCAAATGCCCCGTTGAAGGAAAGAGAAAGGGTCCCGTTCGCTTCATCGATGGTCAGTTGAGTCGGCTCAATGGTTGGGATATACTCTTTTTCTTGAAACACTTCAAGCAAATAATCGGCTTGTTCGTGATCGACGGTGCAATAGAACCCTACGTCAGAAAAGCCCCCTCCTAAGTCGGAGGGTTTGGAAATCGAACATTGTTCCATGATGTGCCCGTCTTCCATTTCGATTGATTTGGAGTAGTGCCCGTTTGAGTCGGGTGAAAGGGCATGCCTTTCATCAAAATATGCATTTTCCCAACTGTTTTGATTTACTTGTCCTGCGAGGATGCTGACGCTGACGACAATCACAATCGGCAGAGTCAATCCAAGAAAGAATTGCATCCACCTAAACGGTTTCTTTGATGGCTGGACAATTTGCCCCATCGGTGAAGCGCCGCCCTGGAGCATTGGTTGGTTTGGGGTGCCAAATGGATTGGGTTTTACCGAGCCATCGCCTTCTCCGAATGTACCCAGCGTGACAGCCACGGGGGCCTCAGATGCGATTTCCCCCGAAAAAAAGGATTGGCTTGGCACAAGCCCTCCTGTGTCATCTGGCGACGGGTCCATGGTTGGTGCAACGCAGAGGTTGTGATTAAACCAACCCCGGCTCAATCGGACAGCGTTTTATTGTCTGCGGTCGCGTTGAAATAGAACTGGTCAATCCCATGGATTACTGCACGGGTGTCGGAGCGGCTACGTCGGGGATTGCAAATCCTCTCACCTGGGTTCAAATCCCAGCCTGTGCTCTTTCAAACAAACCTACCCATCGCGTTAGGTTCGCGCGCAGTCTTGATATTCAATGGCGCATTCGTTGGGCCATTGAACAGGTCCGTTCAATGCGCGAGGAATCACAATGCCAGGAATGAACCGTTCACTGTCCAACGTTGGCATTGGCTTCGCTTCCTTTCTCGCACCGCCTGGCCCGGACGTCATCCGCTTCACAGTCGGCCAGCCTGATTTTGACACCCCTCTCCCCGTCGTTGACGCCGCTAAAGCAGCCCTTGATCGGGGTGAAACCACCTACACACGAACCCAAGGTTCACAAGAACTCTGTGAAGCCGTGGCAGCTCACCTCGGGGGATATGGAATCGTCGCGGACCCTCTCGACGTCCTGATTTCTCCGGGGTGTAAGCAAGCAATTCTTTACGCACTCATGGCCACCTTGAACGCTGATGATGAAGTCCTGCTTCTTTCGCCAGCGTGGCCTTCCTATGATGGCATGGTCAAGCTCCTGGGCGCCGTCCCCGTGCATGTTCAGGTTCGCAAAGACAACTATCATCCAAATTTTGACCACCTTGAAGCGGCAATAACGCCCAAGACCAAGGCCATCTTACTCAATTCTCCGAACAATCCAACCGGTGCCGTTTACACTCCGGAAGAAATCGAGCGGCTCGTTGCTTTTGCCGTGAAGCATGACCTTTGGATCATCGACGACATGATCTATGCCACACTGGTCTGGTCTGAACACCCGTACACTTCGCCTTCTACCCTACCGGGCGGTGCTGAACGCACCATCACCCTCGGGGGCTGGTCGAAGGGTTGGGCCATGACTGGTTGGCGCCTTGGTTGGATCACGGGGCCGAAGTCGGTCATGGATGGTGTAAAGAAAATCAATGTCAGCGCAGCAACCCATGTGGCCACGTTCATGATGCCTGCCGCTACGGTGGCGCTTGGCCTCGAAGAGGAAATCACGGCAATGGCCGCTTCATTCAAGCAGCGGGGCGAACTTATCCACGGCCTGCTCAGCCAATTACCAGGCTTAGTGGTTCCAAAACCAGAAGGTGCCTTCTACGCCTTTTGTGATGTGACCGGCACAGGTATGGGCGACATCGAATTCGCTCAGCGAGCTTTAGATGAAGCAAAGGTGCAGTTGATTCCTGGTTCCTTGATGGATGGCGGCGAAGGGTTTGTTCGAATCTCATACGCCACCTCACCGGAAAACATCCGAGAGGGTGTGTCCCGCCTCAGCAATTGGCTCAATGGATTGTGAATCACAGCATTTCTCTTGATCGGGGACAAACTGCTGTGCAATGAACGACGTTCTTTCTGGCGATTTTCCCCTTTACCGTCGGTTCGAAGGTTCTTGCTTTACCTGATTTTAACCAACTGATGCGATTCTGTATAGGACGCCTCCGCCACCAAAAGTAGCGTAATACAACGAACCATCTGGTGCAAACGCCAGCGGCAGGGGTGTACCGATATCGGTTGCGAAACGGGTGGTTTGGGTTTCCCACTGATCAACAGGCTGATCTCCTTCGGATGTGTTTTTTGGAATGAAATCGATTCGAACAATCTCTTGGCCTTGGGGGATCACGGTGTTCCACGAACCATAGACGGTGGCGTACAGGGTGAATCCTTGGCCTTCGCTTGCATTCAAACCAGGGAGTGGAGATGAGTCCGGCCGAAGTGCAAGTCCGTTAAGCGAAGTATGGGGCGTCCACGTCGCAACTGGGGCGACCGTGCCGTCTGGGACTGGATGGTCCGGGTCGTCATCTGGCCAGCCATATGCAGCGCCATTCACGAGCAAATTGATTTCTTCACGGGGGTGGTCTCCTTCCCAATCCCGCCCATTGTCGCTGAAAAGGTAACCAACATTCTCGACCCAGACGCCATGGAATGAATTGCGAACGCCTGAAGCAAGGACGCCATGATCTCCCGTAACTGGGTCAACCCAAAGCAGGGCTGCGTTGCGTTCATCTGTTTCTGCACAAACATTGCAGGTTGAGCCGCTGTGCCAGATGAGGGTCCCGTTTGGGAAGGCGTTGATGGCATTGGTTTGGTGGTTACCGCTTGGCACGCCTTCGATCAGGTTTGTTCGTTGATCAAACGTCCAATTGTTTCGCTCGTATTTGGCCAAGACGCCTTCTTCTGACACAAACAAATGCTCCGCCGTAAGGTGAAGACCGTGTGGGTGATCGAGCCCCGTAACGAGAACTGTTTCACTGAAACCGTCCGTTGCGTCAAGCAGGAGAATCCTGCCACCATCTCGATCACACATCAACAAAAAATCTTGATTCGCCCATGTCAAGCATGTTGGTCCGCCGAAACCTGTGGCTACTTTTTCGATCTCAAACCCTTCCGCTACCTCGGCATTGAGGGGGTCGGCGTAAGGGTAAATCTCTCGGGCGATGAGGAGAAAAAAGAGCAACGCCACGATCGGAGTGATATGTTTTTCAAAGCCCATACCCCACTGAAGAACGGGGGCCGTATCAAGCCTTTGTGAGACTGAAGCGGTTCGCTTGCATCAAGCCTTGAGCAATTGAACTTCGCATTCTGCCAGCCGGGCACGCGCCACTGTGTGATCTTGGTCAACCGTTAGCACGGCGCGCCAAGCAGCTTCTGCCTGATCAAACCGTTCTGCTTGATGGTGAATTGCAGCGATGCGGAGGTGGGCGTCGAGGTGGGTTCCGTCGCAACGTACGGCTGCTTCGAAATCATTAAGCGCGTTTTCATTTCGCTCAATTTCCAGATAAAGAATACCTCTCTGGTGCCATGCTGGTGCGTAATTTGGTTGCAGACGAATCGCTTCATTGAGTGGGTTTTCAGCTCGTTCTGGACGCTCCAATGCCATGTAGCAGGCTGCGAGTTGGGTGAGGGCTTGGTAGTGATGTGGCGACGCATCGAGAACAATTTTCAAGTCGTCTCGGGCTTGCGACCATTCACCCAGTTGCATCAGTGCTTCTGACCTACGCAAACGAGCGAGCATCAATGCCGGAGCTAAATCAACAAGGATTTGAGCATCATCCAATGCCTTCTTGTTTTGATTGAGGGCCATCAGGGTGCTGCATCGGTTCAGGCGAGCCCGGATATGATTTGGTCCGATGTTGAGGGCGTCGTTGTAATGGCCGAGGGCGTGTTCAAATTGACCACGGCGGAGGGCTATGTTGCCACGGACATAGGCAACTGTGACTGATTTTCCATGGACATCGGCTGCATCAATATGCTTGCTCGCCGTCGAAAGATCATCCATTTCAATGGCTAAGAGGGCTGCTTCTGCAGAGGCCGATGGATCTTGGTCAGGGAGCAAACGCATGGCGCGATTCATGTCTTCGCTTGCGCCTTCGAGGTCCTTGAGCAATCGCTTGGTACGAGCGAGCCCAAGCCAAGCAACACCAAGTTCCCGGTTGAGTTTGAGAGCTCCCTCAAAGGATGATACAGCGTCCGCCAGAAGGATGGCATCGGTTTGTCCTGTCCCATCCCGGGCACGATCGCACAATGCAAGATGGAGTCGTCCTTCGACCACATGCAACAAAGCGTGATCGATGCCGAAGGGCGTCTCATCGAGTAATTTTTGAGCGGCTTCGTGATGACCATCGAGAAGTTTTCTGCTCGCCATACGGGCGCGGAGTTCAGCGTTATCTGGGCTCTTTAGGAGTCCTTTTTCCAATGTTTCTTCGGCGGCAGATATCGACCCGTCAGCGTGCTGTAGATCGCTCTTCAGGAAGAGGAGGTCTGTGCCGCCTGCATCGAGGGCGACGGCGTGTGTTGCGGCTTTCAGTGCCTCTTTTGCCCGGTTGCCTTGCGGGGCGAGAAGTTGAGCTAAAAGAGCCCATGCCTGGCCGCTCTGGCGGTCCAGTTCTAAGCAGCGGTCAACCGCTTGGTGGGCCTTTCCTGTTTCGCCTTCTTCACTGAGAAGTTGGGCATAACTTAGCCAATCTGCAGATTGGTGTGGGTCTTCGGCAAGAGCTTGTTCAATCGCCTCTAATGCTTCAGAACGAGAACCTGCTCGGGCACGGAGGCCTGAGAGAAGGGAACGGTCAGCTGCTGTGTCAACACCCAATGCTTCGAGTCGGAGAACGTCGCGCTCTGCATCTGCATCACCAAGTTTAGCGAGGAGATGGGCGTGTGAGCGGAGCAAGTCCGGTTGATCTGGATGGACGGTCATGCGTGCTTCGAGCCAATGCCGTCGAACTTCGTCGTCGCCTTTGAGCAAAGCAATGTGTTCCAAGGCTTCGAGGATGTTTGCGTTTCCTGGTGAAGATTGGTACGCCATTCCAAAACAAGATTCTGCCCAGTCAAATCGGGCAAGCAGAAGGGATGCATGGCCAAGACGATGGGCGGCAACCGGGTTTAATCCAAGGCCGATTGCAGTGATGTCCCGTGAGTCGAACGCCGACAAGAGGCGCCCAAGCAAGGAAGCTGAAGTTGCGGAGAGAAGCTCCTCGTCGCCGACGGTGGCGTCTGTAGAAATCGATGCAACGAGGGTTTCGAGTGCTGCCAAAGCTTGCCCAGCGATCGTGCTGTCCTCTTCGGGGGAATGTTCGAACGCTGTGATGATCTCATGTGCAAGAATCGCGCCATGCATTTCTGGGTTGGTGGCCCGAAGTGCTGTCACAAGTTCGGTCATCTGCTGAACGTGATGCTGCAATGCGCCAACTTCGTTGTTGAGGTGGGTGAAGTGGGCGGACTGTGCTTGCTGCAGAACAACAGAGGTTTCATTCACGCTTGTTAGGCGTTGGTCGACCTTCTTGAGCCAGAAACCAGCACCTCCACTTGCGGCTATACAAGCGAGGCCAAATGCAGCAGTGATAGGTTCCATTGCGTCTCACCTCTTCTTTGCACCTTTATGGTCTGCGGAACATCGAGGGTGCTTCAAGCGGTTTGTTTGACCCTTTTTTCATCGCCACAGACCCTAGCCTTTGGCGCTTGGAAAGCGAGTTTAGGTCTCAAAACTAAACAACAATCGTTGTTATCTTTGCTCACATTGAAAGGCTCTCGCTCGTGTTGAGCGCTTGAGGTGGCGAAAATGGACGAACACGATTCGACGTCGAGCGACCGGCCTTGGTACTATGACCTGCTCATGGAATTGGACGCTGAGGGGTGGGTCACCGCCAATGTAGAGGACTACCTCGGGGCTGAAGAGCGGATTGGCAGTGAACGGTTGCTTTACCTCGAATACGCCCTCGAATTATCACGGTCCCTCCAAGAACGTACGGCCTACCTTGGCCAATCAGCCGATGAGCGGGCTTTCGATTTGGCTGAGGCATGGGCTGGTGAACTCAACGACCCGATGAATGCTGACCGGATCCTCGATGAATACGAAAGTTGGGCGAACGATTTCCGGCCTTGGGAACCTGCACTCTACAGGAGCGAAGAGGATTGGCGTGATGAGGGTGAAGAAGAGGCTCATGCCAGTCTTTTATCCCGTTTTGACAACCTTGACCCATCCTCAAAACCATCCACCGTCGTCATCCTCCCCCTCTTGGCCTATCCGGCTCAATCTGAGGCAATTGACCATGCTCTTCGAACCGTCGAAGAAGACGAAACCCGTCAGCGCGCCACCATTGACAGGGCGATCGTGATGCTCGGCGGCGAGGGGTACGATATCGCTGGGATTCAACATATGAACATCCTTGACGGGCTTGACAGCGTCGCCCGCATTCATGATTTACATGACATGCACGAGGATTTACGCCTCCTCATCGCTGAACAAATTGCTCCCTTTGACACTGAACTGGCCGGCCATCACGAACAACGTCGAGTGGCTTTGATCGAACTGGGTGCCAGCGCTGACATCGGCGGGTTGCGCCTTCAGATCAGTGCGATTGCTGACAACCTTCACCAACGCATGGCCATGCTCAACGACCTGTTGAACGGTTGGCGAACAAAGGGTATTCTTTTCCCCCACACCGACGGCATTCGAGCCGGTGAACTCCTCGAATGGGAAGCAAACTTGCCTGAAATCGAATCGACATTACAACGCCACCATGCTGCGCTTCTTCGGTGGAAGTCTGTTTCTGAAGTCTGGCCGGAGGAAGCAAAAAAAGCAGCGTACTGCGCTGGCCAACTCGAGCAAACAGAAGTGTTCATCGATTTTGTTGACGATTTAGATCAGCGTTGGAAGCAACTGGAATTAGAGTCCATCAAGCGAATTGAACGCTTCGAACATGCCGGCCTGACCATGGATTCGTGGCATGAACGCCTCCACTCAGACCCGAGGGCAGCGCTTGCTAGCCTCAAACAATCCGAGGATTTGTTGCAGCAACGGGTGACCCTCTTAGCTCAATTATCCCACCTTGATGTCTCGTTTGAAGGTGGCGAGGATGTTGAAGCGCGGAAGGATTTGTTGCGCGAGTTGGATGTCGATAGCGAAGTCATGGATGATTCCATTCGATTCATCGAGCATCACGCCAGACGTGGGGCACGGCATCGGCGAATGTTGGAACAGGATTGGCGGGGGCTTGTAACTCAAGGAAAGGCAAGTGATTCCACGGCCACTTCTTCCTTTACCCTGGCTGAATTCGAGGCGGAAATCGCCCACATCAGAAGATTTGGTACCTCTGTTGCCTCGACCAGAACGGGTGCTTCACTCATCGCCGGCGACGTCCATGACCGCCTCAAGGCTCGATTGGATCAAGAACTCTCAATCCTTACCGCCTCAGGTTGGTCTGTTGAAGGGCTGAGGGCCCTTGCTGAGAACGATACGGTTGTCGCATCAAGGAAACTCAACGCTGCTCGGCCCCACATCGAAGAACATGCAACCCTCATGAGACGACTCGTTTGTTTGCCATGGAACCGGGACTTGGCCCTTGCCCTGGATGTGGAAGCATCGCTGCGCAACCCACTCAAGATTGCTTCACTGAACGAGCGGGTGGCTGGTTACGCTCAACACCTTGCAGGGCGGGCGATCGAAGATGAAGGGTTTGAACTGACACCATGGGCTCCAAGGCCACCAAGAAAGACACTCCTCCCAATCCCTGAGCACGGCGTCCTGCCCACAATGATGCCGGCGGACACATTGGAAGATGCCCACGAAGCAATCCTTGAGGCGATGGAAGGGGGGTCACAGAGCAGTAGAGGCCCTTCAAAAGGCTTGACTGCAGGCTTGCGTCCCGCCATTATCCGTCCAAACGAAGCCGTGGTACAACCAGTCGCGTCATTGCCAAGTCCGCAGCAAAAAAGCGAAGTTTCCGTTACGAAAACGCCTCCACCGGCCGTTAAAGAAACGGCTGTGGCGGTGTCAAAAGGAACCGGAATTCTTCCGAGCATTCAAGGAAATATAGGCCAGGATGTGGCTGCGTTCCTCAAAGCAATCGATCTAACACAATTGGCTGAAGCCATCGACACAGACGGAATGGATGCATTGCCGGATGTTCGACGTGGCCTGGCGCAACATGTCGGGCATGAACCGCGTGATACTCGCATCGATCGCCTGCTTCGGCTGAGCCTGCGCTTGATGCCCCGGGGCGATGAGAACGATGCATTACGAGCAAGTATGCTCGCTGACCTTGGTCTGAATACAAAGAAAATCAAGCGATGGATGCGTTCGAGGTTGGAGCATCGGCATACCGGCTCAACTGAAGATTTCCTCGACGATGCGGAGCGCCTTGGTGAGGCACTTCAACGCATCCCTGGGCCTGGTTTCCCCGTCCCATTGAAGGCTGATAAAAAGGAATTACCTGATGCTTCTGACCTGTCGATGCTTCGTCAAGAAGTAACGGCTTTGATTGGGCAAATGAACCCGGTTTCTGCCGGTGGAATCGCGGTTTAGGACAATTCGTTCAGCAAATCGTTTTGCTCATCTGCGCTCAGTGTTTCTTCCACCGGCGAAGCTTCTACTGCGACCAGTGGGGCATTGGGAAGTGGTGCATCAAGGGGCGTAGGGCCCCCGGGGAGCGGCATTGGCGGTGGCAATTGTCCAACACCCGCGCCGAGCGTCAATGGAAGCGGCATTGGTGGCGGAAGTGGAGCTGGTGGAAGTGCGATGGGTTGGGGTGGTGGTGGAGGTATGGCCTGAGGTGCTGGTGGAATCGCTTGGGGTGGTGGGGGAATGGCACGGGGTGGGGCTGGAGGCACCGGCATAGGTGTGCTAGGCGTCGTTGCAGGGGGTCCGCTTTGTTGGATCAGTGCAGGAACACTTGGGGGGGCCGGGACTGGAACTTGTGCAAGGGGCTCTGATGGAACTGGCAATGCCACCTCAATCATCTGCGGTGGAGGTGTTGGAGCGGGTGGGGGCGCGAGAACTGCTGCGTGTAAGTTGGTGACTTCGTCAACGTTCATCGATCCCGTTCGAATGAACTCAGCCATGATGGGTCCGATGAGGGCCATGCTTGCTCGAAAGAATCCACGGTTGGTCCCGTAGGCTCTGAGAACGAAACTGTGAGAACCGCCTTGGTTTGAAAATTCGAGTATGTGCGTTTCCAGATGCATCAAAATCCAACTGCGTACGCCGATGATCATCAACAGGGCTCCGAGCACACCAAACGCGATTGAGTTGGCCATGGCCATGAACAATCCGAGAAGAAAGCACCCAATCCAGAGCATTTGATGCTGATGCATCAGTTCATTGTGTTGATGGTTGAAACCGGTGATGTCTCGTTTCACGGTCATTCGGACCTTCATCCGTCGATGCCCGTCTGCTCCGAGTTCCGTGTCGACAACCCGCAAAAGGTCTTCATCGACAATCATCGAGGTGGTCAGGTGCCCATTCGCGGTCTGAGTGAGGGGGTACTCGACCACGTCCTCGCCGTTTTGGGCCAGCACTGGTGCAGCCCTGACTGGGAGCTCCCATGCCACGGGAAGATCTTCTTCCAGCGCCTCTTCTTCAAAGGAAATTTCTTGTCCCTCCGAAGATGGTTCCGAAGCGCTTGAAGGCGCTTCATCATCAGCGGAAACATCGATGGGTTTCTCGTCCGGTTTGGCTTTAGGTTCGCCAAAGGGATCCGTGTCGTCGTCGAACCATTCTTGCTCTTCACCGTCGCCCATAAGGTGGACTACAGGCGGCGCCTTAGATGAAGATGGCTGTCGGGGTCGATTCAGCGGTGTACTTCAGAGAGCCACGCGGAAACGTCTTCTCGTTCTGCAAAGCCCTTGCCTGCCTTCGTACCAATGACGGTTTGAATAGCGGACTCGGATGCAATCTCGAGGGTTCGTTCGCTGACTGGTCCATTGAACACGATAGCAACTGCGCCATCTGCTGCACCTGCTGCCTTCGAAAGAGTGGAAGGTCCGACTGGGTCAGAAACAGTACCGTCAACCATTACGAAAACGGCCTTGTTCTTGTCAAGGGAGTCGAGGTGATCAAACATTTCATGAACTTCTGCTGGTGCTTCCGCAACAACGAATTCTTCATCCATGTCTTCTGCCCAGTTTTTGTCTGGAACGCCTGCCTTCTCGTCATCTTCCTCTTGCTTCTTCTTGAGGTTGTGAGCGAATTTGCTTGCTTCGACCTTCTTCTGAAGGCACATGGTAACTGTCTTTTGTGGAAGGAGTTCCCATTCTTGGCCGACTGGGGCTTGTGCCACAAAGTCAACTTTCATGATTTCCATCAGTTGGCTGAACAACATTTCGCCACCGCGGTCGCCGTCGATTGCGAGGATGACGGTTTCTTTGCTGTTGGCTAAGTCGATCAGTTCTTGCTTCATTGTACCAGCGCCATCGGCACTGATTGCGTTCTTAAGGCCACAGTTCAGCAAATTTCGAACATCGTTTCGTCCTTCCACGATGATCAGGGAAGACGACTGCTCGATGTTTGGTCCACAGGTTAGGCCGTGGAAGCTGGTTGCCGTGCCCGTTGTAAGAACGGAGCGGACTTCTTCGATAACGGTCTTTGATGCTGCTTCGCCAGAGTTGACGAGGCTGAGCAGGAGTTCCTTTGCTCGGTCGACGACTGCTGTACGCTTTGATGCACGGATATCAAGAATTTCGATGACGTTTATCTTAGCGCTGCATGGGCCAATTCGGTCAATGGTTTCAAGCGCCGATGCGATGATCGCTGTTTCGACGTTGTCCAGGCTGCTCGGGATGATGATCATACCGTGGACTTTTCCGCCCTTGGTATCCATTTCCACGTCAACGTGACCTACACGTGCTGTGCGTTGCAATTTTCGGAGTTCGAGTTCATCGCCAAGGAGACCCTCGGTTTGACCCATAATGGCCCCGATGATGTCCTTGCGTTGGACCGTTCCGTTTACCTTAATATCAGCGCGAATTTGGTACTTCATCGCCTTGCTTGGTTTGTTGCCGCTGCTGCGGCCACCAGAGTTGCTTCTTTTATTCATATGAATGCCTCTTTTTTTTTCTATCAGCCGCCCCGTTCCTTAGGGCGTAGAGCCACGATGGCTCAACGGTTCTTTGGCTGCTGCTTCAGATAAATCCGATGCTGCGTGAAAGGGAGGTGATGTTCTAACGGAGCAGCCTACCCCTTTTCAACCCTCGCCAAGGAAAAGTCAGATTTTTACCAGTTCCCACATATACAACGAATTCAAGAACAGGAACTCCTTGGTCGGCTTGTGACGAACTCCTCTTCTCGCAGTTTAGACGTCTTCCGCAGCACCATTGAGGTGATGCTTGTCGACGGTGTCTTGACCCGCGAAGAGAAACGCTTGATCATTAAACTCGCAAGCGCCCTTAGCCTAACGGCAGAAGAGCCAGCTGTGATCTATGAGGCCATTCGAAGCAAGACTGAGACAGACTCCGGCACGCCAATCACCCCGACACAAGCGCGTGGGATTTACACCAAGGTGTTCGAAGTGGCAATCGTAAACGCCTCACTTTCCCGTGACGAATTTAGAGTCCTCGCCCACCTTCGCTCTGTCTTTGACATCGACGAGGATGAGCACCTGATGATTGAAACTGAGCTCCGAGAAATTGTCAAGGAAAAATTCGAAGATCCAAACGTCATCGACAAGATGCTGTTGACCCTGCGAGATTCCGTTGGATTGGTTGGAGACATTTTTGACAGTGTTCGAAAAAAGACCTCCGACGGTGGCCCTGAATGAATGGGCAGTTGGACCGTTTGTTGGCTGAGCCTCAGCCAAAGCTGCTTCGGTCTCGTCGTAAAACCATGAAATTCATTCTGAAGGCCTACCACACCGGGGTCCCGGGTTTGATGGCGAAACCGGCAACAGACTTGCTCGCCCACAGCGGCGGATATTCATTCCACATCGGTTGCCCGAATCCAGAGGTGAGAACAA
Organism: Candidatus Poseidoniaceae archaeon; assembly: GCA_028822845.1. Classification (GTDB taxonomy): domain Archaea; phylum Thermoplasmatota; class Poseidoniia; order Poseidoniales; family Poseidoniaceae; genus MGIIa-L1. The sequence continues at coordinate 81,908 of JAPKCS010000001.1, read as the reverse complement.
TTGCTTCCTGGTTGTTAACCTCGGGTGGTGAAGATCATCGACGAGTCGCTCGACTTATTCCTGCGCTTTGGAAACGTCACGGCCAAGAAGACCTTGCGCTCGTTGGCCTGCTTCTCGCCAACATGTCAGAAACTGAACTTGGTGAAGATCCATGGTTGGTGTTGATTCACCTCTTCAAGGAACAAGAACCTCTAGGGGCTTTGCTCGAGATTGCGGAAGAAATGATTCGCGGGGGCCACAACATTCCTAACGACCAATGGTTGAGTGCCATGGCGGGTCAAAGTGAATTATGGCATCAGGTGGCCGTTCTGTTTCTGTCCCTGAGAAAAGACAGCATGGGTGAAGCAAGGGGCTTGGTTGCGACTGCGCCCCGAGGCGGTGACCTGTTTGAGCGCATTCGTACTCGGTTGCTTTCGCAGGAGCATTGAAGCCCCGCCGCACTGAGCCCCAGTCGATGAGCGAACGCTTCCTCCCATCTGATGACCCCGTCCTTGAAGCGGTCTACCAATGGACCGTCGAACGAGACGCTCAAGATGTTCGTCGCTTGTTGGAATGGTTACCTGAAGCAAGATCGAGTCGTGAACGACGTGCTTTGTTGGAACGGGTTCGTAGCCTCTTGGCAGAACTTGAACGGGCACTAGATGGACTTGACGAAATGGCCTGAGGTGGTCTCATCATGGTGACTGCGTTCATCCTTGCTGGTGGAAAGAGCACCCGGATGGGTGAGGATAAGGCGTTGATGGCCGGGGGCGTTGAACGAATCGTAGGCCTTGCCAAGTCGATTGGCATAGAAAGGGTCGTCACCTTATGCGGTTCTGAACGACGGAAGCATATGTTTTCCGGCGAAGTTTGGCCGGATCCGCCCTCCTCTACGTCACTGATGGATGTGTTGTATTGGTCCCTCGATCAGGTTGTTGGTACGGTTCAATTCATTCCCTGTGATGCTTTTATGCTTGAAAAAGAGGGGTTGTTGGCCCTCATTGATTCAAAGGGTGGCGTCCCATTCGATGGCCAAGGAAACCGTCAACCGTTGCTGAGCAATTGCCCCGATGGTTGGACGCCAAAGATGGATGCCAAATCAATCCAAGAAATGTTTTCTACACTGCCGGATGTGAACCTCGGTTCACTCGAAAGGCAAATGCAGAATTTCAATCAGCCTTTTCCAAAGAAGAACCAACCAAGCGGTCGATGACCATTGGATAGAGGGTGTGCTCCTCTACTTTGACTCGCTCGGCCAACAAAGCAACATCATCACCAGGAAACACTGGGACCCTTCGCTGAGCAAGGATGGCTCCCGTATCCATGCCTTCATCCACATAATGAACCGTGCAGCCTGAGACGTTGACTCCAGCAGCAAGGACATCTCTGTGGGCGTGTGCACCGGGAAACGCCGGTAACAATGAGGGGTGGATGTTGAGAAGACAGTTTGGCCAATTATGGATCAAAAATGGGGAGACGAGGCGCATGTACCCACTCAAGAGAACCAATTCGACTTCCGCCATTTCGAGGTGTTTTTGGATGGCTTGTTCGTGTTGTAGCCGGCGCTCGGCATGATCTGTTATGCTTGGCAATGGCACACACACCGAGTCCACGCCAAGGCGGCCGGCGCGGTCCAATCCCTTCACGTCTGGGCGATCTGAAAGAACCAAAACAGTTTGATGCCCGCAGTCAACATTGGTTTGTTGGTAACGGATCATGGCTTCCATTCCCGAGCCTGAACCAGAAATTAGAATCGCACAACGGATCGGTGATGACGCGCTCCCGGTACGAAGGGGAACATGGGGGTGCGCCATGGACAAGGGTGCTGCAACATGTCCTTGAGCGCTTCGGAGTCGCGCCCATTAGTTTTTCATCCTCACGCTTTAGCGCATGTCGAGGTCAATGAGTAAAGATGCCGCTGCGGCCACGAAAGAAGGCTCTGAACTCAACCCAGAGTCGATTTCACTCGACCACTCCAGCGATGATGAGGTGGTCATCCAACGTGTTCTCTCTGAGCACAAACCTTCCAAGAACGCCTTCATCCGTGGGCTTTGGGTTGTTGTCGGCTCAATCGCCGTCGTTTTCGCCGTCATTGGCATTGTCGTACCTGGATGGCCGACAACGTCGTGGCTTGTCCTCGCTGCATACTGCTTTGCTAGGTCGAGCCAGAAGTTGTTTCGTTGGTTGCTCACCAACCGTATCTTTGGCCCAGCACTTCTCGAATATTACCGGTCGGGAAGAGCGTTGCCCTTGCACTCGAAAATCCTGATCAGCGCAATCATTTGTGTTGTGTCGGGCGTCTCAATCTGGGGCATTACCAAAGCTGGCGACCCTGGTTTTGGCCAAACGCTCATCGCAATTGTTGCGATTATTGGTGTTTGGTGGGTCGGATGGAAAGTGCCCACTGTTGATTGAATGGCCTAATTTTTTGCTGGCGGAGAATAATGATCGACCGTATCTTGACCTGCGTTTTCGTCGAAATTTGGTAGAATACCGTGGACGATGAGTCGGATTGAGCCAAGGGCGAACCAGAATGCCATTTTCCATGCTCCGATGAGATGACTTAGGTACGACTTGTCGATATCTGCAAGATGGCCCATGCCCTTCGGTCACAACCTCAAGGTATCAATCCTTGCGTGGTAATTCAGTGCCGGAACAGTCGGTGGCCGGTGAACAGCATCGAAATACCTCGCTCATTCGCAGCATCGATGACTTCCTGGTCTCGAATTGAGCCCCCGGGTTGGACGATTGAAGCTGCGCCTGATTCTGCAGCTTGTTCAAGTCCGTCTTTGAATGGGAAGAAGGCATCCGAAGCGAGAACACATCCTTGGGCGCGTTCGCCTGCTCGTCGAGCTGCGATTTTTACAGCTTCGACCCGGCTTGTTTGACCCGGCCCGATACCAACAGTTGCAACGCCTTGAACCATGACAATCGCATTCGACTTTACTTGCTCGCACACCCGAACGGCAAACTTCATGCTTGCAATTTGGGCTTCTGTAGGTGCAAGTTCTGTTGCTACCTTCGCTTTGCTCCAGTCGATGACAGGGGCTTCTTCGGTCTGAACAAGCCAGCCGCCTTCAATTGGCTTTCGAACTAAAATTCGTTCGAGTGGGGAAAGACGGTTCTTTGGTGAATCGATGGTGAGGATGCGTCTATTTTTCTTTGCCATGACGATGGATTTCGCTTCATCGTCGTATGCTGGCGCCATCAAAACTTCAATGAAAAGTGGTTCCATGGCATGAGCCGTTGCTGGTTCGAGTGGCTCGTTGAAACAGATGATGGACCCGAAAGCGGATTCTGGATCGCTGGCCAATGCTGCTTCATACGCTTCCAATTGAGTTGCACCCAAAGCAGCACCACAGGGGTTGTTGTGCTTGACGATGATGCAGACATGCGGGGTTTCTGGCCACTCATCGGTTGACAGGGCACGGCACAACCTTAGCGTTGCATCTGCGTCAGAATAATTGTTGTAGGACATTGGTTTCTCACCCTCGACCTTTGCCGTAACAAGGGTCGTGTTGAGCCCTGTCGCTTTTGGATCAATGTAGAGCGCTGCGGCCTGGTGGCTGTTCTCGCCATAGCGCAGTGTATGTGATTTTGAGGCAGATGCAAGCAGTGTGTTTGGCAGACGAGCGGTTTGCTCAGCGGTGTCATCGCTGTGTTCAGGACGGCCAACCCAGCGGGCGTGGAGTTCGTCGCTGATGGCGGTATCGTAAGCTGCAGTGTGCTCATATGCTTCCAATGCTAATGCGCGACGGAGGTCCAAACCAACACCTTCGGCGCCACCCGCTGCATTGAGGGCTTCGACGATCGAAGGATAGCGGGCTGGGTTGGAAGCAATGATGACGTTTCTGTGGTTCTTTGCTGATGCTCGAACCATTGTTGGACCGCCGATATCGACCATTTCCAGCAATGCAAGGTCGTCCAGTGGTGGTTCTTGGCGGGCCGCATCTGAAAACGGATAGAGATTGCATGCGACAATTTGAATCGGGGCATATCCAAGATCGGCGAGTCCCTTGCGATCTGCCTCTGTTTCGAGCCTCGCAAGGAGAGGGCCGTGGATTGCGGGGTGGAGGGTTTTGACCCGGCCGTCGAAAATTTCGGGATGGCCGGTGATGTCGGACACGCCGATGACGTCCAAGCCTGCAGCCCGTAGGGTGCGGGCAGTGCCGCCGGTTGAAGCCAATTCAAATCCAAGGTTGGAAAGTGCTGTTGCAAATTCAACGATGCCTGTCTTGTCAAATACACTCAGGAGGGCCCGTGGACGGGAGGAAGCGGAAGTGCTCATCAGAAGTACCCGTTATCGAATGCATTGGTCCGATGATATTGAACATAGCGACCCCTTTTTTTGAAGAGGTTTTGGAGTTCAATCCCCGCGGGCTGAAATGACTTGGTCCACGCGAAGCAACCCGCATGCCGTTTCACATGCTGCTTCAATTGCATGAGCGAGTGTTTCTGCACTTGACCACGCTGATTGAATCGGGCCAGCGTGGCCCGTCTGTTGAACGCCGCTGTCTGGTGATCCGTCTCGGTGGAGTGAACGAAGAGCGAGGAGGGTGTCGAGGTGATCATGGCCTGCGTTGGTCGCCAACACTGCAGGAATGGCTTCCAGCGAACGAGCGAACGCTTCCATAGCCAAACGTTCCCGTCCGCCTTGAGCTTCTGCTGCTTCCTTGATTGCTAAACTGGCTGCCATGTGGAGGCTCCCGCCACCGAGTAAGACCTCGCCGGTTTCCATGGCACTGGTGACTGAACAAAGGGCATCATAGAGTCCACGAATGACTTCCTCGCTGGCAACTCCGTCGCCACCGCCAACATCGATGGTTGCAAGACCTGCTTGTTCTCCAACATCAATGTGGAGGCGTTCTCGGCGTGCATCCTCGCCCTCGAGGGTTTCAATATGCATCGATTCGAAGGTGCCCAGAACGGATGCGTCGAGAGAATCGAGGTGGTCGATCATCATGGCGCCGGTTGCGGCGGCGACATCTTCAGCCCCTGCCCGTTCAAGTCCGGGAAGAGCGAACACTCCGGCGTCAACACAACGATGGAGGACCCGTGGATCAATTCCCTCGGCGCAAACAACAAGCGTGGCGCCACAATCCAGAATGGCCTGGGCCTTTGAATCGAGTTGAGCTTCTTCAGCGTCCATGAAGGCCACCCATTGATCAGGTGAAGTCACTTCAATTTCAGCCTCTCTCGAGGACGTTTCAATTTCGAGCGGGCATGAAAGGACCGCCACCTTGCCGTTCTCGAGGTGCCGAGGGAGACGGTCGAGTTCGAGGCGACGTTCGAGTATTAATCCGGGCACAAGTCGAGTATCGGCAATGCCGCCAATGCCGCGCTTGGACATTCGAACATCTTCTGTACGGACATGGAGCACGCCGTTGAGTTCGGTGGCGACGGTTTTGGCTGCCGTGACGATGCATTGGGCGAGATGGTCGCTACCGCTTTCCGCCGTGGTTCCCATCATTGCAGTTTTAGCGACCGCCAAAAGGCGTGCATTATCCGCTGGACTGATCTGTTCAACGCGTGCGTCAAGGGTATCCAGTGTCACTTGGAGGGCTCGTTGGTAGCCTTCGACCAACACGAGTGGATGAAGGCCTTTTTCAAGAAGTCGGCCGGCTTCACGCATCAGTTCACTGGCCACGATTAGGCAACCAGTGACGCCATCGCCGCAGGCGTTTTCTTGGGATTTGGCGAGTTGAACGAACGCTTTTGCGGCTGGATGCTTCACGAGAAGTTCTGCGACAATTTTTGCCCCATCATTGGTCACTGCGGTTTCGCCGCTGGTCTTGTACATCATTTTGTCAAGCCCATTTGGGCCAAATGTTCCGCGAAGGAGATCTCCAAATGCGACGGATGCGCTCACGAGTTTTTGCGTGACGGCCACACCACTGGTTATGGAAGTGGTTGGGCGGACAATCGCAACAGGTGCGCGTCCAGAACCATCATTCGGTTGAGCCATCACTTCAAGCGGCGGTGAAGCGCATAGATGAACCCTTTCTCTTGCTTCGTACATCCAAGAAATGAGGAGGCTTTACGACGATGTCGGTTGCTCAGAGGAGGAAGATAAACACAGCCGCAACTGCACCAATGGCCCCGGTCGCAACACCGATCACTTGGACCATACCGAACTTGCTGGGAGGAGGGGTGGGTGAAAGGGGTTGGGTGGCTCCACCAAGCGGGGGGAGTTCTGGCAAATCCTTCTCAGTGTCTTCTTCTGGTTCCTCGGGTACCTCTGGTTCCTCTGGTACCTCTGGTACCTCTGGTTCTTCGAAGGATGGGGATTCGGGCACAGAGGGGGCGTCGTTTTCTTCAGACAGGGCCGCTGCGGCGGCTTGCTGTAATGCAAGGGTTTCCTGTGCCAATGCTGCTAATTCGCCAGCCCGTACACGTTCTGCTTCGGCTTGCTGGAGCGCGAGTCGTTCCTGCGCCAATGCGGCATCTTCGCTTGCTCGTGATCGCTCTGCTTCAGCCTCGAGGGCAAGTGCAGCGGCTTCGGCTTGCTGTCTGGCAAGTGTTTCCTGGGCTAATGCTGCTGATTCTCGTGCTGCAGTTAGTTCTGCTTCGGCCTTACGTTTGGAATCTTCAAGTTCTGACTCAGCTTTGCGTCTTGCTTCATCTTCCTCTTTCCGGTAGGCTGCTTCAGATTCGGCACGCTTGAGAGTTTCCTGGGCCTCTGCGAGTTGTGATTCGGTTTCGGCTTTGATGCGAGCAGTTTCTTCTTCAGCAGTAATTCGAGCAGATTCGATTTCAGCCATTGCCTTGTCGTGCTCGTCTTTTCTGAGTTGTTCCCGTCCATCGACCTCGGCCCTTGATGCGGCGTCTTGAGCCGCTACACGGGCTTCTTCAGCGGCAATCCGGGCTTTTTCTTTGATGAGGGTTGCTACCTCTTCATCGGATTGACCGACCTGTTCTGCCGGGGCCGGTTCGGACGAATCGAATTTTGCTCGAAGTCTGTATTCTTCTTGGACCGCTGCACGGGCCTCAGCTTCGGCTTGGTGTACCATGGCGTCAATTTCTTCTTGTGAACGTGTGACGACTTTTTCTGTTACTTCGAGCCGTTCTTTCAAACTTACTTTTGACATCACTGCTTCGACATAGCACTCAAATTCTTCTTGGTCGACATCGCCAGCCATATCGATTCGGGCGCTTTGTAGGAGGCGCTGAATATCCTGTGCGAGGAACGCCCCAGGATGAAGATCTAATTGTCCACGGAAGGCGGTATAAAACGAACGTTGCTCAGAGGAAATTGCTCCGTCAGCAGTCATGTAGTCTTGTAAAGACGACAAGATTTCGGTGAGGTTAAGTGTCGTTGTCACGGCCCGTCACCTCCGAATTCGCACCAGTTGGTCTCTCACTTCAAGCCGTGATTCTTTCGCGTTTCGTCGTTGGACCAGTTGTACGCCAACTTGAGCAAGCGCAAGTAATGAGAAAGTCCATCGCGTTCCATCTTCTGATGAAGAGTATCGTTTTCGATGAAAATATCGCCCCATAGGTTAGCGGCTGTTCCTTGCTTGCCCTTAGGTAGGTCGAAGACTTCCCGTGTGGTTGGATCAAGCAATGCGCGCCAAACACGTGCAGGGTTGACTGCCATGGTGACTTCGACGATGATTTCGTTCTCGTTCAATCCGGTTCCGTTCTGCCAGGAGTCTGGACCCATGTCAGCGAGGAACGGCAAACAGATGTCTTGGATCGAGAGGCTGGTCATTGGGTCGGCGTTGGTGAGTGAGGTGAACGCTTCACGCATTCGTCCACGATCTGCACCACGGGATCCGGTGATGTGACGCAACTTGTCAATCGATGTTGGGACCAAGAACCGGATGTCTGTGTAGTAGACAAGGGGGTTGTCGTCTTTGGCCCCAAAGATGTGGGAGTATGGTGCAGAGTCTGCAGTTTCTCCAAGATCAGTCATTGGGTAGACCGTCTTCAAAGCGTTGGTAGCAATTGATTGAACGCAACGGCGCATCAATCGGTCAGGAGCTGCTGAGATGTCATTGAAGGTCTGAATGTATTCATCCATGCTCATGACGTCATAGCCACGGACGGAAAGAATCGAGTGGACGTGGGGTCCTGCTTGCTTCTTTTCTCCATCGTGGAAATCAGCTTGGCTGATCCAACGGGAGCCTTGAGCGACATCGCTTGCGGCAACCAAATCAGCGTAGGCCTTGAACCGACGAGTAACGCGGTTCATGAAATCGGCTTGGTCGAGCTTGGTGAACACGGTTGCTTCGTAGTTGGACTTCAAAGCATGGTCTGCGACTTGGCTGGCGTTGACGCAGGTCAACAAGTTGCCTTGATCACGAGGGTAGACAAGCAAGCGACGGCGCTTTGCACCGCCACCGAGTCCGCCGATCCAAGGATCGGTGAGCATGTAGCCAAGCGAAGCACAAACCTCGAACAAACGAGCGTACTTGTCCTCATCACTGGCGCTTGCAATCCATTCATCCAACCCAGGTTCGACGCAGTGGAATTCAAGTGGAACCATTTCGGATCCTGCGCCAAACATTTGGCGGACCGTGGAGGAACTCATCATGCCCATGAGGCTGTAGAGAGAGGTCTTTCCTGTGGTCATGAACACATCTGTGATACCTTCTTCACCGAATGAAAGGCGTCGGTCTGGAAGATTGACCAAGAGGTTGAATGCGGTTGGGGATTCACGATTTCCATTGACCGCGGGCCAGATCCAAGTCCCTGGGCGCGTCATGATGTAACCGCTCGCATCCTTACCGAAACCGGCAGGAGAGTAGCGAATCCAACCCAAACGGTTGTTGAAAGAAACGCCTCGGTGCATCAAGGATGGGTAGAAGCATTGGTCGAGTGGGTCGGAGTCGGGGACAACACCGCGGTGTCCAAGTCCCCAAAGAATCGGTTCCCATTCTGGTTGTTCGCCTTCCTTGTGACCGAGGAAGGGGTGGTCGACGCCAGGACCGTCGCCTGTGAGGAAAGATCCTCCCATGCGTTCTTCATCGCCTGTTGAGCAGAAAAAGAGGGTTTGTGTTGTCGAGAGTTGTTTTGGAGTCCACATGTTAGCATTGATGATGGTCTTTTGCTTGAGGAATTCCGCGACGCTTGAAATTCGGCGTTCAAACTTGAACCGCTCTGCTTCAATCCAGGTTGATCCGAGGATCAGGTTGGTGTTGAGCAAACGTGCCCGGGCTGGCCCGATGTAACGTGTACGAGGATCTGCTTTGGAAGAATCAGTAGCGGGCAATTCTTCCCATGGGCCTCGTTGAGGGATGTATTTCAGGAAGGATTCGTGGTCGAATTCGTCGACTTGAGCCCTCGAGACGGCTTCTTCAACTACGTCCATCAAGCGAACATATGTTTCGCTTGGACGCATGACTTTAGTTTCAGCATAAGCTTTGTTTGATACAGATCGATGTTCCCACATAATTTCACCTCAGAATTTCTTTCGCTGTCCTTCTTCTTCCGACGGTTCAGCAGTTTCGTCGTTTTCTTGATGTTCTTCCTCGGATGAAGCCTCTTCGCCTTCTTCGTCGGATTCTTCTTCCTCGTGTTGTTGTTCTTCTGCTGCTTCGGCTGCTTCGGCTGCTTCCTCTTCTTTTTCGGCTGCAACGATTTCCTTAGCTAGTTTTTCTGCAGATTCATGAATTGAGTCTTCTTTGACTGCTGAAATGATGAGTGCTGCTGTTGCTTGCATTGAAGCGTCAACGTATGGTGCAGCTCGGTAGAAATATTGAATCATGATGCCGACAGTTCCGAACACTGCGCCGATGCCAATGACCCAGCCGTTGTTGATGTTCTGAACGGCGTCAGGATTGTTGTAGAGTTCGGAAGCGGCGATGCCTGTTTCTGGAGGCCACCATGTAGCGCCACTGGCGTTTGTCAGAACCTCGATTGTGGCCCAAACAGCGTAAACAATCATCAAAATTGACATGTAACTCATCATCATTCGATTTTCCAAAAGGAATTTCACGAGGGCCCGCCCGTCGTGTGTCGACGTGCTTTCGTCATCGGTCATGCCTTCTGTGACGAACTCTTTCTATAAAAGCAGAATCCCATGTCGGCAACAGCAAATAGACTTTCGAAGGACTTGTGACGAACCTAGAACCGGTTGTCACCTTCGGTTTTTCTTCCCTTTGCTTTTCCGGGGGTTGTTTCCGCGTCCATTTTGTTCCCATGCCTTGCCATCTCGACTGCGTCGATCCGAGGTTTCACGCCAGTTAGGGTTGGATGAAGCACCTAACGATTCGGGCATTTCGTCAAAGGATTCGATGTTTAGGTGCATGCCCCCAAGTTCGTCTTGGAGTTGGCGAACGTTTTCGCCACCTTTACCAATCAGGGTTGGAATCATGTTTTGTGGTGCGTAAATCGTCGCACTGGATTCGCCCTTGAATTGAACTTGGCACTCCACACCCACCCACTGTCGAATGATCTGGACGAGCTGGTCTCGGGCGAGTGTCTTCAACGGTGAAAGGGCCCCTCCGGTTTCACGGCCTTCGACAGGTACAACTGCAATTTCAGAGCCGAAAGCGAACATTTCATGAGTGATTTTTCCGCTTGGGAATTCAACAACTTCGATGACTGGTCGGGCGAGTTCTTCTTGCATGCCCGTCGGTGGTTTCACTGTCATTCGAAGTTCCATGACTTGCTCAATTTTCCCGGCTTCGACGTGGATGATGGTATCAAGCACCTGGCTCACCAATCCAAGTTCGACCTTTCCAATCAAACGTTGAATGGCTTCGAGGGCTGAATTGGCGTGTGTGACACCAAGAAGCCCGACACCTGCTAAGCGCACGTCTGCGAAAATCTCGAAATCTCGGGCGCGGCGCACTTCGTCAAAGATAACGAAATCCGGGCGGACGAGGAAAATGATCTCGGCTGTTTTTTCCAAATCGCCTTCGAGTGGTGCATACTGCGTGATTCGGTCGGCCAACTGGAGATCTCGTGGCGCTTCCATCGTTTTCACCATGGCGCCAATCTCGGTATCGAGGTATTCTGCGATGGCTTGGGCGAGGGTTGTCTTTCCAGAACCTGGGCGGCCACAAATAAACACGCCCCGGTGGTGGTCGGCCAAGCGGTCGATGAGCCGTTGATCCAATTCATACTCGCCAAGGGATAATTTGGCAACTGGTCGGACGATGGTGATCTCTCGTGCATCAGCGAATGGGGGCCAAGCACACGAAATTCGTAAGTCACCAAGTTGGAGGACTTGGCATCCCTTTCGATCGATTTCTAGGAAACAGTCGCTGCGATGGCGGTGTTCGTCGATCATACCGACCAATTCTTCTTGCAATGATTCCATCCGCAATGTGTCCCATTGTCCGTCATCCGCACCCTCGACTTCAACCAATTTCAATTGGCCAATCGTACCGCGTTTGACCCTTGGTGGGCAATCTGCCTTGATGAATACGGTATGGACGTCCTCCATGAGCAGGGCTTCAAGTCGCTGAGGAAGCGGGGGGTGGTCGCCATACTTTGCCATATCAATCAACCATGGTCCATGCCCACGGCTTTTCACCCTTCGCACGGCCTACGCACATGGCGGAGGCAACTTTGACGCTCGTTTCAGTTGGTCTTTGGCTGAATTAAAGCACCGGTCCACCAGAAGGAGCCGATGAAGAACACCGAGAGAACATACGACCCTGTGGTTGGAAAGCCCCAGATTCGAACACCCACTTCTGCGAACAAGGCTATTGAGCCAATGAACGCCAGCATGGTAAGCACTCCGGCCTGATTCATACCGAGGTGTTCAAACGTCATTTCGCGTTCTGAAAGGCCCCAAGCAATGCCGATGAGGGCCGATAGGGCGATCAGAACGAGCGCTCCATCTGTGTAATTGTCTTGGGTGTACCATGTCGCGGCAGAGACAATGAAGTTTGCAACAAACATTCGCTGAATGGCGGTATAGGAGAGGCCCATGATGTAGGCCAAACGCATCCAATTCTTGAAGACTCGCAATCCAAAGCATCAATTCAATCAAACACACTGATGCTTGATCGATTCGATTCGTTGTGTCGTACGCAGAAGTGCCTCGGCCATTTCTGCTGGCAATGTAGGGCGTGCCAGAGCGTCCAGTATCTGAGCCTCGAGCGGAGACTTTGTCGCCCCCAGGTCCCTTTCAACGCCATCCAAGGTGTACCTTTGATGTTGGCCAAAATCAATTGAAACCTTTCCTTTGGTCCCCTGAACGAGAAGTTCCCGGCGTTCTTCGCTTTGACCCCAGCCGACTTCGACGGTTGCTGAGAAACGGTTCGTGTGAAGCTGCGACTCGCCTTCGAAAAGGAAACGCGCGCTGCTGGCCGTCTGGATGGTTGCTGGTTTGTCAGTGGGGTGTTCGAAAAGCCCCGATGAAAAGGTAAGGTGGTGTTCCCCCGCCACAAGGTAATCTAATGTGTCCACGCCGTGCGAGCCGAGACCTTCGAGGATCGGCATTTCAGTCGGCTTTGGCCTGTTTGTATACCGCGTGTAGGTGATCTGAATCACCTCGCCGAGTGTTTTCTCATCAATGAGTTGGCGCACACGCTGAATTCCCGCATGATGTCGCAATAAGTAGCCAGAAACGGTGTATGTGTTGTTTTTCTCAGCCTCTTGGATCAGTCGCTGTGTTCCTTCGATTGAAGTGGAAAAGGGCTTCTCAATCAATACCCGAACACCCCGAGCAAGCAGCGCCAACCCGATCTTTTCATGCGTTCTGTTTGGCGTGGCAAGGATGACCAGGTCCAGTGGTTCTGAATCACACATCCGTTCCCATCCACCATAGATGGCGTCGATGTCGGTTGTGGGTGGAAGTTTCGTTCGGTCCGCATCACACGCAATGATGCGGTTGACGGTTCCTTCGCGTTTCATGCGCAAGAGTGTCTGGAGGTGAATGGACCCCCAACGCCCGCAGCCAACAACGCCAATCGAGATGGGCATGTGGTCACTCACCTTTCGCTTTCATTCGGCGATGGTTTGTCCTCGCTGCCCTCAGAACTCGAACTGCCTTCGCTTGAATCTTCGACTATCTCGGGGCAAAAGGTGCATTGCTCTTCATAGGTAAGGGCGAGGGAGGTTGATTCTTCCATCGTCGTTAAGTTGGTAACGGTCACGCCTTGGGCTGAAACTGCATAGATGAAATCGCCCATGAAGATCGAACGGCGGATGTTGTAGTTGCCGCCAAAATAAGTGCTTTCTTCATTGTTGTAGAACGTGGAGTGGTTGACTGTTCCATGAATCGACATGGTTCCTGTCTCTTCTGATACATTCACAATCACCAAATTACTGACGTATTGGTAGGAGTAGGAATAGCGTCCATTTTGATCATATGAACTGTCGTACCTGTAAGTTGAAAGGGGCACTGCAAGCAACCCTTTCGGCGCCCAGTATTGGAAGGCTTTGTGCTCATATGAGGCTTCAGAGTACGACCATGTCCAAGCCGTGTCGTTCGAATTGGCGACCGGGGTGAGTGAAAGCACATCGTCAACCGATGGGGATGTTGGGTCGCTGATGTTGAACAACGACAACCGCGTGTTCGACCAATCCAAGCCCAAGCCATCGATGCCGGGCCCCATGCCGATGGTGAGCAGGTGGTCACGGGAAAGTGGGTGGATGTACGTCGAGACGCCGGGAATTTCCAATTCGCCGAGGATCATTGGGTTGGTTTCATCCGAGAGATCGATGACCCACAGTGGGTCGGTTTGACGGAAGGTCACAAGGTAGCATCGGTCGCCATCAAAGCGCGCACTCCAAATTCGCTCTTCGGGGGCGATGTTGTCAACTCGGCCAACCTCGACCAACACTTGTTGATCGGTGTCAGCATCGACGCCACTCACTAGGGTGACGACGCTGGAACTCATTGGCTCTGGACTCTCCATCCACCATCGAGCCCATTGGCCCGACGTGGCTGCAATTCGTAAAACACCGAGGTGTTCTGAGACTGAGAATTGGTTCAGAACGGTTCCGTTCACGCGCCCTGAGCCGGTGTACACCGTATCACCAGGGTTTGAGATATCGAAGGTATGGATGTTCGTTGCTTCGGTCATGTTGTCATTGCCCCAGAACCACCACCAGTCCCAGGCATTCTCGGTTAGCACCAGGCTGTTTTCAGAAGCATAGACCATGGGGTAGTTACCGACGATGTGGTCGGCTTGGAAGCCGAAGTTTTCGTCATTGAGATCGAAGGTGAAAATACTGTTGAAGCCACGGTTCATGCCGTCAGCTGGAGCGACAAAGTCGGCACAAGCATCGTCCTCGAGGGTGTGGGTGATCAGGACCCCGTTCAAGCGCTCATACACCTTGGGCAAAATATCGACAAGAGCGAGTTCAGAGAGCGCCTGCTGATTGTCAAGGATCGTTTGATAGGCGAGCTTTTCTCGAATTTCGAAACGCAGCGGGTCCTCATAATCGAGGTCCCAGTAGCCTGCTGGAAGGTTGAGCCAGTTTTGTAGACCGGGAATGTTCATCCAGGCATGAGTCACGGTACGGATTGTCCCGTTCACTTCGCGAGCAGTCATGTAATCACCTTCAAGATAGAGTTCTTTTGCTGTTTCGGGTGTGGAACGGTTTGTGATGTCAAGCACTGTAAATTTGGTCAAAGATGAGGTTCGCCACAAGCCCTCCACATCTTCCCAGCCAAGTTCATCAGCAAGAGGGTCGTTGCTGTCAATCGACCATGTTGAAACATGTGAAATCACCACAAGACGGTCGCCATCAAGCATCATTGCCGTTGGATTCCCTTGGATGGCCGTGGTGGATAGAAGGGTCAGTTCTCCAAATTCAGGAACGCCAAAGATGACGAGGTTTTTGCCGTTGATGAAGTAAATGTTGTAGCCATCTGTCTTGACAAAGTCGGCTTCGTCGACACCCTGTTCCTGGTTATTCGTTCCAGAAAAGTCAGTACCTTCGGTACGTCTTAGCGTTGCTGTCGGGGCGGAACTGCCGCCATCCGCTGATTCTGCCACTGCGATGGTGTCTTCCTCCCACATACCGCCACCGCGGTAGTTTTGTCCTTCAATAGCCTGCATGATCTGTATCCTTGCTTCTTCTTCGATTGAGAGTTTGAGGGCCGTTTCCAATTCATCGCAATCTGAAAATTGATTCAGTTGGGGGCTCGAAGTCGTACGGGCAACGGTCGTGTTCCAGTCGTCAGGAAGTTCGATGTTTGGGATTTCAACTGCTGGATTGACTGCACCCAAGCACCCCGACATCAGCATCAGCGTAAGGACGCCTAGTGCGACAACTTTCTCTGCCTTCATGGCACCACCAAAAGAATACTCGCTATCAATGAGTTGGTACATTGTTCAACAACCCTGTTTCATCAATTGACCCCATTCATGCAAAAGAGGTGGAATCGAGGTTTGTGCCTTGGGGCTTGACAACCATAAACCATCACCACATCGGATGGGTCATGGGGCTCGACGATAGCATGGAGCACGTCGAAATCGAGCGGCGCTTTTTCGTCGACGGTGATGGCGGGAGCCCATGGCGCAAGGGCGAGGGGTCGAGTGAAATCTCCCAATTTTACCTCAGTGTCGATGGCGTCGCTGAAGACGATGGTTGGCTGTCGTACATGGGCGTTCATCGGTTCCACAAAATGGAGGGTTCAGAGTTGGAACTCTTTCGTTCACTGGCAGACTGGATCGCCCGATTGCGCCTTGTTGATGATTGCGCCGTATTCACATTCAAAGGCCGCAGAACAGAAGCGAGCGCTCATGAATTGGAATGGGAAGTACCGTTGACGGTTGGTGAAGCAATCGTTGCATCTGGCACCTACCCTTCGGTGACAAAACGACGCTATCGGTGGCTTGGCATGGATGGTTTGCTATGGGAAGTTGACGAATTTGAAGGAAGTCTCGAAGGTTTAGTTCTCGCTGAAGTTGAACTCCCTGATGAAAATCATCCCGTCGATTTACCTTCATGGCTCGGTATTGAGATCACGGGGGATCGCGCCTGGTCAAACGCTCAACTGGCGCACGTCGGGCCACCTCTCAAGCTATCTTGAACGTCGTTAATGCTTCAAGGATCCTCTGAATTTCGACTTCGGTTAATTCATGCATGACTGGTATGGCGACAAGGGTCGCCCCGAGTTTGTTTGTGTTTTCGAGTTCTGCAGAATGTTGTGGGTGTGTAGCGAACACTGCTTGGTGATGAATCGGCGTTGTGTAATACCTTCGTGCGTCAATCCCAAGGTGGTCAAAGTGTTCAACCAACGCCTCAGGATGGTTGGTATGGACGCAGTATTGGTGCCAAGCATGCTCTGCACCGGGGCGGACCCTTGGCGGTTGAAGCAGCGGGTTGTCTTCGATTGCTTCGGTGTAGAGGGTGGCGGTTTTGTGTCGGCGTTCAACCCATGAATCGAGGTTCTTCAGTTGTTCGAGCCCGATCGCAGCGGACACCTCCGACATGCGTAAATTGCTGCCCAATTCCATTGCCTCGAGGTCAGGACTTCGGCCGTGGTTTGTGATCCCTGAAATTTTGGCAGTGTAGGCTTGGCGTGTGGTCGTAAGCATGCCTCCTTCGCCACCGACGGCCATGTTCTTGGATGGGAAAAACGAGAAACACCCAATATCACCCATGGACCCCGCCACTCTTTTCGAACCGTTTTGGAACTGCTGAGAGGCTCCGTGCGCTTGTGCAGCATCTTCGATCAGAGTGAGCCCGTGTGATGTGCAAAGCGTCACAAGTTCGGGATCATATGGTTGGCCAAAGAGATGAACGCCAATTACGCCCTTTGTTGAAGGTGTGATGGCCTTTTGAACCGCGCCCACATCAAGGCAGAAGTAATCTGGTTCGACATCGACAAACACGGGCGTGGCGCCAACCAACAGAATGCAGGTGGCGGTGGAAATGAACGTGTAGGAAGGGACGATGACCTCGTCCCCGGGGCCAATGTTTGCGATGCGGAGGGCCGCCCAGAGTGCAGAAGATCCGTTTTGGCACGGTGTTGCGCTGAGCGCCCCACAATGATCTGCAAACGCCAAACCGAAGGCTTTGCCTTGCGAGCCTTTGACCCACCGTTTGGAATCCAAGACGGCGAGTGCTGCGTTCCGCATTGCCTCGTCCCATGAAGGCCGGCCTGTCGGGATTCGGTCCATACCACGGCGAATTCCCCGACCCCCTTGAGTCTGCTTCTCACCCCATCTGATTGTCGCGGTCTTCAAGACCCCCTCCGCCCTTCGCCTCGTTATGGTGTCTGAAGAGGAGGGTTTCTCAACGAACACCCACTCGGCAGATGAGCCAAGTTTAGCATCACTCGTGGATGAAATTCTTTCCCCTGATACCCCGTTGGAAGCACCCCCCGTGGATGTGAAAAAACCAAAGAAAAAGCACTACAAGCCAAAGGGTATGTTCCTTGGAACGCGACGCGATACAGGTGAGCCAATCGATATCAAATCGATGGTTTTGGCGCGCCACGCCGCCATGCTTGGATCAACCGGTTCCGGAAAGACGGTCATGGCAAAGGCCTTGATTGAGGAAGCTGCTCTGGCAAAAATTCCATCGCTCATCATTGACCCGCAAGGCGATCTGGCTCGGCTAGCATTGGGCATCGACCCTGCTGCACTAGAAGCTGAGGGGGGGGATGTCGCCCGGGCAAAGAAACTCATGGACATGTGTGAGGTCCGAATTTGGACACCATTGCGCTCCAAGGGTTTGCCGCTCTGCATCGATCCCTTTCGGACACCGCCCCCAAATCTAGACGCCGAAGAAGCAATCACTGCATGGGACATGGTTGCGGCTGGATTCACAAGTTTAGCGGGGTATGATGTTGAAAAATCACAGGGGAAAATAGTCAAACCCTTCCTCTATGAAATTCTTGTTGAGGGAACAAAGCATGGTTTGGACGTCAGTGATTTCCAAGCCCTGGCTCGCGTGGTTCGAGATCCGAATCAAGAATTTACGCGTAAATTGTATCCAGAGTGTTTCTATGATGTTGAAGAGGGTGAAGAAAAACCCGAAGTCCCGACTTGGGACGAAGTGATGATGGAACATCGCCTTACTGACTTCGAGGAGCGGCTGCCAAAAACAACACGCAACGACTTGGCACGACGGCTTTCAGCATACTCTTCTGGTGTCAATCAATTGTTGTTTTCAAACGGCGTTCCCATCGACATCGATTCCTTTGTCACGCCGGCCGTCCCAGGAAAAATCCCACTCAACATTGTCTACCTCAACACCATCCAAGATGAAGCTCAAAAGCAGTATTTTGTCCAAGAACTGTCCCGGGAGTTGTACGACTGGATGTTGACTCAACAGCCCGCTGAAGGCGAAATAAAACTTCTATTCTTCATGGATGAAGTGGCGCCTTACCTCCCACCCCATCCACGAAACCCTCCGGCAAAAGATCTGATTAAACTTATTTTCAAACAAGCGAGGAAGTACGGGGTAGCGTGCGTTCTGGCGACTCAAAACGTCAGCGATGTGGATTACAAAATCCTCGCGCAGGCAAACACCACGTTCATCGGGCGTTTCACACAACCGCAAGACGTCGAAAAGGTTCGACATTTGCTGAAAGAGAGCGGTGGTGACCAGGACCTTGTGGCCCAGCTTCCAACCTTGGGGCCTGGACAATTCCAAATGGTAGCGCCTGACGTTGACCCCGCTCCTGTTCCAATTCAATGCCGTTGGCTCTACACCGATCACGGCGCTCCGCTCAGTGAAGATCAGGTCGAGTCGATCACGTCAGAAGAAATTCGTGCTTGGGCCAAAACCCGTTCATCGGGCACCAGTAAAAACCGTGGTGCTGAGGCAGCACATGCTGCAAGCCGGGGTTCTTCTTGGAACAGTGGGGGCTTGGATGAGGAATGGGCCCAAGGTGAAGCCCAATCCATTGTCGGAAACGCCCGAATCAAAGCAGTCGGTGGCATGACCGCTGCCGCACACGGCCTCGTCGATGATTCTGCATTTGAAACCCGACTCATGGGGGGCTTTGCAGTACTCAAAGACGGTCGAGACCCGCTTTACACCATGCAAGCTGCAGCCAATGTCGCATCTGTCATCGCCCTTGTTTGGACGATGGTGGCGCTGATGTTTGCCTGGCGCGACGGCGATTTGGACTGGTGGTGGTTGTTGATCAGCGTCGGTTTATCCGGCACAACTGCAATGGTGATTGCCTTGGAAATGTTGCTCTCCCACGATGCCGAACTGCTGCATCGAATCACGCGGTTTGCTCGAACGTTTCAGTTGGTCCTCGTTTCTTGGTTATGGGGCTTGCTTCTCTGGTCGGCTGAAGGTTCACTGAACCTCAGGGGGGCTGAACCGTTTCTCGAAGTTGTTGTGGTGTGGGTCACCATGTTTACAGCCGTCGAATTTGCCAGCCGTTTCCGCTTGGGGCGCATTCGTTGGAACGGAGGTACGGCGCTTGACAAGTTGCGCGGTGTGACCGCCGTTCTTACCGAAGTTGAAATCACTGAGATGAAAGCAAATTCTTCCCAGATCATGTCAAGTGTGCGCTGGGGCTTGCACGGGTTCACGTTGGTTTGGCTCTGTGTGATGCTTGCCTTTGGGCAGGGACTGCTCCCTGATTCGATGAGCATTGAGGGCTGGGGCCGGCCAA
Source organism: Candidatus Poseidoniaceae archaeon (assembly GCA_028822845.1). Classification (GTDB taxonomy): domain Archaea; phylum Thermoplasmatota; class Poseidoniia; order Poseidoniales; family Poseidoniaceae; genus MGIIa-L1. Next base: position 62,431 of record JAPKCS010000001.1, on the reverse strand, counting down.
CATTGTGGCTTGCTGCCGTGTATGCATTGATGTTTGGCAGTGAGTCGTGGCTGCGCATGCGGGGCAGAATGCCAAACGCTTAACGCGAACGAAAAGCACTGATAGACTCGCTCTGTATGGGCGTTGTATGGAAGATGCTGCGTTCATCGCTCTCGACTGGTCTGAACTGTCTCCTTCTGACATGCTCGCCAAAGGTGAAGCCGTCTATGAGGAAAACCAGACGCGCCGCACTACGCGTCATTTCTCCACCCGTGGTGTTGAACGTCGGCTGATCGAGTTAGCAATTTTATCAGCGGGTACCGCGCCGAATGGAGCCCATCTTCAACCGTGGACCTGGGTGGCTGTTTCGAACCCTCTGTTGAAACAGAAGATTCGGGTCGCTGCTGAGGAAGAAGAAGAACGAACATATCAGCACCGTATGCCAGAGGCTTGGGCTGAAGTTCTTGCACCTCTTGGAACAGACGCTGTCAAACAACACCTCACGGATGCACCGTGGATTGTTGTTTTGTTTAAGCAAAAGAAGCGCCATCGCCCGAACGGTGCATGGGGTCCAACATACTATGCAACAGAATCATGCGGCATTGCTGCGGGTTTGTTCATCAACGCAGTCCACCGAATGGGTTTGGTTACACTGACCCATACGCCTTCGCCTATGAAATTCCTGGGAGAATTGTTGGAGCGGCCTGCTCATGAAGAAGCCATGCTTGTCATGCCGGTTGGGTATCCTGAACCAAGTGCAATGGTTCCAAACATTCATCGGAAACCGTTAGATGAAATCGCTGTTTTCTTGGAACAAGAACTTGATTTGAAGGAGTGACGATGCCCGGTCGCGTCATTGATATACGCGCGGCATAAGGGACGGCTGAAGCAGGGGTTGCCAAGCTTGGTCAACGGCGCTGGGATGAGGTCCCAGTCTCTATGAGTTCGCAGGTTCGAATCCTGCCCTCTGCACTCTCAAGGTAAAAAACACAGCAAAACTGGCTTTGAGTGTCCCGTTCTTGTTTTTTTGGTAGGCCCGTGCCGTGAGCAATCAACGAAAAGCATCCTTGTAAAAATAAAACCGGCTAAACCCTTATCCACCATTACCGGCTCTTTCACTTCGAATGGGTGAACATTGGAAAGGCGCACCTGAGCTCCCCCACTCCACATGTGTGGAGGAATGGGTTCGGGTCTCGGGTGGTGTTTCGTTGCGCGTGCTGCTTTGGAAGCCCGCTGATGAATCGCTGAAGAACATCGATCCTGTGGTCGTCGTCCCGGGGTGGGGTTCGGTGTTTGAAGGCTGGAGGTCTTTGATCACGGAATGGGTCACACGAAGGCCGATTATTTACATTGAAACGAGGGAAAAGGCAAGCGCTGTGTTTGACAATCCTAAGATATCTGTTCAAGACTTTACAATCGACAAATTCTCGAATGACCTTGTGGAAGTCATCGATTTTTACAGGCTCGGCAACAGGTTTGATCTGTTCTCTTCCTCTCTTGGTTCGACAATCCTCATCGATGCAATGCAGCACAACATTATCGATGCCAACAGTTCAATCTGTGTCGCTCCGAATCAACATTTTAAATTACCTTTTTTCTCACGGATGTTGTTGAAGATGCCCTTTCCTAACTTTATGTTAAACACCCTAACCTGGGTGGCAATATGGACCATTGAACGGAAGGTGAAGGAAGAAGGTCAACGGATTCGATACAGGCGAACCTTGTTGTCCCAAGACCCGGTTCGAACGAGGTTGTCTGCTCGATCTTTGATTCGCTATGAACTTCCGAAGAGTTTGTCCAAGATCAGTGTTCCATGTGGCATCATATCTGCAAAATCGGACAAATTGCACGGGTTGGAAAATGTAAAAATCATCGTCGGAAAAATTCCTGGTGCACAGATGATCGAAGTTCCATCCAACCAGTATGCGCACGAGGCAGCCGTTTTGGTCGAAATTGAAGCGTTTCAACGTTCAATCTGACCGGTGACGCCCCTTGTGAGCAGGGCCCAGACAGAAGAAATCTTCGCAACATATGTTGTTATATCCGCAAACATGCAGGGGTTAGCATGGGTTCCTCTCGTGGTCGCCGCACACACAAACCCCGCAGTGGGGGACGAAGGTCTTCTTCCAGCACACGCAGTCAACGGGGGTCTTCTTCGATGAACCGCGGGTATAAACCTCGCAGGGGTAGATCAAACAATCAAGGGTTTTTCAGATCTCGCAGGCATAGGCAAAACTCCAACCAGTACCAGAATGGACCTATTCGTCAGGGCGATGGTACATGGTATGATCCTGATACTGGAGAATACTTCCGAAAAGAAACTCTCTGGGAAATGCTTGGTCGATGGTGGTCATCATTGACCGGTCGAAACCGCTGATCAAGCATCGTCATCGAACACCGATTCACGGGCTCGCTGCATTGCTTCGTCAGAGGTGAACCAAAACGTCGGGGTTGCGCCCATATCAGCGTCCCAACGCTGCACGGAACGTGCAAACATTTCGCCTTCAGTGTAAGACTCGCACCACTTGAGGTACCAGTCAGCCTGAGCCAGCATCTTTGGATCGTCTTGTGAGGTTCGCTTCAGTGTTTCAGCCTGAAGTGCAACAATCATGACCCAATTTGGAGAGAGTGCGTATGTGGCATAGGGGTTGCGCTCCATGTCGACGCTGCGCCACTCTGTCCAAAGTGAGAACACTCGATCATAAAGAAAGCCGATGAAAAGGACTGCGAACATCACTGAAAAGAAAATGACGCTGAGCCCGATGTACGTCGAAGGGATCCCGATGATCGCATCTGAAAAGCAAAACCCACCTTCACATTGCGCCGAAAAACGCCACGATAGATAGGGCCAAACCAAAAGCGTGATTGTGGTGCCCCAGAGCAACAAACTGACCACGGCTTGGCTTTGTTGCATTCGCCAGTACTGGCGCATGGCCCACTTTCGGAAAAACGAACTGCTTTGAGAAGATTGTGACATAGTATCGAGTTCAGCCACAAGCCGGCCCCTCAAGAACTCCACCTATGATTTGAGCCCGAAGAGCGCCGACACTCAGTACTTCACAGCGGTGCCATAAATGAGAATTTCAAAGCCTGCGGTCTTGTCGTTGCTTCCTTTGGATTTGGTGAGGGTGGTCGTCTCAAAACGGACGTTGATGACCTCGTCGTAATCCGATGCTTCGAGTTCTTCCAAAAGTCGCTGCTTGGCTTCCCGTCGGGCCCATTCGAGTAATTTTGAGAATGTGTTGATGCGGCCTCCAAAGAAGGCACGAAACCAGCCTCCAAAGAGCTGAATCCAACTGGGCGACATGACAACGTTGGCCACCAAAACCGTGTATCCTTGGATTTCGCTCTTTTTAGAAGGGGTGCTGAGCGTGGTAAGCGCGTTAGCGCCGCACGAAATGAGACTGGCTTGCTCTCGCTTCAGCAAGGCCTTTTTCTTTCCTGGCTGGTAAACAAGAACGCCAAAAAGACTTACGATCCACGCACCATTCACTGCGATGTTCCACAAAAGATTGAATGAGACCATAAAAGGCACCTCACTCGACGGTTACAGCTGTGCCATAGGCGAGTAATTCGGCCGCTCCACCAGCAACAGAGGACGTTGCAAAGCGGACATTTACAACCGCATTCGCACCGCGCTGTGAGGCTTCGGCGCACATGCGGTACAGGGCTTCGTTCCTCGATTCTTGGAGAAGTTCTGTGTAGGCTTTCAATTCACCGCCAACGATGTTTTTGAACCCGGCGCCGATGTCTTTGAAGACGTTTTTTGCACGGACTGTTGAGCCGGTTACAACACCATGGGACTGAACAATGGTTGATCCTGGAAGCGTCTCTGTGTTCGAAAACGGCATGGTCATGTTGGGCTGCATAAATCTTACAAAGCGAAGTGATACATGAACATTCACCCATACCTACGGGGTTGAAAGGTTCTTCAATCAACCTCTATTCATCTCAATTATGGGCGTTGCTGTGATCACTGGAGCCAACCGCGGACTTGGTGCTGAATGGGTGGCGCAATTGCTCGATGCTGGGTGGACGGTCTACGCTGGCTATCGGACCGAAATAGGACGGCTTGGTTCACTGGCCTGTGACTCGTTGAGCATCAATCAACTCGATGTACAAAACATGGAATCTGTACACTCCTTTGCTGACGGCGCTCCCGGGCGCATCGACCTGCTTGTCAACAACGCTGGTGTGGCTGACGGGCGATGGCGCGATCTTACTGAAATCGACCATAAGTGGGCCCTTGAGGTCATCGACATCAACGCTCTTGGCCCGGTAAGGGTTGTTCAGGCCCTCTATCCAAAAATGAGCCATGACGGTTTGGTAAAAGTAGCCATGACGAGCAGTTTGATGGCTTCGATTGACGATTGCGAAATGGGGCGATCGTATGCCTATCGAGCAAGTAAAACCGCCCTCAACATGTTTACTGTAGCAATGAAGAAGGAAGCGGCTGAGCGAAACATAAGTTTCGTCATCTTGCACCCTGGTTGGGTGAAAACGAACATGGGTGGTGACAGCGCCCCTGTTGAAATGCCGGAAAGCGTTGAAGGTATGCGCAAGGTTGTGGAAGAACTCACGTTGGAGAACAGCGGTCAATTCATTCAATACGATGGCAAACATTTGCCCTGGTGAATTTTCAGTGATTTGCCTCGACTCTTTTTGGTGGAAACACCACTGGAGAAGAAAAATAAAAGAACATACAATTATCGATGAGGCGCTGTTGATATGACCATGAGCGAAGACCGTCCATTGCTCACATTAGTGAAATCAGAAGTTCTTGATGAGCCAACCATTCCGCTATCTAACGAAGAGCAGGGTTTGGTGCACACCCTCTCGACGCTTTGCTCTTTTTATTCAATTGACGATTTTGCAAGTTTCCTGTTTTCATCAAAGTTTCAGGAATTGACCGCTCAGAGAAACCTGTTCATCGTGTTCGAAATTGGTCTCTTTTTAGATCACACAAAAACCCTGAAGCTAATGCCCTCTAAGGAAGGTTTGATTTTGGTGGATGAGCAAAATTTAGGCGTCTTCCCAGAAAACATTCACAATGTTCTCGACCAAACGGATGCGAAACATCAGATTAATCACTGGTACAATGCTGCGTACAGCCCTGAAAATCGGTTTTCCTGATTTAGTAGAACAGTGAGCAGCAGGTGAGTGAACCGTCTGCAGCCCTGATTTGACTCATGTCCAATACAATTGGTTGGAGGCCCATTGCTTCGACGGTCGCGAGCACGTTTGGGTAACCTTCTGCAACGAGCACTTGGCCGTTTGGTAAGCCGATTGTGTTGCAGCCGTAGGCTTCGTCCTTTGGCATCCACTTAATTTCGCAACCTTCGGGTAGAACGCCGAAAGCGTCCTCTGGAAGGTAACCTTCTGGGGCAAAAATCACAGAGTCGGTTGGTGTTGAACTGATGCTTGTAAGATGCAGGGCATGGCCTGGGATCTCGACCACTCGGAGTTGGTGCCCGAGGTGAGTGAGGAGGTCTCGGAGCTCTTTAATTCCGGCATCGTTGGTTCTGGAAGACCGTCCAACGAAGAACAGGTCGCCAAGTCGAATGATGTCGCCCCCGTCCATTCGTGCTTCTCCGTTCATGCTGCACACCTGTGTGCCTGATAATTGACGGGTCACAAATTCTGCGATTGGTGGTTGTTCGGCAACCCGTGCAGGGTGGCCTGGGACGGGGAGGAGAACATGCCCGTCGATCACAACGGCTTGGTCTTCAACAAAGACAGAGTCGGGTAAATTATCATCTGATGGCAGCACTGTCACCTCGACGTTTGCCGCTAAGAGTGCTTCACGGTAAGCGAGGTGTTGGGCCTTGGCGAGTTCGATGTTCGTTGGTCCAGAGCCGAAAAACTTCGCCAATGCCTTGTCGAACGAGGCAGGAATTGCGCGGGTCAGTGCCCGGCCTTTTTGGTCCAAACGAACCGTTGCCATGTTCAAACCGGACGCCTGACCCCCCTTAACCGTTCGCCCTTTCTAGGAATTCGATTTCCGGTGACCGGAACCATTTATGCTGTTGGCCCTGTAAAAAGGAGGGGTTTTTGGCCGTTGGGTTCAACAACGAAAGCGGATACGCCCTGATATGCGCCCCCAATACGCACGTGCAGGATTGCTGGTTCTGCTGATGTTTACCGCCCCTTTTGCAGGATGCTTTGGAGAAAATGATGGTGGGGGTTTGCCGAGTGCAAACGATCTTTCCATCCTTCCAGAAGAAATCCCTGGTGGTGAATGGACCACGATTGTGCTCAACGCAGACCGAGATATGAGCGTCTTTATCCCATACTTCATCCAAGATCCGGGATCACTTCGTGCCCAAAACGGCACCATACTTGACTTGGCCGAGGGTGAATCTGTGAGCCTCACAATTCTATTCCCTCCTCGAAACAGCGACATTGTGTTTCTTTTGGGCGACTATGGTCGAACTGATTGGCCAATCCGTGCTGCGGATGAATCGTGGATGGATTGGGACATGGACCGATCGAGTGGTTCTGCCGTTATGAGTTCCGCCAACGAAGATGAAGGTGGTCTTTTCTCATGGATTGTACCCGGTGATTCACGGGGCGAAGGGGTTGTTGTCAAGCACATGACAACGGTTCGAGCACAACGCGCCGATCTCACTGAAGAAAACGGCGTCAATGCAAGCGGTGGCTGGCTAAACGGAAGGGACGTGTATGAATGGGTCGATTTCATCACGGACGAAACGGCGGATCCATTGGATTTAGCCGATGGAGCTGTTGGCTACCTCGATCGATGGATTGGCAACGGAAACCCCGCCTATGAAGACGCAATCACCTACTTCGAAGGGGTCATGGTTGGCTACGACCTTGATGTTGAGGTTCACAGATTCCAATCTGGCACCTTGTGGGCAGTGAACATTTGTGGTTACAAAACCGGCACCGTCTACCCTGACGAATGGTTGGTGTTTGGTGCTCACTTCGACATCGCACCATACGCATCTCCGATTGGACTTATTCCAGGAACCGATGAACAAGGGTACGGAACGAGAACCGGCGCATATGACAACACTGCAGGAACTTCGATGGTCTTGACCACTGCAAGCGTGCTGGCAGATTTTGACGCTCGCCGAACCATGGTGTTCTGCTTGTGGTCATCTGAAGAAGAAGGCCTTTGGGGATCTGGTGCATTTGCCGGCGACCTTCCTGACGGCGTCACCGTGAGCAATTACCTCAACCTCGACATGGCCGGGATCAACTATCCTGGCGATTTCGCACTCTCGGTCTACCTCGGACCTGATGGCAGCGGCGATGTTATCGATCAGCCCGGTATGTACCACTTAGCAGAATGGATTGGTGCAGACGCATTCGATCTCGCCTACCAAATCGAGCGAGGACGAGACGAGTGGGCCGTAGCAGGTGAAAGCCCGTTGTGGCAGAACAACTACCAAGACATGGTTGCGATTTATGAAAGTCCAACCGCCCGCAGCGATCACGATTCATTCCAGCAACTTGGTGTAGCGACATTGGGTTGGAACGGAGTTGTTGACGGGTATCCTTGTTACCACAAGACCTGTGATAAACTAACCACGATGGAAGACTACATGGTGACAGACAACGCCACGGGTGAAGCAAATTTGGTTCATTCTTGGGACATCGTCACATGGTGGGCCGTCTATGCGTTCCTCCACATGGATCAATCACCCGTTCCAAACGAACTGTGAAAATCACGACTGTTCGTTGGCGCCAATGAGCGTGCGGACGTCTTCGAGAACGAGATCAGGGAACCAGTCGTTGTCGCCCCACCAGACTTGTTGAAGGCCGGTGTGATCAACAAGAACCGTTCCAGTGCTGTGGTTGACATTGTAGGCATCTGGGTGGTGCCTTCCGCCTGTTGTGGTTTCAGATCCGTTGCCTGATTCGTTGTTCGAATCATTTTCTGACTGATTGGTCGATTGGTCAGAAGGAGTTTCTTCAATCCAAAGACCAACGCCGAAGTTAACCCATACATCAGTGATGGCGGTCATTTGAGATTCATTGTCGACATCGTTGATTGAGAGGTGGGTCCAATTCGTCCCCCTGCTGTCTTTCCAAGAAAGCATGGCGGCTGGATCGTCGCGCCACGGGTCAACAGTCACCGTGATGAATTCCGTAGCGTTGTGCTCCTCTTCGGTCAGCTGACTGGACATCCAACGAAGGTTTTCAGTCACAATCGGGCAAATATCGAGGCAATTGGTGAAAAGAAAGGCGATGACGACGACTTTGCCTTCGGTTTGTTCTTCAAAATTCCACAAGGCCCCAGTCGCGTTGGAGAGTGTAAAATCATTCACGGCCATGGTCGGGTCGATGTCTTCACCATAGTATGGCGATTCTGGTGCGAATGGTTCTGGTGCAAAGCATCCGGACAGCATCATTGACGCTGTAAAGAAAAGAGCGGTAACGACTTTTCTCACACGAACACCTCACACAGATGTGCCCAGGTAGGGGAGGTCTGCTTCGAGTTGTATGATGTACAACCCGGTGGAAATACAGGAGGCGTAGGTCAAACCATTGTGGTGTTCAACCGCCCAGAGGAACGGAACCCAACCAAAGTCATAGAAGCTCGACTGCAATGCTTCGCCGTCTTCACCATGCGGAAGGTACCAGCCCACTGTTGCTTCGAAATTGGTCGCTCTTCGGTCGTCTGGATTGGTTGGTGCAACGAGGGTCTCGATGTCGAGCACCCAAAGTCCGGCGTGATAGTGAGAGATGTAGAGGCGTCCATCCCAGCCCCCGCCGTGGCTTTGATCGGTTGTTTCATCGGTTTCGAAATAAGCACTGTCGAGGTTGTGTGGAGAGAAGAGAAGCCATTCTTCATCGCTAGGGAATGCTTCACAATCTGCGCCATAGCAGTGATCTTCACCGTAGGGAATCTCCCAATCTCGAATGAGTTTTGGTTTGAACTTGAATTGTCCATCTTCCATGGTGTACTCTGTGGTATCGAGCAGGTAGATGATGCCCGTGCCAACATTGGTGGAAAGAACTTCAACGGCTGCTGTGACCATGTGGACTGGTTCGTCAGAGTAACCAAGGTGAGAAAGATCTACCATGGACGGGAACGGTTCAGCATAGTGGATGTAAGAAACGCGTCCACCGTTTTCATTGCCGGTTGTTCCACTGTCGGGTTCGCCGTCACCGTTGAGATCCAAGAAATCCATCCACAAGCCGACTTCTTCGGCTCGCCATCGGCATTGGATTGGGTTGCCGAGGCCTGTTTTGCACAAGGTTGCATGGACAACATATTCCTCGGGTGAATTCACAGGGTGGGGGACATCGGTCACATCGCCAATTCTCAAGCCTGCTTCCCAATAACTTCCGTAAATGAATGTGTGACCGTACCGCGGATCGTTTGGATCTTCTCCAGGCCACAATTGAACCGTCATGTCGTGAATGTAAATCCAGCCGCCACGGGTTGTTTCCCAAGCCACTTCGTATTCACCGACCTTGATGATGGTGTGACCGAGTCCTGATGCGGGCACGCCGGGGAGGTTTCGAGCCGCGGAACCGTCGAGGTTGAGGTGAGCGATCGTGACACCGCCGCATGCTTCTCCGATTGCATCGTTGCATTGTTCATACTCAGGGTTGGCCACGAACACGTACCATTCTCCATCGATCATTTGCGTGTAGAGGTTGTGAGGTCCAGTCGGATGGTCAACATCGTACCAAGAATCGATCCATGTCGGGTTTGTCTTGTCCGTGACATCAATCAGAGTCACGGTGACCTGGGCCGGGTCATTCCATTCACCAATGTTCGGATCTGAGTTTCCAGGGTCGATGAGTTGGTTTTGCTGAAGAATGTATTCTCGCCCGTTGTATTCGAGGTACTTGACGTCCAAAACCTGGGTGTTTGGGTCTGTGTAAACGCCGGTTACCGTGGTGTTGTTGGGGTCGGTGACATCGACGATGTGCATGTCGTTCCAGCCGGCGAGGTAAGCGTAGGTTTCACCGTCCGGTGTTGTTGCAACCTGCACCTCTGCGTTCCCGGGAGTGGTGAGGGGGTTGAAATCGACGAGGTCCATGTTGTCGGTTCCCGCAACGTGTTGCGTGGCGTTTGAATGATCATGGCCCTCATATTGGAACAGTGGATCCTCTGTGTCAAATCCGCTTACAGCTGTATTTTTCGTTGATGTTGCCGGGCCGATGACCAATAAAGTCGCCGAACAGAGCAGCACCACGATGAAGATACCCAAACCAGTCTCCTTCGCGCCCATGGTTGGGGGGACTCGCTGTTCCGTTTTGTCTTTATGTTATGCTGTGAAGGAGAAAGCATGTCCGAATGGGGCCGCAAAGGCGTCGTGCTTTCGATGGTGGTGCTGGTGGGGCTGATGTCCTTGGGTCAGGCCACTGCTCACGAACAAGAGACCTACAACGTCATTGTCGTTGCTGACGGGCCGATGCCTGCCAACATCACGGACAGTGATTTTGTTCAAGGAAACGCCGTCGTGTTCCGAATGAAGGACACGACTGAGAACGCTTCAATCAGAATTAGCATCGATGTGGACCAAAATGGAGTCTATGAGAACACAACCAACGCCACCTCTGTTTGGCTGGTTGAGTCGTGTGAGTTAACTGAAAACGGCACCCTCCTTGACGAAAACTGTGCCGTGTCGCATGCCTATGAATTTGCTTTGGATGCTCCGCCCGGCACCTACACTTACAGGTTAGAACGGGCCATCAACGACAGTGTTGTCACCACTGGGGAATACAACATCACCCTTTGGAAAGATGTCCATGAAGAGCCTGGCGTCCCGAATATGGGTGAATGCTTTGGCATTGGGTGTGATGAAGAAGTGATCGAAGCAGCGTCGGATGAAACCACGAGAGAAGAAGCGTTGTTGGTGGTTGCAGCGGTTGCTGCAATCGGCACCTTCGGCCTTGCAGTGAGCATCCTCAGAGATTCAAAACAAAATGATGCCTTGGCCCTCGAAGAGGAATGATTACCCCTCAATGACGGGGCAACGAGCGTCTTCATCATCGATGATCACTGCGTTCGCCCACAGGTATTGGGTTCGGTTTGGTTTTGGTTTTGATTTTAGGGTAATGAGCACGTCAAAGATGTTCGTTTGCTGTTCCATGGTATCGGTTATCCCTTGGACTTGAACCTTTATCAAACAATGCTCGGATTTTTATGGGTTTTTGTATTATTTTTACATTATCCGGTAATTTTAATGGGTAAATCGGAAATTTAAGAATCGAATTTTCATTATGGCGTCATAAACATGAAGTTATCGAACTTCGGCTAATGTTCACAATCTGTAGTAGGCTTGAGAAAGTCCGGCCGTGAGGGTGGTGCATGGCAGGCACCCGAGGACTCCACGCTCTCATGCTGGTGTTGATCATGTTCATGGCTCCACTCGCTGGATGTTTTGGTGAAAACGATGGGGCTGGAAAGGTCACCATCGAAGATGCGATAATCACACCTCAAGTCATGACTGCCGGTGTGTTTCAAGGCGTCACGATCATTGCCGAGAGCGACCTCTCTGCCTTTGTCCCCTACCTTGTGAAGGATGATGAAAGTGGCTTTGTTGTCAATTCCACCGTTGTTGACCTACGCGCTGGAGAACAAGTGCAGTTGTCCATGCTCGCCCCACCCCGGGCCGACATGGGTTTGATTTTACTCGGTGAATATGGCCGGGATAACTGGCCAATTCGGGATGCAAATGAGTCCTGGGCCACATGGTATGGACAAGATGGGCACAAATCTGCTGATGGTGGGGCCATCGTTCGCCTCGCTGGTGAGAACGCAACCCTCAACGCAAGCCAAGAGACCGGCGGGCCTGTCGCAGCTTACCCTCTTACCATCGTCCGCCCTACCGCTCCCGCTTACTCGACCGATGAAGGTGGTCGTCATTCAACCGGCCTTGTCGCTGGTCGTACAACCTACAACTACCTCCACCACCTCACCGATCAGACCGTTGATCCATTGGATTTGTCCGATGGTGCTGTTGGCTATCTTAACCGATGGGCTGGTCAAGGAAACACCGCCTTCGAAGAAGGTGCAGTCTACCTCATGGATCGTTTGGAATCGTTTGGTTTGGAAGTTGTCACACAGCGGTATGCGTTCACAGATGTTTTTGGAAATCAAAACCCCGAGGCATACAACATCTGTGGCTTTCGATACGGCAACGAAGTGCCTGATGAATGGATGGTGTTTGGCGCTCACTTCGACGTTGCCCCCCCTGCAAACTTGATTCTTGATGACCCTCACGTGACCGGTGTCCGCAGCTACGGCACCCGTGTCGGCGCCTATGACAACACGGCAGGGACAAGCATGGTGCTGACTGTCGCAGAAGCCATGTCTTCTTTCGAAACTCGCCGAACCATGGTGTTCTGCTTCTGGTCTGGAGAAGAAGGTGGCAAGCGTGGAAGCGATTATTGGACCGATTATTACGTCAAGGAAGACAACCCTCAGGCCACCGTTACCAATTACATCAACCTCGACATGGCTGGCGTAAACTGGCCAGGTGGCGGCGGTGCCCCACACGGCGACCCCGCAACCGCCATCGATGCAGACGGGTATCCGAAGGACGAGGAAGTCTGGCCAATGCGAGTTTACCTCGGCCCGTCGCTTGATCACGATGTCATTAACCAGCCAGAAATGGTTGGCTTGACGCTTTGGATCGGTGCTGATGCCATTGGCGTTGAACAACAACAGAGCGTCCTCATCGGAGAAGGCTTTGGTGAAGACACGTGGAAGGTTGACGACTGGCTTGAGCGTGGACGGCCTGAAATCATCGTCTATGAAGACATCACGGCTCGATCAGATCACGCAAGTTTCCAAGATAACCTCGGCACCGTGACCATTGGTTTCGGCGGCCTTGTCGATGGGTACTGGTGTTACCATCAGACCTGCGATACGCTTGAAGAGATGGAAGACTGGATGGACACGACTGGAAAAGACTACGGTGAAGAGCACACAGGTGTTTCGAACCTCGTCGATAGCCTCGACATCATCACATGGTGGGCAGCGTTCTCTTTCTTCCACTTGGATGAAAAGCCAGTGTTAAACGCTTACCTTTGAAGGTCATTTTCTCCGAAGGAGATGGCCTCGCTGATCTCAAATCAGTCCTGCAATGTACTCCAATAACCGTACAGGTGACCATCCACCGAGGAACCATGTGAAGACAAAAACTGCGAACACTGAAATGACGCCGTAGAACACATTCTCGTTCCAATCCTTGACTTTTGCACCGTCAAGTGGGCCCCATGGAATCATGTTAAACAAACCGAGAACTAAGTTTGCACCCAACCAGAACACTCCTGCGTCGATCAACATTTGTTGCCAAATCAATGATCCACCCACAAGGTACCCTAAATCTGAGTTTGGAAGGGCGGTGTCAAATGCACCTGTGAGTCCAAGAATGAGCCCCCATACTGGGATCCCAATGACAAACAAGCCAAAGTTCACCAAAGGCCCCGCCACTGCAATGTGCCCGTTTTGCCTTCGGGTGACAAGTCCTGCAACCATCACCGCACCTGGTGCCATGAATAAGAAACCAAGGAAGAAGGCAAGGAATACACCAAACCGAAGCCCGCTTGGATCGGCTCTAAACTCCGCCCAACACCCGTTTTTTCGAGCGATTATTTTGTGGCCTATTTCATGAAGAAGGAAAGCGGGGCCGACTGCTAAAAGCATCACTGGCATGGAAAGGAGAAGTTGGATCACCCACGATGAGGGGTTTGAACCAAGCAAGCTTCCAAGGCCACCGACCCACATGAAACCGAGGGCAAGGGTAAACGCGGCTGTAGCGAGACGGAGGTGTTTTTTCTCTTCATCACTGAAGTGCCAAATGCCACCCGTATGCATTTGAGCTGGTTTGTTGGCTTGCATCCCCATAAACTGGGCGAGCAAGGGGTTCATCGCCCCGCCTTGATTCATTTCGAAATGGAGGGTGCCATCGTTGCCTTGCCGTGCATGGACCTTGTGCACCTTGGGGCGTTGTTTGAATGGATCATCGTCAACGATGTCCGCACGTGGGTCACGCCCTGCCATACCATTGGTTCCGCTCGATACGCTTTGAAGCCTCGCTCCCGAAGATTGATGCGGTTGGGGCCCAACCTCAACCTGAGTCCCATGTCAATGCCCCGTCGTGCCATGAAAGAAATGGGTTTTCAGGCCTGTTGCTTATTGTGCGATGCGCCTGATACTGCGGCGGAGAAGCGATGTAAATCATGCATCACTCACCATCGTGGTGTCAGAGACGAGATTGCAAAGGCTCCTGCTGACGATTCGCTGTATCAATTCGCAAAGGAGATTTTGATGATGGCGGCGGCGCCGCACCGTCACGATCATGACGATGTTCATGGCCCCGCCCTTACCCATCAACAACGCCTGGCTGCTGACCTTGGTGAACGTAAACCAATGCCGAGCAGTGAGGAAATTGTGGAGGTCTTTGAACGGCAACGAGCTCTAAAGAACGATGTTTTTGATGCGCCGAGCAATCAGGGCATTGAACAGGGGAACGCCGCTATGTACGTCGATCAAACCCAATTAGAACAGTACGGATCAAGAACCGTCCCCAGTCGTTCCATCGACCAAGTCGACCGAACGGACAGGGTGGGTGAAGATACGGAACTCACTGACCGTCTTGAAGCAGCCACTGAAGCCCAAGCGGCACCGGAAGAACTCGTTGAAATTGTAGAAGAAATCGTCTTTGAGGAGCGCCAGAAGAACCGTGCAGCATGGAAAGATACACTTTCTGATGTCAAAGATTTGCTCGGTGACGACCTCGATTTGTGAAGATTGATTAATTGTTTTCGAGAAGAAAATAATATTCCCCGTTTTTCAGAATGTGAATAGGTGTTTTGGCGAAGTCTCAACTCTCCTTAGACAAGGTCTTGATTTGGCGAGGCTGTGATGTTTGGTGTGAGCAGATCATAGGACACTCTCTGGGTGCCTTTGCCTTTTGATTTCTTCCCGAGGATCTGAATATTTCCAATCTCTCCAAGCCGTTGGACATGGGTGCCCGCGCACGGGCAAAGGTCGAAGCCGTCATCGATTTGAACAACCCTGAGTTCCCGAATACTTGCGGGTAGAAGGTCCATATTGGTTCGTTCTGGCGGCATAATTTCATTGACCTGTTCGCGGGTCATGACGGTGTCTGTCACCGCTAAATCTTGCTGAATAATTTCATTTGTTCGCTCCACAAGTGAATTCAACATTTCCTCATCGAAAGAAATTGGATTAAAATCGATTCGGGAGCGGTCGCTGTGAATTTGATTTCCGACGGTTCGAGCCCCGTCAAACATTTCGTAGACAATGCCGGAGACAAGGTGTTGAGCGGTGTGCATTCGCATGTGAGCGTGGCGACGTTCCCAATCAATTGTGCCCCGCACTTCATCGCCGACTGAGAGTTGGTGATTTTCGCCAACCGTGTGCATCACGTCTTCACGACCCCGAACCTCAGTCACTTCCAAGCCTCCATTCGGTCCTTCGAGGTGCCCGGTATCCCAATTTTGACCGCCGCCAAGTGGGTAGAATAGGGTCCGATCAAGGACCACATGCTCATCTTCAACATGGGTGATGGTCGCATTAAAATTCTGAAAATACCCTGCTTCAATGCTCTGAAGGTAGAGTTTTTCAGTCATTAGAAAGCCTCGGCTAAGCGCTTTCCTTCATCGATTTGAGCATCGATTGTTCGCTGGGCTGCGGTGGAAGAAAGAGAAGATTGAATTTGTTCGATCCATCCGTGTTCTGGAGTCCATGATGGTGTGCCATCAAACCAAACTTCACTCAGTCCCTCCGCTCGTTGGAACCCCCATGCCTGTTCTGGGAGTGCGGTGCAATCTGTAGTGAGAGCTGTACCACCAAACCAAGCCGTTGTCATGCCAAAATCTGGCCGAGTTAAATTGAGCGTGGCATCGATTTCGTGTGTTCTGCTTCCTGGTGCATCTGGTACACCCGCGGATCCATCGATGATATGGTCAACCAGAAGCGTGTCACTCGATGTAGGTCCACCGCCTTGGTATTCAACAAGATAGTGTTCTCCCTGTTGGAGGATTGAAACAATTCGTGTACGGGTGTGGATAAGAACGCCTTGCTGTGCTGCATTCATAGCCAGGTGCTTGCACAGCCATTCACTGCGCAAACCCCATCCTGGTTCATTGGCGTAGGGTCGGAGGAATTTGATTTGGTCCTCTGTTGTGTAAGGTGAAAGCTTCTCGAGGTCAGAAAGAAAACCTGGGTGAGATGATGGCATACCTAATTCAGCATGAATCTCGATTAAATGAACTTCGTAGTTCTTTGAAAGGTGGTGGGCGGTGACTAAGTTCGAAATTGAACCGCCGATGCAAAGAATCTTTTTCATGCTTCCACCGGGGTTTGTGATTTAATATCCAGGGCAAAAACGGGGCATGAGGGAATACATAGTTCACAATGGGTGCAACCTTCTTCATCGACAACCGCAAGACGATCGATGAGTGTAAGCACGTTCACTGGGCATAACGCAATGCAGGCAGCGCAACCAAAACATCGATCTGCATCGACAACGAACGCATGGTTCTGTTGTCGGGCCATGCTCAAACCAAGAGACGATAGTTCAAGTCTCCTTCGCAGACATGAAATCATTTCATGTGGAAATGATGATGATTGTGATTCATGGAGCCAGTGAATTTTCTTTCCCTTCAAAGCTGAAGAATTTCACAGTGAGATAATGAGAATTCGCTGTGGAAAGGAAACGCTTTGACTCGATTTGGTCTTTCAAAGAGATGACCATACCGACACCCCTCCATTTCCACTGCACGCATTCAACAACGATCGAAGGTTGTATGTTGTAGAATGGGATTGTAGGAAACGGTAGTATGCCCCGTAGAATATGGTCGCGACAAGCACATAATACTACCACCTAACAATCAATAGAAAAATTCCATCAACTCCCTCTAAATCAACTCCAATGGAAACGAGGGGGTGTCTGTCCCAATCAAGGCACATCTTCTTCATGTATCGAATGGACCAGTCATCGAAGACCATGGTACTTTACTCACCAGGAAGAACAACTTCGTACCCCGAAGAACCCCCAAAGAAAGGTCTCCGTTACCACTGCCTTGGTGGCGGAGATGAAGTTGGAAACGTCGGGATCATGTTCGAGAGTGAACTCCAAACAAAACTCCTCCTCGATTACGGTCTTGCCCCAACCAACCCACCACGCTATCCTTCCGAAGCTCCAAAAGTGAAAGATGCGGTGATCACGCATTCACATGTCGACCACCTTGGTATGGCTCCATGGCTTTGTTCAAACCACCGAACACTGCTCCACGGAACAGCTTTAACGGCTGAAATCTCAGAAATGATGTGGTATGATTGCCACAAAGTTAGTTCGATTGAACACTACCCACTCGCCTGGGATAAGCGCGACATCGATACCGCCATCGACGCTTGGCGAGTGCACGCTTTCGATGACCCATGGGATCACGATGATTGGAAACTAACCCTACGTAAGGCAGGCCATATCCCTGGTGCAGCAATGCTTGATCTCGAAACACCAAACCGAAAGGTCCTGATTACCGGAGACTTTGACACCCGAGACTCACCCCTTACCACTGGAGCAAAGCCACAAAAAACAGACACTCTGTTTATCGAAGGCACATACGGTGGCCGAGAACACCCAAACCTCGATGAAGAAATTCAGCGGTTTGTGGAACATGTGCAACGCGTTGTCGATCGCGGTGGAACGGTCCTTATCCCAGCGTTTGCAAATGGACGGACTCAAGATGTCGTCATGCGTTTGCACAAACATCTCCCCCACCTCAACGTTCACGTCGACGGCATGGGGAAGCGAATTGCAAAGATGCAGATGAATCACCCAGAAACCCTTCGAGATCCAGCCGCACTTCGTGCTGCATGGTCCTGGTGTCGCCGTGTTTCAAGCAAATCTGATCGCAAGCGTGCGCTTGAAGCGGACGTCATTGTATCAACTTCAGGGATGCTTCAAGGCGGCCCCTCCATCTGGTACCTCAACCGATTGCGCCACGATACCAAAAACGCCATTCTGTTCACAGGTTACCAAGCGCGAGAAACCGGAGGAAGGAAACTTCAAACCGAAGGAAAACTCCGAATTTTTGGGAACGATGTTGATATTCCCCTCGAATGGGACACCTATTCGTTCTCTACTCACGCTGGCCACAAAGAAATTGTTGATTTCGCCGCCGCTTGTGAAGCAGAAGAAGTCATTGTGTACCACACAGATCCAGTCAAAGCGCGCCCTCCTCTCGCAGCTGCGCTCGAAAAGAACGGCCACATTGTTCACAACCCAGTAAATGGCATTTCTGAATACCTTGGTGAGGAATACAGCCGAAGTCATTGAATATAACGACGCTAAGCGAAGAACGATTCACATGGCGGCAAAGGCACCAGCAGGCGGCAAGAAACCCCAACCGAAAAAGCGGAAGCGAAAGATGCGTCTTTCGTTGAAACAAAAGAAGATGAACCCCACGGGAGATTCCTACAAAGACAACATAGGATGGTCGACAGACATCGGCCGAACCCTTGGCGATGCACCTGAAGTAAAGGGGCCTGAAACCCTCCGGGTCCAATGCGACCAATGCGGATCGATGCTCAAAATTCCAAAACCAAAGAAGTCCCGTTACACCGTAACGTGTTCCTACCCTGAATGTGGGTATGAAATGAAATTCCCTTGAACCACTGGAACGATTCTTCATGGACGCTGAAACACTGAGTGTGTGTTTTGCACTGTTTCTCGTTGCAGCATTGTACGCTTCTGTTGGCCACGGCGGCGCATCAGGCTATCTTGCTCTTCTGGCCCTCTCCAGTTTCTCAATGCTGGGAAACTCCTGGCTCAAACAACATGCTTGGGTCCTGAACCTTGTTGTAGCAAGCCTTGCTTTTTATCACTATCAAAAAGCAGGATACCACCGGCCAAAACTCTCTCTTATTTTCATCATCGCCAGCCTCCCTGCGGCCTTTTTAGGCGGTACGCTGACTTTGGATGAACCGATGTATGACACCCTTCTCTCACTGGCCCTTCTGTTCGCTGCTTACCGACTTGCTCGGACGGTTCATCCAGACGAAGTCACCGAAGAAGCCCCATTGCCCTCGCTCCAAACAACCGTTCCAATCGGAGCATCGATTGGACTTCTAAGTGGTATGATCGGCGTAGGAGGGGGGATTTTCCTCTCACCTATTCTGGTTCTAAAACGCTGGGCAACACCGAAAGCGGCAGCCGCAACTGCAGCACTGTTCATCTGGGTAAATTCAGCTGCTGGGCTATTTGGGGCACACCTATCGGGGCAACTCGATCTCTCTTTTTCCCCCCTTGCTTCGTTTGTGATTGCCGTTGCATGTGGTGGTTTTGTAGGTTCGAAATACGGCGCGCAGCACGCCCCACAAACCACCGTTCGATGGTTGTTGATCGGGGTTCTCGTGCTCGCTTCAATCAAACGCATTGCGGACGTCCTTCTCTGAGTCGGTACCGCGAACCTCAAACCACAGTGGCGTTTGGTTAAGATGTGGCCGAGGTACCCTATTTCATCGACCACGAGGCTGCCCAACGCATCGCTGCCGCTTCACCAATCCTCCTCGCCACCGAGCAGGTTGAGCTTGATGCTGCACACGGGCGCGTGCTGTCTCACGACCTTGCTTCGAAGGTCGACGACCCACCCTTTGACAACTCAGCAATGGATGGTTTTGCTTTCATCCACAACGACAGCCTCGAGCCTCCTGCAACCTTGACCATCATTCAAACCATTCAGGCAGGCGACGCAAACCCAGCTCAAAACCTGTCATCAGGTCAAGCCACGAGGATCATGACCGGGGCCCCAATGCCTCTTGGGGCCACATCCATTCTTCCAATTGAACGCTGTGAGGTGAACGACGATGGAACCGAAGTAACACTGCTTGAACAAGGCCGTCCCCATTTCATTAGAAAACGCGGTGAGAACCTCCGGCAAGGCGAAACAAACCTCACCCAAGGCACGACACTCACGCCAGCAAAAGTAGGGTTGTGTGCAACGATGGGGTGGCCAACCGTCCCCGTTTACAAAAAGGCTCGAGTCGCAATTATCTCAACAGGGGATGAATTAAAATTCCCGGGAGAGCCCCTCGAAGCGCACCAAATCTACGAATCCAATTCCTTCGGACTTGCAAGTTTGGTTCAGTGGATGGGCCATGAAGCAGTGCGCTACCAAGCCGTAGCCGATTCAATGGACAGCCTCAGGCAAGCATTGAACACGGCCACAGAAGAATGCGATTTGGTGTTGACCTCCGGCGGTGTTTCGATGGGTGATTGGGATTATGTTCGGAAGATCATGGAGGAAGAAGGCGACGTGCATTATTGGCGGGTGAAAATCCGCCCAGGGTCACCTCCTCTGTTCGGCCTTTGGAACGGTACGCCTCTGTTCGGTTTACCAGGCAACCCAGCCAGCAGCCACGTCGTGTTTCGGGTGCTTGTCGCACCTTACCTTCGCGCCTGTACAGCAGGTGGTGGGCCGAAAGAACACCGTCTCCGAGTCCAACTTGCCGACCGCCTCAAGGGCGATGATACATGTTTGTCCCTCCGGCGAATCCGGATTGACACAACAGGCGATCACCCCGTAGCGTATTCGACAGGACCACAAGGTTCTGGAAACCTAAACAGCGTGGCCCAAGCAGACGGCCTCACCCTTCTTTCTCCCGGACAAGCGTCAAACAAAGGCGACTGGTGCGATGCGATACTCCTCTGAGGTATGACAATGAAAACAACCGTTACCGAACCAACCATTTTGCTCGATGCACTGGCCGCCCTCTTCCCCAAATCAACCCGCGCTAAGGTTCGGAAAATGTTGACAGAAGGCCGTGTTTTAGTTGAAGGTGCAGTGGAACACAAAGCCAAACACATGGTCGAAACAGGACAGACCATCGAAGTCACAGATCGGGCAAAAGGCAAGGAAGCCGCGCCGCCCCCTGCGCCAAGTAAGAAACTCCATCGCCTTTCAATCGTGTATGAAGACGACGCTATTCTTGTTGTTGACAAGCCGGCGGGCCTCCTCTCAATTGCAACCAATAAACTGGAAGACGATACCCTTCACACCCGCTGCGTCAATTACGTACGACTCGGCAACGAACGTGCATGGATCCATATTGTTCATCGGTTGGACAGAGACACTTCAGGCGTGATGGTTTTTGCCAAGCACGAACAGGCCAAAACCTACCTCCAATCCCAATTTGCCCAGCGCGCAGTCCACCGAACATACCACGCTCTTGTCGAAGGCCGACCCGAAGAAAGCAAAGGCACAGAAAAAGCCTGGCTGGTCGAGGATCGGAACCTTCGCGTGAAAGAAGTCAAACCTTCAGCACAAGGCGCTAAAGAAGCCATCACCCATTGGAAAATCGAGGACACCGATGACGAAGTTTCTTTGATTCATATCACCATTGAAACCGGACGGCGTCACCAAATCCGAATGGCAATGAAGGCACTGGATTGCCCTGTTGTTGGTGACGATCTACACGGTGCCGAGACCAACCCCCTGAGCCGCATCGCTCTTCACGCTTCATCGCTCGAATTTCTCCACCCTGATAGCGACGAACCAGTTCGCTTTGAAGCAAAAATTCCGTTTATGCGGGACTGATGGAAATTGTGGGCAAATGCGTGCCTTCTTGAACCGCTGGCGCGCCCAATGAAACGATAGCATGAGTGGGGATGCAGGAGATCATGGTTGGATTGAGGTTCGGGGTGCCCGAACCCACAACCTCCAAGACATCAACGTCAAGCTCCCCCGGGGCCAATTTGTTGTCATCTCAGGCGTTTCAGGATCTGGAAAGTCAAGCCTCGCTTTTGATACCCTCTACGCCGAAGGGCAGCGCCGCTATGTGGAGAGTTTATCCTCGTACGCTCGGCAGTTTATCGGGCAGATGAAAAAAGCCGACTGCGATGGAATAGAAGGCCTCTCACCAGCGATTTCAATCGATCAGAAACAAGGTTCTCACAACCCCCGTTCAACCGTAGCAACAGTGACAGAAATCCAAGATTATCTTCGCCTTCTCTGGGCCAGAATTGGAAAGCCACACTGCCCAACATGCGGCCGAGAAGTTGCCCGTCGGACGGTTCAAGAAATTGTTGATGACGTTATTTGGCACATGGAAGGCCACGCTATTGCCGTTTGGTCGCCAGCAGTCCGAGCCCGGAAGGGAACGCACGCAGACCTGTTCCGGCAACTCGTCGAACAAGGATACCTGCATGGGAAAGTCAACGGGCACGAGGTTGGTTTTGAATCACCCCCCGACCTCGACAAAAACTTCCGACACGACATCGATGTGCGAATCGATCGAATCCTGTGCACGCGAGATCGACGCCAACGCTTGACAGAAGCCGTAGAAGGCGCCCTTCGTTTGGGAGGCGGCGCCACTGCTATTCAGAGCCTCGAAGGTCCAGCAGAAGATGCTGAACTTTCAGAGGGCACCCGTTCACGCCTAACGGTGGTTGGCGAAACGGTTGCATGGTCTGAGGATTTTGCCTGCCCAGAACACGGCGCTTTCATGCCAGAACTGTCCCCTAGAGTCTTTTCCTTCAACTCCCCGCTTGGAGCCTGTGGCTCATGCCAGGGGCTAGGTGTCCAGCGCCAATTCAACATCGAACTCATTGTCGATGGCACCCTAACAATCAGCAACGGCTGCGTTCGACCGTGGCGCCAATCGATGTCTCCGTCTTGGTACCGGCGGCTAATGGAACAGGTCTGCGAACATTACGCAATTCCAAAGAACACGCCGTTCGAACTTCTCGATGATGACGACCGGGACATTCTTCTCAATGGTTCAGGATCGACGGTGATCAACTTCCACTTTGAATCTGATAACGGTTCAGTTTACAAGATGAACCGGCCATGGGAAGGCATCATTGCTCGCCTACAACGCACCTACACAGAGACGACTTCCGAACGTACACGGAGCCGGTTGATCTCATGCATGACCGATTTAGATTGCAGCGAATGCCACGGTGAAAAATTGAACGCTGCTGCACGGTATGTTTCCGTCGGCGGTATTCGTTTGCCAGAAGTCAGTCATTGCTCAGTCCACGACGCCCTCGCCGTCATCCGGGCATGGTCACCAGATGGGCCAGGCGCCCCAGAACATTTCGCCGACTCACTGGAAACACTCGACGAACGAAGCATGTTCATCGGCAATGAGATCCTCAAAGAAATAGACAACAGGTTGGGCTTCCTTGACAGCGTTGGCCTCGACTACCTCACCCTTGATCGAAAAGCAAACACCCTTTCCGGTGGTGAAAGCCAACGCATCCGCCTGGCAACTCAAATTGGAAGCCGCCTCACCGGGGTCATGTATGTCTTGGACGAACCGTCGATAGGGCTGCACCAACGCGACAACGAACGGTTGCTGGCAACACTCCGTGAATTAAGCGATCTTGGAAACACCCTCATCGTTGTTGAACACGATGAAGACACCCTCCGTCAGGCCGATTGGCTCTGCGACCTCGGGCCC
Source organism: Candidatus Poseidoniaceae archaeon (assembly GCA_028822845.1). GTDB lineage: Archaea > Thermoplasmatota > Poseidoniia > Poseidoniales > Poseidoniaceae > MGIIa-L1. The sequence goes on along the minus strand of JAPKCS010000001.1, from coordinate 39,021 downwards.
GGTGCGGGCCTCGAAGGCGGAACCATCGTTGCGAACGGGCCCCCAGAAGTGGCTATGGCGGCAGAAGACTCCGTCACAGGAGCATTCCTCAGCGGCCGGAGAAGCATCCCTGTGCCCGAAAAGCGGAAAAAAGCCACAAAGAAACGCATCACAGTCAAAGGAGCCACACACAACAACCTTCAGAACGTCACAGCTTCGTTCCCAGTTGGTTGCATGACTGCGGTGACCGGTGTATCAGGATCTGGAAAATCATCGCTTGTGTCTGGCATCCTGGCCCCCGTTCTCCAACGCCATTTACACAAAGCAGAAACCGTGCCGGGCAAACACCGAGAAGTCAAAGGGCTTGAACACACGGACAAAGCCATCATCATCGATCAGTCGCCAATTGGCCGAACACCGCGTTCAAACCCAGCGACCTACACCAAAGTCTTCGATGAAATCAGGGGCTTATTTTCCAAAACCACGCTCGCAAAGGAACGCGGCTACACACCAGGCCATTTCAGTTTCAACGTCAAGGGCGGCCGCTGTGAATCATGTAAAGGAGCAGGCTCGATCAAGCTTGAAATGAATTTCCTCCCCGATGTATGGATCACATGCGACATCTGCCATGGCAAAAGGTACACCAGAGAATGCCTCGAAGTTACATGGAAGGGCAAGAACATCCATGAAATTCTCGAAATGCCGATTGGCGTGGCCGTGGAATTCTTCGGAACCCATCGCAAGATCTTCAGAACACTCGACACCCTTCGCATAGTTGGCCTTTCTTACGTCCGACTTGGCCAACCAGCAACCACCCTTTCCGGCGGCGAAGCACAACGGGTCAAGCTCGCCAGTGAATTACGACGCCCACCAACAAAACACACCGTGTACATTCTCGACGAGCCAACCACCGGTCTTTCGTTTTCAGATGTTCAACTCTTGATTGAAGTTTTACTCGAACTAAGAACGAAGGGACATACGGTCATTGTCATCGAACATCACCTCGATGTGGTGAAGTCCGCGGACTGGGTCATCGACCTTGGGCCCGAAGGCGGCGAACGAGGGGGGCTCATCCTCGTAGAAGGCACACCAGAAGACATTGCAGCCTGTGAAACGAGCTTTACAGGACAGTTTTTAGCCAATATGCTACCCTAATCCCTTCCGTATTGTTCAAAGGTCGTAGGCAATGGCAGTCAGTTCGCCCCCTTAGGGGGCGGTGAACCCCATGGCCGTAACCCGTGTCGAAGTGACGCCCAAAATAGGACCCGGCATGCGCGATGTTCGCGGTGATGTTGTCCGAAGACAACTCGCAGCAGATCACAACATCAACATCGACGATGTTCGCAGCATTGTTGGATTTTTAATCAAGTCTGAAATCGATCCAGGGGCCATCGCCCTTCGTGTCGACGACCTCTTCGCAGACCCGATCATCGAAGACGGAGCGACCAACACCCTCCTTCTTTCGAACAAAGAGCACTTCCCCTCATGCCCCTCAACCGTCGTGACTGTAGGTTTCAAGGCCGGCGTCACCGATAACCCTGGTGCTGCAGCCCTGGATGGTTTCAAAACGATTTTCCCCACTTCAGAGAAATCTGCAATTTCAACATACATCACCTATGCCTTCTTCGGCCTTCCACACGAGGTTGATGTGCAATGGTTAGCAAAGACACTTCACAACAACCTGATCCAACGCGCGCTTGTAGCGGACCAGAACGCATGCACTGCGGGCCAATGGCCAGCAATCGAGTACACTGAGAAACCCCCTCAAGAATTCGAAGCACCCCTACACGTGAACATGGAAATCCCCGACCAAGACCTGATTGATTTGTCCGAAACCGGCCTTCTCGCACTCAACCTCGAAGAAATGCAAACCATTCAGGCACACTACCGGGATGCGGATGTACGAGCAGCACGTACCGCTGCAGGCATTGTGGCTGACGCCCCAACGGATGTTGAATTGGAATGCCTCGCTCAAACATGGAGTGAACACTGCAAGCACAAGATTTTCGCCTCAAAAATACACCACATCGACACCGAAACAGGTGAAGACACCATCATCGATTCCATCTTCAAAACCTACATCATGAAGCCAACCCACGACATGCAAAACGAAGTTGATTGGCTTCTCTCGGTGTTCCACGACAACTCTGGCGTTATTGCCTGGGATGACGATTGGAGCGTCTGCATGAAAGCAGAAACCCACAACTCCCCCTCAGCCCTCGACCCGTACGGCGGCGCAATGACTGGGATCGTTGGCGTCAACCGTGACATCCTTGGAACCGGGCTCGGCGCTCGACCGATTGCTAACACCGACGTGTTCTGCTTCGGCCCTCCAGACTGGGAAGGCGACCTACCAGACAACCTCTTCCACCCTTCACGGGTTTTCCGTGGCGTCCACGCTGGTGTTCGCGTCGGTGGAAACGAATCAGGCATCCCGACAGTGAATGGAGCGATTGTGTTCGACGATCGCTACATCGGAAAGCCGCTGGTGTACTGCGGCACGATTGGTATCATGCCACGCCGCCTCCCAGACGGCCGAGAAAGCCACATCAAGACGCCAGTCGCTGGCGATATCGTCTACATGGTTGGCGGAAAAGTCGGTTACGATGGCATCCACGGTGCAACCTTTTCTTCCCTTGAATTAACCGAAGAATCACCATCAAGTGCAGTTCAAATTGGCGATCCAATTACTCAGAAAAAGATGGTTGACATGGTGCTTGAAGCCCGAGACACTGGGCTCATCACATGCATCACTGACAACGGAGCAGGCGGACTTTCTTCATCAATCGGTGAGATGGCTGAATACACCAACGGATGTGAAATTGATTTGGCCAAGGTCCCCCTCAAGCAGGCAGGACTTTCCGCATGGGAGATTTTAGTTTCCGAAAGCCAAGAACGCATGACCATTGCCGTCAAAGCAGAAGATTGCGCTGCGTTCGACGCCCTTGCTACCCTCCACGAAGTCGAAGCAACCCCTGTGGCGACGTTCACCGACACAGGGATCTTCCACGTGAAGTATGAGGCAGCAACCGTTGCTTACCTCCCAATCGAATTCCTTCACGACGGCGTCCCCCAACTCCAACTTGAATCCGAGTGGATCCCCCCAAAGGTGGAGGCATTTGTCCCACCCCAAGCCGCCAACCACGCTGACCTCATGCTCCGAATGCTTGCCAGGCCAAACATCGCTAGCAAGGAAACCTGGGTGCGCCAGTACGATCATGAAGTGATTGCCCAAACAGCGATCAAACCCTTCGTAGGCGTAAAGCGAGACGGCCCTGGTGATGCCGGACTTATTGCCCCAATCCACGGCGACCCACACGGACTCGTGATTTCATGCGGTATTGCACCGCGTTATTCTGACATTGATGCAGGCGCTATGGCCGCAGCGTCCATTGACGAAGCAGTTCGGAATGCAGTATGTGCAGGCGTCGACGTTGACAAGATCGCAGGCCTCGACAACTTCTGCTGGCCAGACTCCATTGAATCAGTCAAAACACCTGATGGCAGATTCAAACTTGCACAACTCGTTCGAGCGAACCGCGAGTTAGAGCGTGTATGCCGAGCCTACCGCTTGCCTTGCGTCAGTGGAAAAGATTCGATGAAGAACGATTATGGCACAGGGGAGAAGAAAATATCGATTCCTCCGACCTTGCTGTTTTCAGTCTTTGGCGATCAGCCGGATGTTCGGTTCACTGCTACAAGCGACCTCAAGCAACCTGGCGAACGTCTGTATCTTGTGGGCCGGTCTCATAACGAACTTGGCGCTTCTGAGATTTCCTTTATGCTCAAAGAAAGCGGAGAGGCATCCGGCGTTGGAGGCACACCCCCGCAGCTCGAACACCCAGAACGCAATCTTGCTACGTATCGCGCTCTTTCAACTGCAATTCAAACAGGACTCATCCAAACCGCCCACGACTGCTCTGAAGGTGGCGTTGGTGTTGCTGTTGCAGAAATGTGCATCGGCGGTCGCCTCGGTGCAACCATCGACTTAGATGGCACAGGCGATGAAAACCTCTGGGCTCGTCTTTGGGGCGAATCATTGGGGCGCTTCGTCGTCGCCGTGAAGCCGGAAAAAGAACACGAATTCATTGCTTGGATGTCAGGCCAACCAATCACCTTCCTCGGCGAAGCAGTGGAGGGCCCTAACCTGACCATCAACGACGGCTATGATGAGATCCTCACCGCAGACGTCGAGGCCATGGTCGCTTCTTGGCAAGGGGCACTCGACATGACTGGAGGGGTTGAATGATGTCCGCTCCAAAAGTAGCCGTCCTGTTTGGTTTCGGCATCAATTGCGACCATGAAACCGCCGCTGTGTTCAACCTCGTTGGAGGTGACGCAGAACGCGTTCACGTCAACCACTTTATTTCCGGTGAAAGGTCGATGGAGGAATTCCAAATCCTCGCCGTCCCTGGTGGTTTCTCCTTCGGCGATCACCTTGGCAGTGGGCGCCTCATGGGCAACCGTATGCGTTTTGCATTGCGCGATCAACTCCATGCTTTCGTGGCTGCAGGCAAACCAATCATCGGAATTTGTAATGGATTCCAAGTGCTGGTGAAGACCGGATTGCTCCCCGGGCCAAACGCACCACTTCCTGACTTTGTTCAGCGCGCTAGCCTCACCCTCAATGATTCAGGGCGATACGAAGACCGTTGGGTCACCCTCGAATTCGACGGCAACAGCCCGTGCATTTGGACCAAGGGAATGACTCGAATGGATTGCCCCGTCCGACATGGTGAAGGCAAGTTTGTCATGCCTTCAACCACCGATTTCGATGCGCTTGCAGCAGGCCACCAACTGACCGTACGATACGTCGATCCGGCAACAGAAGTTGGTTCAGGAATGACCGATGAACCACTCCCCTTCCCGCTGTCACCCAATGGAAGCATGCGCAACATTGCTGGCGTCTGCGATACGACCGGGCTCGTTTTCGGACTGATGCCTCACCCTGAAGCAGTCTACGCAAAATGGCTTCATCCAGATCACACCCGAAACACTGCCCCAGGCCCAGAGCACAGCGAAGCATTGGGTGCTTGGGAAGGCGAAGGACTCCAGATGTTCCGCAACGCAGTGGAGTACGTGAAAACAAACCTCTGAGGGCTGTGTGTGAGCAAACGAATCGAACACATCGATTCGATTCGAGCCATAGCAGTGCTTCTGATGGTCATGGTCCATGCGGCGGCCACATGGGGCCCGCCAGCAACAACCCAACCAACAGCACTCGTCTATGTTGTATCGGGCCTTGGCGGGCTTGCTGCCCCCTTGTTCGTGACCATTTTTGGATGGGGGTGCCTACGAACGCGTTCTACATCGAAACAACGCGTGATAAGAGCGACCTTCTTTTTCACTGCGCAAACAGCGATTAACATCTCATCACCTCATCTGTTTGAACCCTTTACTCCGGGCGTGCTCACGCTTTTTGGCGCTCTTATTCTCACCCAGCCATTGTGGCTTGCACCGTTTCTCCGATGGCCTCAACGAAGCCATGAACTCCTGGCCTTGTCTCTTTCAGCGACCCTCGTGTTCGTTACTCTCTTCCCCCTCGCCCAAGGGCCAAGTGTTTGGGATCTTCGAGTTCAAACTTCAAGCATCAGCCAATGGGCTGGGCATGCATTGCTCACAGGAACCTATCCACTGATGCCGTGGGTGTTGTTTGCATCTTTTGGGGCATGGATTGGGGCACAAAAGGGAGAGGAGCGCACATACCCGCACAAACCACTCCCGCTTTCGCTGATCGGAGGGGGTCTTGCATGCTGTGTTTTTTCGCTTATCTATGCTCAGTCTTCCGGAATAGCTTGGGCTGCACCAACTGGTGCTGCTTTGCTGACGTTCTTTCCAGCAAACGGCCCATTCCTTGTTGCAGCACTTACAGGCGTAGCACTTGTTTGGCTGATCTTACAAAACACACCTGTTCATGGGCTCACTTCTCTAAGTCAGCGGTCACTGAGTGTTTACCTCGTGCACTTCATTCCGATTGGATTGTTTCATTCAATCGATGAGGCACATGGGTTCAGCCTAGCACAGTCGATGGTGGTCGTGCTGTTGTACACTGTTATCTGGTGGCCAATCGCCAATGCGTGGGGCCGATTGGCCCCACGCAGGGACGTTGAGCATGCTTTAGCTTGGGCAGTGAAACGTTAGTCTCACTTGGAAGCCAAGGCTTCTGTTGCTTTCTTAGCACCCATCCAAGCAACGACACCGAAGCCGATCTTGTTGATGATGTCTGCAATGTTGTAAGCAACAGCCATTGCTTCTTGGTTTCCGTCAAGGATATCTGCACCAGGGCTGAAGAGGTAGCCGATTGGGTAGATGACCCATCCAACGACGATGAACCAGCGGAGTGCGTTTGTCGACCAGATCAACTCAGGAGCGATCTTTGAGTTGTCAACACCAAGACCAGAGGTCCATGGCGTTCCTGTTGCGACGATGATCATAGCCCAGCCCATTCCACCAAGAATGAGAGCGGCCATACCGTTCATGAGACCAGCTTCTCCAGCGTAGCCAAATCCAACCATGATAAGTGCGCCTGTGAAACAGATTCCAGTGAATCCAAGACCGGCGAACTTTGTGTCAGTGATGGCGCCCTTGCCGACGAGGGAAGGGAACTTGAGGGCCATCAACGGGACAGTAATGATCCAGTCCATGTAACGGTACTCGACAGAGACGACGCCGAAATCAGCGTAAACTCCACGCATGTAGTAGTAGTGGAAAGCAGCAATACCGACAATGAGTGCAGAGATGGTCATTGTTGTGCGGTATTGAGGTGCAACGTTGCTCCGCTCGCTCATGAAGAAGACAAAGGCTGCTCCCATTGCGATGTAACCTACGAAGAACAAGAAGAACGTCAATGTTTCAAGACCATCATTCGTACCATCTTCGAGGAATGCCGGCAGACCGGTTTCACCCATTTCACCTACGGCCGCTGCACTGACCGTTGAGGCCATTGCAAGAGCAAAGGTTGCGACTATAAGCAGGCTTGAGGTCTTCGAAAATTTTTGATTTATCATTGGACTCAAATTAAATCCAGCACCCAGCCGCTATAAGTTCATGTAAATTCCCGTCGCGCATTTTACCCAAATCAAAACAGGAGATACAACTTCGCAGTCACACACTTTCGCCGGTTTGAACAGCCCACATCCGGGCATAGATGCCATTCAATTTCACGAGTGCTTCGTGTGCGCCGTCCTCAACAATACAACCTTGGTCGAGGACAAGGATTCTGTCAGCATTGCGAACGGTTGACAACCGGTGTGCGATGATCACAGCAGTGCGGTCTCGAGAAATTTTGTTGATTGATCGTTGAAGGGCCGCTTCAGTTTCGTTATCGACTGAAGACGTTGCCTCGTCTAAGATGAGGAGGGGGGCGTTCTTGAGAACGGCTCTTGCAATTGCAAGGCGTTGACGCTGGCCACCAGATAGGCGGTGACCGCCTTCGCCAACCAACGTCTCCCAACCCATTGGGAGCGATTCCACAAACTCAGTCACTTCGGCAAGCTTCGCCGCTTCCTTGACCGAAGCATCGGTTGCTGAGGGGTCGCCATAGCGGATATTTTCCATGATGGTTGTCGGGAACAGGGTGATGTGCTGATCGACGAGGGCCATCGAGGAACGCAACCGCTCCAAACTCCATTCATGAAGTGGTTGACCCGCCCATTGAATTGTGCCTTTGGTTGGTTCTGCAAATCGAAGCAACAAGCGGATCAGCGTTGTCTTTCCTGCACCAGTGGAGCCCACAACCCCGACTGTTTCTCCCGAGCGTAATTCTAGATTTAATTTAGAAAACACCGGATCCCGGCCAGGGTAAGAGAAATCGACATCTGAAAATACAATCGGACTTGATTCGACAGCATCAGAATCAGGTGCATAGTCGCCCTGCTCGACCTCGGTCGGCGAAGTGAGAACATCGAGCACACGCGTCGACGACGCCATTGCGCGTTGGTACAAATCGAATGTTTCCCCCAAGCGAGTGAGGGGCCACAACAACCGTTGCGTCATGAAAACGAGCACGGAATAGGCACCAACAGCCAGTTCGTTCTCGAGCGTCATCCAGCCACCAAGCAGCAGCGTTGCAGTAAAACCACACAAAATAGCCATCCGAATCAACGGAGTGAATGCTGCAGACAAGCGAATTGCTTGACGGTTTGATTCGCGGTAGACGTTGCTCAAATCTTCAACGCGTTTGATTTCGCGGTCTTCGGCTGTGAAGGACTGAATGGTTGACATTCCGGAGAGGTCATTTTCCAACAAGGCATTCATTGCCCCAGCAGCCCGGCGAACCTCGGCATAACGTGGCTCGAGGCTTCGTTGATATCGGAACGAGCCCCAAACAATCAGCGGGATTGGTAGCACGGCAAACAGAGCGACTTGCCACGAGATTGCGATAAAGACGGCTCCAACTACGACCACCGTTGTCGAGACTTGCAACAGATCGTTGGCACCTTTGTCGAGAAAGCGCTCTAATTGATTGACGTCATCGTTGAGGATGGCGAGAATATCTCCTTTTTGACGTTCATCAAACCAACCCATGCCTTGGCGCTGAACATGTGCAAACGTATCAATTCGCAATTCATGCTGCACCGTCTGGGCTAGGTTTCGCCATAGAATGCCGTAGAAATATTCGAACAATGATTCGAGCCCCCAAATGAAGAACGTGAGCACTGAGAGCAAGATTAACTGATGCCAAGGGTCAACGAAACCCAATGAGGCAAGAAACGAATCTTCACGCTCAACAACCACGTCAACGGCTAAACCGATCAGCAGAGGAGGGGCCAAATCCCAAATTTTATTGGTGACTGAACAAAACGAAGCCAGTCGAATTGTACCTCTATGACTCCCCATGTGCCCAAGCAGGCGACGAAACGGACCGGATTCACCCATGCACCGGCCACTACGGCGAGGTATGAGTAGTCTGTGATTCCCTCTTCCAGCGAGGGGATGATGCGCAACCCCTATGCTGTGGCCGCAAAAGCGCAAGGCGGGATAGCCATGCGTCGCAGTGAAGAAACCACGCTCGAATACACGGCCAACACCACAGGACACACCCGCCACGTGACACTGATCGATCCTGCCAAACAAGATTCAAACACGGCAGCAAACCGCGCAATGATTGCCGTCGAGGCAGGTTCTTCGATGATTTTTGTTGGGGGTTCCACCGACACGCCGGACGAAGTGGTTCATGCAACATGCGTCGCCATTCAGGAAGCGTTCGAACTTCGTGCCTTTGCAGCAAGTCAAGACCCAAACGGTGTCGAGTCAATGTGGCACATTCCTGTTGTGCTGTTCCCTGGCGGGGCACACGCTCTTTCCCCGGCAGCAGACGCTATCACGTTCATGATGCTGATGAATTCGACAGAACGACGCTTCCTTGTTGGAGAACAAATCCGAGGTGCTCCGTACTTGAATAAATTCGATGTCGAGGCATTGCCAACCGGCTATGTTGTGTGCGCACCTGGTGGCAGGGTGGGTGAAGTCGGTGGAGCGGAATTGATTCAGCCAGACGACCACGACCTCGTTCACGCCTACGCCCTTACGGCCCAAATGTACGGATTCAAACTGCTCTATCTCGAAGCTGGAAGCGGTGCATCAACTCAAGTGAGTCCTAAACTCATCGAACGTGCCCGAACCGTCGAGGGGCTCACCCTCGTCGTTGGTGGAGGCATCCGGACGCCTGAACAGGCGAAGATTGCGGCTGAAGCCGGCGCAGATTGGATCGTCACGGGGACGCTCACAGAAGATGCAGCAAATCTGGAAGAACTTCGTACACGCATCAGCGGTATTGTCGACGCCATCAACTGATCACGCCATTGGCGCAGTCATCGGCAAAGTCTTCTTTCGCCGACCGATCATCCGTACGGCATAGACTGTGCCGGCAATCACCAACACCAATCCAATAAGAGGCGCCATCAGTGCGAGCAGGGTGACAAAGACAGCCATAATCGCTTCAAAGATTGAGATAATTGGGTTTGCAAGACCACCAGTCGTTCCAGTTGAAACCGCTCTCGTTGCCACGGTTCCAACTTGAACCGTACCAGCAACGCCACCACCACCAACGATGGCAAGGGTCCACTGTACGATTGGGTCAAAGTCCCCTAACACCGACCCCATCATCCCGACCCCAGCCAACACGGCTGCAGGGGTTGCAATCACGTCGAGGAGGTTGTCAATCCAGGGAATAAGGTAAGATCCAACTTCGAGTATGACCGCCGCAAAGAGCACTGCAAAAGCACCCCACCCATCGAGCAATGATAATTGGCCAACGGGGCTGATCCAGCCGAGGTTGATGCCTCCGCTCAGAAGCATAGGGGGGAGGAAGACTCTGAAACCGCTTGCAGCAGCAAGCCCAAGGCCAAGTGAGACGGCTACGAGCCCACCCAAGGCACTCATTGGTTCCAACGAGACCACCTCAACTTTGGTCCTCGTCATCATAGATGACTGGGTCGCCGGAGCCACCAGGAGATGGTGGTCGAACACCGTCGACATCCATGCCGGGGGTGATGTCCTTTTCTGAAACAGACAAATCAACGCGGCCACCATCTGCTAGGCCGGCCATGTCACTCGGTTCAGGGGTCGAGAGTGTTCGTGTTTTGTCAGGTTGGTTGCTGTAAGCCTCGCGCTTTGCATCTCGTGCATCATGCGTACGAACGAGTGAAAGCGAATCTGCGAAGACACGCCCAACAACTTCTCGAGTTCGTTCTCCGCGGCGCACGGAATCCAATTCATGAGACATTGATTCACGTTGGCCCTCAAGTTCTCGTAGTTCAGCGGTTCGATCCTGAAGGGCTGATTCCATGTCGGTGAGTGTCAGTGTGATTTGTTGAACCCGTTCATCGCGCTCAAACACGTCGTTGTGCAAGCGGCGCTCACGGCGTCGCAGCGACTCGTATTCTCGGTTTCGTTCGAGCAACCGTCGCTTCAATTCTTCAATCTGTTCGACGAGGTAATCGTGTTCAGCGGAAACAGAACGGGGACCTTGCATCACCCGCTCAATCTGCTCTTCAAGTTCACCAAGCCGTCCATCACGGGCATCGAGCAGACCGCGCAATCGGTCGGCAATGTCTCGAAGGCGTTGACGCTCTTCTTCGAGCGCCTTGTTGGCGGCTTGTTCAGCGTCGTTCTGCATCAAGGCAGCATCGAGCTTTGATTTGAGACTGCGAACTTCTTCTGCTGTGACCGAGGTGAGGCCGGCCTCAGCAGCTCGCTCCAATGCTTCGACCATCTGGTTAATTCGACCTTCAAGTTCTGCAATCACTTCGTCTTGTTCAACAGACAAATTCCTTAGTTGTCCATTTTCAGTGAACATTGAATCTCGCTCTTCTTGTGATAGAGAGGATTGTTGACTTGCCAACTCTTTTCGGGCGTCTGCCAAAAGTCGGTCGAGGTGGATGATTTTTGCTTCGCTCTCTTGGAGCGTTGCTTCGACTTGGTTCAGTCGCGCTACTTCGGGTGCAACCATATCTTCTCGTTCAGCGAGATCGAGTTCGAGCACACGGAGCCGTTGCTTGACAGTCACCATCTCTTCGTTCCGAGCGGCAAGCTCTTGCCATGCAATGAGCACCTCTTCTACGAGTTGCTCTACGGGGTAGCCTTTGAGCATCCCTTCAAGGGCTGCTCGTTCGTCCCCAGATGCGTCATCGAGTCGGCGAATGCCGCTTGTTCCAGTCGAGTCGATGGTCATACAGGTGACTATCCACGCCCAACTGCACTTGAACTTTCCCAGTCAAAACAGCACCACCAAGGGTGGTTTTGTACCCTTTGGATACGACCGTGCTCAGTTGATGGCAGTGTACATGTCGTCTGGCATTTCGCCAGCGAGCAGCAAAGCACCGTTTGCAACGGCGTTAATTGGGTCTTCAACGCACCATACAGTGACGTCGCCAATATCGGAGATTTCATCGGTCATGCGAGCTGCAATACCGTCGATGAGGGAGCCGCCACCGGAGAGGATGATGTTGTTGCGGAGGACAGGTTGGTACTCAGGGTCAGCTTCAGCCACAATGCGCTTGATTGCGTTGCCAATCTTTGGCACGATCAATTCGCAGGCTTGTGAGACCAAGTCGCCGATGTCGACAACTTGCTTCTTTCCTTCAACGGAGAGTTCAACAGTTGCTTCTCGGACTTCGCCACCAACATAGGAGACTTCTTCCTTCCACTTTCGGACCATGTCCTTGGTGATTTGAGCGCCTGTGAATTTCTTTCGGATGAGGCCCATCAATTCGTGGTCGAGCCAGTCGCCAGCTTCTTGGATGGTGACTTGGTCTTCATCGGTAGGGAATGTTCCGTAGATACGGGCAATGTCTGTGGTTCCTGCGCCGATATCGACAACGATGGAACTTGCAATTTCACCAATACCGTAGGCGGTAGCGAAGGGTTCGGTCACGACCATGATGGCGTTGACTTGGCCACGGAGCGTAGCAACGAGGTTGCTCTTGTCAGTGAACGAGACGTGACTTGGCGAGCAGATGACGCCGAAGACCTCGTCGTATTCTTCAGGATCAACTGTTTCGAGGAGGTGGGACACGAAGGCCTTGGCAGCTGCCAAGTTTGCTTCGTCGTCTTGAGCAACACCGGCAGCCATTGGGCGGTAAAGGTTGCAAGCGAGTTTGTTCTTGAGGGCGTCGCTTCCAAACAGCACATCTCGGCCGAGGAAGTTTCGTGCTACAGGGTCCTTTGGTCGGCCCACGACAGTTTCGATCGTGTGTCGTTCTCCGGCGCTCGAGGCAATGGTCGATTGGTAGGTACCAAGGTCAATTCCAACATAAAGGCGGTCACTCATATTCATCACCGTCCGCAATGCGGACATGCTGGCGAGGATGCCACCACCCTTCAAGGTTCACCTTGGTAATGAACGGACCCACCATGTCGAAACCGGGCCATACAGCCCAAAATCACTCATTTTCTGTCGACCCATCTAAACTGGTGCCGCGGACCGACTCAACGAAGGGCGAAGCAACCTCGGGCTGCGTTTGCGGTCGTAGGTTCTGTGATCCGAGACGGTAAGCCATCAGGCATGCCACAAGAAGTCCACCGATGCCCCAGAACATCGCTCGTCCTTGAGATGCAACCCCTTGCTTTTCCGAAGGATTTGTGACTTCATCCCCATCAAAGAATTCGTTGTCGTATTTTGCTTGGAAGAGGTTGCTCGACTGAACCACAATTCGCTCGTTCCTCGCTTCGGGCGATTCGTTTGAACTTTGGACAAAGACATCGATCCTCAACAACGATTCTTCAATGCTCCAAATCGGCAATGAGGTTTCAGCATTCCAGGTACATTCAAACAACGTCCCATTTCCGGGCTGGTATTCACATTCTGCAATGCTGTATGCTTCCGCATCTGATTGTTGGCCAAGCACCATAATTTGCGCTCCGGTGTAAAAACTGTCATTATCGCCATCGACCACAGACCATTTGACGCGCACTTCAGATTCCCACATGGAGCCGTTCGCTGGTGTGAAAATAAGATCAATTTGCGGACGTATGTCGAGGGGGCGGCAGCCGGTATCATCTATCGGCCAAGCATCATCGACAACGGTTGTCAGGCACCCATCCAAGTTGTCAGGAACGCCGTCACCATCCGTATCGTCAATGCACCCATCGCTGTTGGCGTCGTACATCGAAGCATTGACCGTGGGGCACACATCGAGGTCATCAGTCACTTGATCGCCATCTGCATCGTCCAAACAACCATCCTGGTCTTGATCCCATCCAGTTGCGTTTTGATTTGGACAACCATCCTCAATGTTAGGCACTGCATCACCATCAGCGTCGTTCCAATCAACGGCATCGCGAACCACGCCTTTGACAGCAAGCGCAAAACCAGTTCGCGTCCCATCGAGCCCTACGCCATCAGAAACATTACCGGGAGCAACGAAACGGGCACGAACTTCAATTTCAATCCAATCAACACCAACAAGTGAGGCGGCGTCTAAACGGAGGGCATGTGTTGTTTCATCGCTCGAGGGGAAGGTTGAGTCGTTGTTCAAATCAGCATCGCTGTAGAACAGCGTGGCACTGCCATCATTGTCAGCGATGCCGCCAACAGCAATGCGCCCATCAGAAAGACGGGCGATAAGTTGCAAATCGTTCACAGCGGTTGGTTCTGGTGAGGCGATATGGGCCATTCGGACATTCAGATCAGCGTTCGGTCCAGGCGTGAACCGCTGAACCCATGTTTCACCGGTCTGTAGGAACGGGCCATTGGCGCCACTTCCGTTCCAGGGGCTCGCAATCAAGTTCTCGAGTGGCGCTTCGCCGCCCTGCCGTTGGGACAGCCACTGTTGTGGCGTCGAATCTGTTAATCGGTACGAGTCGTGAATCCATACGTCGTTGGCTGGTGAGGCATGCCCTTGTTCCAGTTCGGTGCGCAGTGAGGTAAAATCAAGCAAAGCTGAGAGATTCAATTGCCCCCACCCATCGTATGTGTTCTGGAGATCGTCACCCCCGTTCCCGCCGTTGCGTTGAGCATTTGGAAGCGGCGTTGTTGACAACGCGAGAAGGGCCCTCAATAGGGCACCCGAGGGAGTGAAACCAACGCCGACTTCAAGAGTGGAATTGTCTAAGGAATCATCTGCCCATTCTGGAACCACCAAACTCATCGAGGTGTTGGTCCGTTCTTCTTGGCCAGAAATCCAACCTTCTTCGACCAATTGCTGAATCAATGCAGCAACACCCGCTGCACCTGGGGTGGCCATGCTTGTTCCGCTTGAGGTCCGCAAACCATCATTGTATGAATCGGGGAGATTGTCGGCGCTTGCAGATTGAATCAATGTGCCAATCGATAGCGCAAAAATACCGTTTGTCCCAGCCTCGGTCGGGCCGATAGCTGACGCAGACCATCGCTCACCGTCTTCAGATTTGACCGAAGCACCGATTGCCGCAACATTCCGTCCATTTGCTGGTTCGAGCAAGCTGGAGCCCGTGTTACCTGGCGCGATGAAAGCCAGAGACCATGGGAAGGCCAATGCCCACGCATCAAAGTCCGAGGTACGTGCAGTGTAGGCGGTGGTGTCGTCCCCCCACGAATTCGAATGGATGACGGCACCGTTCATACCTGCCTCAACCAACAACAAATCGACTTCAGGTGGAACCCACCCCTCATCAGAAACAATGTCTTGGAAAACAAGCGTGGAACCATGAGCGAGCGCAGATCCATTAGAGGGATAGAGTCCTGCACGGGCATCATCGACGTTGAAACAGGCGAGTGAGCCAGCGACGTGGGTCCCATGTTTGTAATCGGCATGCCCCTGCGTGTCGCCACCATCGATGGTGGTGTTTAGCACCATGACCTTCCGGTGTTCATCACCGGGTGTCCCGACCAATAGGGTGCCATTGACACCCTCGCTTCCAACGCCTCCGGTGGTTGTAGCGTTGCGAAAACAGGCGTGATCAGCATCGAGTCCAGAATCAGCGACGCCGACTACAACCCCTTCACCGTTGATTCCAAGCATCCATGCAGGGTGTTCGGTGGTGAGGCCGTGTTGCATTAAAGCCGCGGCCTGGATGTTTCGAGCCTCGGTTTCAAGCACCGGTTCAAGCCAGAGAACCCCATCTAAGGAAAGAACCACTTCGACGCCAAGGTGGGCCGGCCATTCGACAACATGGGCTGCTGCGAGAGGGGAGGGCACGTGTTCTGTTCCAATATCGATGCCCAACGTTGCGAGTTCACTTGAGACAAAATTGAATCCATCAACCGGCAGTCGTGGTTCAAGAAGAATCTTGACCAACCCATGAGGATTGGTTCCGCCATCACCCCCGTCTTTCCAAAGAGCAGCAGGTGCATCCAAGTGCATTAGACCGGGCACTTCAATCGAGGCGTCACCCCAGGCGAGGAGGTGCGTTGGCGACATGATCCTGAGAGGTTCGAGGCCCCGGCGTTCTAAATCCATCCAATCTTCATGAGTCCAAAATCCATCGATGCGCTCAAGAATTATTTCACCATCAAGAAAAACAGATGGCTCGGCGAAGGACGGCTCGGGGGCCACGTAGGCGTTTGCCGCTGGCAAAAAAAGCAGCAAAACCATCACAAGAGCCCGCCGCATAAACCGCCTTGTAGCGTCAAACTTTGTCAATCCCACGCCCATATTCGGTGGATAAGCCGCGCCAGCGCGTTTAAGTCGGGTTTGCGAGTCGCCCATCTCGATGAAGGCTTACCGTGTAACAGGAATCGCTCCCTTCGGCAGCATGCGCCAAGAATTTTCCATTGACCTCCCTGCTGACAGCAAGGCCGATGCAGAACACCGAACTTATTCGATTATGGGCTCTCGGCACAAGGCAAACCGCCGTGCAATTGACATCAACTCTGTCAACGAAATCGACCCACGAACCTCAAAGGAACCTCGTGTAACCCACCACTTCCGTGAAGAAATCGCCGCAGCCGGTGGTTCAATTACGTCAGTGGCCAAAGAAGAGTGAGGTTATCCGGCAGCGCCGGATTCTTTTATGACCCCGTTGTCGGAGGCATGAGCACCATGGTCGATCGTTCCGAATTGCAACGCATGGCTCGCACCATCGATGCCCATAGAAAACAACTTGACGACCTCCATACGCAAATCGATCGCGTCTCCAAGGTTATCGAGGAACACGAAGTCACATCAGGCATCCTATCGCATTTACAAAAAGGTGTCAGCACCGGCGCCACAAACGCTCGGCTGAGCATTGGTTCGGGTGTGACGTTGCGTTACACTCACTCGGAGAAAGAGGAAGGCACAGCCCTCGTCGATCTCGGCAGTGGGGTGTTTGGAGAGAAACCCTGGGGCGTTGCTGAAACGATCACCAACGAACGCTTAGATGGCATCAAGATGCTCCAAGAAGAGTTGAAAGAACAGTCGTCATCGCTTGAGGAAAAAATCACCACCCTCGCCGAAGCCTTCAACGAAGCTGCCGGCCAGTTGACGGCATCCCAACCACAACCAGAGTCACAACCACCCCCTCCTGAAAACCAACCACAACCAGAATCCGACAACACACCACCTGCGCCAGAGTCGGATCGACGCCCCCCCCGACGTAAAGGACGCATTGGAAAGGAACTCACACTGGACGACTGAGGTGGAAAAGTGGGTTTGTTCGATCGTTTCAAAAAACGCGTGA
The DNA here is from genome assembly GCA_028822845.1 of Candidatus Poseidoniaceae archaeon. Classification (GTDB taxonomy): domain Archaea; phylum Thermoplasmatota; class Poseidoniia; order Poseidoniales; family Poseidoniaceae; genus MGIIa-L1. Next base: position 21,960 of record JAPKCS010000001.1, on the reverse strand, counting down.
ACGAAGTCGCTGAACAAACAGATGCAGATGCTCTGTCTGCCGCTGAAGATTCCCCTGAGGCAAAAGCAGCCCTCGCTGCAGCCAAAGAACATGCATCGCGCCCAGAACCTGTCCCAACAACCCCACTCCCAGCCGAACCTGCACCAACGGCACCGTCCGAAGACGATTGGGAAGACCTCGATGAGGCCGAACCAATCGTAGAAGCTGCTTCCGAGGAATGGGATGAGTGGGATGATGAAGAAGAAGTCGAACTCCCCCGCGAACTTTCCCGCCGCGAACGCAAAATAGTTGAGAAGGCCAAAAAAGCCGATACCAAGCGGGAACGTTTGCATCAAAAAGAAATGAAAAAGCGCGGAGCAGTTGCCGTTGCACGCCCCGAAGGCTCCAAAGTCGACCTCGCAATGATGCGCACCACAACAGGCCGGCAACTCGTCAGCGTGGCATCCGCTCCAAAGGGCTCAGTCAAGAAAGCAGAGGTTGAAACTCAAGCTGGAACAAAAGTCGAAGTCGAACTTGGTGGCGGTGTTGTCGATGAAGGCGGCCGTATCATCAAAGCCGGTGGGGCCCTTGACGCTTTACTGGAAGAATTAGAGTGGGTTCTTTTGGAATCAGACATATCGAGCGACGCCGTGACTGCCATCATCGAAGCGCTTCGCAACAGCCTGGTTGGCTCCCGTCTCCGAAAAGGGGCAGACCTCGCCAAAGTCCTCGAAGCAGCACTCAAGCGTGCCCTCCGCGCCCTGCTCTCCGCAGGGTACTGGGATTTCGACGCCACGGTGAACGGCTTCATCGAAGCCGGCGACACACCCGTTGTCATCATGCTCGTTGGTGTCAATGGAACCGGCAAAACGACGACGGCTGCCAAGATTGCCCATCGTTTGCTCCAAAGTGGCCGCACAGTGATCGCTGCGGCCGGCGACACCTTCCGTGCTGGCGCTATTCAGCAACTCGAAGCTCACTGTGATGCACTTGGTATCCGCTGTGTTTCAAGTCAACGCGGTGGCGATACCGCCGCCATCGCCCGAGACGCCATTGACTCGGCTCGTGCAAAAGGCGTCGACGTCGTTCTTGTCGATACGGCAGGTCGCATGCAAAACAAAGTCAATCTGATGAACGAACTGAACAAGGTACGCCGGGTCGCAGACCCCCATCTGACCCTTTTCGTTGGTGATTCCCTTGCTGGAAACGACGCTGTCGACCAGGCGCGTATGTTCCAAGAAATTATGAAATTCGATGGAGCGGTTTTGACCAAAGTTGACACCGATGCAAAGGGCGGAGCAGGGCTATCAATTGCGTTTGCAACAGGCCGCCCGATCGTGTTTGCAGGCGTAGGGCAAGGCTATGACGACCTCAAACAGTTTGACCCCGATTGGCTGCTCGAACAAATGTTCGATTGAACAATCCTCAGCGATGAAGCGATATGCTTCGACCCCATCGAAGAAAACATGTCGGCCACCTTCAAAGACGAAGAAACAGAACAACTCTTCCAACTCGTCCACATGTTTCAGCGTTCAGCCCTGCTCCACATGGGCATGATCCCAGACAATGAAGGCAACCACATCTTCAATTTGGCAGAGGCCAAGGCAGGCATCGACATGCTCCAGGTGCTGCAAAACAAAACCAAGGGCAACATCTCCGACCAAGAAGAGCGAATGTTCAGAGGCGTCGTCAGTGAACTCCAACTCCAATTCCTCAAAGCCCCAAAACGCAACCGCGAAATGGAAGACGCCGCCGCACAATCCGAAACAGTGCGCGAGACATTCACCAATCCACAATCAGGACCAGTGGAAGACTTGTCAACATCAAAAGACGACGAGGAATGACCGCTCTTGTGCGCATGATTGATGTGGAAGGGCGACTTCAGGGGATTGATTCACATGGCATATGTCACCGCGGCAGACCAAGATTCAGCCCCGACCGTGCTTATTGTGGACAACAATCCGATGTCCACACGGCGACTTTCCGAAGTGTTCCGTGTGAAGGAATTCCATGTCGAAGTGTGCGAGGATGGCGACAAAGCTGTCGACGAATACATTCGACTCGACCCCGAACTCGTGGTGATCGCCCTCGACATCCCCTCCCTCAACGGTCATTTGGCTGCTCTTGAAATGCGAGAACACGGCGGCGAGGGCCGAATTGTGTTCATCACACCCCGTCGACTTTCCTCCCTTGCTAAGGATGCAACACATTCAGCTGGAGCGGTGGCTTGGTTGGAAAAGCCAGTCTCATCAGCCGCCCTTGAAGAAATTTGGACGCAGGTTCTCGGCCCAATCCCCGAAGCACCAGGGCTCGAAGACCTCGACGAACTCTATCCTGAAGATCGAATCAAACCACAACCAGATGAAGGCCTCATGCCTCTTCCTGCTTTGCCCGGTCTTCCAGCCCTCCCGGGGTTGCCGCTTCCAGTCGCAAGCCTAGCGGAACCTTTGGAACCAGAATTGGTTGTCGCCACAATCGAAGGCGAATCCACCAATCGAAAGAAAAGTCGTTCACCAAAAATCATTGTGATGCTCTTGGCCCTTACTGCACTCGGATACTATTTGTTTGAATACGGATCACCACTCTGAGCCAAAACAGGCTCAGGAAGGGTTGACGCTAACACGACTTGAGCATTCTCAATGTATTGAGTCCCTTCTGGGGCGGCCATCAAACGTGAGATGCGCAAACCATCGTCTTCAAGCAAACTCAAATCACATTCAGCAATGCGTCGATCGAGGGTTGCAGCGCGCTTTGCATAGGACCAAATCATGTAACCGGGGACAGAAGTGGCGAGCAATGCCAAAATCCAACCGATGATGGTGACCACGCTCACAGGAACACCCACGTCCACAAGAACATGCCTCTTCAACGAAGAGACAAGGCTTGCCACGATGCATCGGCGTAGGCCTTTGCTTGAGCTGCTGGGTCATCTGCCTTGTGAATACCAGACCCAACAATAATGCAATCTGAGCCTGCAAGCACCGCTTCTCGAGGGTGCCCGTATCGTTGACCCATCTCACCGTCACCGACCTCTAGATTGACCCCCGGTGTCCAAATCATCTTTCCATCGCCAACCGCATCGCGCAGGCGGGTGAGTTCTTCAGGGCGTGAACCGTTTCCAATGAAACCAAACACGCCGTCATGTGCCTTTCCTTTTGCAACCACCTGTGCGGTGTAATCTGGATCAAGGAGGTTGCCCCTGCTGGACATCTGTGCGAGCAATAAAACCCCTCCCTGGCGACCGACATCGCCCCATCCTGCTTGCAAACCATCGACAATATCGGGTCCGGAAATCAAGTGTGCTGTCACCAAATCAGACCACGATCGGATGTCGTAAACACCCGCCATTTGCTTTCGACTGATGCCGCCAATGTCAGCGAACTTCCGGTCTTCAAAAATCAGTAAATCGGCTGCCTGCGCTTTGGCACAGAACGCATGCCACGCCCCAGCGGTCCAATCGTCAACGAGGTCGACGTGGGTTTTCAAAGCAGCCACATATGGGCCCACCTGGTCGATCAACTGGTTCAATCCAGCCATCGTTGAACGGTCCGCTGCGAGGCAGACCAAGCTCTTCTTGCGGCATGCGACTTCCATGTAGGTTCGCGCCATGGGCAAGGTGTTCATTGCCCATCGCTGACCCCAAACTTCCGCTGCCTGCATGATTGAACCGAGGGCGACCCGCCCCTCATATCTTGCGGCCAATTTCACCTGGTTTCTGCGACCTGAAGGCTGCTCTTTGCTTTGCCAAAAATCAGAACTCGAATCATGTACCACGACAGGCTGTGTTCCATCAGGTGAGCCGGAACACGCTCGACGTACGCCTTGTGATGGGCCGGAAGGTCGCTCCAATGGGTGCGGCCATTCTCATGATGTGCAGTGTGGTATCCGATGTTGAACCACACAAGGTTCACCCATCCGGTGAAATTACGCGAGAAGGCCAGGCTTCCATCCGTCGCAGCATCAGGGCCTGTTCCAGGGTCTGCTCCAGCGTGTTGGAGGTAATTGGCGCCTAGCAACCAATGCAGGCCGTGCAATTGCGGCACCAACACCAGCGTAAGCCACAGCCACGCATCCATCCACGCTAGCGCTACGGAGACAGCAGCGATCAAACCAAGTTCGACCAGCGGCCAATAATCGCGAGTGCTCGCTCGCTTTCTGGCGTATGCGATCAACGTATTTGGCAGCACAAAGAGTGCTTGTAAAGGGTGCAAGAGGTAGCCGATGATGTTGTTGTGATGCCCGCCAAATCGGTAGGTTCGAGTTTCATCCTCCGGGCCATGCTTGTAGCGGTGGTGGTTGCTGATGTGCGAGGGGAAGAACACGAACGAAGGGGTGGCCTGAAGCACGCTTAACCAGAGGTCAGTGATTCGGTTGAGTGGTTTTGAAGACCACATTCGCAAATGGGTGTGGTTGTGCTGAACAACGGACAACCCAACCGACATCACGAGCACGGCCAAATACAGGTACCATTCGACACCGTTGACCCATTGCCACCCAATCAAAGCAGGGTAGCCGACCATGTAGGTGAGCGAAAGAAAATCCGCCCGGCGAAGCAACATGCTCAGTTCTCCAAACCAACCGTCAAGCGCATGCGTTCGAGGTGAGCATGAACGTGTTCGACAAAGAAACCGTGCATTAAGAAACGATATGAGAGGCCGGTAGGGCCAACGAGGATCATTGGGAATCTGTTGTACGCAATGTCAGCAAAGTGAGCCGCTCCTACGATGTCGTCGATCAGCAAGCCAACCGAGTGGTCGAATTGGAAGGAATTGATCGCTGCTTCGTATTCCTTTGAAGTGAGCCAAAAACAGAATGATGTCTTGAACAATTCGTGAGCCGTTTCGAAATCAAGGAACTGGGTCCACTTTTTACGTTCGGCGCTGTAATCGATCCGAACTGGATTCCAGTTTGTCCATTCGAGATCGCTCTTGTCGATCGGCCAATTGGAACGGTCAGGTTGTTCCAAATCCCGCATCGTCATCAGCACACCTTGGTCGTGGTGAACGAAGGTCTGAACCATCAAGTCACGAATCATCTTTGGATAGATCAGCACCGGAGCGATGTCCTTTTTCCCAGAATTATCGATGACGAAATTGAGCAGGTTGCTTTCCGCTTGGAAATGCCGAAGGATCAGTACATTGGCTTCCGGTCGAACGAAATATTTCATGAAGAAGCAAATCTGCCACTGCAAGAAGCCATGCGCTTTCCACTGAATCGGCAGCAGGCGTTTGAGGTAATACGTGATGTGCAACGTGATGGTGAGCAGGATTCGAAGGGTTGGTAAGACGATGATTCGAAGCGGGTTTTTCAGATCCTTGACCCAGTATTCCTTGGCTGCAGCGTCGAGCGGTAAACTGTCATCACCGACCAGAGCATCGCTCAAGGTTGCTGGCATCCGGCCATGATTTGCCGCCATGGCCTTGGCGCGCTTTCGGTCATTTCGTCGTTGTTTTCGAGTTAGGGTTTGTTCATTTGAGGCCATGTTGTACTTCCTCCAATTGTAGACGGTAGAGCCTTGCAACCACCTTTGCTGTTTTGACAATCGAAGCCACGCCAGCCTCGTCGATGCAGACTTCATCGAGCATTTCGTAAAACCGCAGCATGTGTTCACTGTCGTTGTGTCCATGATAGCTCATGAACCGAGTTGAATCTTCTGAGAGTCCAGTCAATTCTTGAATCCGTTCAGCCCACGAGCGAGCCATCTTCTCACCGAGGCCCTCAATGATCCACATTGCTCCGAGCAAATCAATTGGGTTTGGGCGCGAAGAACGGTGCATCAAGTAACCGTGCAAGGCTTCGGAGCCGATGTTTCGCTCCATGCCCTGCACATCCTCGATGTGTCCACCAGAAGCAACGTAATCCAGTTCTAACAATTCATAATCGCGGTGTTCATCCACGGCGTGAGAAATGATAGTTGACCTAATTTCTGCATGATTGCGGTCAAAACTGCTGGCAGCGCGAGTGATCCAGCGCGACCCTTCAATGACTTGTTGGCGAAGGTTTCGCAACAAGCAAAGATGGTCTTCAACCGTGTAGGTGCCAAGATCGATTCGGCGCAACAACGGCACGGTCGAGAGGTCCCGTTCAAAGCCGAGCCAAACGCGTAAAAGGTGTTGCAGGCACACTTGTGCATGTGGATTCAAATCCATGCTATCCATTTCTTCATCCATTGAAGCAACAGGCGTTCCGCCCTTGATCATAATCTCTCCATCATTCATCCTTTCACCACCGTGAGTTGCATGTAGGTCGTGTTGAAACGCCCACTTTCAGGAACAAAGCATAGAATTTTTTCACCTTCTTTGACTTCAATTTCATCGGTTCGGAGGAACTCATCCAGCATGATGAACAACGAAGCAGCACCCGTGTTTCCACGCGTGTAAAGGTTGGTCCACCACCGCTCTTCAGGAATGCCGACGCCAGCAGCATCGAGTAAATCTAATATTTTATCTCGGAAATGATGGCTCGAGTAATGGCACAAAAAATGGTCAACGTCCAAGGGTTTTGAGACACCCTCTTGCACCAGCCGCAAGTAGCCATCAACACCCATGCGCAGGATGTTATCCAACAATCGAACATCTTGACGCAGCAGTAAGGCTCCGTCAATTTCGGCCTCCGCATAACTGTCGTAATCTTGCCAGGTGCGGGCGTCTTCAACCCGTCCAGCGGATCCAACGCTCATGCATGTTGGGAAGGCGTGGGCGTGAGAGAACCCTCTCATCCAATCAATGCGCAAACTCATGCCCTTCGGTGCGGGCTTATTTTGCAACAACAAAGCGCCAGCACCGTCAGAGAGCATCCATCGAAGGAATTCGGTGTTGAAATCGATTCGTTTTTCGGCAAACGTTGATTTTGTTGCCGCCTCATACCGTTGTTTCTTGAGTAAACGGCTGGCCAATTCGCTCGAGACCACGAGGGCCGCCTCATGCTCATCGAGGCGCAGGCTGTTCCACGCTGCTTTGAGCGCCATCATCGATGAGGAACAGATCCCATGGGTCGTTAAAATTTCAAGTTCGGCCAATCCGAGTTCGGCTTGAACCATGCTCGCCATACCTGGTGCAGGAAGGTCCCCTTGGGTTGTGGCAACCGCCAACATACCAACGTTTTCTTTCGCTACAAACGCCCGGTCAAGGCATTGAGAGGCTGCATTGGCTGCCATCTCTGTGTTGCTATGGGTTGTTTGCTGGTTTGCGTCAATGGCATAGTGTCTGGTTTGAATTTTGTTCGCTTTCTGGATTTGGACTCGGAGCGACGAGGGCTTCCCATTCACTGCTCCAAGCACACCCTCTACTTCCTCGATGGCGATCGGGGGTCCTGGCAAAAAAGCACCCGTGCTGGTGATGTAGACGCTCATGACTCCACCTCGCCCCGGTTTCTTTTCTCGTATGTGTAGCAACGCCACCACTCTTGGAAGTATGGCCCAACGACAAGCAGGCCCATTGTGGCCATGTAGAGGGCAGCATAGTTTCCAGATGCGCCCAACGGTTCTTGGCGCCATTCGAGGCTAAATTGACCGCTCCAATTCAAGGTGACCGTATTGACAAAGACCTCCCATTTTCGGACAATGATCAGCAATAGGAGGAAAAACGGAAGGGTTGCGAGGTAGTTGTGCGCATGAACTTCCCAGATGCTGATCTCGCGCTTTCCAGTGGTGAAATGCACGTCGTAATGGGCGATAAACTCGTGTGCAATAAGGGCGGCGAAGCACATTAACATCACCAGAACATTCACTTCAAAAATCAATGAAAGCACCAGTGGGAGTCCAATTTGGGCGCCCATGAGAAGGTGTACGTTCGCTTCCCGCAGCCCCGAAGTGCCCTCGATGTTGGTGTTTCGGTGGCACCACCAATCCAACATGCTGGCAAAGCCCCATAGCGGGAGAAGGACATAGAGCATGACATTCAAAACCAAGGTTGCTTCATCCATAGGCCCCACCTATTTTATTTTCAGACCTTCATACGATAAAAAGGAAGGACCGGCGCGAGTCCAAAAACAGCCCCTAAGGGCTTTTTGGTTCAAGAGATGGATTCCAAAGCATCAACAAATGTCACATCGGTTGAGGTTGGTGTAAGTCCAAGATCGGTGAAACTGGCGCCGACATCATAATCCAGATACCGTCCAAGGCTTGAACGAACGGTTTTGACGCCAAGTTTTGGATGGAACGCTGCAAGGATGATGGTGAGCCACGTTGGCAATGTTCGAACCGGCCACGAACCATCCGGTTTTAGAGATCGCAATTCATAACCGATCTCTTTCATCCACATCCCTCTGGTGTGCAGCACCATCCGACCACCATCTTCCCCGTGCTCTATGGCGGCGATGTGGGCGTCGGCGACATCCCGAACATCAACGAAATTCAAGTAAGTGTTCAGGACGAAAGGGAGTTTGGTGGTGAAATGTTTCAGGTAAGCCATCGACCCCTTCAAGTGACGCGGGTGGTGAATGGGGCCAAACACAATCGAAGGGTGTATGGTCATCAAACGAGGTCGTGTTTCGGCATCGAGCCCATCAACAAAAGACCGCATGACCCGCTCGCCTTCGGCTTTTGCAAACCCGTAGGGGTTGACCTCAGCCGAAGCATCTTCACACCAATCATCAACGCCGAACACCTGGCCGTTTTCGTACACAGAGCTGCGGATTGCTGCGACCGAAGAGGTGTGAATGATCGTCTTCACAGTCCCACTTTTAGCAACAGCACTGCACACATTCTTGGTTCCAATCACAGACGGGTTGATTAAATCCCGTTGGACCTCACTGATGCCGACCATAAGCACTGCAGCACAATGGATCACTGTGGTGCAACCCGCAACGGCAGCGTCCACACTGGGCGCATCGAGCAAGTCCATCTCAACGATCTCAAGAGAGGCCCCTTCGGCCAAGAAAAAGGAATCCAAAAACCGAGCAGTGCCGGCTTGACGTGCTGTGGCGCGGACCTGATGGCCTTGTTTCAACAACCGTTCGACGACGTGTGAACCGATGAAGCCAGCAGCGCCGGTGACGAGGACAACCATGCTCCGCCCACACCAAACACCCTTTTGAGTTTACAGCAACCAATCATCACCTTCATGGCGGCCGACTACGCCGCAGAAACAATGCGTGTTGCTTGGATGCTGACCCTTCTGGTGTTGCTCGGCCCCCTTTCAGGGTGCTTGGGCGCTTCATCAACCGGCGATGCCGACGCAGAAGACGCTCCGATGTACCCTGAGGTTTGGGACCGCCATCAGTTGGATTGGAACTGGACTGACAGCTATTCGTATGTGCTCGAACCCGGTCCCTACACCGCTCTTGAGGTTCAAGAAGCAACCTTTGAAGTCGATACTTCAGAGGTTTGGGAAACCGGCCCTGCCATTTCGAACGTCCACCTCTCTTACTGGCTTCCATCCAACACCGAAATGGGTGAACAAGTGCCGGTGATTGCAGTGGTTAGTCCGTACTTCTCCTTCGGCCAGCCGGGTGACGAATCAGGCGCTACAAACGTCGTTGGCGGTGGCCGCGGCGAGTTCATTTACGACAATTATATTCCACACGGCTACGCCTTCGCCCAAGTTTCAGTGTTCGGAACCGAGTCATCTTCCGGCTGCTTCGACTATCGAGGCGAAGGAGAGGGCTGGGGCATCCATCAGGCCGTCGAATGGCTTGGAAAGCAAAATTGGTCCAACGGCAAGGTTGGGCTGTATGGAAAATCATACGAAGGCGCAACGCAATGGGAGGCAGCCGTCCATGGGAGCGAACATTTGGCAACCATCGTACCAATTTCTGGAACCACAGGCCTGCACCCACTCCTCTACAAAAACGGCAGTGCTGAGGCAAGAAGCCAAGTGATGCACATGAATTATTTCAGCAGCACAGTCGATTACAATGAGGACGACTTCGACAACATTTGTCCCGACATCATCGAGGGCTTCTTCGCAGGCCCAGTCACCTATGGCGCAGGCGAACTTGATCCTTACATGTCCAATTATTACGACGAACGGGAGCACATTTCCAAAGCCCTCACCAACTACAAAGGCAGCGTCTATTGGGTTCAGGGGATGCAAGACTGGAACGTCGATCCCCACCAAGTGTTCCCGTGGTACCAACAGTTCGTCGATGCCGGATTCGATGTGCGCGGTATGCTCGGCCAGTGGGAACACAACTACCCCGACCAGTGGAGCAAACACAACGCTCAGGACTCAGGATATGGCGGCGAAGCAATCCAAAACATGACGCGTTGGGATTGGGGCCAAGACTTGTTTGAATGGTTCGAATATTACCTCAAGGGCATCGGCGAAAAACCAGCCCTCCACGCCCAGATTCAACGCAACGATGGCGAGTGGCGCATCGAGCCAACATGGCCACCAGAAGACCGTCAATGGGCCGACGTTGCCCTCGATGGTTGCGTCCAGAATGGCAACAGCGTCCAGGGAATATCAGGCGGCGGTGGAACACTTGCTTCTGTTACCTTTGAATGCGAAGCCCTCGATTCGATGAACGACATCCTCATCTCAGGGCTCACAACCCTTCACCTCGACGTCCAAGCAGCAATGGACGGGGGACAAATTTTCGCAGAACTGCAGGATGCAGAAACCGGCCTCAGGCTTGGCCATGCAACGATGGACATCCGATACCACGAAGGTGGCAGCGACCCCCAAACCGTTCTCCCAGGTCAGAGTTTGACCATGATGATGGAATTCCAAGCCATCGATGCGCTGCTGCCCGCAGGCCACGGCATCCGTCTTGTGCTCACTGAAACCGGCGAAGATTACCTCGCACCTGCCTGCGGCATCACATGCCCGATCACCGTGAACGGTGGAACTCTTTCAGTCCCCAATGTGGTTCGAGATGGCAGCAACGTGCTGATGACGCCACAGGGCGAAGATGCAGCAAACAATCAGTGATGTTCGGATTCGACCTTGCTCAGCGCCCTGACCATGTCAATGCGGCTCACAAGGCCACACAAAATCCCAGCATCGGTGATGAGCAGGACTTCTCGTTCGACCAAAAGGCGACGCCCTTCAGCGATTGAAACACCGAGGTTGACCACTTCAAAATTCATCTGCATAACAGACTGAACCGGCGCATCCCGTTTGACATGCAGACCGAGTAAACTTGCTTCTGATACCAACCCCATGATGGCGCCGTTTGCCGAAACGACTGGCAGCTGACTGATGCCTTCCCGTACCATGCGATCAATGGCCGACTGGGCACTGTCATCGGGCGAAAGAACCGCGACTTCCTTGACCATGATATCGCCAACCGTGTGCGGTTGATTTGGGCTCTCGCACCGCAAGAGAGCAGCGACCATCCTCCGCAACGTCGAGGCACGTGGGTCCACGCTTTCCCGTTCCACTTTGGCGATGACGGACTGAGTCAAACCACTTTCTTGAGCAAGTTGAGCTTGGGTCAAACCGAGTGTTTTACGCCATTGGCGTAGAAACCCACCGCTCGGTATCTCCATGTTCTAAGCCAAGGCCATCAACGGCATGAGTTCACCGGTTGGCCGCTCAAAAATCAACGAAAGAGCGAATCACGTGCAGGTTGGTCAAACGAACAAAAAAAGGCAAATCCATCACACATTTGAACAAACATTAGCGCATACTTTTGCCAATATAATGTTCAAGCGCGCACCACATAGGTCTTTTAGTGTGCATTAAGTGCAAAATTATCTCTTTTTCTTGTGCGTATGGTTGATATACCGTCTCGGCAGGCAAGAGGATGATACCTATGATCGATAAATCGAAATTAGAATACATCTGGCTCGACGGATATGAACCAACTCAGAACATGCGAAGCAAAACCATGGTCCGAGAGAATTTCTCTGGTGACCTTGAAGACTGCCCAGGATGGATGTTTGACGGGTCCTCGACTCGACAAGCGGAAGGAGGGTCATCAGACTGCTTGCTCACACCAGTTGCCATTTTCCCAGACCCTCAGCGCATCAGCGGGTTCCTTGTGATGTGCGAAGTGATGAACGCCGACGGCACACCTCACCCGAGCAACGCCCGTGCAACGATTGATGACGATGACGAAGATTTCTGGTTCGGCTTTGAGCAAGAATACTTCATCATGGATGGAGACACACACCTTCCTCTTGGTTTCCCAGTTGGCGGCTATCCCGGACCTCAAGGACTCTACTACTGCTCAGTCGGTGGAAAGAACACCCACGGCCGAGCCTTTGTCGAAGAACACGCAGATCTATGCCTCGAAGCAGGGATTAACTTCGAAGGTATCAATCAAGAAGTGGCCTGTGGACAATGGGAATTCCAAGTGTTCGCAAAGGGTGCAAAGCGCGCTGGCGATGAACTCTGGGTTGCTCGTTACTTGCTCGACCGCCTCACGGAGAGCTACGGATTCTACATCGAGTACCACCCGAAACCAGTCGAAGGCGACTGGAATGGATCTGGAATGCACGCAAACTTTTCCGATACAGCCATGCGAACAAGCGGCAAGGAAGAAATATTCATTGCCATTTGCGAAGCCTTTGGACGCAACATCAAGAAGCACATGGACGTTTACGGAGCTCACAATGAAATGCGCCTCACGGGTCTGCATGAAACCCAATCCATCGACCAGTTTTCCTACGGTGTATCTGACCGCGGAGCCTCAATTCGCATCCCCAGCACCGTTCGTGAAGATGGTTGGATTGGCCGCCTTGAAGACCGCCGCCCAGCATCGAACGGCGACCCATACAAGATCGGCGCCGTGATCATCGAAACGACAAAGTCGGCGTATTGAAGCGAATTGATTTGTTGAGTAAAATCAAACGTCGAGTCACCCGCTCAGCGACTGAAGATGCTGGAATATCCGGCTTTGACACTCACATGTGGGTTTCGAGCGATCACCAAAAGAATCGCACACGGGATGAAGACAGGGAGGAGCCATTCCCAATTCATTTGAAACCCGGGTCGCAAATCAACCTCTTCGGGATTGAGTGGATTGTAGGCGATAGCGTGCGTCTTTTCACCGGACAACTCATCGATCATGTACGCCACCGGTGCGTGTTCAAAAAACCCAGATTCGTAGGTGTACTCGAACACCGTCGTGTTTGCTGTCGCGTTGCCATCACACTTCCACTCCACGCCATACAAGACGCAATGTAGTCTAAAGGTAGCAAATGCGTATTGAGTGTCAGAGCACCCTTCATCGCCGCACGAAGTTTCAACCCACTCCTCAAATTCAACAACCTCGGCTTCACCTGTTGGCCAATTTTCTCCGTCCAGTTGGCCAAGTAAACTCACCGTGAGGATGCTTCCAGAAACGAGAACGCCGATCATCAGTACCGTAAACGCTGAAGCTGCTGCTCTATTTGCCCACTTTGTTGCAGACGCTTCATACTGCTTCATCCATTGAGGGTGGTCTCCGGAAATCCATCCTTCCAGGTCACCGTTTTTGTCGATGTTGATCTTGCCGTTGAGAATACCCAGTGCGAGTGCGAGAAATGTTTTTGCGTCTGCCTTTGAATTGAAACTGGAAATATCCGTGGCTTCCTTGAAGAATTTCAGGCTCTTTCCCGAGCCCCCCTGCTTTGCGTATTCTTGATTAAACCAGTCGATAATCTCCTGGGCATCATTTTCACTGTCCCATACAGACACATCAAAATCTGAAAGTTGTGCAGTGTATATACGGCCAGAGTCGACCATTCCGGACGACGAACGTGCGCCATCAAATGCTGGTGAGGCGGGAGGGAAAACTTCTCCGGGCTCACTTGGAGCAAGAACTGATGTGGGTGGTTCTTTTTCCGGCGCATCAGCGACGGTATCCCAAAAATTATCGCTCATGTTTCCCTTTCACCGCCGTCGGTTTTCATCCTTTGCTTGGTGCATCAAGCGATGATTTCACTTCGGCGAGCGCGCCATGCGCCCAAGATGATGGCGCCAATCACACTGAGCGTCATGATGTTCGCAATAATCATAGCAATTGAACCAACAAGAATTCCGTACACCAGCCAGAGAAGCAAAGCGACCGATACAACACTGAACGAGGTCAATGACAAACCTTCGTGACGCTTGTGAACCCAAACCTCGTTGATTTGAGGGATCCAAGCAAAGATACCGATGATACCGGCGACCAAACCAATTGCTTCGATCCACATGGACGCCATAGATGGAAGCGCCTGCCGAACCCTCATGAGTCTTTTTCTTCAAAGGGATTGTTGTGCATAGCCCATTTTGCAGGCGGCTTTGAGACAAAAATCCGTTCAATGTTGGCCCAATCAACGGCTCTACGGTGCTTTTCTCCAACCACATGCATGTCGAGTGAAAGCCCATACGGGACATTTGCTTCGATGTTCTTCGACCCACGGGTGAGGTGGACGCGCGTTGGGTTGTTGGAGAACAAGGAGGTCAATGAGCGGCGTTGAGTTAACGCAGCATCAACATCGGAATCACGTTCGGAAAACCATCCGTCAGCCTCCTTTCCAAGACCGAGGCCATACACGTCACCCTTGAGCAACAGGCCCCCGTTCAAATGAACTTCATCCCATGTGTTGAATCCCTCAAGGGTTTCAGTGAGGTCTGCATTGGGTGGCCCAGGGTTGTTTTTCTCTAACAAATCGATAAAACCAGCTTCATTGACCATTTCGGCTTTCAGATCTTTTGGAACCTTGGGCCATTCCAACCGTTGATGTGTCATCGCCACAATAACGCGATACTTCAACGCCTGATCGCCTGATAATCCAAGGCGCTTGTTATGCAACGCAGCCAATAAGTCGGCCTTTCTTGCGATTCGGTCAGCCACTCCGTCGTGGTTGTGTTCCGAACCATTGTTCCGGTGTTGGACAAAGTGGTGGTCCTTGGTGATCACAAATGACCCAGCCCAGTGCTTTTGTTCCACGACCAACATCATGTCACCGCCGATGAGGACCATGTCGATTTCTCGTCGTCCTCCATCGGGATCTGGGATGCGAACCGATTCGTAAATCTTCCACCCATTGGCTTTTCCAGCCGCACGAGAAAGTTTAGCAAGCCGAGTTTCTGCTAAGTCGCCCGCCCGGTGGATTTCATCATGAGGGAATGATTTTCGGCGTGCACGCCACCATTTCCACCGGATGCTGAAGGACATTTTTTTGTTCACCGCAGCAGTTCGTCGACGCTCTCAACGATTAATGTTGGCTGCTGTTCAGCCCCATCGGGCAGTGCAGCAACATCTTCGCGAGTTGCTTCACCAGAAAGGACCAGGACGCCAACACAGCCAGCGCGCGTGGCCATGGCGATGTCAGTGTACAACCTGTCGCCAACCATGGCGCATTTTGCCGGATCAAGGCCTAAAGCCTCAATTTTATGCAAGATCATCCCAGCGTTTGGCTTCCCAGTGATGTGAACAGGGTCAACGCCCGTTGTGACTTTGAGCATGGCGAGGTAGGCTCCGACATCAGGTAAGCCCCCATCAGGAGAAGGGCATACCATGTCTGGATGGCTTGCGACCAAAGGCACACCCGTATGCAAATGGATGCTGCCGGTGGCGATTTTTTCGTAATTGATCTCAGTATCGTATCCGAGGACAACATACTGCGGGGTGGCGGATTTGGTTGCAATACCAACCTCTTCCATCATCTCACGCATGCCTTCGGTTCCGATCAACCATGTTTCTGTAACGGCTTCTTTGTGAAGCCAGGCCAGCAAGTCATGGGTCGAGAGCAGCACATCTTCTTGTGTTGCTGGAATGCCGAAACCCTGTAATTTTTTGAGGTACTGCGTTACGGAACGGCTTGAATTATTTGAAAGAAAATACCGTGCGACACCTTGATCTTTGCACCGTTGAAGAAAATCCATAGCACCAGGAATGAGGTCGCCACCAAGGTAAATTGTTCCATCAAGATCGAGGAACACCGCTTCGATTCCATCAAGATCTGCGTTCATACATTCACCTCAGAAGAGCAGGGTTCTCATCATGAACCACGGCGAGTGGAGGTTTTCTTGTGCTTCCTTGCTCGCAATCATTTCAGTCATCATTTCTTGCAGGGCAGGCTTTCGTTCAGCCTTGCCGACAAACCAGTTGAGCAGCCAAGAGCGCCGACTGAGTTTTTGCATTCGGAATGAATTGATGAGTTCTGGCCCAAGGACCTTCCAGACTTCTTCCTGATACTCCAGTGGTGTTTTCTTTTCGAGGATGTGATTGGCTGCCATTTCACCCGTGACGAGTGCGTTTCCGACACCTTCACCAGAGAACGGGTCAACAAGCGATGCAGCGTCGCCAACAAGGCGCACACCGTTCATGCTCGACCGTCGTGGACTCAACTTGGATTTCTTCCTTGGAGAGCCGAACGGAAGTTGCCAACCTTTGGCGGAACCCGGGATCATCTCTGCTTCAGCAAAGCGATCCTTGAACAGATGATGGTTTGCGATGACGTCGGCTTGAAGCGCCTTGAGCTTCTTCTTTTGCTTGTCGAGCAAGCCCATCACCATGCCAATACCAACGTTGACGACGTCCTCAGAAACCGGGAACAGCCAGAAGTAGCCAGGAATCACAGAGTCAACAAAGTGGATTTCGATGTCTCCAGTGCTTGTCCCACAGCCCTTGACGTTGCGCCAATATTCGCGGTAGCCGCCACAATAGTGGTCGCGATCAACCATCGGTTCACTGTAACTTGACTCGACAACAGATTTTGCAACGGGGCAACGGTAGCCTCCAGCACCAACGAGTTCCTTCGTGTAGAACGTGAATTCTTCGCCCTTCCGGCCGCCGATACGGACGACAACGCCAGCAGCATGACGTGCATCACCGCTGCCTTCACCGGGGTCTTCGCCTCCATTTCCATCATCGAACAACACGGTTCGAACGTCGCCACCTTGGATGATTGAACCACCAGCTTCGCGAACCATGGCTTGGCAGCGGTTGAACAACAGAGAATCGAATTGAGCGCGTGGCAATGCATAACCAGCCTCGAGTCGAGCCACGTCTTCTTCAGGCAGGGGGACACGGACACTCTTGCCCTTTGGCGAGGAGAAAACGATGCCAGTCACGCGGAAATGCGGACTCGCCTCAAGGTCGGCCTTAACGCCGAGTGCTGCAACGTGGCTCAGGGATTTTCCACCGACTGCATCGCCACAGACTTTGTCTCTTGGCCAGACGTCTTTTTCGATCATGAGCACCTTGGCACCGGACATGGCCAAGTACCCTGCAGCGGACGCTCCACCAGGGCCGCCGCCGACAATAATAGCGTCAAAGGTTGCTCCATTTTCTGGGGCCTCGCCGGTTTCGATGGGTAGCTCCCAGGCTTGCTCGGCAGAACCATCAGCATCGGTCATGCTGGTGACACAACCGATTCACCCCTTGAGTGTTCGCGTTCAAGGTGGTGCAAACGCCCTATCTTCACCGTCACCCTCATGCGGCGAATGGCTAAGGCCCGGCCATGGGGGATGCTTCGCACGACACAGCCCCCGCCTTCGGCATCGACCCGCTCAATCCAAAGCAACGAAAACTTGCGATTGGTGCTTTATTGGCGGTCACCTGTGTCTGGGGTGCGACCTTCATTTGGATGAAGCAAGCACTGAATGCACTCCAACCTGAAATTGAAACATACGGGAACACGCGTGTTGTGGCGGTTTTGGTCGCGGCTCGGTTTGCGGTAGCGGCGGTCTTGATGTTCGCGTTCTTCCCAAAAGCGCGTGCTGCGCTCACCGACTCCGAACAGTGGGGCGGCGGCGTCATCCTCGGTGGATTGATGCTCGTTGGTTTTGTCACACAAATGGTTGGTTTGGACGAAATCAATCCCGCAGTTTCCGCCTTTTTGACTTCTTTGTACGTGGTCTTCACGGCCCTGATCACCGTCGGGATGACCAAAAAACGTCCGTCGAGGGTGCTGATCCTTGGCGTGGTCTTAGCAACCTTTGGAGCCGGGTTCATCCAAGGCCCTCCACATTTGACATGGGGGTTAGGTGAGATGTTGACGGTGATCTGCGCCGTCTTTTTCGCCCTTCATATTATCTACACTCAGAAAATCACGCGCGCCATGGATCCGGTTGGCGTCACACTGACTTCGTTCGCCGTTGTTACGGTTGGAGCGGTTGCCCTGACGTTCATCCTCGGTGGCGGCAGAACTTCGAAAGAATGGAGCTTCATTTTCGCTGACGGTGTTTTGATTCCAGTGTTGTGCTTGGGCATCGGAGGTTCGCTGTTTTGTTTGCTGCTGCTCAACATGTTCCAGCGGTACCTGCACCCAATTCAAGCCGCCATCATTTACGCTTTTGAGCCCGTCTGGGCGACCATTTACGGCTTAGGACTCGATTTGGTTGAGTGGAGCACATGGATCTTCGTTGGCGGCAGTGCTCTGTTTTTGGGGAACATCGTTGTCGAATTTTTCACTCCAGGGGATTCGGAAGACTAAATTGCATGCGGCGACTCGAAAAGAATGAGGGATGAGATGAGCGACAAAATACCACACACCTACACTGGCTTTGGCAGTAAGGCAGTTCACAGCGGAACCAACCACGTAGGTGACGCCGTCAACACCCCCATTTTTCAATCTTCGACATACAAGTTGACCGACGAACGCTATGCTGGATGGGCTGCTGGCGCACAACACACCCTCCTCTACGCTCGCCTTTCTTCGGTAAACTCTGATGCAGTCGCACAGAAGTTGACCGCTATGGAATGTGGTGAAGATGCCGAAACCTTCGCTTCAGGAATGTCTGCAATCTCAACCACCCTCATGGCTCTGCTGAGTTCCGGCGATCACATCGTCGCATCGACGGACGTCTACGGTGGGACCTATGGCCTGTTGACCGAAGAACTCCCACGTTTTGGAATATCAACAACCATGGCAGACATGCGCGACCCCGCCTCCTACGAGGCTGCAATCCAACCAAACACCAAGATCCTCTACATCGAAACGCTGACCAACCCGGTGTTGAAAGTCTGTGACATTCCTGCTATGGTGGCCGTCGCTAAGCGCCACAACTTGCTGTGCATTATCGACAACACCTTCGCCTCACCTTGGGCCTGCCAACCGCTCAACATGGGCGTCGATCTGGTGATTCACTCGACCACAAAGTACCTCGGTGGGCACTCCGATATTATCGGGGGCGCCGTCGTTGGTTCCAAGGAACACATTGCTCAAATCTTCCCCCGTAAGGTCCACTTCGGTGGAAGTCCAGACCCTCACAACTGCTACCTTTTGGAACGCGGCATGCGCACCCTCCACGTACGAATGCCAACCCTTTGCCAAAACGCAGCAACCCTTGCGCAACGCCTTGAAGCACACCCAATGATCGAGCGCGTCAACCACCCATCGCTTCCTTCTCACGATGATTACGAAGTCGCTCAACGCGTGATGCCCAAGGGCACCGGCATGATTGGATTCGTTGTCAAAGGTGGCGACGAAGCAGCCCTCAAATTCATGCGTGGCCTCACCATGATCTACGAAGCAACAAGCCTCGGCGGTGTCGAATCACTTGTCGAATGCCCCTTCAACTCAAGCCACATGATGATCCCTGAAGATGTGCGACATGCAGCAGGTCTCGTCCCTGGCTACGTCCGAATGAGCATTGGAATCGAAGACCTCGAAGACCTTTGGGCCGACATCGAGCGTGGCTTTGCTAACGTTTGATCTCACACCCATCACGGGGAATGAAACATGGACACAACCGCATTGCTTGCGTTGCTCGTGTTCATCGTACCGATGTGTTTTACACCCGGTCCAAACAACATGCTTTGCGCAGCACACGGAGCGCAGCACGGCTTTCGGGCCACCCTTCCACTCACCTTTGGGATGGTGACTGGCTGGTCGATCCTCGGCGTTTTGGTCGGTCTGGCGATTGCTGCGATTGAATCAAATCAAACCATTTTCAACGCGTTGACCGTTGTCGGCGCGGGCTACATTGCCTACCTCGGTTACACCATCGGGCGGGCTGATCCAAAACCGCTGAATGAAGTCGATGAGACTGATCGCCTCGGATTCCGAACAGGTATGCTGTTGCAATTCGTCAACGGCAAGGCATGGATTCACTTCCTCGTGCTCATGGCGACATGGGGGACATTGTTCGGCACGGGACTGCTCAGCAAAGTAGCCATTGTCGCATTAAATGCCCTTGCTGGTTATCCAGCTGTCCTTGTTTGGGCAGGCTTTGGCGTTGGTCTTCGCCGAGTGTTCACCTCGCCCCAAAATGCCAAGCGATTGAACATCGCGTTAGGACTGTCGTTGATCGGCGTAGCGATTTGGATTATTCTGCCCCATTGAGGAGCGATTAAACCGATTCACCGGTGACGGTCCGGAGGGCGTCAAAGGCTTCCTGCCATGAGGATTGGAACGCTTCCAAGCCATCAGCATCTGCTCCAAGCAATGCTTCACCACACGACAAGAGTGTTTTCGTTGCGCTTAGCCAAGCACCTGCGCGGTCCCGTGCGTTGACTTCAAAATGCCAATCTTGGCCTGCTGAACGACCAGCAGCGAGCAACCATGCCCACGAAGCCGCTGCTTCATCAATGGAAGTATGACGGGCTGTTGCGACACGTTCTGCTTTCCCCATACCTTCGAGCAAACCTTGCAAAACCAAGTCGTGCACTTTCCCTGCCGCACCTGTGAAGTCTCCACTTCGCGACGGGAACCGAGCCACGCGCTGGGCTTGACTGCGAGCAGAATCTAAACTCTTGAGGAAGGTTCCAAACGGCTGTGGTTTCTTATTTTGCTTCTTCCAAATCTCTTCTGCTTCATCACCGTCGATACCGAGGCCAGCAAGACCAGCCATGCCCCACTTCTCCCACAACGGACCGAGGATGTTTCCACAACTCGTCCCCGTCATGATTTCGAGAGCCTGACCCTTCCGCTCGCCGATGTCACCGCGAGAGTTGATGCGTATTCCGAATTCTTCTGTTGGCCCTTCCGCCATCGATGCCATGAGCATGTGAGAAGCAAGATGGCGTTCATCTTTGGAGCCGGGATGGCCGGCTAAACCAGCCTCGATTGCGTCAAAATCATCACCCTCGATCCATGTCTCACCGAGCAACAAGCCGCTGTCAACGGCATCGAGCACAGCGCGTCGAACGGCCATAGCAATGAGCCCCTCATTCATCGAGAGTCCCTGCCAAGCATCGATGATTTTGTCAATACCTTCCGCTGCTGCTTCAGGCAAAGGCTTCCCTTCAGGCCATCCTTTCGGGGCCCAGTTTGCTTCGATGTCTAAAATTGAAGGGAGGAACGGTGGCAGCATTGAAAGGGCCAAGTGGTGAATGAAGGATGACTCCTTCTTTGCAGTTTCACCGAGTGCATCCAAACCGATGGCCACGATTGGCCCGTGCTTGAATGAGAATCGGACATAGCCATCGGAACTCGACTCAAAAGCGAGCACTGCGTTGGGGTCCAGGCCCTCAGAAACCCAAACAGGTAATGCGATGTCAGCATCCTTTGTCAATTTGAAACGGGAGCGGTTCAACACGTCTTCCAACCATTCATCAGGTGGTGACGGTTTGGGACCGGTGCAGACAAATCCCCCCTTCCAGGTGAAGAAGTACATGCCTCGCTTGGCGTGATCTTCCCAAGGCAACATGCGCAGGGTGAGGTGTGAATGGTTCTGAATTCCGGCAAGGTAGCCCTGTTTCCCGTCACCTCGTCGAATGAACGAGGCGCCGCCGAACGACCCTGAACTGAACTTTCCAACCATGCTGAAATCTTCGTCATGCGCTGCGTGCAATGATCCAGCAAATGCCTTTGCGACAGGATCACCGCGCCTCGACATCATACGCTTGCCAAGCCAACGAACATCGTTTTTCTTCTTGATGACCTTGTCCAATTCATTGAGTGTTTTTGTGACTGGGTCCATGCGCCCCCAGCGAAGGCGACCCCTCCACAGCATTTGCGGAAGTTTGCCTTTAGGATCTTCAAGCAGCTGGGCTAATTCTCGCTTGATGCGATTTGCCGTTGCTTCGTTGGCGTGTTTTGTGCCTCGCATACGGATACGCTGCTTGTTCTGCCCGGGAAATTCGACTTTAGATGGACCTGCCATGAACTCCCCTCAGCCCTATCGAGCCACCGCTTGTGTTTGAGTCCTTCGCGGGACAGGAGGCTGATTT
>JAPKCS010000021.1 GCA_028822845.1 Candidatus Poseidoniaceae archaeon | reverse complement strand
TTCCGAAACAACCGATACAGACGGCGACGGTTACGGTGATGAAAGCGATCAATTCCCTTACGATTCAACCCAATGGGAAGACAACGATGACGACGGCTACGGCGACAACACCACAGGAAACGATCCCGACATGTTCCCCGGCAACGGTGATGAATGGGAAGATTCCGATGGCGATGGACATGGTGATAACGAGGCGGATATGTTCCCGTATGATTCGACACAACACGAAGACGAAGACGAAGATGGATACGGCGATAACGCTTCAGGAAATAACCCAGATATGTTCCCAGATAACAGGGATGAATGGGCCGATTCAGACGGCGATGACTACGGCGATAACGAAGCAGATGCATTCCCTTACGATTCAACTCAATACGAAGATAATGACAACGATGGCTACGGCGATAATGCTTCAGGAAATAACCCGGATATATTCCCTGAAGATTCTGGAGAGTGGGCTGATACCGATGGCGACGGATACGGAGACAATTACGAAGACTACTGCCCGTATGTTTCAGGCAACGTCTCCATGAGCTTCTACCAAGGTTGCCCTGACACGGATGGCGACTCCTGGGCAGATTTAGATGATTCTTTTGTCAATGACCCGACGCAAAACTCGGATTATGACGGCGACGGTTATGGCGATAACTCATCGGGAACAAACCCAGATGCTTGTCCGTTTGATTTCGGTTCTTCAACAAAAACAATTACTTTCAATTCAACGACAATGTCTCCTGAAAACATGACAATGTATGGTTGCATTGACAGTGACAGTGACGATTATGATGACTTCACCGACCCCTGCCCGTATTCGTATGGAAACAGCTGGGTTGATTCTTTTGCATGCCCTGATGCTGACCAAGACGGCATCAGTGATCTGTATGACCCATACCCGAACACAGCGACCGACGACACCGAGGATTGGGACAATGATTCCTACCCCGACAATGCGCTTGATTTCACCGACAATACGGACGCGTTCCCGGACGATTCAACTCAATGGAACGACACTGACATGGATGGTTATGGGGATAATCCAAACGGCACCGCCGCCGACGCTTTCCCATCGGACGAATCACAGTGGGCTGATTCTGATGGCGACGGTTACGGCGACAACGACTTCGGAAACTTTAGCGATGCTTGCATTTACTCTGCCGGAAACTCAACGCAGGACAGGTACGGTTGTCCAGATTCTGACGGCGACGGCGTTTCGAACCCCGACGGTAATTGGGGTCTGAGCAATGGTGCTGACGCCTTCATCTCAGACGCAACTCAACGGAGCGATATGGACGAGGACGGCTACGGCGACAACTCAACTGGAACCACGCCTGACTACTGCCAATCGACGCCAGGCACTTCCACAATGTCCACTCATTACAACAATTCCAATGGTCAATGGAGCAATACAACTTCGTTCGGCTGTCCGGATGAAGATGGTGATGGCTATGATGACAATTCAGATCCGTGCCCGTTCGCTTACGGAAACAGTTGGGTCGATTTGCTTGGATGCGCCGACACCGATCAGGACGGCATCAGTGACCTGTACGACCCCTATCCAAACCAGGTGGCCAATGACGCCACCGACTGGGACGGCGACACCTACCCAGATCATGCGTTCGATCAATCTCTAAACACAGATCGATACCCCGAAGAGTCAACCCAATGGGCCGACACCGACAATGACGGCTACGGTGACAACTTGTCAGGGTTCGAAGGCGACGCCTTCCCGTTGGAACCTTCACAATGGGAGGACACGGACGGTGATGGCTACGGCGATGATTCGAACGGCTACGAAGGCGATGGCTGTCGATTTGAATCTGGAAACAGCACGTTGCCCTACCACGGCTGTGAAGACAGCGACGGTGACAGTTGGTCCGATGATTACGACGCCTTCCCACTTGACAACACCCAGTGGTTCGATACCGACGGCGACGGCTATGGCGATGAATACAACGGAAACTTCCCAGACGCTTGTCCAAATCAACCGGGCGAATCTACACGTGCTGCCGGCCCAGACAACACCAATGAGACGTTCTATGGGTGCATAGACAGAGACAACGATGGCTTCGACGATCAATCGGACCCTTGCCCAAATCAATACGGTGATAGCTGGGTCGACAAACTTGGCTGTGCCGACGATGACGGCGACGGCATCAGCAACAATGAAGATCCGATGCCAGACAACGCGACAGCCGATCCTGAGGACTGGGACGGCGACGGCTATACAGATCACGCAGCTGATGGCAACAACACTGACCAGTTCCCTGAAAATCCAACGCAATGGGTCGACACCGATGGTGATGGCTATGGCGACAACGCAAACGGTATTGATGCTGACGCGTTTGCCGATGATGGCTCACAATGGAGCGACATTGACGGTGATGGCTATGGCGATAATCAAGAAGTCTGGGCCAATGATCCCGATGGTTGCATCTACGACGCAGGCAACAGCACAGAAGATCGCTTGGGCTGCCTCGACACTGATGGTGACGGCCACAGCGACGCTTCCTCGACGTGGCTGGCTCATCCGTTTGGATTGGCTGATAGCCACCCCTACGAATCCACCCAGTGGGAAGACGCAGACCAAGACGGCTGCGGCGACAACACAGACGGTGTGAACGGTGACGAATTCCCAACCTTGCCAACCCAGTGCAGCGACGCTGACGGCGACGGGTATGGAGACAATCCGTTTGGCGTCCTTGCGGACGAGTTCCCGAACGATGCAAATGAATCGACTGACACTGATGGTGACGGCTATGGCGACACTTCAGATGCCTTCCGACTTGACGGAACTCAATGGGAAGATGCTGATGAAGATGGCTACGGCGACAACGTAGGTGGGCGAAATCCAGATGCCTTCCCTACCGATGGCGAACAGTGGTTGGACAGCGATGGCGATGGCTATGGTGACAACAGCGATGTTGAAAATGGCGATCAATTCCCAGACGACCGATACCAGTGGAACGACACTGATGGCGATGGCTGGGGCGATGCACCCTACAGTTTGACTTCAGACGCCTTCATCAACGACCCAGATCAATGGCAAGACCGCGATGGAGACGGCCACGGAGACAACGGAGCGGTTGAAGGTGGCGACGACTTGCCTGACAATCCGACTCAATGGCAAGACAGCGACGGTGATGGATTTGGTGACGACTCCACAGGGACAGATCCGGATGAATTCCCCGATGATGAATTCCAGTGGTTCGACGCCGATGGCGATGGATTGGGCGACAACGAAGTTGGGCTCAACGCTGACGTCTGCCTCGATCCTGAAAGCCAGGAAGAGCGGTTGTGCACAAATGACTTTGACAACGATGGTTACGATGATGGGGATGACGAGTTCCCAGAAGAACCTACGCAGTGGTCCGATGCTGACGGCGATGGCCGCGGTGACAACATGGAAGGCGACGCCCCTGACAAGTGCACCGATAAGCAGACAGGGTTGTTCCGAGATTGTACCCTTGACTACGACAATGATGGCTACTTCGATCCACTGAACTACGAACTCGATCGTGATGGATTCATCACCCTCGAATCGTTGCAAGATTACGATGGTGACGGCATTGTCGATGAAGATCAATTCCCCGGAGATGCATCCGAATGGGTCGACTTTGACGGCGACCACAGCGGTGATAACGGCGACGGTGACGATGACAACGATGGAACCCCCGACGTTGAGGAACTGATTGCCGGTACCGATGCGTACAGCAGTGCTGATTTCCCAGTCGAACCATTCTCTGTGAGCATCCCGGTGCTGAACATCGGCCTCGACTCTTGGGATTTGTTGACCTTGGCCATTGGTATGCCGAGCATCATCTACCTTGCGTTCTCCTTTGTGCTTCGAGATCGACGCACTGAGGAATTCGCCGAATCAATCTCAGTTGCCGAATCAGAAGAAGAACTTCATGACATCAGCCTCGGGTACGAGCGAGCATTGCAGATGCGCTTGATTGCAACCCACCAAGGGTTCCGACTCGAACGCATGCGTTCCAAGCGAGAGAACATGTTGGAGTACGACATGGTTGAAGAGCATAATACAGCCATTGACGAACATATCAACAAGCAACCAGTGGAATTACCGGAAGCTGCAAACGATGAGGCATCGGAAGAAGAACACGACGCCGATGAGGATTGAGCAGGCAGTCAACGACCGAGGGGAGTCCGCCAGGGCCCCTCTTCGTCAATGTCCACGTCTTCTTCAGGCATACCAGCACGCAAGGGTTTGAATGGGCTCTTTTCGGGCTGTTCGGGTTTGCTTGCGTTTCGCTTAGCGAGGTAAGCCCCGCCCTTCTGACGAACCAATACTTCGCCAAAAGCGATTGCGAAAAGCATCACAGAGAGCAATAAATGCCCCTCAAAGCGGTATGACTCGAACGGTTGAATTTGCAAAACCTGATTGGTGATGATCCCCGTATCAACGGTTGTTTCCACTGTGTATGTCCCCGGCATTAGGTTCCCACTCCAATCGGGCGCCCCATCGGAGAGCATCCCGCTCCATTCTGCAACCACAGAATTCGATGCATCGCGAATGGTCCAAGAGACGTTGCCTTCATCGACGGACGCGCCAATAAAGGAGACTTCAAACACAGCAGGCATTTCTTTGTCTTGTCCGAACACTGCGCTCAACTCAACGGTGCGGGTTTCAATGGCATGGTTTTCATCGTTGATCTCGTAAGGAGCACTGCCGCCTGCAACGCTCATCCATAGCGTATTCAAGACCAACAAAGCAACTGGCCATAACACCAGATTGACGAGTCGTTTTCGCTCCATAGCGAATTCTGTTTCATCCTGTTGCTTTTGATGGTATGTATTCTTCACTTGGCCACCGCATCTTCAAGGCCGACCGAACTTAAAATGCGGTTCATCCAGACTAATTTCTCCAATTTCCGCTCTGCTACAGTGGTGGCCGACCAGGCACCCACCATGTTCAATGCAAAGCCCACAAGGCGGATATTTTCCTTTGCAACGCCCATTGCCAAAGCAAAGCATACCGCCCGATCCCCGTCGGTAAAACCGCCAAAGTTGTGCGCATTTGCCAGCACTTCAGGCGTTTGATGTGTGAGAATGAGGCGAGGGGGCGTGGGGTACTGCGACCATGTGTTCAGGCATTCCAACCATCGCACAGGGTTATCTCCGTGGGCATGAACGACCATCACCGTTCCTTGTCCAGCAGCGCCATCAAGATGCACACCGCCATCAAAATCCGAGACCACGCACGCCAGTTTCGAGCGGTCGGAGAGTGCGCCGACCGAGCCATCAGCGGCAATGATCAGTCGCTCATCCATGTCCATGGATTCAACTTCAGATTCGGTCACAGCAGCCCCGAGGACAACGACTTCCTTGGCAGCAAGCAACTCCGAGCGGAGGTGTTCAAGCGTTTGGTTTCGAGCTGCGTTGCGCCATACCGGTAGCATAGCAGCATGATTTTGGACACATGCGACCATGGCTTCTGCGCTTGAGCGGTCGCTCGCAACCGTCCACTCAAAGGCTGCCCGGACCTCACTTTGAACATCGACGAGGCTTTGTTGAAACGCCTCGTGCATGCCCTTTGCTCCCACACCGCCCTCATCAATCATCCGTTGAAGTTCTTATGCGGTCGTTGCGCGTGGGTAAGTCATGCCCGTCCCAAGGTCCCTGCCGGAACTTGACGATGAGGTGACGTTTGCCCGTTATCCGTTCCTGCCTCAGGCCAGTGGCTGGATTCGCTCCATGGCGGTCGAGCACGGCATCGATTTGGACGAACTCCTGGATGGTTCATGGATGGAAAAGGCGCGTTCGAGAGCGAGGATCCGCCTCATTGATTCCATTCAGTCCAAAGAAGGCGTCGAAGTGGTTGGCGGCGATTTGTTCACCGAAGAAGGCAGAATTGTCGAGGCCTTTTCTTTCTATTACGCCCGCCTTGTTGTCTGTGCTTCAGAAGACGAGCGCTTGATTGCACGCTGGGCACAAGCAGAAGCTGCTCGGGCCGAACAAATTCTCATCAAGGACACAAAGAACATCGAAGACATCGCCCGCAGTTACATCAGTGAACTCGAACGTAAGGAAGGCAAAGGCGGCATGCAAGCGGCCACGAGCATCGGCTCTGGAACCGGTGACATGCGCTCCATGCGCCAATCCCAATCGGGCCCGGTGTGGAATGTTGGACTCAGCGACTTCATCGAGATTTGTCCTAAAATTACCGGAGCCCGATGGCGGTTGCCCAATTGCGACGTCAACAAAGGATGGGTGACGTTGTTCGATGAACCAACCTATGGGTCCTCTGCGAAACTCGCTCGTTTGCTGCGTGAACGAATCAAACGAGGTGTTGAACAAGATGCGTTGGAGAAGATGGCAGAGATCACCACGGACCTAGCCATCCGATTGGCAGAACCAGTCGGCATGGTTCGCAACCTGATGTCAAATCAGGCAAGTGAAGCCATCGCGCTGGTTGGGGCTGACGAATCAGATTGGCCTCCATGCATGCGAAAGGCGGCCTCAGACCTTGCAATGGGTGTCAACCTCAACCACTTCGGCCGTCTGTTTTTGGCTTCGATGTCCGCCGTGCTCGCCCTTCCAAAAGAATCGTGTGTGAACTTTTTCCGCAGCGCACCCGACTTCAGCGAGAGCACCACGGGGTACCAAGTCGACCACGTTTACCAGCACGGCTACACTCCTTCGAGTTGTGGTAAATTGAAAATCAACCACAATTGTCCAGTTTTACCGGGTGACGATCGATTGTGTGACCAACCTTGGCTTGACCATCCTCTCAAGTACATACGGGCCACTCAGCGTTGGAAGGCTCGAACACAAAGCACACAACCCGTTGCACAACCAACGCCAGCGGCCCAACCCGAACAGGAACCTCCATCGCCTCAAGAATAACCTTCAACGAACGCCTTGATGTCCGGGGTTTCGCGCGAAGCATTTGAATTGGGTGAACAGTTAGGTCATCATGACCACCGGGGATTTTTAATGGTACGAACACTCGTTTTGACAGTTGACCGAGACAACGATCTTGGGATCAAAACCGCGATTCGCGGCCCCGTCATTGGACGCCGACAAGTGCTCACAGCGGCGCTGAAATTAGGCATTGCTGATCCAGAAGAAAGCGACACGAACGCCATGCTCGGCGCTCTGTCACAACACGACAAGATCCTCGGGGAGAAATCGGATGAAGATGAAGTCGAGATCGCCATCCTTACCGGGGACGAAAAAGTCGGCCTCCGCTCTGACCGTGCTGTTGCAGCACAACTCGAAGAAGTCGTGGCCCAATTCCAACCCGACAAGGCCATCCTTGTCACCGATGGAGCAGAGGACGAGTCCGTGCTCCCAATCATCCAATCTCAAGTTCGAATCGACCACGTGCAAAAAATCATTGTCAAGCAATCGAAGGGCATTGAAGGGACCTACTACTACATCGTCAAAGCCTTAGAAGATCCAAAATGGCGAGCGAAAATTATGATTCCGTTCGGACTCGTTCTTGCCGTGTTTGGTCTTGGCATCATGTTGCCAAATGAAATCGGCGGCCTTCTGATCGGTGGCTTACCGATGGTGACAGGGCTCTACATTCTGAGCAAGGGTGCCGGTATCGAAACCACCGTTAACAAAGTCATTCAAGAGATGCGAGAGAACGCAGACGCTGCAATGTTTTCATCGCTTTTGTGGACAGCTACCTTGTTCAGTGCCATCTTTGCAGTTGCAGAAGGCTGGAGAGAGTACACCGCTCTTGCCGATGATTTCTCTCAATCCGTTGTCTGGCTTGAAGCGGTTCACAAAGCACTGGCTTGGATCGTGATTGCCTTCCTCACCTCGACGGCAGGATTCATGCTTCTCCGACTCAAGCGCGGTTCCTTTTCTGGCCGACTGATCGTGCTCGGAATCTTTGGAATGGTCGTGTACTCCTTTGTCGATAAGGCGCTTGAAATCGCCACAGATGTTCTTGGCGGTACCGCCTATGAATTCAGCGTACAGAAGGTCTTAGAGGATTTGACAAACCCATTGATTTGGGTTGTTGTCCTTTGGATGACCATGACCATCGTTCGCTCTCTTCAAGCCA
This sequence comes from Candidatus Poseidoniaceae archaeon, assembly GCA_028822845.1. GTDB lineage: Archaea > Thermoplasmatota > Poseidoniia > Poseidoniales > Poseidoniaceae > MGIIa-L1. The sequence goes on along the minus strand of JAPKCS010000021.1, from coordinate 28,671 downwards.
AGCAGGCCCAAGCTGAGCGGTATTGGGGCATTTGATCACAGGATGAACTTCGGCATGTGCCGAGCCATCGTGTTGTGTCCAACAACGCCCACCAAGGCGCCGTCTTTGTTGACGACACCAATTTGGTTGAGGTCGTGAGTCAGCATCAACGCTCCTGCCTTGAGCAAGGGCGTTGTTTGTGTGACGGTGATTGGGGGAAGGTTGACCAACTGTCGAGCAGGAATTCCATGCATCCAGGCGATGTCACGGTTGACCTTTTTCCGAGCGATAATTTTCAAAACATCAACCGCGTGAATGCGACCTTCGGGAGCGCCTTCTTGATCGATGACGAACACGTGGTCCCAGTTGTTTGCAGTCAGGTCGTCGATGACATCAGTCATCGAAGCATCATGCCATACCCAGTGTGCTTCAAGCATGGTCTCTCCACACGAGATCGTCCTTGCGGTCTCTGCGCGTTGCTTGGGTGTCATTCTGGCCATGACGTCTCGCGTCAGTTTTCGGGGCTTGATTTGAGGCATTGAGGTCCCTCTGTTGGTTCCCGGGCGGACGCGGCTCTCTTTCAAGGCTTTCGGCGTCATGATAACTTCCACATCCAAGATTGAGGGTTCCGGATACCGGCAAACCCTCGACACAATATAAGTGAAGAGTGAAGAATGATGGCAAATCACCAACCGCTATGACTCACGTACCCGATGAAGTTCTTCAGGCCCTTGCTCGCCTGAGCGGTTATGACAGAATGCTCGAAACTGATAAGATTTCAGCACAATACGGCGTCACGAGCGAATGGATCGAACAGCAACTTGGGCCAAGCACACCCGTTTCGGGCGCCGACCCTGCAACATTTGCACCCTCGAGCAAGGAAATGCCAGGCCTTCCAACAGTCCCAAACCCCGCTGAAAAGAGGAGTTTCCGTTTTGCTTATGATCCTTCAAGCCAAGCCGCCGAGCGACGAAAAAGTGTGGAACAAGCGATCCTCTGCCCTTCTTGTGGCGTGACCCTTGGAATTCCATCGATCCGTCCAATCAAAGTCACGTGCCCACAATGCCTCCAAGAGTCGACCTTCCAAGCATGAGCGCTGAATTGATACAGCCCGGGCTTTAGGACACATCATGCGCGACAGTTCTCCTCGACTCTGGCCCTATGCACCATCCAATTCCCCGGTCGCTTTACCAGAACACCCGTTGTTCTATTCGCCCTCAGCGTTGAGTGATTTGACGCCCCCTACCGATGCGCCCGCAGGACCTCTGGCAGGTGCAGATCTGCAATCCTACTGTTCCGCTTTCACCAGCCCAGATGGGACCGTTGACGAACTCTTGGCAGCTCATGACGCCCCGCCAATGAGCGAACGCCGACCATTTCTCCTGCTCGGAGAACTTGCCAACCCATACCGCTTGCAAGACATCCGAATGGGGCCTTTGCCCATCTTCACCGTTCGTTTAACCGATCTTTGCCGAACCTACGCAGATGGTCTTGATTCCCGCGACACATACCCCGGTGTCCATCACATCACGGTTGCTCGGACACATGGCTGGTGGGAAAGAACTCACATGACGATGGCGACAGTAGAGCAAATGAAAGCAATGATCACGTGGCTGGACAACGATCGTTTAGGAACTTGGAAACCGGTCAAACCAGCAGAGGGCGCCCTCCATTTTGAATTTGAACCAATCATGGCTCCAACCCACGATGAAATCGTATGGGATGGGGAAAACGAGAACATCGAACGCGAAGCCCCGCCAGTGACAGCACCGGAAGTTGTGATTGGCCAGGTGATGGTCCCGATTCACATTCGCCATGGATGCTACGACAACAGGGGTCGCCTTGCTCGCACAGCGCACTTGCCACAACGCCAATTCCACCAAGATATGTTCCGCAGAGGGTCGTCTATGAAGTGGAACACGGTCCTGAAAATCCTCTGAAACACGGGCGCCCATGGACTCCCCATCAACATTTGATATACGCTGAGAACGATGTATATTATGAGAAAGATGAAGGGAAACGGGACGCAAAAAGAAGCACGGCTTGCACGACTGAAGAATGAAATTGTGGAATACGTAGCCACGCAACCGAGTTGTTCGGCTGCTGACATCGTTCACCACCTGTCAAATGAACGACGCATGAGGAACCATGGACTTACGGCGCGCAAGGTGGGGTTCTTCATCCCGCGTTACCTTTCGGACTTCATTGCGTTCACACTCGATCATTCCACAGGGAAGCGAATGTATCACATTGCGGCGTGAGTGTAGCGCTACCTTCATGCGAACGGGGTTCATGGCCCATGTATGGATTGGCCAAATTGGGTGCGCCCGAACGCATTGTTTCCATCCCTTTTCTCAACACAGCCCAAAGGCGCTGTACCGCAATTTGACCCCGCAGCCCCAGCATGGGCTGTCCTCGATCCAACCTCTGCTAACGGGCTCAAGGCCCAGCTTTTACAGGCCATCAGTGAATTTTCAGAAGCAACCCAAGACCCCGTTGACAGCGGGGCAACCATCGACGAATCACAGGGGCCTGTTGTTGTCCACGCATCAGCGAAACTGGAACCTTCGGCGCATTTCATCGGACCTTGCCTTGTCGAAGCGGATGCAGAAGTGCGGCATGGCGCTTATGTCCGCCCTTTTTCTTGGATCTGTGCTGGCGCAGTTGTCGGCCATAACACGGAAGTAAAGCATTCGATTCTCCTTCCTGGGGCAAAAGCACCTCATTTCAATTACGTCGGGGATTCAATCCTCGGTAAGGATGTCAACCTTGGCGCTGGAACAAAACTCAGCAACCTTCGCAACGATGGCGGGGAAGTTCATCTTCGCCTCGATGGTTCGCGCCTCGCCAGCGGTCTGCGCAAATTCGGCGCAGTGCTCGGTGAAGGGTGCCAACTTGGATGCAACAGCGTCACCAATCCTGGGACCGTACTCGGGCCACAAAGCGCCGTATGGCCGAACGTGACCGTGACGGGGCTCCATCCCGAACATTCAACCCACAGGTGAAGTAAAATGGTCCGTCGTCTGTTTGGTACCGATGGGATTCGTGGAAAGGTTGTCGAAACAAATCCAGATGAAACCCAAGCCATTCTCGCCCTCCACGAACAGCGAGTGATTTGCCCTGCATTGATGCGGGTGGTTGGCGAGGCCCTTGGCCGCACCATGGACACACTCTCTGGTTCAGGAATGAAAGTGGTGATCGGTTGGGACGAGCGACCAAACAACCTCGAACTCACAGCAGCACTGACGCTCGGCCTTCGCCTGGTGGGATGTTCTGTGGTTCATGTTGGCCTGTGTGCGACCCCGGCTTTGCACCGGGCGTTGCTCCATCACAACGCACGGCTCGGTTGTATGATTACGGCCAGCCACAATCCGGTTTCAGATTCAGGACTGAAGGTGTTCGATGCAAATGGCTTCAAGTCGACCCCTCATTTTGAAGATCATGTCTCGGGCGTCGCCGACGCTCTTGCATCAGAAGAACGAGAAATCGATGAGATTGAAGCAAAGGAACTCAGCCAAGCCAGCGAACCATACAACGCCTCAACGAGCGCCTCAGTGCTCCATCCAGCATGGCTCACAGAGCGCTTCGGACACTTCCAAACCCTCGTGGGCGCTCAGGGTTTTGACGCCTCACGCCTCGCCGATCCATTCGTGCTTGATTGTTCGAAGGGAGCCGCTCACACATGGCTTGCTGCATGGCTTTCAGAGCGCGGCGTTCGCGCCGTTGAAGTAAGTGCTGAAGCAGAAGCGTTGAACCTGAATTGCGGCGCGGGGGATTTCTCACCAACGCAAACATGGACCTTCGAAGAAGCCACTTCCTCCTCGCACCGTTTGCTGCAAAATCTACACCCAGCTCCCCCTGGCACGATTGTTGGTGCTGCGCTTGACGGTGATGGCGATCGATGCTTGGTCTTACAAGCGACAGAACGGGGCTTCATGGTGGTCGACGGGGATGCTCTCGGCGACGCTATTTTGAGCGCTGCAACACACCAAAGCAACCGGCCATGGCACCTTGCAGCGAGCATCGAATCCGATTTGTCCCTGCTCTCAACAGCACACCGCCTTCCTGCAGATGTGACGGTGATTGAAACAGCGGTTGGCGACCGTTGGCTTTCCAAAGCCCTCGAACCCACCCTCATCACGTCTGAAGCCGCACCGTGCTGCTTGGGCGTCGAAGACTCAGGACACCTCGTCATGGCCACGCCTCACCCCCACCACGCCGACACGTGGGCGCTTGTCGGCGATGGAGCAGCATCCCTCGTGTGTTACCTTCTTGCGTTCTCGGTTGGAAACGAGGCACACCACATGAGCCGTGGATGGAAACAACGCCGGTCAGTGAAGAACGTCGACCGTTCACTTTGGACAGGCTCAAACGCTCTCGCCGATGAAGTTGAAACCATCGCTCAGACTTTTTTCAACCACCAAGGCACCGTTGGTTCTTGGGACCGGCACGGCTTGGAAGGCGAATCAAACCTCATGCTCATTTCCTTCACCTTGGATGGTTCACCAGTCTCGCTCGGTGTGCGAAACAGCGGGACACAAGCGAAAATCAGCATTTCGCTAAGGCTTTCACCCACCATTGACTCTTCTGATATGGGCGTCGTTCTTGATCAGATAACATCGCTTCTTTCATCGGCAATGTGTCAATGAACGTCGCGATTTGTACCAAGACTGCCAAGGTTTGCCAAGCGGTTCAGTTCACTCGGTCGCCATTTCGCCTTCAAAGGTTTGAGTGAGCCATGTCACGACGCCCAAGAGTGCTGCAGATGCGAGTAAAATCGCCAACAAGCCGCCAACGGATGAACCGTTGATCAAGACGATGCCTGCAATGATCCATCCAAGCACCAAGTCGAGTGCTCCGACAACGCGCCACCCCTTTCGGAGGGTGAGAATACCGCTGACCCAAGAGACGGCCGAAGCGATGAGGATGAAGACCACTGCGTAGACCAAACTCGGGAATCCAAAGCAGGCCAGGAACAACAAGAGGTGCAACGCCCACAAGCCTGATGGAAGCCACAACCCATGACGGTTCATGACGGTCCAAGCAACAAAGACGACGGTGAAGCACGCCATTAGGGAAGCGACGATGAACATCGGAATTGCAGGGACGCCGACGATGCCAGGCCCCCAAGCCATGATTCCTTGAATCACCAAAGGAAGCGTAATCCACGCCATGAGCGCAGGTGCGGGTTGTTGCCACCAGACGCTTCGGCGTGCCGTGCAAACCAAGGCGAGAATGCCAGCAAATCCGACGGAAAGGATGGCAACCGAAAGCAACCATGCCGAGCGACCAGCGGCACCGCGGTGATCTTGCATGCCCCGTGAGATTCTCTTCCCTTCGACCCAATCAAACCCGAGCACTGCACCGATCAATACGGTTTCAATTCCAAGCAAGGGAACCGTCGAGGTGAGTCCCATCGAAGCGAAAGGATCGACGTTGAATGGAAGCGGAACTTCGCCTCCGATCAACAAGCAAATAATACGGTCCAGCACGGTGAGGAAAACAACGCCCTCAAGGGCGTTTGGTAGCCTTAATCCCAGATCGCTCCGGCCGATGAGACCAAGCCCGGCGAGCATCACCAATCCCGCCACAAGGACGAGCAGGTGAACGGTGTCCTCAAGGACCACAACTGAGTTGCTTGCTCGGCCTGCGACGTGGACCAAGACCAAACCAGCCATGGCCACGGCAATCGGGGCTTCAATACCCATCACATCAGGCAAGCGCAATCCGATTTCGTTTGCCCGCAAACGGGCAGCACCGACAAAGAGGAGGGAGATCATCACGCCAAAGGCCAGGGTCATCAACGTGTTCCCGGTGACGAACGAGAGCAATGTTGTGGCGAGAATAGTGGTGACGAGGAACATCAGGACGATGGTGGGTTGGTGATGAATATCGCCGACTTCAAGGTCGAATTCGCCAGAAGTCCCTTGCTTCTTCGATCGCTTGCGTTGTTTCTCAGCAAGGGCCAGAAGCTCTGTGTCAATCATTCGCAGTGATGGCTGGGCAGAATCTGTGGCCTCAGCCGTTGGTGCCTGTGTCGCTTGCGTCAATTGCACGACCTCGCCAGAAACATCGAGTCCAGCGTTGGAACGCTCTAACAGATCCAATGCAACGCTGTCGCCGCCTTGCGCTGAGGCCGTGATGAAGGCGTGCATGCGTTGCCGTTTCTCTTGGATCCGTTCCATACGGTCTTCGCGACGGGCAAGGGCGCGCAAACCCGAACGGAATTCACCCTGGACGGCGAGGAACGTTCCTGAGGCAACGAAGGCCAGAATCGCAGCAAGGATGACCAATGACATGCTCAACGTGCTTCCAGCCAAAGCCATTGTGACGATGAGGCCGAGGGCTGCAAAGGCAGGCGGCAAGAGCTTCTCCAAGGTGGCGGCTCGAACCAGATAGAAGGTGAGGGCGACAAGGCCAACACCACAGAGGACGAGCAAGTTCATCTCAGGTGACAGCATTTTATCGGCACCTGTCAACTCAACATTGGTGATCGGTTCGAGGCTGATGACGATGTAAAAGGCAGACATAAACCCGAGCATCAAGGTCAACAAACGCCCCGGTAAAGCCTCGGTCAATTCGAGATCTGCAAGGGACGCTCCCTCGCTCTTACGCCGATCGGCAGCCAGCAGCATCAGTCCGCATGCGGCCACCATAATCATGGCCCAGAAAGCCGATTGTCCATATTGCCAAACAAGAACCAGAGCAAAAACGCCCCAGACGGTCATCAGACTGCGAGGCTTTCCGAGGTGCTTACCGCGCCACACCATCAATGCGTGACCGATGAGCAACATACCCATCACCACGAGCAATCCCGGCATGGGCAATCCTCCCGGTCGAGCGACAGCCCAAACGACAATGACTGAGAATATGAAACTTAAATTCCAAAGTTTCGCCATGCCGGAATCACGAAACCTCGCCCCAAATTCAGATGCACCGGTTAGCCTGGCTGCAAGGTTCAGCCCTGTTTCTCCATGGTGAACGTTAACGGTGATTTGCTGAACGACCAAGATACCCATCCAAACAGCAAGGTCGATTTCATCCAAGGCGATTGGAATCAAATCCATCGAGATGAGCCTCGCTTCGGCATTGGTTGCGAACAAAACCAGCCATACCCACGGCCCAAGCACCGCTGTTCCAGCGATTGAAGGCGACTCGCGTTTCACAGCAAGCCAAGACAGACCGATCCAAACCAGGCCTTGGGAGACAAGCAGCAACCGAGCGGTATCCTCGCTTTCACCTGCAGGAATCAAGAGGGTGAGCAAGAGGACGATGATGCCGCCGCCCATCCAAAGGACGTGGTCTGAAACCGAGGTTTGGTTCCGCAACAATGCGGCTGAAGTGAGGGCGGCGGTGATGGCGGCATACAGACTGTAGCCACTCATTCCACCGGGCAACGTCACATCGAACGCACCCGAGGACAAGAGGGCTAAACCAGCGAGCATGAAGGGGGCAGGATAGAGGATGAACGGTGCGAGATTTTTGATGTGAACGCCACGAACCACAAGATAAGAGGCACTGAATGCAGAAACCAAGAGCAGCAACTGAGCAAGAGCATAACCCGTCTCAAAGCGATGGGCTGCAATCGCCAATAATGCTCCAATCATCCCAAGGCCAACTGAAACCGACCACAATGCGGGTTTGCCAAGGCCGAGCGCTTCCAGAGCGCTTGAGAACCAATTTTCTTCACGAACGAACTGAGCGGCGACAACAGCGTTTGTGGCCGTCACGCCAGCCATGAGGAGGAACAACAGCAAGTCGTCTTCGAACGGCACCAGCTGGACACCAAACATCATCCAATCATTGGAAAGAGCGTGAATGCCCACCCAAAGGTAAGACGAGGCGATACCGAGGCTTGCGAGGTTACCGGACCGCCGCATGAACGCCAGGCTATGCATGAGCAGCGTCCCTGTTCCGATCATAATGGCGACACCGAATTCACCGTAAAGAGCGCCAGCAGCGCTTCCAACGATGAGGAGGATCAGCGTTGCTTGAGCAGCGATTGCATCTTCGTTATGCCGCTGGGCAAGCATGATGTTGCCTCCAATAACAGCAAGTAAACTGACGCCAAGGGTTTCATTTGCACCAAGCGGCGATGCATCAAACCAGCCCCAATGCCACGCATCCAACACAAGGCCGTAGAATAATTTCATCGAGATGATGACCCAAGTAACGCCGAGCAAACGCATGGATCTCTTTGGAATCCATCGTTCACCGAAGTACAGGCCAACCATGCCCATGAAAAACAGACCAAGACCGCTTAGAATCGGGGGTAAAACCGTGCCAACAACGGCGCCAATAGCGGACCAAACCAAGACCATGGCCACGAGCAAACCAAGGCTCAGTCGACGCTCACCATGCACGGCAAGGTCTTCCACACTGTCCATTTCAGGGGCCAGATGCACGGTCCCATCGCGTTGCACAGCGCCGGGCGCGTTGCCCTCATCGTCGCCTGATGAGAAGATGGAAACAATTTCGCCGACCGCTTCATCAATGTCGTGTTCCTTGACAGCAGGTTCGACCGGGGCCAACGGCTCAACAGGGCCCTCTTGAGCGACCATGAAGGAATCGAGGGCAATGCCCTTTGGGCGCTGAAAATCTCGTTTCCGCAACACCTCGTCGCGGGACGGATGAGGGGGTGACCCATCCGTAGGAACTTCAGCCATGGCCCACCCCTCATCTCACCCCCTTGAATGCTTTCTCGCCATTCTGGCAACCGAAGTGCGGTTTCCCCCACAATTCCCGCCTCCCAACCCCTAATCGGAGGGCCGCGCCGCAATCATTGCCCCCTCATTGTCAACGATTGATAGGCGTTCCAGCCGCAAGGGTTGTAGAGGGCCCGTTTTACGGATTGGCATGGCCGAAGCCCACGGGACCCCAACAGGGGACCTTTCTTCGTACGGAATCACCCCTGCCGGTGATGTGTACTGGAACCACGATGCCCTTACACTGATCGAACTCGCAGTTGCCCGTGGCGAAGGTGTTTACAGCGCCGACAAGGCCCTTGTCACCGAAACCGGGGAACGAACTGGCCGGTCACCAAATGACAAGTTCATCGTCGATGAACCTTCGACCACAGAAGACATCAACTGGGGCAACGTCAACGTCTCCACCGATGCTGAAACCTTTGTTCGAATGCGCGCTAAAGTGGTCGAATACCTCTCCGCCCAAGACACATTGTTCGTCCAAGATTTGTACTGTGGCGCTGATTTCAGCGAAGCGTTGCCAATCCGTGTGATCAACCACAACGCCTGGCACAACGCATTTGCTCGCAACATGTTCATCCGCCCAAGCGCAGATCAACTCGAACACCACACACCAGAGTTCACTGTTCTCCACGCCCCGCATTTTGAAGCGAGCCCAGAAGACGGACTGAATTCCCAATGCTTCGTCATCGTCAACTACGCTGCTAAAGAAGTCATCATCGGCGGAACACGTTACGCTGGAGAAATCAAGAAGTCGATTTTCTCAGTGATGAATCTTATTCTTCCAAAGAAAGGCATCCTCCCAATGCATTGCTCAGCCAACACCACCGGTGAGAACACCGCAATTTTCTTCGGCTTATCTGGCACTGGAAAAACCACTCTTTCCGCCGATCCAAAGCGGGCCCTCATCGGCGACGACGAGCACGGATGGGGCGCAAACGGCGTGTTCAACTTTGAAGGCGGCTGCTATGCAAAACTGATCGACTTGTCTGAAGAAGATGAACCAGCAATCTTCGGTACAACTCGAAAATTCGGAACCGTTCTCGAGAACATTGTCATGGATGAAACTGGTGTACCAGACTTCACCGACACCAGCAAAACCCAGAACACCCGTGGTTCCTACCCAATCGAATTCATCGAAAACCGAACCCACGATTCGAAAGGCGGCCACCCACAAAACGTGATTTTCCTAACCTGCGATGCATTTGGCGTTCTCCCTCCGATTTCTCGCCTCACTCCTGCCCAAGCTGCATACCATTTCATCTCAGGCTACACTGCAAAGGTTGCTGGCACAGAAATAGGTGTCAAAGAACCACAGGCGACCTTCTCAGCCTGCTTTGGTGAACCGTTCATGCCCATGCACCCCGGTGTCTATGCTGATTTGCTTTCCACCAAAATGGCTGAGCACGGGGCAAAGGCTTGGCTCATCAACACCGGATGGTCCGGCGGCGCCTACGGCGTTGGCAACCGAATGAAGATCCGTCATACCCGCGCCATGCTTAACGCAGCATTGGATGGGGATTTGGAACATGTTGAATTCGTCAAAGACCACCGCTTTGGTTTCGAAGTTCCAGTGGAGTGTCCAAACGTGCCATCCGAAGTGCTCCAACCGCGCAGCACCTGGGACGACAAGGATGACTTTGATGCAACAGCAGACAAACTTGCAGCCATGTTCAATGAGAACTTTGCTCGATACGCACAAGGCGTCTCAGAAGCCGTTAACGCTTCTGCACCATCGCCACTCGCTTGATCACAAGAAGTCACTCAACGAAAGTTGCTTTGCTCGATCGTTGTTGAACAATGAGTCGACGCTGTCGGCCAACCATTCGACGTTTTGCTTGGTGTAATTGTCCACGCCATAGGTCGCCATCACGTGCTTTGTCACCTTGATGTACTTTCGAACCGCACCTTCTGAAACGGTCAGGGCGAGGTTTCCTCCACACAATCCGCCCTCAGTTTTGGTCACGCCAACGCTGGCGAGCCCTTGGCCTGAGGCTTTCTTTGGCTGGATGCATTCACCAGCGATGGGCATCCGGCGGTAGGAATGAGCGCACTTTAGGCAGCGAATTTTCTGGCGCGCATACGCGTTCATGTTCCCTCGTAAATCTGGCAAAAAGTGAGAACGAACCACGCTTGAGGCGACCGTTCGCACATCGACGCCACGCAAACGATGACCGAGATCCAATTGCCCGTTCATCTTGTCAATCATCGTGTCGAGGGTCTTGTAAGCAGAGAGAGCAGGCCCTGAGTCAATTGCTTTGCAATCGTGGGTGTAACCGTAGCCTCTGACAGCTGCGATGCTTCCAAGCCGCCGCTCAACGAAATCCATTCGTTCAGCAATGGTTTTTGGATGTGGTTGACTCAATGTGGTTTCGTAGAAGTCCCGTTCGTAAAACCAACCCGAATCGACGTTGAGGGCCTCCTTGTCCACTTCTGTGGGGTTCAATCGTGTGGTCAACACCAGTGGGGCGTCCATCAAACCACCGCGGTTCGCAGGTAGAATTTCTCTGCTGAAGTTGAGCAACCCATCCATCAGGAGCATGATCGCATCTTCATCACCGTCGCAATTGCGACGCTTTGCTGCATGGAACAACGGGTGAGCATAGCCACCTGAGCAATCCGCCCATCCGATGATCCTGCTCAACACCCCGCCAGATGTGTGAGGGGCCAGTGCACAGATGAGGTGGCCGACCAAATCATCTGGAGTGTTGACGTTGTAATACGGTTCCATGTCGTAAAACCTGACCAAGAGGTCATCGATGAATTTGGCAGTGCGGACGAAGAAATCACCAGCATTTTTGGCAACGATGAAGTCTTGCGGGAAGAGTTCCAACATCTGTTCTTCGTTTTCCAAAGGGGTTCCTTCGAGGTCGTGAGTGTAGCCAAGGGATTTGATTGTCTGCCAACTCACGCCAATTTCTCGGGGCGTAAAGTGGGTGACGGGGACATCGCTCATGTCGTAACGAACGGTTCCATCCCTGAACACAGGGAGTTCGAATTTCGCTCTCAGCAGGCCCTTTTCGATCGCTTCAGGTGTCTGGTCTTTCGATGACAGCTTCTTCATGCATTTCACCGCACGAGGAATACGATCGAGGCCCAAACGGATTCGGGCATCTTCAAGGATTGTGTCGAGTCGAACCGATTGGATTTCCCCGCGCCTTCGTCGCTTGCTGTTCTCATTTTCACGCATTGCAGTCCGGCCCCTGCAATTGACACCAACGCGTTCTTCACCGTTGTCGTCCAACAACCGGTGGTGGCAAATGACGAACGGCGATTCTTTTCCACACTTTGAGCAAATCCGGCGGCCCATTTGGACGCGGATGGTTTGCTTCTGGACAGCAATCGACATCAAGCGTTGATTTCCGCCGGTCAAATCGATGGGGAACAACGCATGTGTCATCGGGTTCATGACTCGGGGGGCAGCCTTCTCAGGGCGACCCATTCGACATCCGATTCGGACTGGGGCGGAATGCTCCCAGCGTAAATCCGAAATTTTTCGGACCTGAATCATGATCCCATCCACATCATGGTCATCTTCATTGATTTGTGCGGCAAGGTAACGCTCTGGGTCATCTGGGCCCGGGTCGGGGACTTCTTTGGCAGCTTCACGACCGACTTGGTCGGTTTCAGTAATGCCCAATCCACGCTGTCTTGCATCAGTTTCTGCCGCAATCCGCACCGTTGCTCGGGCGCTTTTGAGTTCAGATTGCCGTTGCCGCTCAGCCACCAGGGTGACGTGAGCATCGCGCAGTTCTTCGATGCGTGCCATGAATCGGGCCCTTGCATCGACAATTCGAAGTGGCTTTTCACCCTCGAAACTGTATCCAAAACCTTCCAAAACAGCCGGCCAGCCGGAGGTGAGGATCAAATCATCACCATCGTGGTGGTGGGCCAATCCGAGGATCATAGCAGCACCTTTGGCGAACCCGTGCTGGACGAGGGTCCATGCTTCAGGTGTTTCACCGCCAAACAAGGATGGCAAAGGTCTCATGTCGGGGCCTGGAATGGTGTGAACTTCGACGTCTTCGATGCTCTCAGGGCGCAACACATCCATGGCTGCATGGCTCCAACCTTCGACGCCGTTGACAATTCGAAGTTGATTTCCCTCTGGACGAGGATAGGCTTGCAACCCTTTTTCGGCCTCAGTTGTGCCAAATTTCATTGTCCCCTGTGCCTCGATGCTCGCACCATCCAACAAGGTCAGAACGTTTGGAACCCATTCCAACGGAAGATCGAGGAACCACGGATTATGAGGTGGCGGTAGGGAGGTTTTGTATCGCTGAGATATGCGTTTTGCTTGGTCCCATGTTGGGCGCAGTTGGCGCAGATAGTTGTGCCAATGCCGGCGGTTGTGGAACTGGGCATCGGGGTCTGGGGCGTCTTCGGGGTGAACTCCAGGAACTCCTGTTGGTGCTTGTGTGCGTTCGATTTCCATAATGCCGAGCGCATCCGCCACGGTTGTTTCATCATGCAATTCCTCGAGCAAATCACTTGCCCACCAATCGTCGCAATAGCCTGCAGGAACGAGGTTTTTGTTGTTCTCCATGAACTCACCGTAGCCCAAGACCAATTCGCCATTGTCCCATACCGCGCCAACCTTCGATCGAATCAGGGCGAAACTGGGAGCGTCATCTAAGCGCAGGAACCGCCCGTCTCTCAGAACCACCCATGGGCCCTCAGTGTTGTCCGAAGGGGTGATGGCACAAGCCTTGCCGGGGCGCTCTATTTTCATTTGAGTCCCGATGGTGATGAAATCGTCCATGGCCAACATGGAGGCGGTGTTGGTCGAGGCAGCAGCAAGGCCAGAGGGGCGGGCACGGCCGTAACGAAGGCGGAAGCCACCCGCTTCAAGCGGGGCGCCGAACACAGGGCGTCCAGCGATGATGTCCTTCATGAATTTGGTAATCTGAGGTACCTTTCTCGATTTGAAAACCGGCCCTGTACCTTCGGAATCCTTCTCCTTTCCACGCTCAGCGAATTTGGTGATAAAGTCCCATCCAGGAATGTCCAACCGTTCTGTGTGCTTCTGAATTTTCGGTGCCTTGAGGCACAGTCCTTCTCCAATAACCAAGAGGACACCACCGCGAATTCTTGGCTCGTCAATGTTGCGAACACGCCCGTATCCCGCACATTCGATTTTCTCGGTTGATTCACCGTTGATCATGACGGGACAGGCTCGGACAATCTCATCGATTTCCGCAGGCGATGGCCGGTACTGCAGGTTCCCACGGTACAATCCAAATTCTTCTTTGACGCGCTCGACTTCAGGATCTGTTGGTTGGTAATGGCCGACGTTCAAATCACGTCGAATCATATCGGCAATCAAGACAGCAAGCGCTTGTGCGGTACCGCCTGCAGCACGAATCGGGCCAGCGAAGTGGACCGAGACGAATTGAGACCCGTCGACGTTGTTGAGAAGGCGCACCTCGCTGATACCTTCGAGGGGAGCGACCAGTACGGCCTCGGTAAGGATGGCTAAACCAACGCGCAAACCAACGTCGATGGCCGTGACAAGGTCGTAGCCCTTTTCTCGAAACCCACGAGCAACGGATTGCGCCATCATGATCGAGGTGGTTTCACGGTCGTGTTCGGCCAACATCACGCGGATGTCATCTGCAACTTCGTAACCGTCGAGGTGTTCAATGAGTAATTTCTCAGTCCGGCCGGCAAGATCGGCAGCCCTTGGGATTTCGACGTACTCTTTGTGATCGTAGCCTTTATTCCGGGCTTTTTCGGCGATGATGTACGCCTCATCAGCCCGCTCATCGAGCCATTCGTGGTAGGCGACCATTTCCGCTTCCAAACGAGCCACGTCAACACCGATCAGGGGGTTGTGACCCCTTGGTTGGCCTGGCACTCGTTCAGATGACACGGTTCTCCTGTAGTGCTTGCCGCCGACCGTTTATGAGAGGCGCGCTCGCGTTTTGATGAGAAAAACTTCAGCCACAAGGGAAGGAAAGTTCATTTCCGATGGTGCCGACCGTTTGACGATGACCGTCCACTCCTCCCTTCGAGCCCATGCCCGATGGCCCCGTCTTGTCGAGCTCGTTCGAGAACTTGCTTTCATCGATGGCGGTAACGATGAAGCGTTTACACTCGCAAGCGGTCGGACCTCACGCTGGTTCTTCGACACCAAACCAGTGATGATGCACCCTGAGTCGACCCATTTACTGGGTGAACTTTTCAACCTTCGAATGGACGCACTTGGTGCTGATTTCGTTGGAGGATTGGAACTCGGCGCCGTCCCCCTCACCGCCATCGCCGTCACAGCATCACCTGCTGACTCACCCCGGCTCGGCTTCATGGTTCGAAAGGAACCCAAAGGCAGAGGCGGCCGAAAAACGAACAATCCCCCCGGGATTGAGGGGTCCCCTCTCTCTGGAGGCGGCACCATCGTGATCGTCGAAGATGTCACGACAACAGGCGGTTCGGCCATCAAAGCGGTCGAGCGGATTCACAACGATACAACCTGCAAAGTCATCGGCGTGATCAGCATCGTCGACCGTGAAGAAGGCGCAGCAGAAGCCTTTGCCGACGCAGGCATCCACTTTGAAAGCATCATGACACGTTCTGATGTAGCTGTCCAATGAGGGCTTCCTATGCCAAAGATACTCAACCCCGCCGACGCCTCAGCCGAAGGTTTGAACGAATCGGCACCCGATTCAACGGCTCCAGCAGGCATGGTGTTTTACCACGCCAGTGAAGGAAAGCCCCTTGCGACCCCGTGGCAAGTGGCCCTTATCCGCTCACAATTGCTCGCCAGAGCCGCACTGCCCGCAGGCATGGTTTTGGATTGTGCCTGTGGAAGCGGCATACAACTCGCAGCCCACGCATCGGTCTTGCAACGCCCAGCAATCGGCGTTGAACTTGATCCACGACGCGCTCAAGCAAGCGCAATGAACCTCCAAACAATTGCATCACAACGGAATGAAGTCGACGCCGAGCGCATGCTTACAACCCGTGTTGTGGTTGGAGATGGCAGAGATGGCGCCGGTATTTTGTCGGCTTTGAAAGAAGACCTCGGTCTCGCTGAACTCCCAAAAATAGCCCTCCTACATTTGGACCCTGCACGCCCTCGCAACAGCCGCACACACGGTCTTGATGAAATGGAACCGAGGCTGGATGAGGTCTTTGAGGGCTGGGCACCTTACCTGCAAGAAGGGCGCACAGGGCCAGCCCTGTTGCTCGATTTATCACCTCGTCTGACTCATGAACAACGCCTCGAGGTCGAAGCGTTTGTCGATCTTTCTTGGCCTGGTCTTCTCCGCACATGGGTGTGGACTTCCCGAGGCCGCGGCCGCGTCGATCGATTGGCTCTGTGGCTTGGCAGTGCAGCTGAAGAGGGCGTTGCTCGCCGCTTCGTACGCGTCCCCCCAACCCTTGGTACCGAACCGACCCTTGTTGCGGGCGGTCGCCGTTTGGTGAACGGCTCAGGTCACCCAGTGCAGGTCAACCGCCCTCCACGCCGAGGTGAGCGAATCAGCATCCTTGATGCCGCCCTTGTTGAAAGCGGCTTGGCAGAGGACTGGCTCAAGCGAGTCACAAAGTCTGAAAAAATCGGATGGAGCGTCGTCGAAGGCCGCCGCCCCCAAATCCACCATGACCACCCGCTTCGATTGGAAGATCCCGCAGATCGTTTGCTCGTTCAAGCAACAGGCCGCGTTGTGGCCTTGGCGCGAATGGCGCTCTCGGTTGCTCACGTCGACCGTTTGGTCGAGGTCTTACTGGAACACGACATCCGCAGCCTCACAGTCCGTGCCACACTCCCGCCCGAAGTGCAACCCAAAGTGCAGGGCGCCATCGATCGCCAGTTGGCTCGAAGGACTGGTCGAAGAGACGCCTTCCTCGTTCAACAGCCTGGTGACGAAATGCTGCTGATTTGCATCGCCGAATAAGCCGCTTTTATTCCAAGACCCCCCCTCGACGTATCAAATTCGGACAATCCCGCTCTCAGTATCACAATGAGCGCGTCGCGGTCTTGATATAGGGGTGGAAGGTCGGAAACTTGCTTGACACTACGTGTTGAGGTTGAAGGTGAACCAACATGGCAAAACCCAAGGAAGAAGATTTAGGAGATGATTTCTCATATATCCTGCGTATGGCAGATACCGATATGGATGGTCTAAAGGCCCTCTCAACGGCATTGACCTCGGTCAAAGGCGTCGGTCCTCGCACTGCGGTTCAGATCTGTAAGAACACCGGATTCTCACCATTCTCCCTCGCCGGCCACCTCTCAACAGAAGAACAAGAAACTCTTCGCCTCGCTATTGAAGGCTATGCAGAAACCGTCCCTCTCTGGATGCTCAACCGTCAACGTGACATTGAGACTGGCGATGAACTCCACCTCACCGGTCAACAAGTTACGTTGACCTTGAAAGACGATATCGACCGTCTTCGTACCATGAAGTGCTACCGTGGTGTTCGCCACGCTAGCGGTAACAAGGTCCGAGGACAGCGCGGCCGTTCGAACGGTCGTGGAGGCCTCACACTCGGTGTGAAGCGAAGTAAGTGATTTGGAGGGATGATGAATGGGAGAACCAAAGTTTGCACGCCCGAAGTTCGACACACCTTCCCACCCGTGGAAGGCTGAACGTATTGAAGAAGAACACGCGATTCAAAAGAATCACGGTCTCAAGAACATGCGAGAAATCTGGAAGGCCAAGTCTCAACTTCGCCGACATCGACGTCAGGCTATGCGCTTGATTGGTATGTCCGATGACAGCATTGCTCACTCAAAGCGCGAGATGGACGATTTGACCCGTTCCCTTCACAACAAGGGATTGATCGCATCCGATGCTTCGCTTGACGACATCCTTTCGCTCGGCACCGAGGACATCCTCAACCGCCGACTTCAAGCACAAGTCTACTACAAGGGACTTGCAACGACCATGAAGCAAGCTCGCCAACTCGTGACCCACGGTCACATTTGCATTGGCGACCAAAAGGTCACCATCCCTTCCTACCCGGTCAACCGTGACGAAGAAGAGGAAATCAAATACCACATTTCCTCCGACTTGAACGACGAAGACCACTACATCCGCAAGGCCATTGACGGACGTGCTTCCTCTGCAGAGTACGCAGTTGAAACCGAAGAAGTTGATCCAGAAGCAACACCTGCTTTCGCTGCTGAAGTGAAGGAAGCTGCAGCCGCAGCCCCTTCAGCTGAGGCCGAAACCACTGAAGCAGCCGGAGGTGACGAGTGATGTCCCGCCGTGCAATTATCAACATCTTCAGTTCTTACAACAACATCCTCATGACGGCAACCGATCTTACCGGTGCTGAAACGATCACAACCTGCTCCGGCGGTCAAGTGGTCAAGTCTTCTAAGGACAGCGGCGGTCAATTCGCAGCCACCCGTGCTGCAGAAAAGATGGCTGATACCCTAAAGGAAAAGGAATTCACTCAACTCATCATCAAGTACCGTGCACCTGGCGGTAACTTGTCGAACAACACCGGTCCTGGCGCACAAGCCGCTATCCGAGCACTTACCCGTGCTGGAATGACCATCACTCGAATCGAAGACGTGACGCCAATTGCTCACGACGGTACCAAGAGCAAAGGTGGCCGCCGTGGCCGCCGTGTCTGATGTTAAAGGTGGATTAAAATGGAAGCAAAGATTGTTGAAGGCTGGCCCCAAGGGAATGCAATTCGTATTCTATTGACCAAAACAGACGCTGCACAAGTGAACGCAATTCGCCGTGCTCTTATCGCAGATGTACCAAAGCTCGCGATCAACCGCGTCGACTTCTCCCAAGGTGTCAATCAAGACAACAAAGGCGAAGTTCTCGAATCGGTCAACGTGTTGCCCGACGAAACCATCGCCCACCGCTTGGCTATGATCCCGGTCCCGACCTTCCCCGAAGAAGGCATCCACTTCTCAGACGCATGCCCAAACTGCATCGACCTCGCAGAAGAATCCAAGGGCTGCCCATCTTGCCAAGTGTTGTACTCTCTTTCCGCTCGTGGACCAACCTCAGACGCAGATGAAGATTACAAGACCGTTTACGCTGGAGATTTGACCACCATTTCCGACCAAATGTTTGACATCCGTGACGAACACAAGCGCATTCCTTTGACCATCTTGTCGAAAGGACAGTTCCTCGAATTCTACGCCTTCGCTACCCTTGGCCGAGGACGAGACCACGCTAAGTGGGCCTCTGCAGGAGCCATTGGATTCCGACCACAACTCATCGCTACGCTCAACAAGCCAAAGAAGGCAGAAGTCCTCTTCAAGCTTGGATTGAAGACAACCGATGGAAAAGACATCAACGCCAAGTTGTTTGGAAAGGACAAGACCCTCACAGACATCAACCACGTCATCGATCTTGAAGCCGCTCTTCACCAAGTTGGCCCAGGCACGAACCGTGACCTTGAGTTTGCAGACGCTATCACTCTTGAAGAAGTCGAGCACGCCTACGTGTTCTCTTTCGAAACTGATGGAAGTCTCTCTCCACAGCAAGCATTTAACGGCGCAATGGACGAACTTCAGGCTCGATTCGAGAACCTGACTGGCGACATTGAGCGAGCCTTCGCTTGAAGTCAACCCTCTTCTGGTCCGTGTCACTCAATGTGACACCCCATCCGAGGTTTCATAACGGAGCATGACAACCGTTTTCTTATGCAGAACGCACGTAGCACTGCCCTTTGCCTTACGCTTTTGTTCCTCATCGCTCCGATGATGCCAATCGCTACCGCCAATTCATCTGAAGAAGTCGATAACATTGAATCGGCAATGCCAGCCGAGTCGTTCGCTAACCCCACATTGGTTAGCCCGAAATCGATCACCTACTCGACGCTTGACGCGTTCACGCCCAAGGTTGGCACTTCCAGTGGACGTGCCGCATGCCCAAGCCCCTCCAGCCTTCAATCAGATGGCGGTTCAAACGGCGATGCCGGTTCAGATTCAAACACTTCCCGTAGCCTTGGAACCGATCCGTCCTCGGGAGCAACTGGCGTCCAAGGTTGCGTTGATGCGACCGATACGGATGATTGGTACACGGTGACAACCACTGCAGGTAAAGATGTGGATGTCGAACTCGTTGTGCCAGCCGGCGCTGATTTCGATCTCTACTTAGTGGACTCAAGTGGTTATGAATACGATTATGACTATTCTGAGTTCGACGACCCGTTGGAAAAAGTGAGCACAGGCGGCACGAGTTTCTCAGGCGTTGCAAGCACCTTTTACATCAATGTCCGAGCCTATTCAGGTGACGGCCAATACACACTTCGCACATGGACAAACAGCACCCCCCCACGCCCAGATTTGGTGATCACTTCAATCACCGAACCATCGACTGGCCAAGCAGGAGCCACTGTTAGCGTTGAATACGTTGTTGAGAACATCTACAACAGCAGTTCCAGTGCCTTCGAAGTACAATTCATTCTTTCATCCGACCAAACCTTCGATCAGTTTGATGAATTGATTCAGCTCTCTCAATCTGAGAACACCCTTGCTGAGAACACAAGCCGTACGACCACAGCCTCTGTCACCCTCCCCAACAACCTCGCCGATGGAACATACTATTGGATCATCTGGGCGGACGGATACGGCAACGTCACGGAACATAACGACACCAACAACAACCTCGCTTCAGATGGCGTGATGTTTGTGGGGGAGTCGTGCGACGACCTTCACCCGAACGGCCAAGATGATGCGGGGCTTGGTGCAGATGCTCCAAACAATGAATCTGCAGCCGCCACACCCATGGGTTCCAATGTCACCGACAGTTACACCGGTTGCATCGATGGCGCTGATGGCAATGACGTGCTCTCCTTTGATGTTCCATCAAACCACACGATTGAAGCACAACTCACGCTCAGCAATGCAAGCGTGTTTTTCACCTTGCTTCTTACCGATGCAGCGGACTCCATGGTGGATTATGTCGGCTCTGATGGATTTGTTACGACCCTCGGGACGTCCTACGATGGAATCGGAGGAACCTACTTCCTCAATGTGTCAATGTCAGGTACTGGCGTGAACTGGACCCTCGACGTCTGGACGAATTACTCAACCCCACAACCAAATTTGGTCATCGAAAGCATCGATGCCCCATTGACGGCAAGCGCAGGTTCCTCGATCAGCTTTGAAGTTGAAATCAACAACACAGGAACCCTAGTGGCTCCGTCAAGCATGCTCACTGCATGGCTCTCTGTTGATGGGGAGTTGTCTGACCTTGATTTGGAATTGGGCAATGAAACCGCCATGTCACTTGACATCAATGAATCACAGTTGATTCAGTTCAGTGTCACCGTTCCAGCGAGTGCACAAGGTGGAAATTACACCCTCATTGTCATGGTTGATTCGGATGAACTCATCGATGAAAAGAGTGAATTCGACAACGAAGGGAGCCCGATATCCGAAATACTGGTCGACCAAAAAGCAACAGCATGTCCAACTCAGGACGACGCAATGTCTGGCAGCGATGCTGGTTCGGACGCAAATGGTGCTTATTTCCTCGGCCAAGATGTTTCGATGACCATCACAGCCTGTGTTCACAAAGATGTGGACGACAGCGACTGGTTCGAACTCACGGTTTCACCTGGACTCAACCTCACCGTCACCTTGGTCAACTCTCCAGACCAAGACGCTGATATTTACCTGCATGACAACGCTGGCGAATGGTTCGACCGTGGTTTCCTTTCAGGCTCGAGCGATGAAAGTGCGACAACCATTGATTCAGACGACTTCTCAGGCACTGGTGGTACATTCTATGTCAGTGTCGAAGCATGGGCCTCTCTTGGTGTCTACACGATCATCATTGAAACGGAGGGCGTCGACCCCGATTCGTTCAACTGCGGCCAGCAAAATGACATCAATCTTGGACAAGACGCTCCTGGCGGCAACGGCATCAACATTGGACAAAACCCTACGGCAAGCGGCGAAGGTTGCTTCTCAGGTACAGACGATTCAGATATCTACACGTTCAGCATAAACGACAACGAGAACTTCGATCTGACCTTTGATGCCGACACCAGCCTGCCGTTCACCCTCACCCTCCAGGACGCCGCGGGCAACCTCGTAGCTTCTGCCGACAACCTGAGCTACGGCATGATTTTCCAAACCCTCGGCACAGATTACGAAGGCCAAACCAAAGAGTACACCGTTAACATTGACGCTGCCGGCGGTGTTGGATACTACAACCTCTCAATCAACACCGTGGGAGCCGCTCCCGCAGATGTTGGCATTGATTCACTTGTTTGCCCACTGAACCACACCTCTGGCGAGGAAGTTCAGGTTTCATGGGAATTGATCAGCCTTCGTGGACCCGCCAACAACACAGTGATCACCATTTACGTCGATCTGATCGATGAAAATGGCGCAGAAGTGGCACGCATGGTGGAAGCAATCGCAACCGTCTCAGTCCAAGGCAACCTCACCTTTGGCGCTGCCTCAGACTTCTTCACCACTCCAGACGAAACAACAAGTGGCACCTATGCCTGTCAAATCACAATCGACGTGAACGATGACCTTCCTGAAGGCGATGAAGAGAACAACATCCACATTGGTGATTCTTTCTTCATCCAAAATGAAGAGGAACTTTGGGCCAACGACGTCGACCGAGATGGATTCAACACCACCGATACGGGAGATGGAACGGTTGATGACTGCCCCACGACCTTTGGTGAATCAACCATCGATCGGTTTGGATGCGCTGACATCGACGAAGATGGCGTCTCGAACCTCAACGATTACTGGCCACAAGATGCATCCCAAGCCCTTGACACCGACGGTGATTCATACGGCGACAACCCTCTTGGAACCGATGGCGATCAATGCCCTGACGTTTCTGGCGTTGCCAACGGCGAGGGCGGCGATGGCTGCCCTGCAGCCGATACTGACGCAGATGATGACGGTGTCAACGATGCCTTTGATGCATGCCCAGACACACCTCTCGGCGTGACTGTTGGTGCAGATGGCTGTGAAGTGGACAATCCAACAGATCCAGAAGGCAACACAACCCTTCCCGGCGACACGACAAATCCAGAAGGCAACACGACCCTACCCGGCGATGGAACGGACGATAGCCAAACCGACGGTGTTGACGAGCCAGGGGACCAGTCCGATGTGACGGGCGTCAAGTCCAATTCAGACATCCTAGGCATGTCCCCCATAGTGGTCTACGGTATCGCTGGCGTTGTGATCATCGCTTTGCTTTCCATGCTCTTGCTACGTGGTCGAAGCTCAGGTGAATCCAGTGCGTTTGCTCAGCAAGAAATGGCGTACGGATCAGCGGCTCTTCCAGTGGCAGACCCTACGATCACCGCTGAGCAGTTGGCCTATGAGCAACAATTGGTTGCTTCGGGCTACCCAGCTGACTATGCTCGAGCATATGCAGACCAACACTTCCGTCCTTGGTTGCAAAACTGAGGTGTTTCCGCAAGACTGAGCGTGCGAATGCTCATGACCCCCCGAGCCCTCGTAAGGTCATGCACGCCCTTATGGAAACCAGCGCAGGAAACATCACCATCGAACTGTACCACGGAAGTGCCCCAGACACAGTCGCCAATTTTGTGCGACTTGTCGAGATGGGCCACTACGACGGACTTCACTTCCACCGAGTGATTGAAGACTTCATGATTCAAGGTGGATGCCCTCACTCAAAAGATCCAAATTCACGCCGAGCAGGAACAGGCGGCCCAGGATGGCAGATTCCTTGCGAACAATCAGCGCTTCGTCTGAAGCACGACAAGCCTGGAGTTCTTTCAATGGCAAACTCAGGACCGAACAGCGGCGGCTCCCAATTCTTCCTTACCACAATCGCAACTCCTTGGTTGAACGGAAACCACGCTGTCTTCGGTGAAGTTTCTGAAGGCATGGACATTGTCAAGAACATCGAGGCGTGCAAGAAACTCCCTGGCGACCGTCCATCGGTGCCCCAGAAGATCATTCGTGTTTCAATGGTCGAGTGAGGTGGGACAATGGCCATTCTGGCCCTCCACGGCGGTGCTGGCGGCGATGGCCCTTGGCGCGGCATGACGGCGCTTGATCCACAACGCCTTGCCTGCATGAAACGCATCCTAGCAGATCTAGGCCCACGGCTTGAATCAGGCGAACTCGACGCACTCGAAGCGGTCACGCTTGCGGTCGAAGCCATGGAAGATGAACCACTCTACAATGCAGGAAGGGGGTCGGTCTTGGCTGAAGACCAACGTATCTACATGGATGCTAGCATCATGCGAAGCAGCGACCAAGCCGCAGGTTCAGTGGTGAACATTGAGGCAACACGTCATCCAATACGTGCCGCTAACCTCCTTCTCAAAGGTGGATGGCCAGTGATGATGAACGCTGGTGCGGCTGACGCCTATGCCAAGAAGCACGGTCTCGAACAAACCACACAACCATGGCTCAAAACTGATTTACGACTGGCACAATGGAAGAAATGGAGCGATTTGAATTCTCGCCCCGGAGCGACAGATGAAGACGACGGCGCCGTTTTAGATCACGACTTGAGCAGTGAGGAGCCAGAAGGCATGGGCACTGTTGGAGCGGTAGCGCTTGACCTCAATGGCCAACTCGCTGCAGCGACCTCAACCGGCGGCATGACTGGCAAACCAGTGGGCCGCATCGGCGATACGCCAATCATTGGAGCCGGCACATGGTGTGATCCCACTGTGGCAGTCTCCTGCACCGGCGTTGGCGAAGCATTCATTCGAAGCTGTGCTGCTCACGAAGTGGCCGTCCAACTGCGCCCAGAAGGCGCAAGGCTTGGTCAGGCATGCGAACATGTCCTCGCTATGGTCGAGCCACTGGGTGGTCGCGGCGGCATCATTGCCGTATCTCAATCAGGCGAAGTTGCACTTCCATTCCAAACCATGCTCATGTACAGGGGCCTCTGGCGAAGTGGCTTGATCACGACGGGAATCGGTGATGAAGTCTATTCGAGTAAAAACGATGACTGAGCGCTGTTGAAATTATTCCACTGGCTCGGAAACTACGATTTATGCGGATAGAATGGGTTTTTACCCGACATGGGTATTCGGTAATTTAGCCAAATTTAGGCGATTTCCAATCAGAATCAGTACATGTTTCATTCAGCAGTCGGTAGCAGGGGTCTTTACCAGCCCAATATACCAGAACAGACTTAAAATTTGGATGATGTTCTTTGAAGATATATTCTTATCATAAATCAAAGAGCAAAGGGATGATGAGCATATTCGATAATGACAGCGTCGGCAAATTTCTTCTTCGGTTTGTCGTCGTCTTTGTTGCCTTTTGGGGCATTCTGCTGTCCTCTGCATTCACAGGGGACGGAGACAAACTTTTGGCGTGGAGTGGCCCACTTGACTGGCGGTTTTACTTTCTGGTTATCGTAGCTTTTGTCCCCCCCCTCTACATGGGGCTAGCACAAATAGCAAGCATGACGATCATCGGGGCCGTATCCGGTTGGGGGAAACTCAGTGATGCCGTTTTCGTTGGTTTGGGTTTTTCCGTCTTTGTCGGTCCAATGGTTACATCGCTGCTGTTTTCTAATCTCTCGCTCACTTTTTCGCAACACATTACATCTTCCCTCCTCATCGCAACCATCGCAATATGGCTCAATTACCTCCTCACGGCTGTGAGGTTGCTCAAGCCAAAATTCCCTGGATCAGAAGAAGATGGTCTAAAAATCCCCGTCGAAATCCCTTAATTGATGTAAAGAATGAGGTTTCAGTTCATTCGCAAGAACAGCAACCACCACATCCGCAAGTACAACAACCACAGGAAGTAAGAATCAAAATTTCATGCGCCAATGTATTGATAGAACCGTATGTCATCACATACTTGTGCGATCAACAACGTAAAAACATGCCAAAAAGCAGTCAACCCCCAGACTCTGTTCAAACACGAGGCAACGATCAAAACCATCGCTCTGAAGATGGAAATCCGTACGAACGGTGAAGAAGTACCGCTTCCACGCTCAACCATGGCCAATGTACGCATCGAGGCGGACACCATGGGCGAACTTGAAGTTCCTGCCGACAAGTATTACGGGTGCCAAACCGCCCGTTCCCTGATCAATTTCGATATCGGTGACGACACCATGCCGCTTGCAGTCATCCGTGCTTTTGGTATCCTGAAGCAGGCAGCTGCCAAAACAAATGTTGCTCTTGAACAACTGGATCCCGAAGTTGGCGACCTCATTATCGCAGCAGCGCAGGAAGTCCTCGACGGTCAACTGAACGACCATTTCCCCCTCCGCATTTGGCAAACAGGCAGTGGAACTCAATCGAACATGAACTCAAATGAAGTTATTGCCAATCGAGCCATCGAGATGGCTGGCGGCGTCCTTGGTTCAAAAACGCCAGTCCACCCTAACGATCATGTCAACCGAGCACAATCCTCGAACGACACCTTCCCCACAGCCATGCACATTGCCGCTGCCGAAACAATCACCCACGACCTCTTACCAAGCGTTCGTGCTCTGCGCAATGCTTTGGATGAAAAAGCAAAGGCTTGGAAAGACATTGTCAAAATCGGCAGGACGCACCTAATGGACGCAGTTCCACTCACCCTCGGCCAAGAAGTCTCAGGCTGGGTCGCACAACTCGATGCTGATTTGCGACGCATTGATTTTGCATTAGACGACTTGTTTGAACTGGCTTTGGGTGGAACAGCAGTCGGAACCGGCCTGAACACACACCCTTTGTTTGCTCAGATGGTGGCAGATGAGATCGCCAACATCACCGGTATGACGTTCTGCACTGCAGAAAACAAATTCGCACAACTTGCAGCCCATGACGCCGTCGTTGCAGCATCGGGCGCCCTCAACACCCTTGCGGTCTCCTTAATGAAAATCGCCAACGATGTACGCTGGCTCGGATCTGGGCCTCGTTGTGGCTTCGGCGAACTCGCACTCCCAGCAAACGAACCAGGGTCTTCAATCATGCCAGGAAAGGTCAACCCAACCCAAGCCGAGGCACTGACCATGGTGTGCTGCCAAGTGATGGGCAACCACACGGCGATCACGATCGGTGGCAGCCAAGGTAGTTTCGAACTGAACGTCTACAAACCAATGATGATCCACAATCTTCTGCATTCAATTCGTTTGCTGAGCGATTCATGCCGTGCGTTCCGTTCCAAATGCGTTGAAGGCATGGAGCCAGTGGAAGAAAACATCGCGAACCATCTCGAGAACTCCCTCATGTTGGTGACTGCCCTCAACAACCACATCGGCTATGACAAAGCAGCAAAGATTGCAAAAAATGCTCACGAGAAAGGAATGACGCTTCGAGCATCAGCGCTTGAACTCGGCTTCCTTACCAATGATGAATTCGACGCTTGGGTTCGCCCAGAAGAGATGACAGGTCCAAAGGCCTGAACCCCAGTATCTCATCGATTCGATTTCCGAAGAAGTTGGTTTTATCGCGAACCTTCGACGAAGATGAAATTGACCATGGCCTGGAACAGCAGAAACCAACCGCCAATCATGAGAAGGAGCGGTAGGCCACCGGGGTCTGAACCAGTCACGGTTCCGTAACCGATGATAAGAACAGCCAAACCAAGTAAAAAGAAGACGCGATAAATGATTTGAGTTAAAATCCTAGCCTTTCCAGACATGGCGCTCCACCCTTGGAATCCAAACCATTTCCCAATGAAACTACGTTCGTGTTCTTCTTTATCCATTTCTGATCCCTCGTTGTTCACTGTTCGATTCTTTGAGAAGAGACTCGATTGAGTCGCTCACCGAATGCACTTTCGTATCCAAAGAAATCACTCACAGTCACAATGATCCAGTGTTCACTATGGGGGTGGTGTCACTTTCGGAGCAGAGTACGACAAGGAGATTACTCACCATGCTGGCCTTCTTATCTTCATCGAGCTCGATGATGTTCTTTTGACTGAGTTGCTCAAGGGCAAGTTCAACCATCCCAACGGCTCCTTTGACAATCTCAGTGCGTGCTGCGACAACAGCACTTGCTTGTTGGCGGCGGAGCATGGCCTGTGCGATTTCTTGAGAGTAGGCTAAGTGACTAATTCGAGCTTCGAGAACCTGGATGCCAGCGCGCTTGAGGCGATCCTCAACAGAAATCTGTAACTCATCAGCAATCAATTCTTGATGGCTGGAAAGGGCAATGCCTCCGAGGTCCTTCTCTTCGATGATATCGTAAGGATATTTGGTTGCCATGGCGCGCAGTGCGGCTTCGCTTTGAATTTGGACATAGTCAAGATAGTTGTTCACTTCGAACAAGGCTTCGGCAGAATCAACCACCTTCCAAACAACAACTGCTGCGATTTCAATCGGATTTGCGTTGACGTCGTTGACCTTGAGTTTTGCCGATTCAAAATTTCGAATCTTGAGGGATATTTTTCGCTTTTCAAAAAAGGGATTTGGCAGCCAATGGAACCCTTCCTCATCCACAGTTCCTGCATATTTGCCAAAAAACTGCAGTGCAGTGCCCTCATTGGGGTTGATAATGAGGTAACTGTTGAACATAAGAAACCAAATGATACCTATTAAGATTTGAAGGGTGACTCCGATTGCGAGTCCAAATCCTCCACCGGCATAGAATATGAAAGTCAACAGGAAAACGGCGGGCACGGCCAGCCAATGGATGGCGACCCCTACGAAACCGTTCATGGTCTCTTTTGCCACGTCTTTGAACATAATTTCATCATGAACTCCTTGCACATTTTTGTCGGCTGCTGCTGCTGCTGATACCATGGTGATTCCTAGCCTATGCTATCGCTATGAAATCATAAAGGTACCGTGAAACAGACCAGCCAACCGTTCTGACGTTTGCGAGATTCACGCCACGGAGGAACCTTTGTCAGTTTTCGTTCGCATCTTTGTGCGATCTTCCAAGATAAAAACCAGCAGCGTTCACGAAAACATCAGATATTTTATTTGACCATTCTTCGGATGTAAACTCGTAAGGAAGCAACAACTCCAAACCTTCCCAGCCGATTGAGAGGACAAAGAAAAGGGGCCATCCAATGCTAAAAAATCGACCAATCAAAGCCCATTGAAGAAAATGCCCAAGCGACCAGAGGTTGAGAAGGGCCATG
>JAPKCS010000036.1 GCA_028822845.1 Candidatus Poseidoniaceae archaeon | reverse complement strand
ACCCTCGACCTTGGGATTAACAGTCCCACGCTCCACCAGCTAAGCTAAATCGGCATCTTTGGCGAACCGCCTCCCCTTTATGACCGCTTCGGGCCCGCCCACTCTCATTCGACAATCTCGATGAGTCGCTGAAGGGGTTGAATTGGCACCTTTGAAATGGTTAATGCGCCCATGAGAGCCTTGTTTTGTTGTTCATTCAACGGTTGGTTATGATGGACTTCGAGCCAAACTTGGCCGGAAAAGACCTCATCACCTTTGCTCTTAGAAATGACAAAACCAACAGCTGCGTCGATGGTATCTTCGAGTTTGAACCGGCCAGCCCCATGGCTTCGGGCAACTTCCGCAAGCGTCATTGCATCGATCCCTTCGACAAAGCCATCGCGCTCAACCACCAGTTGAGTGGTATGCCTCGCTTGAGGTAAGACCATTCGGGGGGAAGCCAAGAGTTGGCTTGCCGTTTCTTTTGATGTTCCTTGGGCAATGCACATGCGTTCGAACCGTTGTGCCGCTTGCCCATTTGTTAGGCTCGCTATGATTTGTTCTTCCCCATCGTCTTGGTCCTGTGCTAAGCCAAGCAACGTCAACAGCGCACCGCCTTGCATGACAACCAGGTTCACCGTATCTTTCGAACCCCGTCCGTTGAGCACCTCGATGCTTTCAAAGACCTCGAGGGCATTACCGACATGGCTTCCAATGGGTTCATTCATGTCTGTGATTTGAGCGATGGTTTGGATGCCAAGTCCCTTTGCAGCACCAACCATTGATTCTGCTAATGCTCGTGCATCATCTTCAGTTTTCATGAAAGCGGCCTGGCCACATTTGACATCCAGGACCAAGGCTTTCAATCCTTCAGCAGCCTTTTTCGATACGATTGAGGCAGTGATCAAAGGGATGCTGTCAACCGTGTTTGTAACATCCCGAATGGCGTAAAGCAGACCATCGGCAGGTGCGATTGCTTCGTTTTGTGCAGCAATGCAGCACCCCACATCATCGACAATGGCTTGCATTTGTGTTGGATTGAGTTCGCAACTGAATCCTGGGATTGCTTCCAATTTGTCGATGGTACCACCCGTATGGCCGAGCCC
The DNA here is from genome assembly GCA_028822845.1 of Candidatus Poseidoniaceae archaeon. Classification (GTDB taxonomy): domain Archaea; phylum Thermoplasmatota; class Poseidoniia; order Poseidoniales; family Poseidoniaceae; genus MGIIa-L1. The sequence goes on along the minus strand of JAPKCS010000036.1, from coordinate 13,102 downwards.
ACGTCCAGCCAACATCGGGACCTCGACGCCACAAGCGGCAAGCGCAGGGGCCAGAATCAAGGACATCTTATCGCCGACGCCACCCGTGCTGTGTTTGTCAGCAATCGGACGGTCTGAATCCCATGTGAGCACAGCACCCGAATGCATCATGCCCTTTGTCAACAGCACGGTGTCTTCAGAACTGATTCCGTTTGTGTGGACGGTTCGCAGCCATTGAGTGATTTGTTCAATTGGAAGGGTTCGTTCTGCAACGTGCTGAATGAAAGCCGCCAAATCTTCTGAGTCCATTGCTTGGCCATTCTCAATGGCATCGCATAGGCGTTGAATCAAGTCACTCATGCTTCATCCTCGGGTTCGGCTAAGCCAATCTCGACCAAGCGTTGATGCAAGTAAGCACCAGCGGTGATTGAAGAATACTTTGCCTCGCCTCCAGTTTGAGCGATAAACTCTGGTCTCGGTGTCAAGTCGATTTCATTTCGTGGGTGGACAAACATCGGCATTGAGAACCGACGGGATGCGGTGTCCTTCGGATTGACCACACGATGTGTTGTTGAACGAAACAATCCATTGGTGATGTTTTGCAACATGTCACCAGAATCCACAATGATGTAACGTGCATCGCCTTGAACTTCGATCCAACTGCCATCGTGGTCCATCACTTGGAGTCCATCAGCGGTTGCTGTGACGAGCAGCGTGATCAAGTTGATGTCTTCATGTGGGGCAGACCGAACGGCCCCACTGGGAGCATCCTCACCGACGGGTGGATAGTGGATGATGCGCATGATTGTGTTTCCTTCTTGACTCATTTCATTGAGCCAGTTTGTGGGTTTTCCGAGGTATGCACTGCATGCGCTCAAGATGTGTTGAGCCAATGCTTCCATCTGTTCAAACAGACCATCGATCACTTGCTTAAATCCAGGTGCATCAACATCAGGCCATACATTGGCAGGGTATGTGGGGGCTGGTCCCTCACCGCTGTGAGTTCGGCCGTTTTGCCAAAATTCCTTCAGGTCTGGGGCGTCGTTGTCTTTTGCATGTTCGACGCCAAAGGCAGTGTAGCCACGCTGATGCGCAATTTCTGGCTGTAAATATCCCTGTTTTATCGTACGTGGCAAGGAGAAAAAAGCATCGCCTTGGCTGTAGGCTTGTTCAATGAGTTCAAGATCGATGCCATGATGCTCAAGAGCAAAGAAACCAATGTCCCTGAGTGATTCTCCGACCGCTTGAACAAACCTTGCTTGAGCAGCCTCATCCCCTGTCATGTCAGCAAAGTTGACCGTAGGGATGCGGCGTGCCAAAGCAATCACTGGTTCCGAACTTTGGACAACAAACGGAGCATTTCAATGTACACCCAAATCACGGTGATGAGCAAGCCAAAGGCAGCCCACCATTCCCCGGTTTTAGGCGAGTTGTTGCTGATGCCACGCTCAATAAAATGAAAGTCCAAAATAAGGTTCATGGAGGCTATGCCAAGGATGAACAATGTCAAGAGAATACCAACGGGCCCCGATGAGTGTAGGAATGGAACTTCCATACTGGTAAGCGAAGAAAGAAGGAACGAAATCACATACAAAATAACAACACCCATGGTCAAACTGATTATTGCCGCTTGGAATGCTGGTGTTGCTTTGATGATTTTTGCAGACCAAAGGAAGTACATGGTGCCAATAATACAGATGGTTCCGATCCCTGCTTGCATGACAATACCGGAGTATAGGCCTTCATACATGAACGAAATACCTCCAACAAACATACCTTCCAAACCAGCGTAAATGATGGCTCCTGGTGCGGGGTTTGCTGGACGTTTGAGCACCATGAACAGAACGACGATAAAGCCTAAAATCGCTCCTGCGCCGGTCATCATGCCCATGAGGCCCATGTTGCCGGATGCTCCGATCGAGACGGTCACGAGCGCAGATAAGATCGTAATTCCAAACAAGAACCCGATTTTCTGCATCGTCCCTTGATAGGACATTGTTTCATAGCCGGGGATATTGTTCCAAAAATTGTTGGAAAGGACCGGGTTGCTTGTCGTCTGCATGGCTCGCATGGTCGGAATTGGCAAGAGGTCCCTTGTCAATCTTGTGTCGCTTCAGAGTGTGCTTGTACCTGTTCTTGATAGTAGACAACCAACTGGTCCATCGACCAACCCTGATCCAGATAACTTTGCACCATGGCTTCATCCCATCCGGGCACTCGGGCCAAATCGGCTTGGGTGATCTCGCTGGTAGGGGCCACTTCAGAGGGTCCACTTCCATCAAGAACAGGGGTTTGCCATCCTTGAGATGCGATTGGCTCAACGATTAATGCATCATGTTGAGCAGCATCAAGCGTAATCAAGTCCTTTGTTGCCTCAGCTTGTTGTTCGATTTTTCTGAGAATCGAGAACGCTCCAAGAGCCAATATGACGCCTGCAAACATGAGTGTAAGCATCATTCCAGAGCCGAAATTCGTTTCATCGCTGGAACTTGGCGTCGCTTGAGCCAACCGTTGTTCGCTTGAGCAACCGTCAACATTGACCGGTACTTCTGGTAGCGTACCCTGGCATTTGTCCTTCGCATTGATGACGCCATCAGCGTCATCATCAAGCGTTGAGTTATCGATTGGTTCTGTGGGTTCTTCATCGATTTGAATGCCACCGAGATCACAACCGAGAACTTCTGATTCATTGACGCCGTCCATGTCAGCATCTGCCTTCAACAAAGCATCGCGCGGTGAAACATCTTCGATTGTCGGGTCAAGTGCTGTGGACTGTGCCCAAGCAACTTCGTCGCCGTCGAGAATACAATCACCGTCGGTATCAGCATTGGTTGGGTGGCTGCCAAGGTTGTATTCATCCTGATTGGTGATTCCATCTTGGTCGGCATCGTACAAGCCTTCGAGCATGTTTGGTCCGGGCAGGGTTCGTGTTGTCCGGTTCAGGCCATTTGGCACTTCCCAGATATCGGGGAGTCCATCTTGATCGGTATCTGTCACGTTATCGAGTCGGTTCCAATCTTCGAACCAAGCCACACGGTAGGGTGTCGTTACTTCAACCGAAGTGATGACAAGACCCATCTCACGGTTCCGATTGACAGCGGAGTTGCCCCAGTTTATCGACGAGACAAGGACCGTTTCACCATCGACGATGACGCCTTTGTTATGCAATTTAGACACATCGTCGTCTTCACCCATCACAACTGCGGACACGTCATAGCCATCGCTTGAGTTCCAGACTTCGTTGAACGTATCCACGACGTCCTGTACGTCTTGGTCGAGGTAGGCTCCATTGATGATCAGTCGAACCCGAACTCCGTTCTCTGCTGATTGCTTCAATGCAGTGAAGATCGGATTATCGCCCCATCCCCATGACCAATCCATGTCGAGGTATTGCAACGACAAGAGGAGTTCATCATCGGCGCTTTCAATCAAATCAACGAGACCATCGATGCAATTGTCCGGGCAGGTTAGAAGCGCTCCATTGACGGTGGCGTTGATTGCAGTGGCTCGCTCTCCATCGACAGCAGTGGCCGTCGGCATGGTCCAACCCATTGGTTCATTCGAAGCAGAAGCCGGTTTGATGTGTTGACGGAGGGGCTCTTCATCGAAAGCCATCTGTCCGAGGACAATGCTCGCAAGTTCGGCGTTTTCCAAGAGAACGCCCCAATCGACGTTGCCGCGAACGCCTGGTGCTGGCAACGAGGAGCTCTTCCAGTTGCCCGAAGAGATCCAGACACTGGTACCATCGCGCACTGCCACCTTGCTGTGAATGTAAGCATAGGGTTCAACGCCACCATCACCAAACCAGTACGTGGTTACGCCACCTTTGACAAGTTCACTTGCCATACCGTATTGGTTGATCATGTCGAAGTCCGACCAGAAACCAGGGGAGCCTGCATCGAGCACCACAGTGACATCGACGCCACGAGCTTGTGCGTCGATCAATGCGTTGACCAAACGTGGCTCTGAGAGTTGGTAGACGTGAACATTGAGGCTTGTGGTCGCTCCTTCGAGCCAATCGAGCACGTCGAGCAAACCATTCTTTGGCCCAATCAGAGGTGTCACGGTTGATTCACCAGAGAAGGTCTGATCGTCGCAGAAGGTACTGCCGCCGAGTCGGCCCCAGCGGTGGTGCCAATCGGCCACCATATCGGTGTCCTCAACAGATCCACATCCATCTCCGCGATGGTAAATAATGAGGTTGATTCCCGAGACGGGTTCGACCAAACTTATGCCGGACCAACCGTCCACATCAACAGGTCCATTGCCGTACACAACGGTGTCGGCGACGGCTCCAGACGGGTCAACCATATGCAGTGCTGCTCCATCGTTCGGCAGGGTGGGGGCTTCGTCGAAACTTGAGGCGAAGCCGTGAAGCGTTCCATCTTCATAGACGCCTAACCCGTTTGGATCGGCTGCAAAGATCACTGCACTCATTGCAGGAACCGTCACATCACCGATGACGTGATTGTCAGTTCCACCAGAGGTGACCACCCTGAAGGTCCAACCTTCAAGGAAAGCAGTTTTGTCACCGATGTTGCTGATTTCAAAGAATTCGGTGTTGGAAGAAATACTTGTGTAGCCTTCGCTCATCAAACGGGTGAACATCACATCGCTCGAATCAGCGAATTGACTCGCGTTTGGCTCGACTGCACCGGGGCTGGGCCACATGGTGTGGGTCCAAGATGCCTCGGCCGTTGCGCCTGGCATCATGGTTTGGCAATCGCTGACGAGGCTCCATTGCACAGTTGCGACCGGAGCGCCATCCGGATTTGAAAGAGTGAACGAGTCGCCAAGGCCACTCAAGACTGATTTGTCCATCAAAAAGACCACACGCTCTCCAGGCAAAACCACGGTTGCATTCCATCCTAAGTCCGTGTTGTTCCACATGGAGGTTGAACGGATGAACCGTCGATCTTGATCGATGGTGTCGATGCGCCATCGGCTGAGGTTAAGGCTCTCATTTCCGGTGTTGAGGAATTCAATCCAATCTTCTGTTGGTTCAACCGAATTGTCGTTGCAGTATGCAAGGACCTCAGTGACGACAACCGATTCAGAGCCTGTGAATTCGGGCCATTCGGGGTTGTCTTTGCCGGGGCTTACCCATGCGGATAAGATCCAGTCAGAACCAGTACCAGCGGCGGTACCGCTTGGACCAGCACCTGCATGGGTGCTGTTCGGGGCGATGAGGGATTCACCTTCAACGGAGGAAGACCATCCGATGGTGTCAACCACAGCCCCGTTCGCATCGACCAAACCGATGGAGTCAGGGGTGGTGTGTTTGAGATAGAAACTGCTTGTACCGTTGAGCACAATCAAAGCGACTGCGCCTGATTGCAGGACCGATGTGTCTTGCAAGGGCATGTTGTACTGATGCAGGGTCAAGGTTCTGCTTGCAGCTTGGAGTTTCCAACCGGCAACATCGATGGCTTGGTCGCCACCGTTCTTGATCTCCAACCATTCACCAAGCGGCCATTGCTGAGAATCGCTCCCAACGCCGTCTGGCATTACTTCGGTGAAGAACACCTCACCGGTTGATTCCATAGCGCCTGGTTCAGGCTGGCCAGGCGTCATCCAAGGTGCTGGGACCCATGGGTCATGAGCGACTTCCGCGGGAATGAGGGAGACATTGGTACCGTAATCTGTAGCGTACCAGGCCGAATCGACCACATTGCCCACGTTGTCGACGAGCATTAGGTGGTTGTAGAAGTTCCACAGTTCTGTGCCTGTGGTGAATTGAACAAGGCGACGAGCCTCAGCGTTGATGGTGGTGCCCGCTTGGGTTTCATTGGCACTTAGCGTGGCGATGTCGAGCATCGTCACGTTGCCCATGCCATCGATGATTGACCATCCTGTAAGGTCCATATCAGCCGAGCCGTTGTTGAACAATTCGACCCATTCGCCATCAGGGAAGGGGGTGCCGTCTGCCGTGCTGTTGGCAAGAAGTTCAGACATTCGAACAGGTGAAGTCGTTGCTGCTATCTGGTCAAGCGGCAGTGGGTTTGGTGCGTTTGGAGTTGGGTAAGAAGCGTAAACCATGTAGGAGGATGTTGTATCCTCCACGAGCGAGAAGCCTTGTTTATTGTCGGTCCATGTGACCTGTTGAGCAATGCTTCCATTGGGCCATTTCAGGTTCAGCATTTCCACACCGTTGTTGAGCATGCTTGAGCCAGAACCGTTGACGGCGATCATTCGAGTTGCACCTGGTGTGATGAGGTAGCCGGAACTGTTCGCGTCGACCAAATGAGTTTCATTGAACGGGAGGATTTTGCCTGCTTGGTCTTCGATGCTCCAGCCGGTGAGGTCCAAATCCAAAGCACCGGTGTTGGTCACTTCGATCCATTCGCCATCGGGCCACATGTCGCCATCAAAACTGGGCCACGGATCTGCCATTACTTCGTTGATTTTGAGATCGGCTGGCATCAGGGTTGGTCCACCAGTTCCACCGCCGGTGTTGATGCCACCAGGCGTTGGGGTGTTGGTTGCAATCCAATCATTGACGGGGCTAACAGGGTCTTCTTCGAGGCTAACGCCAGAGGGTGAACCGCTGCTTCCAAAGGTCCAGGTGGCCTGGTCGATTTGGGTTCCGTTACCGTTGTACAAATCAAGAATATCATTTGTGTTGGCTAGATAAAACATAGTTGTTGAGAGGCCGTTCCTTGAAATGACCATGTAATCGTTCGGCGCAATTTCCCAAGAGGTTGTGTCATTGGCATCATAACCAACGATTGTTGTCTCGTTGAAGAACAGGGTCTTTCCTGCTTTGTTGGTTGCGTACCAACTGGAGATGTCGACGCTTGTGTTGCCGCTGTTGTACAATTCCAACCACTCGCCGTTTGGCCATGTGGCGGTGTCGTAACCGTTCGGATTCGGAAGTGCTTCGTTGAGGCAGACATCACCCGTGCATGCCATCGAGCGAGCCGATGACATGTGAACGGGTTGAGTGTTCAATTCGGTGCTGGCAAGGGTGCCAAGCGTTGAACAGACCAAGAGCAAAGCAAGCAGAATTGGGCGGAGTTTCGAGGTCATGGACTCACCTGTAGTTCGACGTGGTGGTCAAGGGGCATATCACTTGCCCTTGTTCTCTTTCCTCAAATCCAACTGTGCTCACAAAAAGCCTGCGTTGTCGACCAAGTTCTTGAACATCAAAATCATGATTGGGACCAAAATAACACCCATGGCGTGACTGCGTCGAATTCCAAGACGTGGCGGCAGGAGACCAATCATGGTCCCCACAATCAACACCGACATACCGATGAACCCAGTGCTGATGAACACCAAAGCTCCGACGAACACGATCACGCTCATGATCATCTGTTGCAGCGGGATGGCTGCGTGCAAACGCAGCATTCCTTTCCCTACGAATTTCATAATCGGCACGGCCATCAGACCAGCAGCGAGCGTGATGGCGAGCAGACGAATGAAGTCCGCCGTTGGTTCAAGATTGCTCCACGTGTCCACTGGGTACATTGCTTTCAGTGCCAATGTTGCCCCGGAACGGGAGCGTCCAATGATGTACAAAAAGCCCAGGACACACACCGTGACTGCCGTGTTGACGGCCGATAAGATGGCAATAATTTCCAAATCTTGTTTGGTTTGAGGTCCTTCAACCCCGTCTTCGGATTCGGCTTTGGCGATTTCGAGGAGCTCGTCATCGGACAATTCGGTCAGTCGGCGTGTTTCCCAATCCATACCGTACCCAGTTTTTCCTTGGACCTTGGCTACAACGTTGCGCCCACCCATCACGAGCACGGTTGCTTGCGAGGCGGTCATGCCCGGGAGGACACCCATGGATGCTCCGGCAACACCTGACCAAAAGCACGGGACCAGAAGCGGCTTCGCTGGTGGCAAATCCCAGTTTTCTCTCTGAGGTGGTAAGTGAGAGGTTGTTGCATAGATGTCGAGCAGATTGGCAATACCAAACAGACCGGCCAAACTTGGCAGCAAGAGGCTGGCGCCCGGCATGTTGATCGGGGACTTTCCAGGGAGGGCAGTGGGGCCAATGATGGTCCAACCGAACAGGCCTGCGAGGAGGAAAAAGGCAGTTGCTGTGAAGAAACCAGCGAACCTCGAATCCGTACCGAGTTTTCCAAAACTAAGCTTTTGGAGCCACATAGGCCAATCGAGCCGTGTGGTTTCCGTTGCTAGCAACAGGGCAGAGATGACCAGGAGGATGAATGGAAGTATGCTGCGCAATGATTCGTACCAGCCGAGTTCCGGGCCGAACGCGATTCGTGCCAACACAATCAGTGGGAGGGAGAGAAACAAACCAAGTTGTGAGCCACGAGCGGACCAAGCGACACCACGGGCAGCGTTGCCTGAAAGCAGCATGCGGTGGCCAGGCAGCAATGACAGCGCTTGATCGGCGTCCGGTGCCCCCATGAGAGCTGATGGAATGTAATTGAGGAAGGTGTGAACGGTTCCCGTTGAGGCAATGATTCCTGCAACTGCAGAAAGAGGAATGCCAAGGGCCAGAAGGCTTGGTGCTAACGCAAGAAGGATCAGCGCCACGTTGTTGACGTGAAAACCTGGAATAATTCCGGTCAGGGTCCCCATTCCAACGCCAAAGAACAAGGCGAACAGCATCCAGCCGAGTTCATAAAAATAAGCATCCAACATGATTTCACCTCACGCGTTCGGGTTGCTGTCTTCTTCCAATTCGAGTCGATCATCAACACCATCGCCATCGGTATCGGGGCTGTTGATGTTCATGCCATTTGCACTTTCCAATGAATCGGACACTCGGTCACCATCGGTGTCCAGTGCATCGGCCCCATCAAGGGTGTACACGAGGGCCACTTCGCTCGAATGTTCGACTTGGCGGAGGCGTCCCATCCAGGTCATGGAGATGTTGCTGTGCAGATCATCCGTGCCAATTGGGTTCAGGTCGAGGTTCAACCGCACAGATTGTGTCGAACCATCACGGATGAGGTACCAGCCATCGTCTTCTTGAACCGCTTTGCCGTTCAATAAAACAAACTTATTTTTGGAGTAACTCCACTGTGTGGCACCATCATCCCACAAGAGGGTCTCTGGAGCGGGCGGCTCACCTACGAGTTGGTATGCCTCAACCATCAAACGCATGCGCATGTCTCCATCATCCCAAGCCACTGTGACGTCAGCTACGATGCCTTGTCCGGATTCGATCCATTCAGTGCGGGTGGTGGGGAAGGTCATAGCGATGCGCGTTTGACCGAAATTGTAGGTTTGGCTGTCAACAAAGTAGCCTTCAGTGTCAAGCGGTTCGAACGCATATTGCATGTAGGTGTTGATGGTGTACTTTGTGTTCGGAGAAAGAAGCATTGAGGCAGGGTTGACCGATAGCATGGCTTGCATTGTCAAGGCGGACATTGGGTCGATGAGGTTGCTTGCATTCCCGTTGGTTGCATCGATGCACCATGAACTGCGGTCAGTGTTCCAAAGAAGTCGGCCTGATGCGTCAAAGGCAGATCCGTTGTAGCCTTGTTCACCGGCATTGGTGATGTCTTCGTCAGTTGGCATGACACACATGTTGTTGCCATTCGGGCCAAACAAGGTCCATTGATCATCGAGGATGAGCAAGGTTCCTGCGAGGGTGACCATGCTGCCTGATTCGTAACTCCAAGTTGCCTCACCTGACCACTCAAGACGGTTGCTTTGTGGGACATGGCTTCCATCGAGCAAGATGCTCGGCCCTTGTGTGAGGAAGGCCCAACGTAGGCTTGTTTCTTGATAGACCAGCATGCCCGTCACTTCGACTTTTGAATCCGTTTCAATCCAAACGCCAGTGGCTGACTGAACCAGCAGTTGCATTTGATGCGATGCGTCGGTGATGTAGGCTGATGTGAATGTAGCATCAGGACTGATGGCTTCGCTGATGAATCCCGTGACGGTGATAATTTCGCCGAGGTACGATTCAGGATCGACAGCGAGGTCGGTCAGGGACAAGCGAACGACTTCCGGAAGATCACCTGATTCCCACCATAAAGCGCCAGAACCTGTTGACTGCATGTAAAACCGGCCGTTATAATCCACGACTTTACCCATCACGGTGACATCTGTACCAATTGGAGGGATTTGACCCGTGGAAAACCAACGGACTTGAATAACGCCCGTATCGTCTTCGAGGACAAGGTCGACTCGGTCTTCCCCGTTTCCATACCTGTCTTCAATCCAAGAGATAACTTCGCCCTCGACAAGAACAACTTCGTTCTTGTGTTCGATTAAATCCTCGATGTCGACAACCTGGGGTTCCCTCACCATTGCATACCAGTTGAGTGTAGCAACAAGGAACACCGCGAGCGCAAACATGACCCAGAGTTTCTGGCCGCGAGTTGCCGGATCATCATCCGTAATTTTCAGCATGATGTCCTTTAGAGGATCGGCCATGGTCGAGTTCACACACACTCCACCCATAGCCATTTGCCCTGTTATGGAATGAAAAAAACCCAGATCTGAATGTTTTTGTCAAGGGTCCATTTTTTTAATGCGAGAACCGACGGGTGTTTGGGGATGACGATGCGTGACCGCGTAATACGTGATGAAATTCACAAGGATATTCTCGTCCCAAGCCGTCATGCAACCATCATTGACACGAGGGAATTCCAACGGCTGCGTCATATTCAGCAACTCTCGACATGTGAGTATGTCTTTCCTGCTGCAAACCACAATCGCTTTGCCCACTCACTCGGGGCCTACCACCTTGCTGGACAACTGACTGCGTCATTGCAAAACGTCCAACCTGGTATCTTGAGCGATGATGATGCTGAACTGGTTCAATTGGCGGCCTTGCTGCATGATATTGGCCACCCTCCGTTTTCACACGTGCTCGAAACACCAGAAGTCTTTGCGACATACCATTCCCATGAACATTGGGGGCGCTTGCTGCTCGAGTCAAAGGACACGGAGGTGGGTGCTGCATTGGAATCCACGCTTGGTGCACATCGAACATCCAGGCTGTTTGCCATTATGGATGGTGATACCGAACACGAAGGTGTGTCCATCCCTCCGTTTTTGAAAGAAATTGTTTCAAGTCAACTCGATGTTGATCGCATGGACTACATGGTTCGTGATCAGGCCAACACGGGAGCACAGATTGGAGGCTTTGACATCGCTCGGGTGCTTCGTGCGCTCAGGGTCGGCGATGACGGGCACTTCTTCGTCAAATCCTGGGGGCTGCCAGCCATTGAAGCCTACCTGGTGACCCGTTATCACATGTACAACCAAGTGTACTTCCATAAGGTGAACATGCTGACTCAGAATTACCTCGTTCGAATGCTCGCTCGGGCCAGACTATTGGCGATAGAAGGAAAACTGGTGCTCTCTGCTCCGTTGCATAAAATGCTCCTCGATGAAGCCTTGGACGCACGAGGATATGCTAGCCTAAACGATGCACATGTGCGGGTTTCCATCCCTGAGTGGGCCGAACATGAAGATAAGATTCTATCGAATTACGCCATGAAAATGATGTCGCGTCGTGGTTTCCATAAATCACTTCGAATCGAAGCCCTTTCGACAGAAATGGTTGATGTTGTCAAAGATCGAATCGAAGAAGCAGTGGCAGAAGCAGGGTACGATGCAGAATCTGAAGTCATCTATGCACGTATCTCGAAACGTGGCTACATGCCATACGCTCAAGGCATTCGGATTGAAGACGGTGGAGATGCATCCGAACACTCTGCCTTGATACGTTCGTTGACCCAACCCCATGAGCGGGCACTAATTTTCGTTCCAGAACCGATTCGAGACGAACTTGAACAACGCGTTCGGGAATGGATCAAACCAAGCCAATCTTCGCTTGTTCATTTCGAGTGAAGAGGATAACTTGATGAGTTTGACCAAGTGCAACAACACAGGGGCCTGTAGCTTAGTAGGTTAGAGCACCCGGCTCATAACCGGGCGGTCAGGGGTTCAACTCCCTTCGGGCCCACCACTTTATCGGTTGACTCCGCTTGGTTACCAAACGGATTTTTTACTTATTCAGTACGAAATAGACTGTTTATTCTCTCCGTATTAGGTTCCATTTTATCAAAATGGTTATGAGGGTCGCATTAGTGGCGTTGACTGTTAGGTGGAACTTACTATGATGAAGCGTGCCGTGTTCTTGCTTGCCTTGTATGTTTCCTCAATGATGCTGGTCGCTGTTCCTGCGGCTGCTCAAGCCCCTACTGCGGCTGTTTCATTGTCCTGTGCACCAATTTCGATCAACGTTGAAGTGAAGCCAGGTTCCACGTACTCCGGTTTCACAACTTGCACTGCGAGCAACCCGACCACCTACCAAGAGAAAATCAGCATCTTGGTCACGAGCGATGGTCTTGCCACCGCTTCCCCTGGTGACATGTACATCGGTGGGAACCAAGAAATCGACTTCCAGATTTCTATCAGGGCCACACCTTACATGGTCATGCAAAGCCGTACCCTCTCTGTTTCAGCAACCGTTCAAGAAATCAACAGTTTGCCTCCAGTGAACACCGCTTCTTCGCAGAACAACATGATTGTCAACATCATGCAGTATTCCCTTGTTCAGGTTGAAGCAGTTGAGCCATTTGTTCAACTCATGCCTAAGAAGGATAAGAACTTCGAATTCAAGGTGTACAACCTTGGAAACCAAATTGACTTCATGAAGGTCGGTATTACCGATTCAAGCCGTGATGATTTGGAAAAGGCAGGATTCACTATCAACCTACCAGCAGTCAAGGTTCAGATCGATGCTATCCCTACCGCAACCAACGTCCGTGTTATGGCTCGTACGCCCAAGACACAAGGATGGAGCGATGCATACCACGTGCTCGACTTCTACGCAGAATCTGAGTTCGCATGCAACAACGGTGGATGCCTTCGTGAATCACAGATGATCACAGTCTACGTCCGTGGTGTCTATCTCCCCGGCTTTGAAGTGGTCCCAGCAATCTCGATGCTCGCTCTTGCAGCAGCAGTCGCCGGTCGCCGAATGACCGGTTCAGATGACGAAGAAGGCGAGTGGCGAGAAGCCGCTCCTGGTCTGTGACGGCTTGTCAACAGACCCTTCTCAACAGCACCCGAACCGACGCTCATAGGGGTTGGTTTGATAATCCCCTTGGCTAAAGGGGCTATTAACAGGGATTGCTATGAGTGGACTATTGAACAAAGCAACAGCAGTAAAAGA
>JAPKCS010000020.1 GCA_028822845.1 Candidatus Poseidoniaceae archaeon | reverse complement strand
TGCATCGGATTTGTAATCCGAAGGCCGGGGGTTCGAGTCCCTCCGCAGGCTCCTTTTTTCGAGAAGGTCGTGAGCTTGTTTTAGTTGCTTCAAAACATGCTGTCCTTCCAAGATGATTCTCTATTTTTACAACGCTTCCCGGGATGAAAGGTGTCGCTGATGGCAGAAGTTTCTGAAGCGAACGCTCAAGTTCGAAGAGCGGCTGGCCAAAGCATGGTCGCACAACGTTTGGATGGCAAAGCCTGTGCCGCAAGCGTGGAGGACGAACTTCACGACCGCATTTCCGCCTGCCGCTCAGCAGGTGTCGAGCCTCATTTGTCCGTCGTGATTGTCGGTGATGATCCTGCCAGCCATGTGTATGTGAATTCCAAAGTCAAAGCGTGTGAACGGCTTGGCATCAAAAGCACCCATGTTTCGTTGCCGGAAGCATCCACTGAAAGGGAAGTTCGTGAAGTCATTCAACGGCTTAACGACGATACCTCACTGCATGGTATCCTCGTTCAATCCCCTCTTCCATCGCACATGGATGAAGAAGCGTTGACCGATTTGATTGACCCAGACAAGGATGTTGACGGGTTCCACCCCGAGAATTTGGGCCGCTTGGTTCAGGGGCGGCTGGATGGTATGCTTCCTTGCACGCCAAGTGGCGTGATGCGCATGCTCAAATGGGCTGGCATTGATTTGACTGGGAAGCAAGCCGTTGTCCTTGGTCGCTCCCGCATCGTTGGAAACCCACAAGCGCTTTTGCTTGGCGCTAAAGGTTCCGATGCGACCGTGACCATCGTCCATTCAAGAACCAAGAATGCCCAAGCAGTCTGTGCTCAAGCAGACATCGTGGTGGCTGCAATCGGCCGTCCTGAGATGGTTCGTGCTGATTGGATCAAACCTGGAGCAGTGGTGGTTGATGTCGGCATCAACCGTGTTGATGATGATTCACGAGAACGAGGATGGCGATTGGCCGGAGATGTGCATCCAGAAGTAGCACAGAAGGCTGCTTGGCTCTCACCAGTTCCCGGTGGCGTCGGTCCAATGACCATCGCTATGCTGATGGAGAACACCGTTCGAGCGGCAGAGCATGCCGTGCCCCAGTGAGGTGAATATATGGAAGAAAAAGCCCCCCGACTTTCCAGCGCAACCCTCGTAGCAGGCGCTTTACTCGTCGCTTTTGCCGTGATCAATGGATTGTCGAACCTGGCTTTTACGAACGGTTGGAGCATTGAAGAATTCATGAGTCTTGCATTGGCTGGTGTTCTTTTCATCGTTTCCTTTTTTGCTTCACGGGAACGCTTCGTCCCAGAATTACCGAACCACCCGAGCGTTCAAGAGCAATATGAGGCCTTTGATTCCACGCCAACACCGTACAGCAGCACCACATCACCCTCACAACCTGTGCATCAACAAGCGGCCACTGCCCAGCCATCTGAATTGAATTCGCTCGCCGCCCTCCAGGTGACAGCCTCACTCATGACGGCTGCTGCAACACCGTACAGCACCACCACCCCATCACCACAACCTGCGGGGAATCAAGCGACCGCTGCTCAGCCATCTGAAGAGAGTTCGCTCGCCGCCCTTCAGGTGACGGCCGCACTCATGGCTGCTGCAGGATCCCCGGCCCCTGTTCCAGTTCCAACTCCAGCCCCAGCCCCGAGTACCGAGTCGATCGCCTCAGCCCTGGCTTCATTGACCTCTGGAGCCCACGGGGCCGCTGCTGCTGAACAGGCAGCAAAACACCCTCCACCACACGTCCATACCGAGCAAGGTCGACAGTTCACGCAAAGCATAGGCTCACTCGCTTCGTCACATACACGGGCACCTCTCAGCAACATCCCCCTGCCTCCTGCTGGTTCTGTAAATCAGCGTCAAGAATCAAGGGATTTTAATCCCCTTCCATCCATGCCTGACTTGAGCGATTTGTTACCTCCATCAGGACCAGGACCCCAACCAACGGTAGCATCCAGCCCTGCTCTACCCAACATTCCAAGCATCGATGATCTTCTCCTTGCTCCGGCCGTGCAGGCTCCTATGAAAGCAACGACACCCGATCTGCCAGACCTGGATGATCTTTTTTGAAACAAGCGAAGGTCAATAGGGGTTGAATCAATGGTACAAACAATGTGGTCTGATGCGTTCGATTTGCACAGCCACTCCACCAACAGTGACGGCGAGCATTCAGTTGACACCGTGGCTAAGTTGATGGCTGCTGCAGGAGTCAAGCATTGGGCGCTTACTGACCACGACACCATTGCGGGTTGGGACCAAGCCGAAAAAGCTGCACTCGAGGTCGGAATTGATTTTATTCCCGGTGTGGAAATCACATGTGAACCAGGTCTTCCAATCGTCGAGGAAGAGATGACCCTTTGGGGACGTGATAGAGCGCCGACATCATGGCACTTGCTCGCTTATTTTCCAAGTGCGACCTTTTCGCCACAACAACGAGCAGACTTTGCCAATTGGCTTGCTCCACTTGGTGAAAGTCGAGGTCCCCGCATGGAACAAATGGTTGCGCTGGCCAATCAACATGGATTGAACATCGACATCAAGGCTGTGTTCGCACGTGCAGATGGCTCAGTTGGCCGACCCCACCTTGCGGACGAAATCATTGCTCAAGGCTATGCAACGGATCGACAAGAGGTGTTTGATCAGTGGCTTGGCGACGGTCGCCCACTTGCCATTGTTCGCAAGAAACCGAGCATCGAAGAAGCAGCTGCTGCAGTCCATGCGAGCGGTGGATTTGTTTCTCTGGCCCACCCAATCTATTACGGCGTCCCGGTCGGACCGCTGGTTCAACATTGCAAATCGGCAGGTGTTGACGCCATCGAGTGTTTTCATCGCAGCCATCCTGATCCTTACCGCCACGCATTGCTGATGGCGGTACGAGACGGTGGTCTGAGTTCCACCTGTGGTTCTGATTTCCACGGCCAATCATACCAGCAGTCGCCAGGGAACATGCCCCTTCCACTCTCTGACCTTCCACCTTCATTGAGCCTCTGATGCCTTGCCATTTCGGGTGATGGCATCGAGGATGAGGGCTGCTTCAAACAACACAATGACCGGTAGAGCGACCAAGAAGAGTGAGAGCGGATCTGGTGGAGAAAGAAAAGCACCGAGAACAAAAGCGGTGAACCAGATGTGTCGACGGTAACTTCGGACAACATCGCGCGTCACGACTTCAAGTCGAAGAACAAGAAGCGTTGCAACCGGTGCTTGAAATCCAACGGCAGAAGCAACAGCCAAATTTGTGATGAAGCCGACGTAACTCGAAAGGCGCCATTCTGTTGACAAACCGACGCTTTGGGCATCGGTTGTGAGGTACTCCAAGAGCATCGGGATAAGGAGGTTCCAAGCATAGGTGATTCCGAGGCTCGCAAGAACAAGAACGCCGATCAGGGTTACGAGCATGGCCAGTGAAGGGCGTGGTGCAGTCGCTTTTAGTTCACCCAGCCTCTGCTTTAGAGCGGGATTTTTGCTGCCCCGCCATGCGCCTTCAGTGAGCAGAATGGTCAAGACGCCAAAGGCAGCACAGTAAGCTGCAAGTTTCACCTGCAACAGAATGAACTCAACCGGTGTGGTAACGATGATGTTGACATCTTCTGGTAGGCGTTCGGGTAGGATGAGCCACGAAATAACGGAAGAGGCAAGGGGAAATGTAGCCACGAAGATGAGACCGAACACCACGACAAGAAGGTTCAGCCTACGGCGTAAATGGGCCTTGATGTCGAGCAGGAGCCGCCCTCCGGGGCTCTCTAACAGTTCGTTGACTGTGCTGGCCATATCATCTGCTCCGGCCATGGTGTGTGGAGGTGCCACGCCCTCATAACACACACCGTTTGCGATTCATTCGCTTTCCCAAAGGTGTGATGGAGTGGAATCGATGAGGCTTCTGCCATGCTTGTTGAGTCTGCGCAACCGGTGAACGACAAAACCTGTGATCCAAAGGGATGGAAGTGAAAGGAGGATGGCAAGCAGCATCACATCTTCGTGGTAATCATTGATCACCCGAACTTGAACAACATCATCCTCGCCCTCGCTTGGATTATGCATGACGACCAAACTGAAGACCTTTGGAGCATCTATTTCGAGGACTAAAGTGGAATTTGGAGCCACGGTGTAATGTTCACCCAAGGTCTTCATCACGGCCCAATCGATGCTTCCATTTTCCATCGCAGGTGTTGCAGATTCAACAATGATGACCACGACCTCAATGGTGATGTCGCTGTGAAGGTTGGTGACTGTGGTATCGACGCTGCTGCCAGGGGAGAACTTCTGAATGATCTCATAGGTCGAATCTTCCGGGCCAAGTTGGTAGGACACCCGCTCATCAACAGAGTTGGTTTGGACGTTGACTGCCATCAAGATCATCGTGACCATGATGAGTGTGACGATGCCTTCGATCAACACGTGTCTTCGAATTTTCTGTGTTGTGAACCCTTTGAAGAAGCCACCATGATCATTGCGAAGCCTTGGTTGCAAGTGGTGGATGAACAAGGCGCCTATGCCGCCAATAAGCATTCCAAGCGGGATGTCAACCACCCAGTGGATTCCGAGGTAAAGGATGGTGAACATGAACAAGACTGTGTTCACACAAACAAACACATGGTAACGATAATGCCGCCACTTCTTCATGGTGCCACCTTGCTCACGAACATGAAGCCAGTTGAGCAAAATAATACCGAAAGGAATGGCTACGTGCAACGATGGCACAGCATTGTCCAATGGGTCATGTGAGGCATAAAACACACTGTACCATCCTTCATGATAGAGCAAAGCCTCCATTCCAGGAATCCAGGAGGAGGTGACTTCAACATTGAAAAAGAGGTAATATGGTACGGCAAGGGCGTAAATGAGCAGGTAATTGAGGGTCACTTTGTCCGTCATGTCCCTGTCCCCAGAGTAAGCGAAATACACCGTTGTGACGTAAATTAAAAACAGGTAAATGAAAAGGTAGTGGAAATTAAGGAAGGAGGTTAATGCATCGTTGGCAAACATGTTCTGAACGTGCAATGTGAAGTCTCCTTCGAGGCCATAGACCCAGGCAGTCCAGTGTCCTGTCTCCATTTTGATGGGCTCATTCAACTTGTCAGTGATCGACTTCCAACGAATGATGACGATGTAGCCCATGGCGTGCAAATAGTACCGCTGGTTATGGATGACCTCGCCCCAAGAGCGAAATGGGGTGCGCATATCTTTGTCATGAAGGGTGAAAAACCAACAGATGATTGGCGTCAATACCAAAATCAGACCCATCATGATATCGTATGGGTCCATACCCCGTGGGACTCGACCCTTGCTTTAGGCGTTATGACCTTTCAACCGTCGAGGGGCTGGTTCACCAAAATACACAAGAAACCGAGCAAGAGGTCAAAGAGGAGGGGTCCTGTCCTTGAATCGATACGACCATGTGGCAACAAGCCCCCGAAAACACCCTCGAAAGTTTGAGGCACGCGATTCAATTCCACGACGGTATTGAATTCGACCTTCGACTGACAAAGGATGGTGAGGTTATTCTCCATCATGATGAAGATGTTTCCATCGCGAAAGAGCGACTCACGTCGCCAAAGCCTTGGGTTGAGAATTACACGCTTGACGAACTTGAATCGTTTGGTTTCTGCTCGTTTCGATCGCTGCTGGAAGATTCCGTGGTTTTGGAACAGTGGCGAGATCACGGTAAGATGGGCTGTGTGGAATTGAAACGACCCCACCCAAAGGCGGACAAAGGTGGTGGTTTTTTTGGAACCAAAACCCACAAACGTCATGTCACTGAATTGATCGATGCTGCTGATGTTTTGCTCAATGAATTTGAGGTGCCAAAAGAAAACAGCGTTTACTATGCCTTTCACACTGGCATGAGCCCCTCGATTGAAGCCTCGTCCACCTCGCGTCCGTGGGCTGAATTATTGCCCTATATTCCTCCCTTTGGAAACCGACAGACCAAACGTCTCAGAGCGCTGCCTCAATTTGTAACGCATTCCTTTTCTCGATTGGTTGAGCGGCACCGTTCCGCTGGAGCGTCGATGATTCCTTGTGCAATCGAATATTTTGTCCCCCCGATGAACAAATTGCCACTTGGGAAAAAAGTCGGGCTGAGCGGGAAAGGTGCGGAACATCTCAAAATGGCTCAAGGGGGTTTCCCAGTTTATGTGTGGCCAACAAGGCCTGACATTGAACATAAAGTGCTTGCAGCAGGGCTAACTGGGTTAACCGATCACGCAGACCCCGATTTCACTTGGCTCCCTTCTGGTCATGCCCGTTGGACGCGACCGGCGACCCTTCCAATGGATGCTGAGCAATCCGAACTTTTGAATGGAGCCACTGAAGACACTCACCTCGATGTTCTCGCAGAATTGAAATCCGAGGTGACGCCGTGGATTGAATGTGACTCAGCGCGAAGAACTGAATTGATGTCGATGTGGTCAAAGCGTTGGTCGTGGCGTGAAGTTGAGCGCCCGTCGTTCAACCCCGCACTCGAGGATGCCTCAAGTCCACCATGGCAAGCTGTTCGTTTGATTGGTCACCGTGGCTCGGGTAAAACTTCGCGGCCAGTGTTTCCTTGAGCATCACTCGACGTGACGCAAGGTTTGTTCTTCTGCAATGTACTTTGGTCGGTAGATCGGTATGCCCTTTCCGTCCCGCATCACATTTCGCTCGTCAACAATTTGAGCCCCGATTCCAGCGACCCGTGCCCAGCCAAAGAAGGTGGTGTAGTAGGTCGGGTCTGTCAAACCAATGTGGTACAGGAGGGCGCCACTTGCGATATCGACGTTGGCGTTTGGATTGCTGATTTTAGGATTCTCGGAGAGGACTCGAGGGGCAACTTCACGAAGGGTGCGAATGATCTTGAAGTTTTCATCATCAGGGCAAATCTCTTGCCCTAATGCGAACTGTGCCGTTGCACGAGGGTCTTCGGTCCGTAGAACTGCGTGCCCAAAGCCGAAGACAGGTCGCTTTGCTTCTAATTCTGCTCGGACAAAGTCCTCGACTGCTTGAGGGTCGCTGGTTCCAACACGGAGAACGAATTCAAGGCAGGATTGGTTTGCTCGGCCATGCAGTGGCCCGGATAGGGCATTCATAGCCCCTGCCATGGCGGAATAGACCGTCGCTTGACCTGACGCGATTGCCTTTCCGGTGAAGGTGGAAAGATTTCCACCGCCGTGATCCATGTGAAGCACGAGGTAGGTGGAGATGACACGGGTCATTTTTGCCTTGTCCACGTTGTTGAGATCGAGAGCATTGACAAATCGGTCGACAAGGGTGGCTGATGGATCATCAGCAGGAATGTTCTCGTCCCGTCCATCACGAATTCGGAAGATCAGGCCCATAAGTCGAGGCATGCGGGCGATGAGGTTCATCGCATCTGCTCGCCAATCATTCGTAGTTTCCAACATGCCCAAGGTGTGGATGCCTACGCTGAGCCAATCCATCGGATGTCCGTTCTTAGGGAGGGTCTTGAGGACCGTTTCGATGTCGCCAGGAATCGTTGCCCGAGCCGATAGTTCAGCTCGGATTTCTTCGGATTGTTGGGCATTGGGGAGTTCCTTATTGAACAAAAGGTAGATGATGTCTTCAGGGGCGAAAGAGGCCAATTCTGTGATTGGATAACCGCAATAATGAACGCCTTCTGTAGGTGTTACGAATGAGGTTCGACAGGTGCCCACGGGGACCCCTCGCAAACCAGTGTTTAGGTGGTCCGATGTCACTTCTAGCAAGACTTCTTTATCGCTCATTTGGACCTCACCGTGCTCATCCACCAAGGCTCCTCGTATAAAGCCGGTTGCTTCACCCTACGCGGTGTCCCGAATAGGTGTAGTTCGGGATACCTAGTCTTCCATTCGAAATGTTCATTTCCGCCGATTCTCTGGCGGCCACGTACGGAAACCCTTCGAAGATTCACGATCAGCGAAGACATGTATTCTGATGGTTTCGCCTTCGACAACGATTGCATCTTCAGCCGTGATCCCGGGGCATGATTCCTTGACTTCGTTCCAAGCCCGCTCTGTTGCCAAATTCTCAGACCACCAAGGGAACGCAGCGCATTGCTGGGGTCTCACTTCGTAGATTGAACATCGCTTTTCGCCATCAAGGAAAATACAGACATCATCGCTTTCTCGACTTTTGAGAACATAACGTCCATCCAGTGTTTGACGGCAATCGCGTTCAAGCCATGCATCAACTTCCATCTCATGATGAGCAGAGATGCGCTCTGCATCCCTGGTTGAGAGGTAAACAATACCGCCCGGTTCATCACAACACCTCCCACAGTTTGGCTGGCAACTGAACGGGACGCCTCCCATCCACCATCCGCCTTTCATTCCTCTTCACCATCGGGTGTTGATTGAACTGAGGTAATGGTTGAAAGGGTGATTTTTCGTTGGCTCTTTTCCGCATTCTCAAGCAGGTCAAGCATGTCGACGTTTGCAGCATCAACATCCCATTCACCTTCAGGTGTGAAACTGTCGAGCGCTGACGGGGCTGGATTGTCGTTCGATTGTGTTTTTCTCCGGCCAACGCTTCGTTTTTTGGTCTCGACGGCATCTTCTTCGAAAGGAGGAAGTGGGCCACGTTCTGGGTCGATTTCAACGAGTTCTTCCTCGAGGTGACGGAGATCATCTGCGATTTGAATCAATTCCTCGATGGTCGCTTCGGAGGTTTGCTGGCCCAAGTCCATCATTCGTTGCTCAAGTTGTTCCAAGTGAATCGATCGTGTGGCGAGTTCAGACTCAAAGGAACCAAGTGTCCGGTCAATTGTTTCATCCAAATCGGTGAGGATATCTGCAGCAGTGCTGTAGTCTCGCTCTTCGATTCTTCCAGAACGGGCGACGAGGTGGGCATCACGTTCATCCAAATCAAGCACAGATGGAACTTTCAAATCGATGTCATGAAGCGCTGTCTTCATGTAGGCCTCATGACGTGATTGAGCGTTTTTAGCCATTGATTCGGTATCGAACTGAGGAGGCTCATACGTGTCGTCGCCGATTTCAGGCAATGGTGAGTGGAGTTCAATACCACCAATCGTGTTGTCGCTGTACACGACATCAACTGCCTCTGAAATCAATTTTGTAGCAATGTCAGCGACGTTCTCTCGCTCGATTTGAGGCATGGCTTGGTTGGAATGGACCGGTTCTCCCGAAAGAACAGAGGTGACATCATCTCCATCGAGCAATTCTTGTCCTGATTCAAGGGCGAGGGCGATCATGTCCAAGTTTGCTTTGGTAGCTCGCCATCCAATTTCATGATGCAAGACCACGCTGGCGAGTTGACCGTCATCGAGCATCAGGCTACGTTTGAGCGCAAGTTGTCGAGCGAAGAGGACCATGCTGGTTGCTGCCGGCTTGTGGAGGCGGACCTTTGCAGCGCTCCGAACCAGTTCCCACAGCCTTGAAGCAGGCCATCGTTCGGGGTCGATGCTCGTTGTAAGGACGACATGGACGCCAATGTTCAGCGCATAGTCAATCATGGTTCCAAGCATGGCCGATGAAACGGGGTGATCTGCCATGAGGTGGGTGTCATCAATCGCTAACATGCGTGCTTGTGACATCGCTTCCTGCCAGCCTTGAGGTAGGTGCTCAAATTGGAGCAGGTCGCTGGCAGCAAGGAGGTAGACTTCCCCTTCTTGTCTGCGAAGGACCCCTTGGGATATGGCGTGAATTAAATGGGAACGGCCGCTTTCTGATGGGCCAATAAGGACGAGTGGGTTGAGTGCCATGCCTGGAGAATCGACAACTGCCTCTGCTGCTTGTGTTGCTCGAAGGTTTTCCTCGATGGTGAACCACTGCTTGAAGCTCAACCGTGATTCAGGGCGAAGTTTGACCGGCCAAGGGGCATCAACAGGTGCGGTCACACTGTGGTGAAACAGCGTGCCAGGTGCAGGTTGAGCGAGCGATTCCGGAAGGTCATGGATGGTTCTGCCCCGCTGATGGTCGAGGACACTTTCCCAAACTGGTCGTCCATCGGTTTCCATACCAACAAAGAAATCATCCTTGTCGAGCGGCATTTTACGTTCTTCCATGCTCTCTGCTGTACGCTCCCGGAGGCTTTTCAAACGGGTTGAAACGATGGATGCAAGCGAACCATCTGTTGTGAGGAGGTTGAGGGAAGGTTGGTGCACTCTGCTTTCCTTTCCAAGAACAGCATCGGCAACCAAATCGTAGGTTGGCCGCTCAACGACACCGACGCGCTGGAGCAGCGTCCCCCTTCGTGTGTCAGGGACGGATTGTTTTCCGAGCAAACGGTTCAAACGTGACTTGGGTGGCATTCCCTTTTGTTTGGTTGCTTGGACTTCCTCGGGTAGTTTTGCTGCGGCTCCTAGATCGGACAACCTTTGCTTTGCTTGAGCAATAGCGAGGTCCAAATTTGCTTTTCGTGAACTCACTTGGCCCCCTCCCGTTCTTTCCGAAGACGCTCGAGGTCTTCAAGTTCCCACGAACTCAAATTATCTTCCATTGCTGGCGGTGCTTGAGCCTTGGATGCTATTTCCCGTGGCATGTGTTTTGGCTTTGCATCTGAATTGATCCCGGGTCGTGCTAACAACGGTGTCAATGTCGTTGTTGCACCGATTGGTTGCCGGTTGTTGACGGCCGAAATTGGTCGCGGACCAGCCCCCAGCGATGGGAGATGATGGTGCTTTCCAGCAGAGGATTGCTGAGCTGCGGCTCCGAGTGAATCCTTGACTGAAGTGGTTGGTTGGAATGTCTTGTCCATTGCTGTTTGCTGCCTCGCGGCATAGGAGTCCAAGGATGAAGCGATCGCTGCTGGCCGGTTCACGGGGGTTCGATTGGGGAATTCCGGTGTGGCGACCGGGGTGTGTGCAGCAGCAGCAGCAGTCTGGATGCGGTGCTGGTTTGCAACCTGTTGTTCCGGACGCTTTTTCTTTCGGCGAAGGCGTTGAGCAGTGCGTGGCCCTCGGTGCTTGACAGGAGCATCGAGTTCAGGCTCCTCATGGGCTTGTTGTGGAGGTTCGTGCGCCTGCTCTGTGATCTCTGCCACTTCAATGACTTCGTGTTCGAATGTTTCGGCTGGTTCGGTGAGTTCAACATTTTGCTCAGCGTGAACGGCCCGTGGGGGTTCTGCTGCAACCGTTTCTTCAAGTGGTGCTGAGCGTTCCTCTTCAGTCCATGCTCGGACATGTTCACCAAGGGCTTCTGTGGCTTGTAAACGGTCCTCTTCACTTGCCATTTCATGACCGCCTGTCATTGATGTGCCCTCTGAAGTGGGCGTGGATGGCGCTGGTGAATGCTCCACTGCTCGTTGAAGTTGCTGTTCAATCCATGTGCGTTCCTCTTCGGTTGGTGGGGCGCACAGGGGATGGTCGAGGATCAGTTCTGGTTCAGTGAGCCAGTGTTCGATCTCACTTGGTTGAAGCTGAGAGAGGCAACGGTTCAAACGATGGCGCGGTTCCAGTTCAAAGGCGTTCATGTCTGCAGTCGTCAACAGCACATGGTCGTCCATTCGGACGCCGTCCACGACGTCTCGAAGGAAATCAATTGTGCGGGCATCACCGTTCAAGCCTGCAAGGTACTCAATGCCTTCAATGAGGACGACAGCCCGCATGTTTTCCCATAGGAATGCATCCACTTTCGTCCGCACGCTTTCCAATGTTGGTTCGATCGCCCGGGGGTGATCTCCAGTTGAAAGCCAATGGCATGCAGCGACTGGCAACTGATGTTCAACGCTGAGCGAATCCACATCATGGCGCGAGATGACGAGGATTGGACGGCCATGGTTGGCTAGATGACCTGCGAGGGTGAACAGCATCGACGGGTCGTGGGCGTCGAGTAAAAACGCATCACCGGGGCGAATCATTCGTTCCATTCCCTCATGGCGTTGCAGATAGGCTCGGCTTCTTTGACGCACTGCCTCAGGTGCTTCAACCGTCACTTCGAGTTCCGGCAACCGTTCTTCTCTCCTCCAACTTCCTGGTCGGAGTTGAACGTTTGACCACCATCGTTCACGATCTTCAGTTGAGGGTTCAACCGTTTCGAGATGCAAGAAGGCATTCGGATGGAGGGTCGAGACTCGCTGTGCATCAGGCATGGGCAATTCATGGACTGCGAGCAGTGTTTCGAGGGGGAGTGCATCGTTCTCAATTTCCAACAAGGCTTCGAGTCCAAACAGAAGAGCCTCGCTTTCGTGAATGGCTAATGTTGGGTGCCCTTCAATGAACAAAATATGTCCGACTCTGGGCATGGCCTCTTTCGGCTTCCGCTCAGTCCTGATGTATCCAGTGGTGGATAATTTGGTCATGTCAGTGGATAAAATCCGGAGGGCATCGCGGTCGCCACGGCGGATTTCCGTGACGTCTCCCTGCGGTAATTCGACCATTTTCCAACACCCCTTTGGGGTGTAACCCTGCTGAAGTGTTCTTGAAGGGTCCGCATGATTTCACTCGACCATAGCCGTTTCAAGCATGAAGCCATAGGACCATCATGGCCGGGGGTGAAACACATCATGGGATTGAACCATTGGTCGGTGATGAATTGAACCTCTGGATTGCAGGTCTCGAGGATTTTGATGCTCGACGCTATTGGCACGCTCATGAAGATTGGGAGGATTTGTGGAATGCTCACAAACGGAGAGGTGCTCCTCCATCTGAGGTGCTGTTTGTCCAGGGTATGATCCAAACAGCAGCCTTGCTGCTCAACCATGAACGCCAGAAGATTCGTGGCGTCAAGAACCTCACCATCAAAGTCAACGACAAACTTTCTTCTTGGTCGTGCGTCTGGGGCATCGATATTGCAGCCCATGTCGAAGCAATGAACCTCTTTGGTTCAGATGCAGGTGTTTGGGCCTTGAATGCCCAGTCCTATGACTTGCCACGCTGTGAGCGTGAAGTTCAAAGTTAACCGCATCGAGGTGGACACATGGTCGGGGAGGTCGGAAGTCTACCATCGGGGATGCGCCGATTCAATCAGCTCCCTCTTGCTCGACCTTTCATCCTCCGCTTCGTTGCTGCTTCTGCTGGAGTTCTTGCAGTTGTTCTCTTCCTGTCTTGGTTCCTTGTAGCGCTCACCGGGGTGGCTTTCATTGGATTTTTGCTCCTTGTCGGTGGAGGTGTCCTCCTCTGGACCTTGTACCAATCAGCAAGCATGCTCCATGTGCCATTAGCAGTGGACATGAACCACCCGTTCATGGATGAAGAGCCAATTGGAAAAACCGTGCTTATGGCACGAATGTCAGATGGAGCCTGGACCGAATTAGGTAGCGGGCGTGTTCGCCTTGCAGAAGATGAGTTGCTCGGTGGTTCCTGCCTGGTTCGTGACGACGAGAATTATACTCGCATCGGCCACTTTAGTCATCATATCTTTCAGCACAAGGGCATCAAGAAGCAAGTCGTGATTTTGAATCAAGCGATTGCCCTCCGAGACTTGGTGAACGGAGCAGAAGACCCCATTGAATCAGCGCGCGAACGAGAAGAAATGGATACGGGTTTACTGGATCGTTCGTGGTTCGAAGAAGAAAAGACAATCGAAATCGAACCGGATGGTTTGTTGAGCAAATTCCGCGGCGAATAAACGAGGCATTGACCTTGAATCGACCCCCATCTTCAAAACCACCAAGCACGACCCGAAGGTGTGACTACTTCGAAAAGATGGGGGCAGCAGCTCGAGCAATTGAGCCTTGGTGAGCAAGAAACATTGCTTGGAACTTCCCTTTCACGACGTTTTACCGCTCTCCCACTCTGGCTGTCTCATCCTGCTAACATTGGAGCCTTCTATGGCTTGCTTATTTCTTTGGCTTTATTGATGCCTTACCGTTTTGCAGGCGAGGACAACAACGCTTGGCTGGCCAATTGGATCTTCCATGCAGCGCTCTTGATGGTGGCATGTTTGGTTCTTGGATTCTTGTCCTTGCTGATGATTCGCTGGTCGAAGCGGTTTCCAATGGCGCCTCCACGAATTCTTCTCTATCCTATGCCGTTTGTTGGCTTGGCCCTTCTCACGCTGGCACGTACCGACATGTTCGAAGCACCAATGAGCCTTGTTTGGTTGCTTCTTTTGCTCCCCGGACCGCTTTATGTCCACCTCTCCTGGGCGCCACGATGGCGTTTGTTGTGCATGCTTGAAGACGGTGCTGACCCGTTCATGGGAATGGAATCAAAAGACTCTGAGCCAAACGAAGATGCTGCAACTCTTGCTGGTGATGACGAAGATTTGCTCTCCGTGGTTGAAGAATACGCTGAAGAGTAAATCAGATCAGACCAAGGCTTGGTCCGACCTTTTCGAACAATCGCAACACTTCATCGAGGTCGTCGCGTGACAATCCTGCTGACATCTGTGTGCGGATTCGGGCCTTCTCCCTTGCAACCATCGGAAACACGATCGCACCAGCCATGACACCTTCCTCTCCGAGGGCCTTTGTCATTGCTTTTGCTACGCTCGACTCGCCACACATCACGGGGATGATTGGCGTGACCGAGGCACCAGTATCAAATCCGAGCGATTGCAGCTCTTTGCGGAAATAATTGGTGTTTTCCCAGAGTTTGGCGTGATGCTGAGGTTCGTCCATAAGAACCTCAATCGCAGCTTTCTGTGCTGCTGCTACACCGGGTGGTTGCGAACCTGAGAGCAACCATGAGCGTGAATGATTCAATGCATGTGTTCGCGTCATTTCAGTTCCCGCGAGAATGCCACCTTGCACACCAAGCGCTTTGGAAAACGATCCGGTTTCAAAGTCGACCTTTCCTTGAAGATTGAATTGAGCAACAATGCCTGCTCCTTTCTCACCAAGAACGCCTTCACCATGACAATCGTCAACGTAAACCATGGCTCCATACTCTTCGGCCAAGGCAGTCACTTGATCAAGTGGGGCAATATCCCCATCCATCGAAAACACACCATCGGTAATGATCAGCTTACGGCTTGCGTCTTCATGCGCCTTCAACACGGCTTCCAATTCGCCCATGTCGTTGTGAGCATAGACGCCACGGCTGGCTTTGGTCAAGCGGACACCATCGATGATGGAGCCGTGATTCAATGAATCACTGATGATGACATCTTGTGGCCCAGTGACGAGGGTAGGAATCAAGCCCACGTTGACTGTGTAACCTGCAGAATAAATGAGGGATGCTTCCACACCTTTGAATTCAGCAACCTTTCGTTCTGCTTCAAGATGAATGTCCATGGTACCAGCGATCGCCCGTACGCTGCCGCTGCCTGCTCCGTACTTTTCTGTTGCATCAAGCATCGCTTGCTTGACCTTTGGGTGGGTTGTAAGATTGAGGTAGTTATTCGCTGAGAGCATGATGGTGGGCTTCCCGTCCATCCTGCATCGTGGCTGGTTTGGACTTTCGAGGGTGGGAGGTTCCCACAACAACGATTTGTCTGCGAGTTCATCGTAACGGGCTTTCATCCAAGACATATCACCGGGCATAACATCGCCTCCATTTGACGGGAGGGCACGCACGTTGATGTTCCTTTGGGCGGTTCGTGCTCAATCTGTACATCGGCTTCGACCATGCACCTCAAAAAGGAGGCGTTCGTCGCCGCTTCATGGAGTTGGGCGGCGAAGTCAGCAGCGGGCTCGGTCGCGCTCATGTCTTCATGGCACAACCGCATTACCAAGAGCAATTCCGAGCATTGCTTGGAAAAACCGCTTGGCCGGGAACACTCAATGTGAACGTGACAGGTACGGATTTGGTAGATTACATTGCGTTGCGCAAAAAATCTGGCATCGATACCTTGGATGCATCAGATGAAGACCGTTCTTTGGCCTTGGATGTCGATGTGTCCCCGTATGAGGCAAACCGTATTCGGGGTTTCCTTCGTGATGGGGTTTCCTTTGGTGGAGCAACAGCCTACAAAGCCCTATTTATGACCGATTCTGGAACAATTCCATGCGCAGTGCTGATTCCTGACCTGACCCGTCACATCGATGTGGTCGAGATCATTGCAGGTGCTTGCCTACGTGAAATGTTCAATCTTGAAGACGGCGCAGTCGTTCGAATTGAACTGGACTGAGCCTCAACGGTGCCGTACGATTGGCAATTCGCCTAAGCGGGCCCATTCATTGTGAAGGATGCTTTTTTGTTCATGGCGAGCAGCTTCACGCCATCGTTTCCGCATGGTCCGTTCTACGGCGGGACCTTCCGGCGGCTTAGAAAAACATTGAATCTCAACAGGCTCTGTGTCAAGGGGCATCGATGGCCAATGAACGCCCCAGAGGATCAACCAATCTGCTGGTGCCACACCGAAGTCGACTTCTATCTCAGGAGAATCGATTGCTTGTTGCACTTCTTCAGGGCTCACTTCTCCAATGCACATTCGATGAAGCGCCATTGCGGTTCGACGGACTTGATTCCAAAGGAAGGCCTTACCAACGATTTCGAAGCCAACAACTCGGCCAGCGACCACCCACGGTTCACATGAAAGGATGGTGCGCATTGGGTTCTTGCCTTCTTCGAGTCGA
The DNA here is from genome assembly GCA_028822845.1 of Candidatus Poseidoniaceae archaeon. Taxonomy (GTDB): domain Archaea; phylum Thermoplasmatota; class Poseidoniia; order Poseidoniales; family Poseidoniaceae; genus MGIIa-L1. The sequence continues at coordinate 22,567 of JAPKCS010000020.1, read as the reverse complement.
GCGAAATTGCGGGCATCATAGGTGCCAACAAACATCTGCAACCATTCATTGAAGGCTTCACCTGGGTGTTTCCAAAATTCAATTCCTTCCAGACGGTACCGGTAGACGCGATGTTCAGCCATCCTGGGGTTCCATGATTCATCCACTTCAGTCACATCGAGGAAAGCGATGTCCTTTGGTAGCCGATCATCGAGGGCCCGAATCATTTTGCGTGGTGTCAGGACTTCCCATAACTCACGTTTGATGCGCACAACGCCTCCATTGACACGCACGTGGACGCCAGCATCGGTTCGACTTGAGAGCACCAAGTTGTGTTCTTCTTCGTTCTTGTCCAGCCACTTCAGGTTCTGAAAGACCCGAACCAATTCACCTTGCACGGTTTTGACATCAGGTTGGATTTGACTGCCGTGATAAGCATCGCCGAGGTAGCCGATGCGGAAAGCAAGACGAACGGTAGGTCCGTTCGTCATTGGTTCACCTCACTCTTCTTTGCTGAGCATCTCGATGGCTTCCTCTGGGGAATAACCAAGACCGCCAACAGCCCAAATGAGGGCTTGCTTAATCCATGGTTGAACCATTGGATTCTTTTTGGAAGGGTCCATAACTTCGATTGCATCGACAATGCTCCTGCTTGCGTTGAAGAGGATCTCGTCGGTAGGGATGTCGTTGAGTTCAAGTTTCTTGGCGTATCGCTGGAATTCCTTCACTGCGACTGGAATTCGGCGGCACTCGAGAGCAAAGCTTGCGAAATCAGCAATGTATTCTTCGTTTTCCTCATCGAGTTGCATTGCTTTCTTGTAAGCCATCATGATTTTTCCACCGGGGATCACGTCGTCTTGAGCGTCCATGTTTTTCATGTTCGCAAACTCGGCGTACATGTGGTGAACTTGCGCGTTGGTCTTGTGGGTAGCCATCTTTGCGTCTAAGTCTGCAAGTGCGCCGTCAAGGTCGCCACTGCGTAGCATTTCAATCGGTTGTTGGAGGAGTTCGTCGTCGCTCATGTGCATCGCCTGTTCCATGCCGGTGCGTTCAGACTTTTCAATCACTCGTTCGAGCGGCTTGAGTTTAATCCTTGGATGCGGTCTCAGTAATTGTCTTTTTCAAATCACTGAGGAGGTGGGATTGGCTGTTTTTCTTGTGCATTTCATTCAACAAGCCCTTCGCCTTTTCCCACTTGCGAATGTTGTACATGCAGTGCTTTGGATCGGGACGAATGGTGCGAATGGTTCGCTGGTAGGTCATCAGCCCAACGACGGTGCGGATCAAGCCTTTACCTGCTTTTCCAGCTGCTGAGTCACCGGGTTTTTCAGTCGTACCGGGGATGCTGTGGTTGATCACAGGGACGTTTGATTCCTCAACGATGCCGACGCCAGAATCGGTGAGGACCGTGACGGTTGCGAAGCCAAGAAGGGTGCCAGAGGGGGAACGCTCGACCACAACTTCTGAGATGCGATCGAATAGAATTCTGCGGTGGGACCTCGAAAGTAAGAAACTGTGTTCGAAAATGATGGCATCGCTTGTGATGGCATAGTGGAAACTTCGTTGGTAATAGAACACCAATGCCATGTAGATGCTTACGAACGCTGGACCAGCGATAAGGGAGTTGTAATCAGGAAGGATTCCAAGCACACCTGAGCCGTCCATGAACAATCCAGTGACCCAATTGATCCCATCATCGAGCAGGAAAAGAGTCGGTGCAAGGGTGACGAGCAACAAACCGACGGTGACCCAACGGCCTGATGTTGAAACGTTCATCAATCGGTTCATCCAAGTGATGAACAGCATGACTGCTGTGAGTCCAGCCTCTCCACTCGTGTAGAACAGTGCCGATAGGAGACTGACGACGGGGTTTTCACTCTCAGTCCCGGGTTGGATCTCGAACAGCAAATGAACGGCCAACACCATGATTCCAAGGACGTAAAGGTTCAGGAAAGCAAATGTGCTTGGGCGCTTGGTAAGCAACACCTCTTCACCCGTGATCAAACGGAATTTCTTAGCTAATTTGGCTTGGTCTGAGGCATGTTTTGCTTCTTCAGCGGCCTTGTTGTCGACCTCTGGAGTTGGTTCAGGCGCCAGTTCAGTATCAGTGGATTCTTCGCTCATAGCAATCGCTCCGTTCTTTTGTGCGGCGGACAACCCAAATAAGACCTTGCCTTCATGCCTCGTTTAGATGCGGTGTCTTTGAGCAAAAGAGCCAGAGCGCACCTCAATGCAAGAGCCCCCAAGAATGTTCAGCGTTGCCACGGGCCCAAGCATAATCAGTTTCCTTCCGCACACCATGCTCATCTTTGATCCTCATGCGTTCAAGTTTGAGAGGGTATTCATTGTAGGTCAGGTGAGAAGTGATGCCCCCTCGTGTTGGTTGGTTGAAGGTCCAATGAGCACGTTCAATGGCCTGGACAGTGAGTTCAATCGTTGTCCGTCCGTTCCACATTTTTATGTTGAACAGCGGTAATGGGGCGCCGGGGAAGTGTCCATGTTCGCCTTCAGTACGGTCCGACCCTAGTTTTTCCACCGTGACTTTGGTGAACCGTTCGCTTCGCTTGTGTTTCCCATCATGGAACAGACCGCCCTGTGAGAGCCCGAGATGCCCAAAGTCCCGTCGTTTCCACGGTCGGTTATCGCGTGCAGTTACCGTAAACGAAAGGTGGGGTAGGAACCAATCAATGTAGGATCCATCGTCGAGATGGAGCACACCCCAGTACCAGGGTACCGAGGGTGCTTGAACCGCCACCTTTTGGAAATAAGCGGTTCCTTTGACTTCCTCACCGTCGAGTGTTCCAGCGGCTTTCGTTCCGTGGAGGCGGAGAATGTCATACCCCATGTTTGCCGCATAGGTGGCCGTGGCTTCCCTTGCTGTGGACATTGCCGTGTTCCATGGAGTGAGTTTGAGCCGCATCTCTTTGGGTACCTTTGGATGCTGTGCTTCTTCATCGGTCGTGAGGTTGAGCCAGAACTCACTGAGATCACTCTTGAGTCCCATGCTCAAATCTTCATCCAAAAGTGGAACCACTGCGCCTCCACCTTTTCCAGTTCCAACGTTGGCTCCAGGCCAGTTCGGATGGGTGTCAGGGAGGGCTACAATTCGGCAGATTCGCTTGATAACGGGCTCGTGCATTTGCGTTCCATCAAACCACCACGCACAGACCATTCCGTCGAGTGCCATGCCTTGATGTTCATCGAAACCCGGGCGCCCTTGAGGCATCCATGGGGTGCCATTCACTTCCACGAGCGGGTTGTCTTTTGTTGACCACAGCACCATCAATTGCCGGCCACTTGGTTTTCCGTCAGGATCCTCAAGCATCACCAGCCACCACCACCAATCCCATGTGAGATGATGCAGCGGCGGCCTGTTTTGCAAGCTCCACATGTTGGACAAATCGCCCGCAAAGGCGGTCATCTCTTCGCTCATTCAATTTCCTTCCCTTTGAAAATCGCTCCACCGATGAACCACAAAAATGCTCCTTGGATCAGCAAGACAACCGTGGCAATGACAGAAGAAACCAGGCCACTTGATCCGATTCCTGGTTTCGAATAGAAGAAGTCCAAGGCCAGCGCACTTGATTTGATGGCGCTAAAATCTTGCATGGAGTTTCCTTTGAGTAGGAAGAGGTCCATGTTAGGCCAAACCAAAACAGCGGCAGCGTCGACGATCATCAACGCCCAACCAATCACTGAGAACCTTAGGATCGCCGCTTCAGGTGCACCCATTGAAACCAAGCACATCCCAAGTTCCCATGCGGCAAATGGAATCGCCAAAACGATGCCGTAACGCCACATGACGCCCATGGTGCAGAACAACATCCCATAGACAAATGAAGCCATCATCGTTGCGAAAACAATCGCTAGCCAAACACCGAGGTCTTGGAATCGGAACACCCCCTCACCTGGTCCCATGAATCCGGAAATGGTTGCGAAGATCACCCCGAGCACGATGAAGTAAGGCCATACAATTCCGAGGTAGCCTAAAATTCGGTAGAGAAAAACTTCGGTTCTGGCAATCGGTTTTGCCAACATGTAATGCATCGTACCTGCAGACATTTCATCGCGAATCAGGCCCGTGGCCAAGAACAATGGCAGGAAAAGACCGAGCAGAAGGACAAAGCCCATTTTTCCAATGCCGAGCACGAACGCCATGTGCGTTGCTTCAGCAACGTATGCAGCATCGTCGGGGTCTTCATCGACGTTGAGGTCATACACAATTTCCCATTCACCAGTGTATCTGTTTTGAACCAGTAAAACATCACATTCAATGTTGTTGTTGTTTCCATCTTTTCGGGAGGACGTGCCATCGTAGTTGTAGCAGTCCCCATCGTCATCGAAGCCGGTGGATTGCAGGTTTGAAGTGCCCTGTAAAGAGATGTCAAAGCCATCTTCATCGATGTAATTTGATGCAGGCTCGGGCTCGACAGGTGGGTCAAGGAGGCCAGGGTGTGAATCCGCCATGTAGGGGTCGGTTCCCAATTTCAATTCCTGACCATTGGGGTAACCATCGTTGTCGAAATCATAACTGTCGCCATCGTTGTCCACCGATTCAAAACCGGTTGCCATGACGTCGATGTAAATGAGCATCACCAAGGAAATAGCAACCAAGCCAACACCCAATACAACCCACGTCGAGACCTTTGTGCGGTATTGACGCATGGTGAATTCAGTCAGTGCGGCAGCCTTTCGGTCGAGCGAACGGTAAATTGTGTTGGGTTTTGCTTGCATCAAACACCACCTCCGCTCGTGAGGTAGCCCAAGATCGAAGCCAAATCATCGTCCGGGTTGTCAATGGTGTGAACGGTATGAGCGTGATCAACAATCACCTTGGGCAATTGGGCATGGATTGCTCCGAGGTTATGTGTCTGGATCGTCAGATTTTTTTGGTCTGGGAAAGAGATTCCCTGGACTCCATCCATGTCGATGACATCCTTTGCTAAGGCTTTGGCATCGTCTGCTTCGATGGTAATGCGGTGAGGTATTTGATCGAGCTTCTCTCGGATTGCATGTAAGTTGCCGAGTGCAAGCAGGCGCCCATTATGGAGGATGATGATTTGTTCCGTGATTCGTTCAATCTCTTGAAGGATGTGACTGCTCACAAGGACTGTTCTCCCCATTCGTCCCAATTCCCTGATCACGTTCATGATCGTGGTTCTGGCGAGGGGGTCACAGCCTTGCAGCGGTTCGTCTAAGATGATCAGATCTGGATCGTTGACAAGGGCGTGAGCGATTTTTGCTCGTTGCCTCATTCCTTTGGAGTATTGGCCTAACTTCTTGTGAGCTACATCGGCGAGTCCTACGAAATTCAACACTCGGTCGGCTTCGACTCCGGCTTCTGCGCGTGTCAGGCCATTGAGTCGTGCAAAGGTCGATACGAACTGATGGGCAGTCATCCAATCGTACATTTTCTCATGTTCTGGGACAAACCCAACCCTTGCGTATGGAGCGGGGTTTTTCCACGGGTCGGTTCCGAAGAGGCGAATCTTTCCTTGACTCGGCTTGAGTTTCCCCATGAGCAATTTGAACATGGTTGATTTCCCTGCTCCGTTCATTCCAAGGACGCCTGTGACGCCTCCGTTGAGAGCCATGGTGATGTTTGAGAGTGCAAAGATTCGCCCATAGGACTTCGAAACCCCTTCCAATAACACAGCGGGGACCGTCAAATCCGGTTGCCATTGTTTGGTTTCACCCTTTCCATCTTGATCAAAATCCGGCATCATTCTCGAGTCACCTCCATCGAAGAGACCCTTGCGCTCAAGGTGTAAAGGGCAAAGGCGTTCATGGCGACAAGGGAAGCCAGCGACCATGTCCATGAATATTGGTCATAGGTTGGTTGGGTCCCAATGATGGTTTGACCGACGTGCGCCATGCAGTCGTATGGCGACAAGAGGTAGAGGATCTCACGGTCGAAGAGGGTGGACACCAATACGGCGAGAACCTTGGTTCCTAGAACAATCGCTAGAAGTCCAATACCGGGGAAAAACTTGCCTTTTGAAACGCTGGACAGGGCCAATCCAATGCTGGTGTAGGTGAAGATAAGCAGGACGCCAGAGAGGAACGCTGCGAGGAAGAGAGGGAACGTATCCAAGATCCCGGCGCGCCCCCGACCCCAGGAGATAAGCTAGGCAAGAGCGTAGAGCGTCAGGGTGAGGAGAACAACAATTGATTGGATCAATGCCACTGAAAGGAATTTCATACCGACGTAATCAAAGCGAGTGATTGGCCTTGAAAAGTAGAGGGCTGAGGTGCCATGTTGGCGGTCTTCAGAAATCACGCTGCCGACAAGCAAAGCGGCGATAATTGGGTAATAGAGGACGTTCCTCGGGAAGAATCCAAGAACATGCCCGTACAAATTATCACGGCTCACACCCCACAATTGGTGAAGCGAAGCCTCACCGAGCAGGCCCGAGAGGAGGGTCAGAGCAGCATCGCTTAATGAGGCGAGGAACACGACGAGAATGAACAATCGAGTTGGCATGCCCCAAGGTCTGTGACCTTTTTTGAAGATGCCTAACAAGTGATGGCGGAGAATGGCCCAGTTCCTCATCCATCGAGGGTTGAGTTCACCTTGCCATGGTTTGTACACTTGCTCAAACACATGCCCTGTCGAGGTTGGTTGAGCCACTTGTGTGTCGCTTAGGTCTTCATCACCTTCGCTTGAACCCCAAGCCGCTTCCATTCGGCCCTGACCCGTCACAGGTGCTTCAGCACCGTATTCACCGGGCTCCAAATCCTCTGGCAGTTCTTCGGTCATGCTCCTCCGCCTCCCATGTGAGCAGGGGCGTCGACCTTGCGTGCAAGGGCGGGTGAACCGAGCAAATCTTCGCTCGTTTTGATTTCATAACCTAGGTTTTCCATGATCACCAAAAACAAATCTTCGAGGGATGCTTCATATTCGTGCATTCGTCGAATTTGAGCACCGGTTTGTGCAGCGCATCTCAAGATTCTGGTGGTGGTGTCCTCGCCAGTATGGCCAATTCGCATGACTCGCCCTTCGCGGCGGACAACAAGTCCGTCCGCCTCCATGGCTTCAGCAAGACGGGTTGCACCGCCCCACACATGAATTTCGATTTCTCTGTCGATAGCTTTGAGGTCAACAATTGCCCCTTGGGCTGCGAGTTTTCCTTTGTGGAGCAACACGATGTTTTCGCACACCCGCTCCACGTCATCCATCAGATGCGATGCCATCAACACAGACCGTTGGCCTGTTTTTACAGTGGTTGTCAACGTTTTGATCATGTATTCACGGGCTTGAGCATCCAACCCGTTCGACGGTTCATCAGCAATGATCAGTTCTGGGTCATGAATCAATGCACAAGCTAATTTTGTCGCTTGTTTCATCCCCGTCGAGAAGGTGCCGATTTTACGATAGCGTTGTTCACCGATGCCGACGTACTGCAGGGACTCATGCGCTCGTGCCAATGCGATGGTCGGGTTCATGCCAAGCAGCTCACCGGAATACCTGACCTGATGAATGGCATCCATGTCTGGATTCAACGCATCGTATTCCGGCATGTAACCAATTCGTGCTCGAATCGCGTCTCCTTCGGTGCGAATGTCGTGGCCAAGAACAGTGCCCTCGCCTTCTGTTGCCTGAATGAGTCCAAGGATTGTTTTGAGGAAGGTGGACTTTCCGGCTCCGTTGGGTCCAAGCAACCCTGTCGCCCCCTTTTTGACCGCTAAATTGAGGTTATCTAAGGCAACGTGTGGCCCATATGATTTGGTAAGGTTTGTCGTCTGAATAATGAGTTCATCAACCATACTTCAGCCTCCCTTGTCCGAAACGAGGTAAGCGACGCCCCTTGAATGCTACCACGGCACCAAGAACGCTCATCGCGTCTAGAGGGGTATTCCGCCTCTGGTTTTTACAGCGATTCCTTTCTTGAATCCAACAAATTCATCGGCTGTTCCATTGGACAGACCGTGACCAAGCAATGACCCTTTTTGATTGACGATGAGGCAGGTTTGCGAAGGTTGAATCCAAGCATCAACAGCAAGGACGAAGCCGTGGAACACATTGCGGCCTTGACGAACAAATGGTTCAGCATCCTCATCGACCACAATCCATGCAGGGCCAACACCCGTCACCGGCTTTTCAGCACTGAGTGGGAGTCCTGTTGGAGCATCAAGGGTTCTCAATTTGTGCAGTGCAACAGCACCCGCATCGGTCAAGGACAATCCGCCGTCTCCAAGACGCGAGCTTGCCACATGATCGCCTTCAGGAGTGATGGCGTTCTTGACTCGACCCTGCCGGTTGACAACAAAGGTCGCACCGAGGAGGAGCTTACGTGCTGCTTCGTGATCGACGTTCATTAACACGGTAAATTTATCAGAGATCAAGCGGCTGTAAATCAAAAGTTTCGTTGCTTCTCTGCTCTCTCGATCAAGAGGTTTTGCACTTGCAGACGTGTCATCGGTGCCTTCCAAAACACCTGCCTCGTGAAGTGCGGTCATGCATCGGAATTGGATGCCTTCGCCTTGCATATCGACGGTGACAATTTGTCGTTCGCCGAGCTTCAGTCGGTCCAACTCTCGGCGAACCCACGGTAGGTTTGGTCGCCGACGCCAAAGCCAATCTGGACCATCAATATGGGCGTAGGGGTTGAGGTCTTCGAGGGAATAAGGGACGAGACCAACCGGTGTGAGGATCACGACTTCGAGGCCTGGTGCGTGATGTGTAAGGCGCACCATGATGTCGCTGAGACGGTCCCGCCAAGGTCCGGGTGAACCGTGCATCACCAACACATGTTCGTGTCCAGTGCCAAGGATTCCCGATGGTTGCCAACGGTCGATCACCTGACGACGTGCTGCGACGATTTGAGGTCGGACAAAGGTGTCTTCACCACCCCAAGGTTCTCCACCCTTTCGGGGTGTTTCTTGAGCGTGAACCAGCCAATTCCAGCCCTCTTCCCAGGCGCCTGCTTCAGCACCACGTTCACGACCAGCATCCCGATCATTGAGGATCAGGTCATCAAGCATTTTGAGCTTCATCATCGCCTGTTGTGGTCGCGTTGAGAGCCACAAAAACGCTTCACGTAGGGCCGGATGTTGGTGGCTTCGACGTTCGACAAGCCGCCAGATGGTTCCGTCTCGAATGGCCTGCTTACACCTGCTCAATTCACTCAACGTCATCTCGAGGTTGTACCGTGCGAGAAGCACTTCACGTTCTTGTTTACCAAGCGCTTTGACCTCGATTGGTGTTACGTGGGCGACACAAGGCATCATCATCGGCCATTCCATCAGCGATTCGATTTTCTCAGTGCCCCAAGGCGTCAAGAGGCGACCATCTCGGGCAAACAATGCATAAGCAGCGGAGTCAAACAAATCTGCACCGAGGGCAATGGACATTGGAAAGAGCATTGGGTGGCCGCAGCCAAACATGTGAACGGGTCGTTGCGATGGGAGGTAGGGAAGGGTTGCCAGCATGATTTTGGCATAATCCTTGTACTTGTGCTGTTCCATAACCGGCACAATTCCACCGATTGGATGGACTGCGAAATCGAATGCAGCCATGCCTTTGGCTGATTTGGTTCGGAGGTCTTTGAACAACCCGCCTTGGATCGGGCCGTTGAGCATTGTGGTGCCAGCAGCATCGACGCTCTGTTGGGCTCGTACGATTGTTTCATCCACGCAATGTTCAACTTGTTCATGGGTCATATCGGGTCGAGAGAACACATCAAGCATTGTGGCTATGTCAACACCAATGCTTTGTTGGAACTCAACAATTTCATCAACGCCGACGTCGACATCGCCATAGATGTAGGACTGGAAGGTTCCAGAGTCTGTCATCACAATGCCAGGGAAATCCAACAAGGCATGGACGCCATCAGTGGCAGCCTTGGTCTTCAATTCTTCATGTTTCCAGATGATGTATGAGTTGGTAATCAGGGCCCCAATGCCATATCGATCCCACATTTCCCGGGGTTCGATGGTCCGAATGTTCGGGTTGACAACAGGGAGCAATGCCGGTGTTTCGAGCACCCCGTGGGATGTGTGAAGGCGACCCAAACGGGCTCGTCCATCGCGTCCAATGATTTCGAACAGACCTTGGTCCTGTTCTCTGCAAGGCTTCGGGTCGTCCCGTCGTCCTTCCTTCCATGCGCCCATGATGTGGCCCGTCGGCGTGTGTCCTTCAATCCATCCATTCACGGGATGGGGTCAAAAATGCACGCTTCATACAAACTCGACCGCACCATGGGCGAGAATAAATTCCCGACCCAATTCATCGAAGGACTCCAGAAGGGCTTTGTCGAATCGGACGCTTGTGATTTCAGCGTCTTTTTCAAGATCGGTTTTGACCCCTTCAAGCGTGCCAGGTGCCGCGCCGCAGGACAAGCATGCCCCTGTTAAATCTAAAACCAAATCCAGAGCCTCAGTTTCGCCTTCAGCCCAGTCCAGTTTGGTGACTGCAATACCGCCACCATGGCCATCAAGTGCAGCACGCACTTCGCCGAGTCGAGACAGCAAAGCAGGCACCATTGTGGTGGTATGAATCAGGGTCAAGAGGGAGGTTGCCCGAAGGCGTTTTTCTTCCTCGGGGTCGACTGTTTCAGCAATGCGCTTTGTTGCCTCAGCAGACATTGCGGCCTTTGCTTCAGCAGCATAGGCGGCGACCAAATCATCTTCCTCCATGCCGGTGGGTTCGAACGCCACCATTTCAAGCCTCGGATTTTCATGCGGTGATTTCCCCTTATCCCTTTTAAAAAGAAATGTTGCTAAAGCGCTTACACCACTTGATAAGGGAGGGGCGAGAGGGAGGGTTGGGTGTGGCGATGAAGGACGAGATGTTACGCGTTGAAAATCTTCACGTCAGCGTTGAAGGTACGGCCATCATCAAAGGGCTCAATTTAACCATCAACCGTGGGGAAATCCACGTCATCATGGGCCGCAACGGTGCTGGGAAGTCAACCCTAGCCAACGTCGTTATGGGTCACCCAGCGTATGAAATCACTGAAGGTAGCATTTTCTTCCAAGGCCAACCCCTCGAGGAACTCGCAGTCTTTGAAAGGGCTCGTGCGGGTATGTTTCTTTCGTTCCAATACCCAGCGGTGATCCCTGGCGTTCAAGTTGGCACCTTCCTCAAAAAATCTGTTGCCTCCGTCCGTGACGAACCCCCGAAAGGTCGAGCGTTCAGAAAAGAACTCACAGAAGCAATGTCTCAGTTGGAAATGGACAAGAGTTTCCTCTCTCGATACGTCAATGACGGATTCAGCGGTGGCGAAAAGAAGCGGCTTGAGATTCTGCAAATGCTCCTCTTAAAACCGAGTTTGGCCTTGCTGGACGAAACCGACTCAGGCTTGGACATCGACGCCCTGCGGATTGTTTCCAAAGGAATTAACCAAATCGCACCTGCTGCAGGTTGCCTCATTATCACACACTACCAACGTCTTCTCGACCATGTCAAACCCCACTTCGTCCATGCCATGATTGACGGTACCATCGTCAAAACTGGCGGCCCAGAGTTAGCGCTCGAACTTGAAGAGCGCGGCTATGATTGGCTTGATGTGGCAGCCTGAGGTGAAATGATGAGCGATGAAGCATTAGAAGCAGTTGGCGATTACCGTTATGGGTTCCACGATCCTGAAAACTCGACCATCCGATTCGACAAAGGTTTGTCCGAGCAGGTCGTCCGAGACATCTCTGCTCTGAAAGATGAGCCTCAATGGATGACGGACCTCCGTGTCAAAGCATACCGCCATTTCGAAGCACGAGCCATGCCCGATTGGGGCAATTGCAACCTGCTCGATTCGATCAATTTTGAGAACATCACCTACTTCCTCCGTTCATCGGACAAAACTGAAAAAGATTGGGACAATGTTCCTGATGACATCAAGAACACCTTCAATCGATTGGGCATCCCAGAAGCTGAGCAAAAATGGCTCGGTGGCGTGACCGCACAGTATGAATCGGAAGCAGTTTACCACTCAATCAGGGAAGATCTCGAAGAACAAGGTGTCATTTTCCTCGACATGGATACAGGACTCAAAACCCATCCTGAATTGGTCAAGAAGTTCTTTGGCACCGTGATCCCTCACTCCGACAATAAATTCTCGGCCCTCAACACCGCTGTTTGGTCCGGTGGTTCGTTCATTTACGTGCCTAAAAATGTCGAAGTCGAGATGCCGGTTCAAGCCTACTTCCGCATCAATGCCAAGAACATGGGCCAGTTTGAACGAACCCTCATCATCGTTGATGAAGGCAGCACACTTCACTATGTTGAAGGATGCACTGCTCCAAGTTATTCCACTGATTCACTGCACTCTGCAGTGGTTGAACTCATCGCTATGGAAGGCGCTAAAATCCGCTATTCCACCGTCCAAAACTGGTCGAGCAACGTGTACAACCTTGTTACAAAGCGTGCTGTTGCTTACAAGAACGCCACAGTCGAATGGGTGGATGGAAACATCGGCTCCAAGTTAACAATGAAATATCCATCCGTGCTTCTCAAGGGTGAAGGTGCCCACGCAGAAGTGATTTCAGTGGCATACGCCGGTGAAGGCCAACACCAAGACACAGGTGCTAAGGTTCACCATCTCGCCCCGAACACCACCTCCAACATCCTTTCAAAATCGATTTCTAAGAAAGGCGGACGTTCCTCGTACCGAGGTATGCTCCAAGTCATGCCAAAGGCCACAGGATGCCGTTCGAAGGTTGTTTGTGATGCCTTGATCCTCGATGATTCATCGCGCTCCGACACCTACCCAACAATGGAGATTGGCAACGCTACCGCCGATTTGGAACACGAAGCAAGTGTGTCCAAGGTCTCCAGCGATCAACTGTTTTACCTCATGAGTCGAGGCTTCAGTGAAGCAGAAGCAATGGGCTTGATTGTCAACGGATTCTTTGAGCCCTTCACGAGGGAATTGCCGATGGAATACGCAGTTGAACTCAACAAACTCCTCGAGTTGGAAATGGAGGGGTCCATTGGATGAACTACCAACAAATGGCAGTCCCTCCGCGTTCGGCTCATTTGTGGCGTTACACACCATGGCCTCGAATCCACCCCACGCAAACAAAGGAACTCCCCGACGCCAGTGAAATCACCTTCACGGTGGAACATGCCGAGGCAGAACCGTTTACACGTGATGGTCAAAGCGAAGACATCGCTCGAGTCTTTCTTCAAGACATCGGCGGTTCGTCAATGCGGCTCACCATCCATGGCAAAGGTGAGACCATTCACATTCATGCTCGGGCCTCTGGCCACATTGCCGTTGGCCATCTTGATTTGGTCATCAAAGGCGAAGCCACCGTCTTGGTTCACTTGACGGGCGAAGCAGGCTGGTGCGGAATGCACTTGACGGGGAGCCTTCACAAGAACGCTCACGTCGGTTTCGGCTTCATCAATGAACTCGATGCCAACAGCAACTTGCTTCGTTGTGATGATTGGACGGTGGACCGGGATGCCTCACTCGACACAGCAACCCTTTCAGTGGGCGGTTTCAAATGCAAATCCGACCTTCGAGCCACCCTCAATGGGCAGGGTGCATCGGTGCGCCAATCAATCACCGCTCACGGTCAAGGTGCACGCCATGACGATCATCATGTTGAAATTCACCATCTCAACAGCCATACCAATTCCGATTTAATCGTCAACTCAGCCTTGGCAGACAGCAGCCACTTCATTGCTACAGGGTTGTTGACCATTGCTGAAAACGCCAATCGATCGGATGCCGGTCAAGTCTTCCGCAATCTCCTTCTCTCCGAAAAAGCCAGAGCAGAGGCTATTCCTGAACTCGAAGTGCTCGCCGATGATGTTTCTGCCGCACACGGTGCTGCAAGCGCCCCAATCGATCCTTCACAATTGCACTACCTGATGTCCCGTGGCTTAAGCCCGGACGAATCAGAATCAATGGTCGTCAATGGTTTCCTCATTGATGCATTTTCAAACCTGAGCAACAAAGTCCTCACTGAACAAATGCGTACCCGGCTAACCGTTCACTTGGAGTGCGAACTGAAGAGGTGATTTGTTTGGCATTGCGTGATGATTTCCCGATTTTGCAACGAAAGGTTCACGGTCACCCACTTGTGTACCTCGACAACGCTGCAACAACACAAAAACCACAGGTCGTCATTGATGCAATGAGCGATTACTACTCTCAATCCAATGCGAATGTCCACCGGGCAGTTCACACCCTGGCCGGCGAAGCAACCGATGGCTACGAAGGTTGCCGAACACGTCTCAAAACTTGGTTTAATGCCGAGCGAGCGATCTTAACCAGTGGCACAACCGAAGCCATCAACCTCGTAGCTCATGCTTGGGGTCGAGCGAACCTTACGAAAGACGATGCAATTGTCCTAACCGAAATGGAACATCATTCCGACATTGTGCCCTGGCAGATGCTGGCAGAAGAGCGGGGCGTCGAGATACGCTATGTTCCAGTTCTTGATGATTTCACACTCGACATGGAAGTGTTTGAGGCTTCTCTGGTCGGAGCGAAACTTGTGTGTGTCGTTCATACTTCCAACGTGCTTGGCGTCCGAAATCCATTGGAGCGCATCATCAAATCAGCTCATGCCGCTGGTGCGAAAGTGCTCATCGATGCAGCGCAAGGTGCGCCTCACGTTCGGATTGATTTCGATGCATTCGGTGCAGATTTCATGGCATTCTCCGCTCACAAAATGTGTGGTCCAACCGGCATTGGAGCATTGCTTGTTCGCCCAGATGCGTTCGAAGAAATGCAGCCCTTCATGGGAGGTGGTGATATGATTGAAACCGTAACCACAGAAGGGTCGACCTATCAAGATAATGAACACAAGTTCGAAGCGGGCACACCTCGCATCGCTGAAGCCATCGGCTGGAATGCAGCGTTTGGTTGGATGGAAACACTCGACCTCGAGAAAGAACACAAGCGTATGCTCGAAATTGCGAGGTACACGGCTAAGGAATTGCGAGGCATGGGCATGACGGTGTACGGTCGACATGATGACGGTGACAGCGCCGTTGTTTCTTTTTTACATCCAAAGTTGCACAGCGAAGACATGGCGCACCTGCTTGATGCTGTTGGCTACGCTGTTCGAACTGGACATCACTGCGCTCAACCCTTGCTTAATCGACTTGGCATATCCAGCACAGTTCGTGCTTCATATTACTTCTACAACACCATGGAAGAAGCAGAGCAGTTCATTGCTCAATTGAAGATCATCTTGGAGAGGTTTGCATGACTTACCCAGTCCACCTCGTTGAACTGATCGAGGAATTCCAAGAAGTTGAAGACCAAATGGAACGCCTCGAGATGGTGTTTGAAATGGCCGAAGAGGTCCTTGTTTTGGCAGTGGATGTCTGGTCGGATGAAACACGGATCTTGGGCTGCCAATCAGAAGCTCATGTCCTCGTCACCTTGCAAGATGGAAAAGTGCTCATGTCTGGTGGGGCTGACGCTCAACTCGTTCAAGGTTTGATGGGGATCCTCACCATCGCCATCAACGGAACTGCTCCAGCCCAAGCCTTGCTGCTTTCGCCTGATTTCGCTATGGAAATGGGCATTTTAAACTCCCTTTCACCTGGTCGTTCCAATGGGTTTAGGAACATGTTTGACAAGGTGATGTTGGAAATCCGAAGGCTGGAGGCTTAATTATGGTAGAAAAAGCAGATGTGATGCACCACTTAGATGAAGTTGAAGATCCCGAATTGGAACTTTCCATTGTCGATTTAGGCTTGGTCTATGATGTCCGATTTGAAACCAAAGACGAAGGCTTGCATGCTGAAATCGATCTTACACTGACCTCACCAGGTTGCCCAGCTGCACCAGAGATTATGGCTGCAACTCACCGTGCGGCATTGATGACAGAGGGATTGAACTCAGTTCACATCAATTTGGTCTGGTCGCCTCGCTGGGATCCAAAAATCCATGCTACGGAAGACGCCAAGATGGATATGGGCATCTGGGATTGAACCTCAGCGCTTGACAACGACGGTGAGTAAATCGCCGTCCTTGAGCAAGTGATCCAAGCCAACACGTTGCCAATCAAACTTAGCACTCGGTCCCTTGACCCGTGCGTAGCGGAATTTACGAACAAAGTTGCGGTGCAACTTGTTACAAATGTGCTCGACCGTCGTGTCATCCTTGACAATCAATGGCTCTTCCATATCTGCTTCTTGGCCTTGCGGTTTGAGGTACACCCGCATGAATCCGAGGTTGTCATAGATGAAGTCCTTGAGATCATCGAGACCAATTCCCTTGAACGCAGAAATTCGCATCACGGGCCAATCTTCGGGGAGGTTGGAGCGTGCTTTGACCAGTTCTTCTTCTGTTGCGATGTCAATTTTATTGATGGCAACAACTGCTTTCTCATAGATTCTGTTTTGTGCAAGGCAATCGACAATCTGTTCTGCTGTTGTGTCGTTCCTGAGGGTGACGATGGCAGAAGTGAAACCAAAGGAACGGATAATGTCGCCGATTTCATCATTGGCCAAATGCGTTTGCTCCACGGTGGTTCGAACATCGATACCGCCACGTTCTGTGCGCTTGATGAACACTGGCGGGCGGGTTTCGTTGAGTCGAAGGCCTGCATTGTGAAGTTCTCGATGAAGGACGTTAAAGTGGGCATCTTGGAACGGATCGACGATGTACAACACCATGTCAGCGCTTCGAATAACGTTGAGAATTTCTCGGCCACGACCCTTTCCTTCAGCAGCACCTTTGATCAAACCGGGCAAATCCAGAATCTGAATTTTCGCACCTCGGTGCTCCATGACACCAGGAATACAGGTCAAGGTGGTGAAAGCATAGCCTGCAACTTCCGAGTGTGCATCCGTGACTTGGGAAATCAGCGTTGATTTACCCACGGATGGAAACCCAACGAGTGCAACGGTAGCATCGCCAGACTTCTTGACTTCGAATCCTTTGCCACCACCGCTGGCTTTGGAGTGAGCATGAGCACGCTCCTCCTTGATTTTCAACTGGGCGATTTTAGCCTTCAGTTTCCCGATGTGAGCGTTTGTAGCCTTGTTTTTCTGGGTCTTGTCAATCTCGGCGCGAATCAATTCGATTTGCTCCTTAATTGTGGCCATAACAACACCCTCCAAGCAGAACGGCGCGTCCCGCATTCTTCAATGCTGTTGCCTGCTTTCTCGACCAAGAGGAGTTTCCAGACGGGTGTTTTGAGCCGATGGCATCAAACGGGTTGCTGGCTTGGGTCCCTCCATGGGCCTTGAGTTGGTGCTCCTCCTCGTTGACGAACCAGCGTTGCAACATTTGCTTCGCATGCAATGGTCCAGTCTCTACACCGGCATGGAGAAAGGGGGCCTGCGTGACCAAAGACCCCCAAGAGATATGCGCTTGAAACGCCCTTTCGACATCGACATCGAGGCTGAAATCTTGGACTGGATGGACACATGTGAACTCGAGGGCAACCCAACGGTGCTCGAAGGTTTAGCCTCCTGCAAAGAAGCAGAAGAAGGACTTCTTCACTTGATGCATTTTGCAAGCCCCGGCGCATGGGAAGTTTGGGAGGGTCGTGCCTTCCTTTACCTCGATGTGGCCCTTAAAGCGAGTGTCCCTCATGTTGACGCCCTTTACAGTGAATCGACATGGGTTGATGTTTCAAACCGACTGAATGGTCTACCTGAAGATGAATTTGCCCAATCGGTCTGCCTTGACTGGATGGATCGTCGGAAGGCATTGGGGGAAACTCTTGATGAGAAAGAAGATGCAAAGATTGTCCCAACCTATGAAGCACATGACCGGGCCAGTCGAACTCTTGTCCATGCAGTGACCCGTTGGCAGACCGAAAGCGATCTTGTCGGCATCGTCGGCCGTGAACACTTACGAGCTGCGGAGTGGGGTCACGGGGTCTGGAACCTCAACGAGTTTCTTAGCCGCTGAAACGAGGGGTTCAAAGACCACTTCCTGCACCGCCAAACTATGAGCGAAGACGAAGTTGTTGACGACGAAGTTCCGGTCATCGAAGAGGGCATGGAAACCATGGACTTGACTGAGGAAGTTGAAGTCGAAGTGCAGGACCCTCTGGAGGTTGCACTTTCACGAGCTGAAACAGCTGAAAAAGAAATTGCTTACAAGGACGCTGAAATACAAAACGTGCGGAAACGCTTGATGGCAGAAAAGGCAGACCTCATTCAGTACAGCGGCATGGGTCTGGCTCGGCGCATGCTCACTGTTCTTGGTGACGTCGACCGTGCCCTTGTCAGTGTTGGCGATGATGATGAGAGCGCCGTTGCCCAAGGGCTTCGTTTGACCCGGAACAAAATGTGGCATGAACTTCAAGCAGATGGCGTCAGTGCTATTGAAGCGAAAGGTCAGAAATTCGATCCCGCTAAGATGGAAGCGATCACCACCATTCCATCTTCCGAGGCATTCCAACCTGGTCATGTCGTTGATGTGCTTGAAGGCGGATACATGTACAAACAACGTGTCCTCACAGCGGTTCGCGTCGTTGTCGCTTCAGAGGAATGAAGACACAACCTTCTTGATGAAGGCACTTGATGACACATCATGGTGAAGAAGTTTGCAGGCAAAGCAGCAGGCGCTGCGAGCAGGGCTGCCAAATCTGTTGCAAAAGAAGCAGCGAGCTCGGTGAAACGAAACGTGGTCGATGAAGCAACCAAACCAATGAAAGAAGCGGTCAAAGAGAAGGCGAGTGCATTTTCAGAATCAATCAAATCCAAGGCTGAAGCCAAGGTTCGAGACGCTGTAAAAGAGCAGTTAAAGAAAGACGTCAAAAAGAAACTGTTCCGTAAGTGATCATCCAGCGTGCACACCGGTTTCAAAGGTTGAAAGCCGATACAGTGCATCGTTTGTAATCAACCACTCAATCACTGCAGTTGGGATGCTTGAACCCAAAACTTCGCGCACAGCGTCATCATCATACACGGTGGAAAGCATCTTTGCGGTTTGACGAACGCGCCATCCTTCATACTTTTCACGCTCACTTAATTCAATGGTGTGGACGGGGAAGTTAGCGTCATTGTAGAGCGTTGCTGTCGCTTCATCAGACGTCACGAGCGTCCCTTCACCGTGGTGCTTGCGTGCATGAGCAACCCAATTTGGTGGATCATTGATGTCTTCGATGGCGCACACTTCGACCTCGTGGCCGGTTGACTTAGCCCATGCTAAAATCATGGCAGTTCGGTCTGCTGCTGACCAGGGGTTGTTTGGTTCCCATTCGCTTTGAGCAGAACCAACAGCAACCATGACTGGAGCATCTGGGAATGCTGCGGCGGCTTGAGCGACGAGGTATGCATGGCCATTGTGAAACGGTTGGAATCGTCCGAGCACAATGGCACGCATCATCAATCACCTTCAGAAATATCCTGCTACATCCACTTCGGGGATGGCGTGACCACAGGCTCGAAAGCACTCGATCATTCGAACACAACCCTCGATCATTTCCTCGATTGGGGTTTCACCCATCGAACCAATCCTGAACATCTTTCCTTTGAGATGGTCTTGAGCACCAATGACCTGCGTGTTGTATTCTTCTTTCAAACGCGCTCTCCATGCATCATCGATTCCTTCAGGGTACATGATTGCCGTGACCGAGTCACTTCGACCCGAGGCATCTGCGAGCAACTCAAACCCGAGGTCTGTGAACAGGTTCCGAACGCCGTTGGCCATGTGGGCACAGCGGGCCCACCGTACTCCATTGGTTTCCTTCTGCAGAACTTCCAAAGCAGCACCCCAGCCCATGGCGAGGTTGATTGCCGGAGTCCATGGTGTCTGGTCATCCTCGCCTTTCTTGAGGGCGGAAATCATATCCAGATAGTAGGTTGGGTTTGCATCACCTTGTTCGCGAATGGCCTTAGCGCGTTCGATGTAGTGGTCATTGATGGCGATAGCAGCAATACCCGATGGGCCAGCAGTGCATTTCTGGGCACCGACCACGACGGCCTCTGCCTTCCATGCTGCTGGGTGAACCGGCATGCCACCGACTGAGGTGATGCCGTCGATGATGAATGATGTCTCATGGCGAGCGCACATCTCTGCGATTGATTCAGCATCTTGAGTGATGCCGGTGCTGGTTTCATTGTGGCAGATCAACACTGCTTCGTAGCACTTACGTTCCAATTGACGTTCCACTTCTCCAAGGTCAAAAGTTCGACCCCATTCACCCTTCAGGTGCTTGACATTGCAAAACCTGCTGCAAATTTCAGCCACACGTTCTCCAAATTTACCATTGGTCGGAACGAGCACAAGATCGTTGGAACGGAAGCGGTTCGCAATCACCATTTCCATCGCAGCGGTTCCACTGCCGGAAACGACGACAATTTTGTAGCCGTCTTCGCCCGTCCAAGATTGGGATTTGCGGTGCGGAGAAGAAGGTGTAAGGTTGAACGCAGAGCGGAGGCCGGAGTTCAATTTCGCCATAACGTCTCGAAATTCAGGACCACGAGCAGTGATGACTGGCGTACCCATGGCGTCGAGGCAAGGCTGACCCATTCGAACGGGTCCTGGGACAAGGAAGCAATCATCGTCGTAGCCCATTGGTTGTTGCACCGCTTGGAGGTTTTTCAACACCGTGCATCAAGGTGCTTGGATGCTTCTCTTTGGTTGACCTGCCATAGCGGTGATACTCATGGGTTCCGTTGACCTCTTAGGGAGGTGGCATTTGGTAGCCTCATGGTGCGCATTGGACTTGCAATGTTACAAGGCGCACGCCATGAACACATCGAAGCACTTCACGGTGCAGCGATGGAACTTGGACGCTCCGTGGAGGTCGTGGAATTGCGCCGTGGCGACCAAGTCGATGGAAGCCTCGATGGTCTTGTCTTGCCCGGTGGAGAATCAACGGCCATGCGAAAAGCGAGTGAAAGCGAAGCTTTGCTGCCTGCCCTCTATGCGTGGATGGATGAGCACCAGACCCGCCCTGTCTTAGGGACCTGTGCTGGGGCGATCTTGCTCGCATCTCCTGATGGTGATCGAACTCCGTACATCGCCGCTTCAATCGCTCGCAACGCTTGGGGTCGTCAACGCCAATCGTTTGAAGCTGAGGTCGACGTAAGTTTACACGTCCCTGATGCTCAAAATGAAGGTCGACACAGCGCTGAAGTCGACCGGTTCAATCACCGTCCGCTTCCTGTCAACCAAAGTGTGCCTTCTTTGGATTCCAGCGCGTACCCTGGCGTGTTCATCAGGGCTCCTCGGTTCGAAACCAGTGGCGTTCAATGTGAGACCATCGCACGTCTCGATGAAGAGGCAGTCGGCGTTCTTGACGGAAAACGCTTGGCCTTGACCTTCCATCCAGAATTGACCACAGATCGAAGGTTCCATCGATGGTTGTTGGCAGAAGCAGACCGCATTAGTTCAGAGGAACCTTAGCGACGGCTTCAAACCAAACAGTCGGCACGACGGGTTGAGTTCCATGGTCACCCCCCTACAAATGGCAACTGAAATCCTCCCTGCAGAGGATGGAGAAGCCGAAGGTTGTGTCCAATGTCAACGGGGCAGCAAATTAGTTCTCTTCGTGACTGGCAAGTGCCATTGGGGCTGTGATTACTGCCCGCTTTCAGACAACCGAAAAGAATCTCCAGACATGTTTGCTAACGAGCGTCGATGCTCAGATTGGTCCGAAGTCATCGAAGAAGGTCAGGCCATGCGGGCCACGGGTACTGGAATCACTGGAGGTGACCCGATGCTCGACATGGCGCGCTCCCTTGAAGCCGTCAAGCAACTCAAAGCTGCCTTCGGTCCTGAACATCACATCCATCTGTACACTTCCATACCTTTCGCCACCACTCATGCCAAGGATTTTGGCGATGCAGGTCTTGACGAAATCCGCTTTCATTTCCTCGACGGAACCGTCGATAAGTACCTCGATGTGATGCAAGCCTGTGTTGATGCCGGCATTCAAGTTGGCGTAGAACTTCCATGTGAACCAGACAAGGAAGAGCAATTATTCCGCCTCCTCGATCAAATCCATACCTCCCCGGCTTCCTTCCTGAACCTCAATGAATTGGAAATTACGGTTGGCAATCAAGAAAACATGGACGTTCGTGGCTTCAACCTCAGCGGTGGAATCACCGCAGCTGCAGAAGGGTCCGCAGATTTAGCACTGCGATTGAAAGATGCCGCTGAACCTCTCGATTTCCACCTCAAGTATTGCTCCGCTCGATACAAAGATGCTGGGCAATTACGTGCCCGTTTCCGTCGACGTGGCCAAGCCACCCTTCGCCCGTATGAAGTGCTAAGCAATGACGATACCATTCTGTTTGGTGCCGTACCGACCCTCTTGGCCGATGCCATGGACGATGTTGCAGAGCTCAAAGAAGAACTCGGTGTTGCTGATGGATGGATTCGTTATGATGCTCACCATGAGCGAATTGAGTTGCCCCTTTCCCTTGCGGAGGAACTTGCAGATATGCTCGAAGTTCCGGTCTTCTTAGTGGAAGTCCACCCAACTCACGACCGCCTCGAAGTTGGATTGGTTCACCTCAATGAACATCGTTGAATTCTCCGAAAGGGGTGAACGGCGAGACTTATATCACCGGTGCTTTAGGCCAGACTACCTTAGGGCTCGTGGTCTAGGGGTTATGATGTCGCCTTCACATGGCGAAGATCGCCGGTTCAATTCCGGCCGAGCCCACCAATCATCATCCATGGCGGAATTGCTCCAGTCATGAACAATG
>JAPKCS010000057.1 GCA_028822845.1 Candidatus Poseidoniaceae archaeon | reverse complement strand
CAACCAAGGCAGTCTCAAAATCGAACCTGTTCGAATACCTCACCGTGACGAACTTTCCGATATGCATGCGTTCATCATACGAGGGCCAAACAAATCACTGCTCTTTCTCCCAGATCACGATACGTGGGATGAGACTCTTACCGTTCACAACAGCACCTCAATTCGGGATTGGTTGTCAAAGATGAATGTGGATATTGCATTGATTGACGGAACTTTTTGGTCAGAAGACGAACTTGGCGGGCGTAATCAAGCACATGTCCCTCATCCACCGGTGCTGCAAACTCTCAAGATGCTTGGTGAGAAAAAAGACGGCGACCCAGAAATCTTGTTCACCCACCTTAACCATACTAATCCGTTGTACAATCAAGGCGGTGAGCAAATGAGGCAAGTAAGCAAACAAGGTTGGGGAGTTGCCCATCAAGGTCAACGCTTCACGCTTTGACTTTGGTAATGACATATTCCAGTATGATGACTTCAATCGTGTAATCGACGTTTTCACCATCATCTGTATGTTGACATCCAGCTCCACTACCAGCAGCCACGTCAACTGAAATATCGATTGAATAATCGCCAAGACCAGCACCGTTTGAATCGATTCCAGCCATAATATCGGCTTTTGTGACATTGGACACATCACCGATCATCGAAGCATTATACCATTCGACCAGTGTTTCATGAGAGGCAGGTGCGCCTTCCTGATTTTGTCCGCTTTCAGAACCACTGAATTCATCGTGCATCAACATACCAGTGATGGTATCGGACTCGGTATCCGACGCGCCCGGCGCAAGACATCCAAAACCAGCACTGCTTTCATCTTCGGAATACGACATTGAAATTTTAGCTCCGACGATGTTCAATGAATTATCGTTTAATGAATCAGTTGACAAATTCAGTGAAAAAGTATCACCGTCGGCTATGTATTCTCCACCGTTATCAAGCTCCAATGTACGGAAGTTCCCAGTCACATTGTAGCTTCCTGGAGTGCTGGATGATTCAGAAGCATCGGGAGCGAAGGCGTAGTAGGAAACCTCCACACTTGCTGCAAGAAGGAGTAACACAGCAGCACCAATGCCCATTGGTTTGCTCGCAGGAACCGAGTATCGTCCGAAAGGGTTGTCGGCAGAACTGTCTCTGAAAGCGCACAGTAAGAAGTGAGTCGCAAAGGCAGCACCCATTCCAGGAACCGAAGGAAAGACATCATTGCCAAATCCGAGAACAGTCCAAACAACGACACCAATCATGGCCGACATCATCATGGCAATCGCGTGTTTTGAATCAGGCTCATAACCCGTCATTCTTACCAAGAGCAGTGGCACAAAGATAGCACCAAGGCCATACACGGCCAGAACCACCAAAGCAAAGACAGAATCGCCGAAACCGGAGAATTGTTGACCCACGAGTGAGATCAATGTGGCAAAGGCTGCAACGACTAAGGTGACTTTCTTTGTCGTCATATGGTCTTGGCTCCATTCCGGTCGTATGTCATCGGTTATTGCTGCGGTGCATGCAAGAACTTGACTGTCAGCCGTCGACATTGTAGCAGCAAAAATAGAAGCAAGAATCAATCCACCAAGGAAAGGACTCAATTTATCCATGGCAAGTTTAGGCAATCCCGTTTCAGCCCCACTCGGTCCGAGTTCTGGTAGCAAAACTCTGCAAGCCAGACCGATGAGGAACATGATGATGATGAAGGGTGTTTGCCAAACGAAAAACCAGACCATTGCCTGTTTACGAGCCTTGTCGTCTTTTAGCGTCATGACACGAGAAACCACTTGTGGCTGGCCAGCGACACCAAGTCCACCGAGGAAGAATGCAGCGATCCAAAGTGTGGCGCCGAACTTCAGCCCTGAAGGGAATAAGTTGGTCATGTTCGGATCGATAGTTTCCAACTGACTATGAAGCCCAGAAAAGCCACCGGAGCCCTTTATGGCCACGTAACATAAGATTGTAGAGCCAACAATCATGACGCACGATTGAGCCGCATCTGTCCAAATTGAAGCACGAATTCCACCAGCGTAACAGTATGCAACAACAAGAACGAAACCGATGAGAATCCCAATGGTTGGGGCCCAGTCGAGCATAACTTCGAGGGCCACACCGCCCGCAGTCAGTTGTGCAGCAGCATAGATGGAGAGGAAAATAACGGAAAGTATGGCGGCAACTTTTGCTTCTGGCGACCCCGTAGTGTTCGATACAAGGGATGACAGTGAGCGAATGCCCCGCTCTTCTCCTTGCTTCTGAATATATTTGTAGAGCCACACCCAGGCCACAAGTTGGCCAATCGTCGAGACCACTGCAATCCAGATGGCAGAATACCCGTTTATGAAAATGAACCCGATGAACCCGATGAACATGTAGCCCGAGTTCCAGGTACTTACGGCCGACAATGCAGCTAAAGCCGGATGCATCCCCCTCCCAGCAACAAGGTAATCGTCAGTTGTGTCTTCTTTGACGCGCATCGATGCAAGCCCAACACCTGCAAAAAAGAGCATAAACAACAAGAACGAGCCTAAGAGAAGTACACTATCGTCCATTAAAATCACTCACCGTTACTCCAACGAAGGAGTGCTTTCTCTTCAACCTCACTCACGCTTGCAGGAAATACAAGACAATTCAAACGCCCGCCAGGAATTGAACTCAGTTCTCCTACGGTTGTAGATACAATTCGCTGTTCATCAGTCCCCATGTCTGCACA
>JAPKCS010000056.1 GCA_028822845.1 Candidatus Poseidoniaceae archaeon | reverse complement strand
CGCCATAACCAAACGGCGGTCCGCGAGGCATTTGAACCCTCGCTGAGAGCCGATGAGTGGAAACTGACAAACCAATCATTCATGTGGGAGCCGCGACTGTCTCAAGGTATGTCGCAGACTATTCGAATACGAGCCATTGCTTTTTCATTGCTCATGCTGATTCAGGTTCTTGCTCCAATCACGTATGCAAGTGCCCCTACCGGTCCACAAGTTGTTGTCGAAACCGACGTGGATTTGGATCTGTTTAGCACCGTCGGTTTGTCACCGAGTGGCGAACTCGAAAATGGTTGGTTCAATCCCGAAGAAGGCGTAGGAGAGATCAACCTCTTGTTCCGCGACATGGGCGTCGTCGCAGTCGGGGATTGGTCCGAATGGACGGGGCAAAGTACAACGCTGAACGGCTGGTACATCCTTACTCACGAATACCCAGTGCCCACAGAGTGGTTTTACGAACTCGAAGAAGAGGGCATTGAATGCTTCTCATACCTACCACCCAATGGTTTCCAATGTGAACTCAACGGCCACACAACACGAGATCTCAGCGCATTGGATGTCGAGGGGATGGTTCAACTCGATCCTGTCGACAAAATCCGAGAAGACCTCGTTCGCAGCTTGTCAGGGGTGCAGCCCGACTATCCCAACCCGCACGCCGAAGAAGGTGAGGCCCTGGTAAGCATGGTTTTGTCCGGAGAAACCCTTCCTGAAAACATCGAACAACGAACTGATATTTCGCTCAAATCCGTGAGCGGTCGATACGTCAAAGCCGTGGTGGAAACAAGCGGCTTTGTTTGGTTGGCTGAGCAAGGTGAAATCGAATGGATCGAAACAATGGCTTGGTTCCTTCCAACAAACGTCGAGGGTGGAAAAATCTTGCATGCTGATGACCTAAGGGATGCTACGGCAATGGTAAACGCAAACAGTTCCTGGGCGGGACTGGATGGTTCCGGAATCATCGTCACTGTCGGCGACTCTGGCATTGACAGCGGCGTGAACGACTCAACAATGCACCCTGACTTTTCCGACCACATCAAGGGCATTTTATCTTGGCCTGCCACGGGTTGCTCATACACTTCCCCCAGCGATCCCGGACCTTGCGATGATGGAGCGATAGATGAGGATGGTCACGGCACGCACGTTTCCGGCTCGGTGCTTGGCGACGGAACACAGGACTCAAGTGTTTTCGGCACAGCTCCCGAAGCTCAATTGTTGTTCCATTCATGGCAACAAAGCGGATGCTTTGGTTGTGGTATTCCTTACGACTTGGTCGAAATTTTTGATTTGGCCGTTGAAAACGGCAGCCAAATACACACCAATTCATGGGGCGCCCCATATGGCGGAGTCTACACATCCAATTCTGCTGAAGTGGATTCTGCCGCTTTCAAGCACCAAGACCTCGTCATTATGTTCGCTGCAATGAATGAAGGCATTGATGCAGATGGCGATGGCGAGATTGATGATGACAGCCTTGGCTCCCCTGCAACTGCGAAAAGTGCAATCACCATCGGGGCGTCAGAGAACAACCGCCCGAGTTTAGGGTCATACTCTGACAACGCCTCTGGCATGGCTACTTTCTCCTCAAGAGGCCCGACCGATGACGGGCGCGTCAAACCCGACTTTGCAGCACCAGGTACGAACATTTGGTCAACGAAATCCCGGTCTTCAGGCGGAACTGGAAATTATCAATATATGAGCGGAACGAGCATGGCCACGCCGCTCGCAGCGGGATCAACAGCCCTGCTGCTACAGCACCTCATTGAAAATCGGAATCACACCCCATCCTCTGCTTTGGTCAAGGCCATTTATGCAGCCACCGCTCATGACATGATGGGTCAATACAGTTCGTCAACAAATGGCGCAGGTGAAGCAATACCGAACACGCATGAAGGATATGGACGATTGGACATGTGGTCGGCATTAAACGCCTCCTTCGTCGACAATGAATCCCTTTCCACTAACGAAGAACGCGGTTGGAGTTTCGTCGTCCCCGCATCGGCACCAAAACTGCAGCTTGGTCTTTCCTACACTGAAGATGCCTCCGCAGTAGGTGCTGCAACAAACCTGATCAACGATCTTGATTTTGCTGTCAAGCGCCCTGACGGGACATGGTCCAACTTATCTGACAATCTGAATAACCTTCGCGTCCTCAACTTTGATTCGCCTGCACAAGGTACTTGGGAAGTTCACGTCCTCGGAACTTCAGTTCCTAGCGGGCCTCAATTCTTTTCAGTAGCGCTCAATGCAGAGTACCTTCTTGTTAACCTAACACAAGACGCTGATTTTGATGGAATCGAAGACAGCGTCGATGATTGCGCCTTCACTTTTGGAGGTTCAACCAACGATCGTCTTGGATGCCCTGATACAGATGGTGATGGCTATTCTGACCCTACAAGCAACTGGACCGTGGCAAATGGCGCAGATGCATTCGTCATCGAAGTCACCCAATGGAAGGATTTGGACAGTGACGGATACGGTGACAATGATGTAGGAATTACCCCCGACAGTTGTGTGACCGTTTCAGGAACATCCACGGCTGACCGGTATGGTTGTCCCGACCAAGATAACGACACATTCTCTACCCCCGACGGTAACTGGACGACGGCACAGGGCGCTGATGGTTGCCCCACCGTGGTTGGAACCTCGAGCGCAGACCGTGGCGGCTGCCTGGACACTGATGGGGACACCTACAGCGACCCCGATCTAACCGGAACCAACGGTCCA
>JAPKCS010000035.1 GCA_028822845.1 Candidatus Poseidoniaceae archaeon | reverse complement strand
CATCGGCTCTCAGCGAGGGTTCAAATGCCTCGCGGACCGCCGTTTGGTTATGGCGAGAGGACGGAGCGGTACAGTCGACTCGATGGCCCCCGAGGACATCAACGATAGCCATCAGGTTCTTGGCCGTCAAGTGTGGCGCGTCGTGCCCTATGCCAAGCGATACCCACGCCGTTTGGTTGCTGGTTTCCTTGGCAACGCTTGCGCACGGGTTGTCGACCTGGTGCCTTTCGTGGCCATCGGTTGGGCGGTGGACTACTTCACCTCCGGCACCATGGTTGGACCGGGCGTCGTGCAAAGCGCTGTCACCGCAATTAACAACGATCCAGCGGTTGGTTACGGATTTTTGATTTTCCTCGGATTTGCTTTGCTTGCCGTGTTCCAAGGTATCTCGGAATATTCCTGGCAAACGTTAGGCTACAAGATTCAACACGACTTGCGAATGGATGCAACACGTTCGCTCATCGCCATGGAGGCCTCCTACTACGACATGCGTCAAACAGGACAAATCATGTCGGTGCTTTCAAGCGACGTCAATCAATTGGAGGACGTGGTGTCTGACGCATCAACCTCGATTATTCGAATCGTGTTTACCTTCCTTACGGCGTTTGTCATCTTGGCAGCCATGTCTTTGAAGTTAGCAGCTGTCCTCTTTGGTCCTATTCTTTTCATCATTCCGTGCGTCTACTGGTTTTCGACTCGAGTGCAACGAAAGTACCGCAAACAACGTGAATCGACCGGTGATATCCACGCTGTGCTCGAGAACCTGATCAGCGGCATCTCCGTTGTACAAGCGTACAACGCTCAATCCTGGGAGGCAAACCGAGTGGACCGAGAATCTGGTTCCTACCGAGACCAAGCAATTGCTGCAAGCGTCGATCGCAACCGATTCCTGCCGATGATTTACGTCATTGCTGGCGTGGCGTTTGGCTTGCTTGTCACCGCAGGTGGCTTGCTAGCAAGCGAAGGTGAAATCTCGACAGGTGAACTTGTCACGTTCTTGTTGATCAGCACCCGAATGACGATGCCGATGTTCATCTTTGGTATCCTCATCAATCAACTTCAACGAGGCGAAGCGGCAGCCCGCCGAGTCTTTGCAGCCATCGATTTGGAACCAACCATCACCGATGACCCCGATGCAGTCGAACTTGAAGAGGGGATCACGTCTGTCGAATTCCGAAACGTACATTTCACCTACCCCAACACCTCCGTGAAGGTGCTCAGTGGCATCTCGTTCGTTGCCAATGGCGGCGACTTCCTCGGCGTGATGGGTCACACTGGTGCAGGAAAGACAACCATCCTGAAGCTGTTGATGAGGTACTATGTGCCTGACAGCGGCGACGTGCTCATCAACGGTGTTAGCATTAATGATTACACCCTCGATTCAGTTCGTGATAAAATTGGATTCGTATCCCAAGAGCCGTTCCTGTTCTATGGCTCAGTTCGTGACAACGTCAAATACAACCAAGAGGCCTCAGAAGAGGAACTCAAGGTTGCTCTGAAGTTGGCAGGCGCATGGGATTTCATCCAAGATTTGGAAGACCAACTCGACACCATGGTCGGCGATCGCGGCGCTAAATTGAGCGGCGGACAACGCGCTCGAGTTTCATTGGCACGTGCTTTGCTAAAGCAACCAAGCCTGCTCATTCTGGACGAAGCCTCGAGCGCTCTTGATGCTGAAACTGAACGGAGGATCCAAGAGAACCTCATCGCAAGTGGATCCGACCGTGCAACCATTGCTGTTGCGCACCGCCTCTCGACCATCCGAAACGCCAAAGAAATCCTCTCGATGGTTGACGGTGCGGTTGTCGAGCGTGGCACTCACGACTCATTGGTCGCAGCAGGCGGCGTTTACGCCAGTCAATGGACCATTCAAACCGGCGACATGGCTGGTTTGAGTTCCTCAGAAGATTAAGTTCGCTGCCGTATTGGTCGAAGCACAGCGGTGTCTTCTTCCTCGGTTTTTGGGAACCAAGAATCGCCGAGTAAAATGGACACAGAGATCGCCAAGAACAACGGAATGCCGATGATCAGCGACCAAATAGCAACGCTCAGTCCATTGAAGTAATATTCTTCCAGCATCTCCGAAACCAGTATGATACTGAGGAACACCACAATCCGGGCAATGTTCAACACAGCCCGAACGACACCCCAAATTTCCTCTTCATCGGTGCGATGGTCTGGTTGATCTAATTCGGCGAATCGTTCGGCAAGGGTTCGACGCACCATACCGTGGCGGAGCCATCTTGAACTAAGGTGTTCCCTCCTCCAGCGAGGTGGAAAAGAGGGTTTTGGCGCTTGAATCGTTCAACCGTTGACTTCCTTTGGTCTGCCAATCAGGTGGTGGGGACGCCGCTCAGTGTGATCACTGAGCATTGATGTACGCCAACACTTCATGGAACACTTGTGCGATTGTATGCATGTTTTCCGTTGTTAAATGAGGTTGAAGCGACAAGTCGCAAGCAAATTCGATGTTGGCAATCGTTTCGCCCAATTCTTGTTTGTGCGCTTCGATGTATTCCCATTGGCGGTAATCACGAGCGTTGCGCTTAGCCCCGAAGATTTGCATGGGGATACCTTCCGTCTTCATCAGATCAATGAACTGGTCCGCCTTCTCTCTGGAAAGGCCGTTCAAGTGGAATTGCATGGTGTCGCAGAAACTTTCAACCTGGGGCAATGGCATTGGAATTTCGATATTGGGATGGTTGTCGATGAGGCTGTGAAGTACATTCCAGTTCTCGGTGTGGGTCTTCTTGATCAGTTCCAATCGTTCAATTTGAGGCGTTAACATCGCCGCAGTCACTTCTTGCATGCGCATTGAATAACCAGGGATTTGATTTTGTAAACGATTCATTATTTCGTGATCAAGGTCGAAATGCTTGGCCCATAATCGCTCATATGAACCGGCATAAAGAACAGCTTTTGCAGCAAATTCGTCGTTGTTGGTGGTGTAAAGTCCACCTTCACCTGCACTCATTCCTTTCGACGATTGGGTCGAGAAACAGGCGATTTCACCAAAGGTTCCGAGCATTTGACCGTTCCATAATGTGGCATAAGCGTGAGCACAATCCTCGATCAGAATGAGATTGTGTTTCTTGACAACTTCCATGACCGCATCCATATCAGGGACGTGGCCTCGCATGTAGGACATCAACAGCACCTTTGCTCCGCTTTCACTTGCTTTTTTGTCAAGGTCTTCTGCATCCATAGCCCATTCACGGTTGCTTTCAACCAAAACCGGAACTGCATGCGCATGATGAATCACGGATGGAACTGCATGAAAAGTGAAGGCATTGGTAAGAATTTTATCACCAGGTTGAACACCAACCACGCTGAGTGCAATAAACATTGCAGAGCCACAGGAATTCGTCCCGACGGTATGTTTTACGCCCATGTAGTGGGAGAAACTGCGTTCTAATTTTGCAGTGATCGATTGCTCATTTTGTTTCGGTTGGTAGCGGTACATTACGCCCGTGCTCATCGCTGAGACGGCAAGGTCAATTCCCGATTGAGGAATCGGCTTGAAGGCCTTGTTATCGAAATCAACGATAGACTCCCCACCATCGCTCACAAGGCGTCGTGAATCTTCTCCCATAAACCACCGACAATACGGGTGTATAAAACGCCTGTTCAAACCTGTTGACATAAGGCCACAACAATCGTATGATTTATTTGGCCGCAACAGGAATCCAACGACTGCTTGAGACGGTTGCCTACGCCAACAGCCGTGGCCGACGTAACTCTTCCAATCAAAGGCGCTAACGCACAAGAAGAACAGCGCGCTCTTCTTGAGATAAGACCGGTAGGGAAGACCATGAGCGGCACGAACCTTGGTGACATTTTGCCCGGCGGAAAATTTGCATGGCACCGCTTTGACTCAACCAAATCCGAACACTATTCACAGAAACTTCTGTACAGGATGGTCAACGACCGAAATCCTGTCCTTCCCCTGATGGAAAACAAATACACGGCACGAGAAATAGTCCAACGGCTTGGCGGCTGTGCACTACCAAAGCTGCATTATTGGAGCACCGATGTAAAGGTAAAACTTGACTGGGATACGTTGCCTAAACGTTGTGTGATCAAAACCAATCACTGGTCAGGGGACACCCTGTTCATCATGGATAACGGCGAGAAGCCATTGAATGGAGTGGCGCGTAAATTCAGACTGAGAAGTCGAGGCGATAATCGGTATTTGGTCATTCGAAACGGCAAAGATCAGCATGGCAAGCCATGGCCACGTTGGCGCATCCAGTGGGCACTGTCACGTACGTTGGGGAAAGATTTCCCTGCCCCATTGGAGTGGGGTGCATACACAATCAAACCACGAGGTGTGATGATTGAGGAGTTGCTGGTCGATGAAACCGATTCATTGCCTTCCGATTGGAAGGTGCATGTGTTTCATGGCAAGGCCGGATTTATCCAACATGATATCGGACGAATGACGACCCACGCTCAATCGATTTACACGCTTCAAGGACAAAAAATAATTCAAACCAACGGACGATGGAGCGAAGAAGGCACACCAGAGAACATCGTGCCCATCTTAGGTGAAGAAGGAATAAAATCGCTGATCGAAGTCGCCGAAAACCTTGCCTCGGAGATTGATTACTCTCGTGTTGATTTGTTCCGCGTCAAGGGCGAATGGGTCTTTGGCGAATACACCAACTACCACAACTCCGCCCACCCTCAATCGGATGAATGGGAAGCTCTTGCCGGGAAGTTATGGCACACCCAACCTCAAACGAGGGATGAGGAATGAAGACCGCCGTTTGCACATTTGGTTTTGGTCGTCCTGACCATTTCAAGCGAATGCTGCAAGGTTTGGCAGTGTGCCCAGAAGTCATGAATGAGGAGGTTGATTTGCATCATTATTTGGATGGAGGAGAACATTCACAGCACGCTGAGTTGATCAAAGTGATCGAAGACAGCGGGGTGCCTTACAAAAAAATAATTCAAAGACCTGAGAATTTTGGGGTCGGACGGCAACTGATTGGGGCGAGGCGAGAGATCTTTGACGAACAAAATTATCAACGGATGATCCTGGTTGAAGACGACATTGAAGCCGGACCAACGTTCATGACCGCCTTACTGCGGCTCTCGGATTGGGCTGAGCAGTACGACGATGTCGGAACCGTTCAAGTCTGGAACGTTCAATCTGGGACGAAACAAGAACTGGAAGGCGACCTTGACAAGGTCGTGCTCACCAATCGGCATTTTGTGACGTATTGTTTGACCAAAAAAACCTGGGACTTGATCTCGCCCTCATTGTATGAATATGAGAAGAAATACCTCCGTGGTCGGGCTTACGGCAAACGCCCTCATCGCAGAATACGTTTGTTTCAGATGAGAAAAATGTTGAAAGCACCCAGGCGTCAACCACAGGGGACCTGCCTCAACCCGCCTGCTGAAGCTTGCTCGCATCCATTTCCAAACATCGACTATCGGCGCTCTCCAACTTCGCAAGACGCCATCACATCGATTGCACTTTACCAAGCTGGACTTCACCGCCTAACAACTGAGGTTTCCCGGGCATTTTATTTTGGTGAAACAGGAGTTCACTGCACTCCTGAAGTCTATCGCCAGATGGGCTTTCATCTCCAAGGCCATCACACATGGGAGCCTCAAAGCGAACCGGATTCATTTGAATTGAAGTATCAAGACAAAGAGGGTAAGTGGCTTCATTCCCTTTACCGTTGAAGTTTACCAGTCCAACGATTGGATGGTCCAATGATCGACGCGAAGGTCGCTTGCTCAAGCGGTCCGGATGCGGTCGTCGATTTGTGCACCTTCACCGGCTTTCCCACCGGTGCGGCGGATCTCTCGCCAGGCTTTGTTGACGCCTTGGCCGTACGCCCAATGGGCGAGAAACACGAATAAGGGCGCAAAGAACACAGTTCCAATCGTTCGGTGAGGTGAAGTGCCTATTGCTGCACCAAGCCAAGCCAGTGCGATGTAGAAACTGATCATCCCAGTTGGGATGTGGAAGGCTACTCGGGAGAGGTTCCAGTCGCCAGCAAGGGTAAACCAGAGGTCTGTTTCTGCTCCACCAGTGAGTGCTCCATACAGCATTGCCAGCAACGCAGCAACCACCAACCAGGGGAACATACCGATGGCCGTGTGCGACCAAACAGAAATTTCAGGCCAGCGTTTGTTGGCAACCATTCGGGTGTAGCCGTAATTCCGCATCTGCTTCATGTAGGGCTTGAACGGGCGGCGTCGACGATGTGGCATCACGTTTGACGGGTCGATGAACAACTTGTGGCCTGCTCGCTGAATCTTCGCATCGAGCACAACATCTTCGGCACCAATGCAACCTGGTTCGAAGAAATCAACTTCTCGAAGGTTGGCCATTCGATGAGCGCAGTTCACGCCAGGGTTGTGAGTGATGGGGACAAGGTCCCCTTTTGGCTGAGCTCCATACCGGGTGCCAGCGGTCATGAACCGTGTGCAGAAGGCGACATCGGCGCACTTGGCTCCGAACGGATCTTCATCTGGGGCGAAGTTTGGTCCACCAACAGCGCCAACATCGTCATCCTTGAACCAACGAACCAATTTCTCAACCCAGTCCAAAGGTGGGATCGTATCGTCATCGGTGAACAACACGAGTTCGTGTTCCATTTGACGAAGGGCGAAATTGCACGCATCAGCTCGGTTTCTCGAAGGGTCTTCGATCCACGTTGCTCCGTATTTCTCACACACTTGCCTGGTGTGGTCCATGGATTTCGAATCACAAATCACGGTTTCAAAGTCACTGTAGGTTTGCTTTGACAAGCGTTCAAGCACGATGTCGAGTTCATCTGCATTGTTGATCGTCGGGATTAAAACGGCAATTTTGAACGGTGTGCCATCGTCCTTCAACAAAGGCTCGACCGAGCCAGGTGCTTCGCTCATGCCCTTCGCAGGATTGCTTGGCATAAGAATGCAAGGGCGATTTGGCCGAATCACTCAGCAAAGGAAGTTGACTCATCAAGCGTCCTTCCTTCGCGGGTGTCGGTGATGGTAACCTTGACTTCACAGGTTTCGCCTGCTGTGCAAAGGTCTTGTCCGGATTCGACGATGGTAACACCGTCACCAACAGACCAAACTTGGTCGGTTGTTGCTCCGAATTCAACAAGGCCGCATGCGCCGCCAGTTGCTCCAGGGTTGTCACAAGTGACAGGTGCGCCGTTGTTCACGGAAATCTTGACTGAGATCGAAGCCCAGTTCAAGTCGCCACCTTGGCTCATGGTCACACGGACCATGTTGTCGTCAGTTCCAGCTGTAGTGTCGCCGTTTGCATCCTCAGCACCAAATTGGTACATGGCTTCCATTCCAACGATATATGCTGGACTAAATGGCGGGCTGTTGATATGGACAAATTGTGAAACGGCATTCCCAGATGCATCGGTGGCAATAAATGCGATGCTCGACATTTGACTTTCCATGGAGGCTGAGGCTTGGGATGATGGGTAGGCGTGCCAAGCAGAATTAGGGATAAACACTGTCGAGAAGCCGCTGTGGCTCGTCGTATTGTGATCAATGCTACCGTCCAAATCCAAATCCCATCCCATATTGGTTAAATCTCCGTCGACGTCTATGGCTGCATGGTACAACGATACGTTCGCTCCACTGACGCTGGTGGTGTTGGTGAGGGTGTCAATGGACCAATATTCTACGATACCAATTTGGGTGTAATGGAACACATCGATGGATGGAGGATGATTGAGTGCGGCGTTGGTTGTCGGCGTTTGCCCTTCGGCTGGCGGAGCGACCTCTTCATCGACAAGGCCGAAGCATCCGGTTAAAATCAAAAGGCTGGCTAAGGTTAGTACATTGATGGCTCTGATCATCTGCATGTTGTGCCATCCGCACCGCTGTATTTCAATTCAGAGCCTGACACCAACATGTTGACGCCCATACGCGGTGAACGCCGAGTCCTCCAGAAACCGCGCCCGACGCCCCTTTTTTTATCAGCCACAGATGTTAAGTTCATAAGCCGTCAAAAAGGGAGCATTAATTGGAGAGGGGTGTATCTCAAATGTTGAACGTCACGGCCCGGCAGGACTTGATGAGCAAAATCATCGAAACATTAGGTGTTGTTGTAGAAGACGCACGCTTTGATTTCGATGAAAGTGGAATGGAAGTTCGGGTTGTTGACCCGTCTCATGTGGCAATGATTCAGATGAACATTGACGCAGCGGCGTTTGACACCTGGGACATCGACGAAACCAAGCTCGGATTAGAACTTCGTAAAATCAAAGAACTCGTGAGCCTCGGTGCTCCAACAGACCTCATCGAGATGGCTTTCAACGCTGAATCCGGCGTAGTGACGCTGAACCTCGGTAAGATTGACCGAAACATCAGGCCGCTTGACGATTCAACAATGAACGTTCCAACCCTACCAAGCTTGGATCTTCCTTGCAAAGTGAAGATGACCGGTGCCGACCTCGCCCAAGCCCTCAAGGCAGCACGGCAAGTTGGCGATTTGGTCAACTTCAGCATCGATTCTGACACCTTCACAGTTCACGTTCAAGGTTCAACGGACTCGGTCACGGTTTCCTTCCACAAGGATGAATTGCAATCCCTGGAATGCAAGGCTCCTGCTCGAAGCCAATACTCATTGACCTACTTGGTGCCAATGGCCAAGGTGTTCGGTCCATTGGAAACAGTCGAAATCGGCTTTGGTGAGAACTACCCATTGTCGATGAAGTTCTCCTTCAATGACGGTGCTGCAAATGTGCAGTACTTCCTCGCACCTCGTGTCGAGAACGATTACTGATTACTGATTGCCAGGTTGATCCCAGATTTGGGATGCTGGTGCTTGTGGTACACTCGGCTGGACCATTTGCTGTGCGACCTGATTCACAGGTGGTGCGTATTGTTGCATAGGGTTCTGAGCGTTTCCTTCAGTCGGGTTGTTCCCGTAGCCGACTGCGGCTTGGAAGCCGCTCACAGCAGGTTGTTGCCCCATTGGCATCCCTGCCATCATAACGGGAGGTTGCTGCTTGCCTCCAACGATCAAACCTGTGATCAGAAGAATCAAGCCACAACATATTCCTAAAATCCCCACACATCCGGCACCAAAGACCTCACCAAGGAAATCTAGGCCGAGCGATAACAATTCAATGAAGTAGGCATCAGAGTCAAACACCATCATGCTCGTGGTGCTTTCAACAGCGTAAGTGTCGCCGATGGAGCATGATTCCACGGCCTCGAGTTCGGTGTCGGCGTACGTATCACAAACCGTAGCGACAACCATCCAGCCACCGCCTGCATTGATGTATTCATAATCTGATGATGCAGCCGAACAGAGCGTTTCAGATGTGGTATTGGTGACATCGGTACCGTTCGAGTCCTTGACAGTAAATTCAAAAGCCACGCATTCATCATTGAGTTGATCTTCATCAGCGTCAGTGTATTCACCTGGAATGAGGATCAAATACCCACCGGAACCAGCGCCGTCTTCATCCAAATAGACTATGTTGTGTGAGGTTGCTTCTTTCGAGAGGTATTTTGCAGGATCGATGTCTTCAAAATCTTGTTCGATTCCACTGATGGATGTTCCAATCACTGTGAGCGAGCCTATGCTCAAGAGTAAAACAACGCCTGCTACAATAAGAAGTGGTTTGTTGGCCATGATTGGCCTTTTTCCCCTTGCTATTTGAAACTAGGCGGTTTGTGTAAAGGCGCCAATCAGTACTCTCGCCAACCGTGACCGCACTCTTTGCAGGTCAACATCCTGGTCTCAGGCTCATCACTGGAACGTGTTTGTTCAAGGTAAGAGTACACTTCGATGCAATCACACGGTGTGCCATCGATTCGATTTGGGCACATGTAGGTGTCTGTGGTGAGCACGCCGTGACGCTTGTCAGAATCCTTGATCACATCGTAAACTCTGGACTTTGCATTGGTGCTTGATTTAGCCTTTGACAGGTCGACATCTTTGCCGTCTGTGCCTTTGATGACAAGGTTCGCAGGGCCGTTGTAGCCACACTTATAGTTGGTACAAGAAATGTCACCGCTTGGACTTGGGAAGGCCAAGGTTCCACATTGTGGGCAAAACATAGCAAGAGCCCAGTTCATACAATACTTAGCCTTATTGCTAAAGACGGCTGTAGCATCGAAGATTTTTAGGCGTTTCAAAATGCCGGTTGCCCGCCCTAAAAACCACTCAACAAAAGGGAAGCAATCAAGGCAAGCGGGCGCTACGCTCGCTCTATGTGGTTGTGGTATGACTGGCGCGCTGCTGCGGTTGCCGATGATTCGGGCAACATCATGGATGTCGAGCAGTGGGACGGTTTTTTCGATGAACGTACCGTTGTCCAACGCTTGGAATGCATTGCTGCCAAAGGGTTGACACCTGAAGCAATCATCCTGAAAGAACGGTTCCCTGAGGCGAAGGTACGAGTTCATGGCGAACTGGATTTACCTGATGCAGACTGGCCTTTGCCAGACTCGGATGCCCAAACGGCAGTCGACGCCGCCGCCCTTGCCATGGCGAACCGAGGGGTCGCCCAAGCAGCCGGTGACCCGGACCGACGGCTCGAACATCTGATGCGAGCCAGCGATGAACTTCGCAGCACCTTCCTCACCATGGAAGCCCGCCTTGTTGAATGGGTTGGGCTTTTCTTACCCGAGGCTCGCTTTGGCAAGGACAGGTCTTCCCTGGGGCGTCTTGTTGGCGATGCAGAATCGCTTGAACATCTTTCTCAAACTCTTGAAGTCTCCTTACCTCCAGTCGGTCCAAGCAAGCCCGAATGGAAGGTTTTGAAGGAATGGGGTGCCAGTGTTGCTGTGTTCCGAGGTCAACTTGATCGAATGGAAAACGGCATCCGAGCCCTCGCTGAAGAACACCTCCCCTCAGTGTCTGCTTTGCTCGGTCCTCTGTTGGCTGCTCGTTTGTCAGTTGAAGCCCATGGGCGAATGCGACTGGCCCGTTTGCCAGCTGGAACCGTCCAAGTGTTGGGTGCTGAAAAGGCCTTTTTCAACCATTTGAAAACTGGAGCACCACCGCCCAAACACGGTCATATTTTCATGCACCCGTGGATTTCCCGTTCCCCTCGCTGGGTCCGAGGAAAGATATCCCGTACGGTCGCAGCACGAGCAAGCATTGCAGCCAAGGTTGACGCCTTTGAGGGCGTTCCTTGGGGTGAAGAAGAGATGCGAGAACTCGATGAAAAAGTCGAGGCCATCAAGGCCGCTCACCCCCGCCCACCATCGCGACGAAACTGAGGTGGGTTGATGTCACGAGGAAACAACCGCCGTCGTTCAGACCCTCTTTCATGGGCTGTGTTACGCGAAGGAAAATCCATCTGGAGCATCAATGCTGTTCCAGGTCACAGCGTCTATGGAGAGTCGCTTCGACGCATCCAAGGCATGGAATGTCGACGATGGGATCCGACACGTTCGAAACTTGGTGCGGCGATTCTTCGCACCAGAAATGATGCGGCTCTTCTTCTCCCGGAGGAAGGGAGCACCGTGCTGTACCTCGGTGCTGGGCATGGAACCTCCATTAGCCACCTTCACGATCATTTGTGCGGTGAGGGCAACGATCTGAAAGGTCGCCTTGTCGCCGTCGATTTGGCTCCACGCTGCTTGCGTGAGTTGACTCACATGGCCAAATCACGACCAGGTTTGGTTCCCGTGTTGGGTGATGCGCGTCAACATGCGGCATGGGGTGTCTTGATCCCAACCAAAGTGAACTGGTTGTTCCAAGACGTAGCACAAGCCGGCCAGGTCGATATTTTCATTGGAGCTTGCCGTCGTTTCCTCAACGTTGGAGGCGTCGGTCTTCTCTCCCTCAAAGCAGCGAGTGAACGCTGGACTGGGGAGGGCGAAGCGGCCTTGTTTGCCAAGGTCGAACACACCTTGGAGCGTTCGGGTTTCAACATCGAAGAGCGAATTGAACTGACTGGCTATGAAGACAATCACGTGCTGTTTCATGTCCGTCGCACGGAGTGATCTACGTGCCAGAATTGCCTGAAGTGGAAACCGTCCGTTCCGGATTGGAACAAGCATGGGTTGGCAGGCGAATCGAACGTGTCATTCTTCGGCGCACTGATTTGCGTTTTCCTTTTCCAAGCGATATGGCTGACCGTCTGACCGGCCAAGTTGTGGTCGCTGTACGTCGCCGAGCCAAGTACCTCCTGATTGATCTCGAAGACGGCTGCGTGTTCCTTTCTCATCTCGGGATGAGCGGCCGCTACACCTTGGTCACACCAGATGAAGTCACTCGCTTGAACCCGAAAAGTGCCGGTGTGCAAGCATCGCTGTTCGGTGAACTCACTGGGTTTCAAGGCCGCCACGACCACATGGAGTTCCGCTTTGATGACGGCTCAGTTTCGGTCTACACAGACCCACGTCGCTTCGGCGTTGCTGATGTGTTTGAGCGAGCCGAAGAACCGATTCAAGCCCTATTGGAACACCTTGGCCCTGAGCCTTTCGAAGGATGGGATGCCACGGTTGCAGCAGAACGAATCAAAGGAAAGCGCTCTGCCATCAAGATCACACTGCTCGATCAACGCTTTGTTGTCGGTGTCGGTAACATCTACGCTTGTGAGGCACTTCACCGGTCTGGCATCGCTCCGACCACGCCATCAAACACCCTCGTGAAAAGCAACGGCAAGCCCACCAAGCGCCTCGTACGTCTGGTTGATGAAGTCAAGGCTGTGCTCAAGGCTGCGATAGCCGTCGGTGGTTCAACACTGAACGATTTTGCTGCGGTTGACGGAACCCTTGGCTACTTTGGTCACCATTTCCAAGTCTATGACCGAGAAGATGGGCCGTGTTTGAAAGCAGACTGCTCCGGAACCATCGAACGAATTGTGCAAAGCAACCGCTCCACGTTTCTCTGCCCTCGTTGTCAAAAGTGATCACACGAGGCTGTAGGTCACCGATGCGGCAAACAACCACAGGGCAATGGCCGTTGCACGATATACGATTTCTCCGCGTGAACGCAAGAGTTCCAGAGCCCGTGTTCCAGTCAGCAACAACGCTACGATGACGTACCATGCGGTGTCGATGAACATGCCAAGCCCTCCGATGGCCAGTTTGGTGCTCATGCCCATGCCTGGTTCAAGCACCTGTGCCAAAACAGCGACCAAGAATAAGGCGATTTTTGGGTTGAAGAAGGCAATAGCGAACCCTTCTGCAAAGCCTTGGCGTTGTCGAATGTTCACTGCGTCCAATGCTTCTGCTGCCGGCTCAGAAAGGACGGTCTGCCACATCTTCAAGCCGTACCACACAAGCAAAACGACGCCGATGATCTGCAACAGAAGAAACAAATCGGGAGCTTGTTCAA
The DNA here is from genome assembly GCA_028822845.1 of Candidatus Poseidoniaceae archaeon. Lineage (GTDB taxonomy): Archaea > Thermoplasmatota > Poseidoniia > Poseidoniales > Poseidoniaceae > MGIIa-L1. Next base: position 1,323 of record JAPKCS010000035.1, on the reverse strand, counting down.
GCAAAACGATGAGGCCGAAGACAGCACAACCGGCGTACAATCCGAAACCTAAGCCATGGCCAACAGCGCATGCTACACCCTGCTTGCGTCCACCGATGAGGGTGTTGCGTAACACCACCATCAAACTTGGACCCGGTGAAGTGGCACCCAGCAAGAAGAACGTTCCAGCGGTGAGGATTGCATCCCAAGCCAGAGGTTCCATGGGTATGCGAATCGAATCTAAGTCAAGAACGCTTCCAAACAGGCCGTCACCTCACCCACCCTTCCGGAGGTAACTGCGGGGCAGATGAGGGAGAGGGTATGTTGGGGGGATCATTCACAGGCCGTACATGAAGATGGCATTCGGCTGACCTTCGAGAAGTCGCGCTTCAGTTTCTGCTGCGGCTTGGAGGAAGTTTCTGTGTGTTTTGCGTTGTTTGACGACACGCATCACCGCCTCGCGAAGGGCGAGTTTTGTAGCGTGGCGAACCTTTGTTGTGGTCTGGGCTTTGTCCATGAAACAATCTAACCACGTGGAGCCTCTTGAAGGTTCGGGTTCCTGCATCAAAAGCGCTTCATTCGTCGGTTTTCGGTAAAACCGACAACCTTTGACTGTAAAACGGAATTTATCCACCGATATCAGGCGAGTGGTATGTAGGAAACATGCGCTCTCGACCGCAGTGTGGAAAATACACCATTTTTACAGCAGTGGCAATCTGTCCACATGGTTCACGCTGCGAGCGCTTCGGACACGGTCAAGGATGAACCTCAATGAACATCGTATGTTTGCATCAACGGAACCGCAATGGTTCCATGCGAATCAACTGGCCAGATGTGCTCAGTTGCCACGGGATGGCATGAATGGGATGAGCTTACCAGCGAGGCTTTCGACGTTGCGGGTTTGAATCCAAACGGTACCTTGTCCGGTGAAGTTCATCACCAGACCTTCGCCTCCAACGAGGAAGGACTTCATTCCGCCGACCTTGGCGATGGTGTACTGAACGGTGTCTTCGAACGCAACAACGTGACCTGTGTCAACGGTGATGGTTTGTCCAGGTTGGACAGGGATTTGCTTGATTGCTCCAAAGGAGTTGTACCACACACGGCCAACGGATCCGTCTTCGGTCGAGGCTTGGACGAAGAACATTGATTCGCCGCTGAAGAAGCCCTTCATGCCTTGGAATTTGGTATCGGTTTGGACGTTGAGGGTAGAACCGAGGTAGGATCCGCCTTGGATGAAGATTTTGCGTCCAGGTTGGAGGTCGAAGCCTTGGATGTCACCAGGGGAGCCTGGTGCAACGCTGACCCAGCCACCGGCTGTGCCTGCTGTGAAGGTGTTGAGGA